>CAWCJC010000001.1:0-1004263 GCA_963795835.1 Bryobacterales bacterium | reverse complement strand
GTAAAGTGGTGGGCCCTGCAGGACTCGAACCTGCGACCAACGGATTATGAGTCCGCAGCTCTAACCGACTGAGCTAAGGGCCCCGCGGGGTAAACCGTTATTGTAACGGTTGCTATCTGCCGGTGTGCGCCGGGCCTCGGAACACGGCGTTCAGGAACAGCAGATTCATGCCGTCCAGCGCTGCGCGGTAGTTCGGATCCGCCGTAAACGCGATCACCAACCCCCTTCCACTCCTCGCCACCATCAAGAGCGGCTTATAGGCCAGCTGCTTTCGGTACTCGTCCCAAATATAGCCGCCCGCCAGCAAATTATCAGGCCCGGCGAACGACACCGCATTCACCCCGCGATCAATCTTGATGGGGGTGTAAATCGCAGGACCCGTCACCATGGTGTAAACCTGCTCAGGCACGCCCGCGGTAATCCATTGTTCTCTGTCCACCTTGCAACGAACCAGCGCGCCATGCAGGCTGGTGGGCAGTTCGCTGTCGGGCTGAATGGCTTTATTCAAATCGGAGTCTTTCTCGAAAAGCTTTCCCGGAACCCGGGCGGGCACCTCTGCACCCGGTGCCGCTGGCTTTGCAGCCGCTTCCCCAGGAAGCGACTCCTGCTGAACCGGCAACAATCCAGTTTTTGGGTCGGCCAAGAACTGGGTTGCGGTCCCAAGGCCAATCAGCGTTCCCCCGTCCGAAACCCACTGCTTCAACCGCGCAATCCCAGCAGTGCCAAGCACCCCCGCGTAGCCGCCGCTCTGTGCAGAAGCCTCCGGCAGAATGATTACTTGAATCTGATCCAATTCCGCGCTTCCTAGTTGCGCCGTGCGAATCGGGGTGACCGGATATCCGAACTGCCGCTCCAGTACGAACCGCGCCTGCCCCGCGGATGCAGCGACCGTAGGAAGATCCCAAGCCAGCGCCACCGTCGGCTTTTTCAGGAAAGGTGTATAGCGTCCCCCGAAGTCGTAGCCGCTATCCACCCAGCTGGTTCCCGTACCGACAATCTCAGTGCTGTTATCCGCCGCGAGCTTCGCCATTACGGAGTGAACCTTTTCGGGGTTCTCTAATACTGGGACAACAACGGTTCCAGGTTGAAACTCACGCCCACCCTGCGTAAACGCTTTATCGGCGCCATAAACCCGCAGCCCCTCCCGAAGCGCGCCCGCCATCACACGCGCGGCGCCGCTGGTGCCCCACGGGATCAGATAGGCCACTGCGGCTTTTGATTCGCCGGAAATGCGGCCAGGCCGCGCTTCATCCAGCTTCACCGGGGTTCGGCCCACCGCGGGGCCGGTAGCGGTGGGGATAGCTTCCACGTTATATTGCAGCGGCAGGCTCCAGGCAGTTACGTCATAAATCTGGCTCGGCAGCCGGCGCTTGCGCCGTTCATCTTCCGCTTTGATGAAAGTAGCGTCCATCAAAGTATTCAGGTCCAACAAATTCTTAGCCCGGCGTTTGGCGGGCTGGGCGAGAGGCACCAGATAGCTTCCGGCGGGATATGGCTTGCCTTCCGCCGTAAATGCGGCACTCGCGCGGTCCACTTCCACACCCTGGCGCAGCAGTACCTGTGCCAGTTTGTCGACCTCCGAAGTGTTTCCCCGCAGCGGAAGAATATATTCGCGAACCGGACCCGTCGAGCCCTCGGCGACAGCCGTTTTCCCATACTGATAGTAATTGTTGAGTAAGTCGTCGTGATGAATGGACGAGGTTTCCGCCGTCGCCATTGACGTGACGAAATGGCGGCGAACGGTTTGCCGGTAGGTAACCAGCGAATCGTTGGACCGCTTCACCACTAATCCTCGCGTGGACCCATTTTCAAACGTCATCGCGATCGCGCCCGAGTATACAGGCCAGCTATCCCCGTATCCGGGATAAAAGGCGTCGTAAGTATCACGTGTAAAGTAAGAGAACCCGAACTTATCAAAATACTTCGCATTTCCCTTACCGATGTCGTATTGATAATCGGCCTGCCACTTAGTCATGTTCGGGTTGAACGGATTGGCGGGTGGCGCGAAATAATAAGTGGAGTCTGTCCCCATCTCGTGCAGATCCACCACAACCTGCGGATGCCACGCCAACATTGCCGCAATGCGGCCCTTGGTTTCAGGCTGCGTGATTCCCACCCAGTCCCGATTCATATCGAAGAGGTAATGATTGAATCTGCCACTGGGCCATGGTTCAGTATGTTCGGCCGCAAGGGGGTTCGGATCCGGCTCCAGACCCAGGCCCGCTTCGAAGCTTCGAATAAACCGATCGCGCCCATCGGGGTTTTGCATTGGATCGATCACGACTACGCTGTTCGCCAGAATCCCGTTCACCATCTTGTCGTTGCGGGCGGCCAGCAGATGGTAGGCAGTCTCAACCGCGGCGTCGGGCGAAGAAATCTCATTCCCGTGAATGCCATATTCCAGCCAAACGACAACGGGCAGGGAATGGACGCGCTCCGCAGCAGCTGAATCGGCGGTCTTCCGGGGGTCGGCTAATTGCGCAAGACCGTCTTTAATCTCCGAAAGCCGCCGGATATTCGCTTCAGAGCCGATGGCTGCGTAAATCAGCTTGCGATGCTCCCAGGTTTCCCCATATTCGAAAAGCTTCATACGCTTGGGCTCGGCCTGAGCCAGTGCTTCGAAATATTTGACGATGGTGGCGTGCGGCGAAATGCGTTCGCCTACATCGTAACCGGCCACTTTGCGCAGCGTGGGAACGGAAGCGTCATAGGAGGTGCCGGGCCAGTATTCAAAGTTTGTCTGGCAGAAAAGGGGAAGGGAGGCGAACAGCAGGGCAACGGTACGAATCATGAATTGACCAATATAGCGGACGCGTAGGCCCGAGTTTTACGTTAATGGTTCGGGGCCGGTAGGTATCGGATTCGAAAATCTCCACCCATTGGCCGCCCGCAGTCCACAGCGCCACCGAGTGCATGTGCAAGAGCGCAGTAATTTCCTCTGCGGTCGCTTGCGGGCGGTAGTCGTAGTAATTTTCAAGAACACGGCGGATGAAGCCCCACTCCAGGACGTGCAACGGGTCCCAGGTGGCGGAGTAGACGACCAGCGCGTCCGGCACATCGTTCCGCAGCGCGCTCAGGTTCTTTAAAGTGAAGTCATCGACATCACGCACTTTGATGGGATGAGAGACGTAACCGAATTCCGGCCGCCGCAGCGCCCCAGCGAGCGGGAACATGGTCGCGACCGTCGCGTTGGCGTACTGATTTTCGACGTAATCCGCGGCTTGCTCATCGAGCGAAACGAATTGTGCGAAGGCCAAATTATTCTCCCAGGGGAATGGATAGACGGGGTTGAGAAAATTTGCCGCGATCAGCATCGTCATCAGAAGCCCAACGCCGATGAGCCGCCATTTCAAAGTCAACGCCGCAAACGCGACGGCGAAGGCGATATAGAGCAAGGGCAGCAGCGGCATCAAGTAACGTTCTAGAACCGCTCCTCCGAAAATGCTGATCAGCAGTACATGAACGCCAGCGAAGATTGCTACCACAGCCCAGGGACGCGAACGAAAGAACGGGGTCTTGCGCCAGGCATAGAGAATTGCCACCGTACCCACCCAGTGTCCGGTTCCGAGGAACAGGTAATAGAATCGCCGCACCAGCGCGAGGGCAAATCGGACGGGGTGCAGAGTGTAAATCAGGTTGTATTGCTCGAATGACGCGTTCCCGCCCCAATGACCGGTTGCGTGATGGAGAGCCCCGAGCCAAACCGCCAGCGGCAGCAGCGGAGCGGTGAACAAGAGTGCTTCTTTCCTTCGCCGATCCCAGAGCAGCACCGCGCCAAACAGCGCGGGCAGAACCAGCCCCGTTTCTTTCACCAGCACCAGGGCAACACAAACCAGCGCTGCGCTTCGCATCCTGTTTTGAAAAAAAAGAAGCAGCCCCAACACGCTGAACACCATGGCGGGCATGTCCAGTTGCGCCATCATGCTTTGCGCAATGAACAAAGGGGAGAGCACCAGAAGCATAAGAGCCGTGAAGGCGGGAAACCCGGGTGTGGTCTTGCCCATCTCAATGGCCAGCAGGAAGGTAAACAGGGCGCCGGCTGAAGCCAGCAGCAACATTGCAACGCGTGTGGAAACGATGGAGTATCCGGTAAGGTGCCAGAAGGCAGCCAAATACGCCATCACTCCCGGCGGATGAACGTTCGGAACGGTGGTGTAAGGTACCCAAGCGCCGGTCTGAAAGAGGTCCAGCGAAGCGGGGACGAATTGACCTAATTCATCCCAGTAAAACGGCAGTCGCAGCAGCGGAGCATGGGTCAAAAATACAACTGCCGCGACAATTCCAAAAAAGAACAAGTAGACCGCCGGCCGGATTCGCCGAGTCTGACGGTCCACCTTCTACTGCACCAACCCTGCGCCCGCGCGCGGTTCGAGCACAATTTCACCGAAAGCCGCTTCGTACTGGCTCACGTTTTGGCCTAAGACATTCAGCAGTGCTTTCGCCTGTTGCGGACTTACGTAGATGCCCTGAAAGTTCTGGATACTCACGCGGTCCGCCGCCGTTTGCGCTACCTGGCCGAACATTAGGAAAAAGTCCCAAAGATTCACGCGAATTTGCACGCTGTTGGCATAACCTTCACGATATTCCGGAGTTTTTTCTAATGAGATGTTAGCGGGCGCTTGATTCATAACCTCTACTGTAGCGAACCCTAAAGTCTTCGAAAATTTCCGCCGATTAGTGGCAGAGATGCCAATTCACAAGTGGAAAGCCGTAGCGTTGGTGCTGGTCAGCCTGGGTGCCGCGGTGCTTTTCACAGTGCCGGAGCGGACCCGCCTGCAGATGTTGGGGCCGGTTCGAGCGGAAAAGGTGAATGCCAGAAAAGTTTATCCGTACTCGGTAATCCCGGGCGGCGCTGCAAGTGGTGGGGAATTGCGCCAAGCCCTTCTCCGCGACCGGATTGCCGCCTCCCACTATGCAGGGTTTCTGCTGGAACAGGCGCGTGTGGAGACACTTCCGAAATCGCGCAACGTGTTCGTTTCCTACAGGATCGCAGATCGTATTTATTGGTCCAGGAACCGGCTGCAACTTCGGAAAGGCGAAACGATCTTGACAGACGGTGTTTCGAGCGCCCGAACCAGATGCGGCAACCGCATTTCGGACACGCCGCAACTGCCCGTGAACGGCTTGCATGAGCCCCCGGCGGATGTACTGAATTCCGAGGCGCCGGACACCCCGCAAGCTACAGGGGATTGGTCGCAGGCCGTCCCAGAGGAGAGCGCGTCACGGGCAGAAAAATTGGCAGGGATCGCAACTTCCTCGGGCGATTTTCTCTCCCGCTTCGGGCCGGCGTCACTAGGTTGGTCAACCGGGCTTGGGAATGGGTCAGGTAGTCCCAATACCGCTCGGAACAGCAAGGATGGCGCAACGGAGCGAAATCCGTCGCGTGACACAGGTTCAGGCAAGTCTCCTTCATTGGCGACGAATGAAACTTCCTCTTTCGGTGTCGCAGGCAAGGGCACAACCTTGGTCATGGACGGTGCCGCGCCGTTGGAGACCATGCCCGCGCTCTCCGCACATCCCGATTTGTTTTTCCCCGCTGTCCCTCTGCGAAATTACGCGCCTCTGCAATCGGAAGAGGAATTGCCCGTAATTGCCGCTTCAACGGGGAACGGAGCCAACACCAGTTCGGCCGTGGGCTCCCACCAGCTTGCGCGGCGAACCGAATGGCAAATCCTGACCGGACCTGCTTCGCCTCTTATGACCCCAACCCACCCTTTGAATTCCGCGGTGCAAACGCCCGAGCCTCGAACGGTCTTCCTGACCGCATGTGGCTTTGCACTTCTCTGCTATCGCGTTTTGAGGAACCATCTCAAGGCGCGGCGTGCGTTACGCTAAAGCGAAGGATGGCGGTTTCCGCCCTGCAATCAGTCTCAACCGAAACTCCCGCCTGGACGTTCCAGGACCAGCGCGCCCGCTGCCCCGCTTGCGGCGACCCCTTGTTCGATGCGCTTTTTGCCTCAACCGATCTGCTCTACAAGACTACGGATGAGCGCTTTCAGGTGGTTCGCTGCCAGAGTTGTGGATTGCTGCGGCTCACTCCACCCGTGTCCAACGATCGCCTCCATGCGTTCTATCCTGCGAGTTACTGGTTCGCTTCAGGCGTTCTCACTTCCTTTGAAGATGCCTATCGAAGATTCGTCCTGCGGGACCACATCCGATTCGTTCTGGAAAGCTACAACAAAACACCCAAACAGGGCTTTGTTCTCGATGTCGGCTGCGGCGGCGGATTGCTGCTGGGTATGCTTCGAGAACGCGGCATCTCTGTTCTCGGCATGGATTTTTCCTCGCAGGCGGCGTCTCTTGCCTGGCAGCATCACTCCGTCCCGGTTGTTTGCGCCACGGTGGACAAAGCGCCCCTGCCACCCGCAATTTGCGCGGTCATCACAATGTTCCATGTGGTCGAACACTTGATCGACCCCGTTCCGCATCTACGGGCCGCGCGCCGGCTGCTCAAGAAGAATGGCCGCTTGATCATTCAGGTGCCGAATGCGGATTGCTGGCAGTTCAAACTGTTCGGGCGGCGCTGGAACGGGATCGATGTGCCGCGGCACATGATCAATTACCGTGCCGCCGACCTGATCCGCTTACTCGAAGTCTGCGGGTTCCGCGTGGAACGAACAAAACACTTCTCTTTGCGCGATAATCCAGCGGGCTTTGCCACAAGCTTGGCCATGCCTCTTGACCCGATGGTGAGGCGGCTCACCCAAGTTCCGGAGTCCACGCCTGTGCGCTTGGTGAAGAGTTTGCTCTACTTGGGGCTCGTGATCGCGGCGCTTCCTTTCACACTCCTCGAAGCGGCCTTCCAGCGCGGCTCCACTATCATGATCGAAGCGGCTCCCGCGGATGAGCCGACTTAAACGCTGGGCCCCGTTTTTGGTGCTTCTGGCGGAAGTTCTTTTCTTCCACCGTTACACTCTTACCCAAAAAACCGTCATTCCCTGGGATATTCGCGCCTACCACCTGCAACAGGCAATGTTCGTTTCGCAATCTCTTCACGAAGGCGAACTGCCCCTCTGGACTCCTTACATCTACTGCGGCCATCCCTTCGCGGCAAACATTCAGACGGCACTCTTTTACCCTCCGCGATTGGTAGCGATACTGCTGGGCGGCCTATCTGCGGACCGAATGCTCTACAGTCTGGAAGTAGAACTGATTCTGCACGTCCTCTTGGCGGGTATTTTCTGCTATGTGCTCCTTCAAGAACTCGGCATCGGGCGCGCCGCCTCCCTGATCGGGGCCACCAGCTTCCAACTGGGAGCCTTTTTCGCGTCACAAGCCGAGCACCTGGGCGCAATTGAAGGAGCCGCGTGGCTTCCCTGCATTTGGCTGCTGTTGCTGCGGCTCTCTCGTAATCCGCGGCTGCGCGACGCCATCCTGCTCAGCGGCGCGCTCGCCACGCCGATTCTCACCGGTTTCATGCCGCTCGCGACCGTTAGCTACATCGCAAGCGGCTTGCTGATCATCGTGCTCGTTGTTTTCGGCCGTGCGAGCCCGAAGCTAATGGCGATGTATCTGGCCGCAGCCCTGGGCGCGATGCTTCTCTGCGCGGTGGCGCTCCTCCCCGGCATGCAACTGATGTTCCTCAGCGTCAGCAGATTCCGCACGGATTGGATGGGTAAAGGCGGCGGCCTTCCCTTGCGGAGCCTCTACACGCTGGTCTGGCCGGCCGATTATGCCGGACCCACCGACATCACGCTGATGTATCTCTATTCCGGCATGGTGGTTCTCATCGGCGCGATCTCCTCACTTTTTCAGCGCAACCGCAAAATTGCTGGAGCCTTCCTTTTGCTTGTGGGAATTTCTGCGCTGTTTATGCTCGGCGAATCCACACCTTTCGGTGACGTTTACCCGTATCTGGTTCCCGCAATCATCCGCGGCTCCATCTACCCGCTGGCATGGATTGCGCCATTCTCGTTGAGCTTGTGCATCGCTGGTGCCTGTGGTCTTTCCACGCTCACAACTCACCGCCGTATCATCTACCCTCTTCTCGCAATCGCGATCTGTGACCTTACTTGGTTCGGCTCGAATCGCCGATTCAACTCCACCACGAAAGCCGCTGAACCCGGTGTTACCGAATCTTCCTTCGCCGGCAGTCCTGAACTTCTCAATGTGGTCCGCTACTTCACCCGGACCACCAATCCCCCCTCCCGTATCGACACGATCAACGATTCGCTCGATTGGTCAGGCAGCGCCATGATTACCAACGTGCCCACAGCAAACGGTGCCGACCCCATGACGCTGAGCAGTTACATGAACGTGCGGCGAACCTTCGCAAAGGGCGAGCGCTGGGGCTATTTCTACCAGGTAACCGACCCTACCTCATCCGTTCTCGAATCGCTAAACATCTGTTGCCTGCTCACGCGAACGCGCATCCCGCCGGAGCAACTGGCGCGCTCGGCTTACTCGAATGTAGCCGAAGTGCCGGGCGGTTTTCTGTATTACTCCAGAACCGCCTCGCCCCGCTTTCGTCTGGCTGAGGGTCAGGTCAAAGTGAAGCAGTATCGCCGCAATTCCGTTCATTTAGAAACGGATTCCTCAACTCCGGGCCTCCTGATTTCCTCTGAAGTGAATTACCCGGGTTGGAAGGCTGCCATCGATGGACAACCAGCCCCTGTGTTAACCGTGAACGGCGCTTTTCGAGGGTTGCAAATGCCAGCCGGCAAGCACTCAGTCGAGTTCCGGTTCGCGCCCACCATTCTCCTGATCTCCGGCCTGATCAGCGCCGCCGCTTGGCTTGCGTTTGCCTTTCTCCTGTTACGCTGAATTGTGCCTTCCGGGTCCGCTACGCTTCCCGATATCCTTGCCCAAATCGTCCAGCGAAAGCAGGAAGAGCTTGAGAAATGTTCTATTCCGCTTCGCGAGTTGGAACAGCGCGCCGCGGGTCACGTCCGCCGTTCTTTTGCGCGCGCACTCGCGGCGAAGCAGCCTGCGATCATAGCCGAAATCAAGAAAGCTTCTCCAAGCCGCGGCGTTCTCGCCCCAAATTTCGACCCTGCCGGGATCGCCCGCCAATATGAATCGGGCGGGGCTGCCGCAATCTCGATCCTTACAGATTGCGACTTCTTCCAAGGCTCGCTCGCGCACCTGGTAGCGGCGCGCGCCGCGACCACGCTTCCCGTGCTCCGCAAGGACTTCACGACCTCCGAATACCACGTAGCCGAAGCGGCCGCCCATGGGGCTGATGCGATCCTGCTGATCGCTGCGATTCTAGACACCCAACAGCTCCGTTCGTTTCGCGAAGCCGCTCAGGCGTTTGGGATGGACGCTCTTGTCGAAGTTCACGACGAAGAAGAATTGGATAGCGCTCTCGACTCGGGAGCACTTATCGTCGGAGTGAATAATCGCAATCTGCGCACCTTCGAAGTCGATCTCCAGACCTCTAAGCGCCTTGCTCAACGCATTCCGCCAGGCATCCTGCGCGTCACGGAAAGCGGCGTCTTCACCGCCGCTCACATCCACGAACTCAGCGCCTTTCAGGCCTTTCTGGTCGGCGAATCTCTGATGCGCGCTCTTGACCCCGCGGCAGCGCTCCGTGCCCTATGTTCGTGAAAATTTGCGGACTCACTACGCTTGAAGACACACTCGCCGCCGCTGAATCCGGCGCGCGGGCCGTGGGCTTCAACTTCGTTCCTTCGAGCCCCCGGTATCTGGAAGAGGCGAGCCTCGCGAAATGGATCGCGCAAGTTCCCGCGCACATCTGGAAGGTGGGTGTCTTTGCCGATCAATCCGCTGAGCAGGTCTCCGCAGTTTGCCAGCGCCTGAACCTCGATGTTGCCCAACTACACGGAGACGAAACTCCCGCGCAGGTTCCACCCGGAGTTCGGATCTGGAAAGCCGCGCGCGTCCGCCCCGGTTTCGATCCCGCCTCGCTCGACGGGTTTTCCAGCGAAGCGTTCCTGCTCGATGGTCCGGCTTCGGGAGTACCGTTCGATTGGTCCAGCGTCCACGCGAACGGCCGCAAGATTATCCTTGCCGGAGGGCTTGATCCCTACAACGTGCGCGAAGCGATTGAGCGCGTGCGACCCTGGGGAGTAGACGTCTCAAGCCGCATTGAAACGGCACCCGGCAGAAAAGATCACCGCCTAATGGCAAAATTTATCGAAATCGCACTCTCATGTTGACCTCAGAACCTTCCGCATCCGGACACTTCGGCCCCTATGGCGGCCGCTTCGTTCCCGAAGTGCTTATGTCTCCGCTCGAGGAATTGGAGCACACCTTCGAAGAAGCACGCAAAGACCCCGAATTCCACCGCGAACTGGATTCCCTGCTGCACAATTATGCGGGCCGCCCTACACCGCTTTATTTCGCAAAACGCCTCACTGAACAATTAGGCGGCGCGAAGCTCTACCTGAAGCGCGAAGACTTGCTTCACACCGGCGCTCACAAAATCAACAACTGCCTGGGCCAGGCCTTGCTGGCGAAACGCATGGGCAAGCACCGGATTATTGCGGAAACGGGCGCGGGCCAGCATGGGGTCGCCACCGCAACCGTGTGCGCGCTGTTCGGCTTCGATTGCACCGTTTACATGGGCGAAGAAGATATGCGCAGGCAGCGCCTGAACGTCTTCCGCATGCGTCTTCTGGGTGCCAAAGTGGTTCCGGTCACAAACGGCAGCCGTACGCTCAAAGACGCCATTAGCGAGGCCATGCGCGACTGGGTCACCAATGTCTCGAACACGCATTACTTGCTCGGCTCCGCTTTGGGCTCGCACCCCTATCCGCTGATGGTGCGCGAATTCCATCGCGTGATGGGTGTCGAGGCGCGCCGGCAAATTCTGGAAGCTGAAGACCGGCTGCCCGATGCCGTGTTCGCCTGCGTGGGCGGCGGCAGCAACGCCATTGGTATTTTCCACCCATTCGTGAGCGATGCGGCCGTTCGGCTGATCGGCATTGAAGCGGGCGGCACGGGAACGCGGCTGGGCGAACATGCCGCGCGTTTCAACGGCGGTTCGCCTGGCGTCCTGCAAGGCGCCTACAGCTATCTGCTGCAAGACGACGATGGTCAGGTCTCGCTCACACAGTCTATCTCCGCCGGGCTCGATTACGCGATGATCGGGCCGGAACACGCGCAGCTTCACGATCAGGGCCGTGCCGAATACATGGCCTGTTCCGATGCCGATGCACTCGCCGCAGCAACGCGCCTGAGCCGGACTGAAGGCATTATCCCCGCGCTTGAAAGCTCACACGCCATCGCCGAAGCGATCCGCCAGGCCCCCAAGGCACAAGGCCAAATTTTCCTCGTCAATGTCTCCGGCCGCGGCGACAAGGACATCGACATCTATCGCGAACGCCTTCCCGAATTGGACCGCGTGTGACGCGGATCGCCTCTCTCTTTGAAAGGCTGAAGCAGGAAGATCGCAAAGCCCTGATCACCTACATCACCGCCGGCGACCCCTCGCCGGACCGCACCGCTGGCTTTGTTGCCGCTCTGGAACGTGGGGGCGCGGATCTGATTGAACTCGGCGTGCCGTTCTCCGACCCCGTAGCTGATGGACCCGTAATCCAGCGCGCCGGCGACCGGGCGCTGCGCGCGGGCACCACTCTCAGGCGTGTTCTTGAAATCGCAACGGATGTACGCGCCGCTTCCGAGATTCCGATTCTTCTCTTCACCTATCTCAATCCGGTTCTGCGCTACGGTCTCGAAAATCTAGCTCGTGACGCAAAAGCTTCGGGCGTCGACGGTGTCCTCCTCACTGACGCGAGCGTTGAAGAAGCAGGCGAGTTCACGCGAGTCATGCAAGCAGCCGGCCTCGACACGGTGTTTCTCGCGGCACCGACCAGTTCCCCGCGCAGGCTGAAACTGATTGCCGAGTATTCCAGCGGATTCGTCTACCTGGTTTCGCGCCTCGGAGTAACGGGCGAACAACAGTCCGTATCGGCAACCGTCGCGCCCTTGATTTCTGCGATGCGCCAACACACCAGTCTTCCGCTCGCCGTGGGTTTCGGAGTTTCCCGCCCTGAGCACGTAGCCGAAATGGGCCGTCATGCCGAGGGCGTAGTGGTGGGCAGTGCGCTCATGAGCCTCATCGAAAAGACGCCCGATGACCAGATGTTGGAAGACTTCACGCGGCTGCTGAAATCCGGCTTTACACAGTAAGGAAAGTGGCGGCTCTACACGCTGCCAACTCCGCTTAAACTAAGATTTCATGACCCACGAAGCCGCGCAGCAAGCCCTTGCCGTTTGCCGTGACCGCATCGATGCTATCGACGTTCGCGTTCTGGAACTTCTCAACGAACGCACCCGGGCGGTTGAAGAGATCGGCCAGATTAAACATGCGGCGAACCTGCCTGTCTATGAACCGAAGCGCGAAGATCAGGTATTCCGCAACATCACAGACCACAACAACGGCCCGCTCTCCAATGAAGCAGCGCGCCGCGTCTTTGAGCGCATCATAGATGAGATGCGAAAAATTCAACGGGAACGAATGGAAGACGAAACATGCTCGTAGTTATGGAAGAAGGCGCTCAGGAAGCGCAGATCCAACAGGTCATCAAACGTCTTACCTCGCTCGGGTTCGATGTTCATCGCTCCACCGGCGTGGTCCACACGGTGCTGGGCGGGGTGGGCGGCAATCCTGATTTCGATGTCACGTCTTTCGCCGTTCTTGAGGGCGTGAAGGAAGCACACCGCATCGTTTCACCCTACAAACTGGCGAGCAGAAGCTTTCGGCCGGGCGGCACCCAAATCCAGATCAAAGGCGTTGAAATAGGCGGAAAACACGTCGTCGTGATGGCAGGCCCCTGCAGCGTCGAAGGGCGTGAACAGATCGATCGCGATGCGGCCATCGTGGCTGAAGGAGGCGCGCAGGTGATACGGGGCGGCGCGTTCAAACCCCGCAGCTCTCCGTACAGCTTTCAAGGCATGGGCGAGGAAGGTCTGGCTCTTCTTCGCACCGCCGCCGATCGGCATGGCTTGCTGGTGATCAGCGAGGTGATGGAAATTTCCCAAATTCCATTGCTGGCCGCATACTCCGACATCCTGCAAGTAGGCGCGCGCAACATGCAGAACTTCAATCTTCTCCGTGAACTGGGCAAGCAGCGCAAGCCCGTGCTATTGAAGCGCGGCATCGCCGCAACGGTGGAGGAAGTCTTGCTCTCCGCCGAATACATCCTCTCGGGCGGGAATTACGACGTCATGCTCTGTGAACGCGGAATCCGCACCTTCGAGACTTACACCCGCAATACGTTCGACATTTCCGCCATCCCCGTGTTGCAGAAGCTTTCACATCTGCCCGTAATCGCTGACCCGTCCCACGGCACCGGCCGCCGGGATCTGGTCTCCTCCATGGCGCGCGCCGCCGTCGCTGCCGGAGCCGATGGCCTGCTCATGGAAATGCATCACGATCCCGACCACGCCGTGAGCGATGGCGCTCAATCCCTTTTTCCTGCGCAATTTCAGGATCTGATGGCCCAATTGCGCCTCATCGCGCCCGCCGTCAACCGGACGCTGTGAAGCACGTCGCTATCGTCGGAGTCGGCCTGATTGGCGGCTCCTTCGCTCTTGCTATCCGCAAAGCCGGATTCACCGGAACGATCATCGGTGTCAGCTCCCCAGCCGTGGTGCAGGAAGCATTAGACCGTCACATCATTGACCGCGCCGCCCCGCTTGAATCCGCGCTATCTGAAGCGGACCTGGTTTATCTGTCGCAGCCCATCGGCCGTATTCTCCACACGCTCTCGCTGATCGACGCGTATGTCAAACCCGGGGCGCTCATCACCGACGCCGGCAGTACCAAGCAAGCCATCGTCGAGGAAGCGCGCCGGTCCATTCATCGCGCTCGATTCCTGGGGGGCCATCCTCTGGCCGGAAAAGAAACGCGCGGCGCCGGTTCCGCCGATGCAGACCTTTTTCGCAATCGCCCTTACGTCCTCACGCCGGCCGATCCCACCTCTAGTTGACCCGGAATTTCTAGAGCTGATTCAAGCCATCGGCGCGCGCCCGGTTTTCCTGGGTGCTGCGGAGCACGATCGACTGATTGCTGCCAGTTCCCACGTCCCACAACTTGCCTCGACAGCGCTTGCCGCAACCCTCGCAGCGCAATTCCCTGAAGCTGCGGAGGTCGCCGGCCCCGGCCTGATCGATTCCACGCGTCTCGCTCTCAGCTCCTACGATCTCTGGCGTGATATTGTATCGACCAACACCGTGGCCATAGACGAAGCGCTTACCGCCTACATTCAACATCTGGAGCACATCCGCGAAAATCTTCGCACGCGTGAGTTGCAGGATGAATTCTCCGTTGGAGCGAAGTTTGCCAGGAGCCTTCGTGACTAGACGCGCGTTGCTCGCCACCGCCCTTCCCGTTGCCGCACTGGCCGCGACGGAGTCTCGGTACACCAAGGGAATCTGCTCCATCATCTTTCCCAAAGATGTTGCGCTCCCGGACAAATTCCGCCGCGCTAAAGCCGCGGGGTTCGACGCGATGGAAATGCGCATCGGCGAAGAGATCCCGCTTCAAAGCACCGCCGAACAGCTTCGCGATCTGTCACGAGCGGCACAGGACTCGGGCATCCGTATCGCAACGCTCTGGGCCTCTCAGCCCCTGCACGAAAATCCGCTGAATAGCGCGAGTGTTGAGGTGAGAGCGCGCGGCGTAGCGCAGCTTCGCCGGTCCATCGAAATCGCAAACGCCGTGAATTGCGACGCGATTCTTCTGTATCCCGGCTCCGTAACCAAAGACCTGGGGTACCAGGTCACCTGGACCCGCTTCACCGAAGAGCTTTCCAAAGCGATCCCCGACGCTGCTCAAGCCCGCGTGTATCTGAATATGGAAAACGTGTGGAACCGTTTTCTGGTCAGCCCTCTCGAAATGCGCCAGTTCATCGACCAGTTCCACAGCGTTTGGCTGCAATCTCACTTCGATATCGGCAATATTATGCAGTACGGAATCCCGCAGGATTGGATTGGCGTCTTGGGCCCTCGCATCCGCCGTGTTCACGTGAAAGATTACAAGCTTGCGGCGGGCAGCGCGCAGGGCCGCTTTGTGGATCTCCTGGAAGGCGACGTCGATTGGAAAGCTGTGATGGCCGCGTTTCGTGCGACCGGCTATTCCGGCTACATGACGCCTGAGATCAGCTACCACTCCGGCCAGCCGGATCAATTGCAAACAGTTTCTCGCCAACTCGACACGATCCTTGCGATGTGAGCAACACCGGTTGACGGTCCGACCACCTGAAGCCACTAAAGCGCCGGGAAGCTTAACTGCAGCCCCCGGCGCTCCTCCGAGACCCTGATGTTTACTTCAGGCCTTTAGCAGTTACGTTCGTCACGCCTAACTTGGAGCTAAGTAACGAACCTTTTTCATCCAGGCGAATGATGCGATGCGAAGGCTCGCCCGACATATTCACTTCCGTGAGCGAATATTGTCCATTCACCTTGTCGAACTTCACTGACGGCAAGTCACGGCCTTGCGCGCCCGGTTCCGGATTCGTCAACAAGACGATCGCTTTGTGATTTTCGACGGAGCTGATATACATCACGCCCGTACGATCTTCGGAAAAGTTATAGGTTCCGGCGGGAAGAAGCGTTGTGCCCGCGTTGAATTCGAACGGGACCTTTACCGATACCTTGCCCGTAGACTGCGCGAAACCCTGAGAAGCCGTCAGCGCAAGCGCTGCGGCGGAAAAAAGAGACACTTTCAGATTCGTAAGTTTCATATGGATTCTCCTGAGTTAATTTGTTTGCGCCAAGCGTGTTGCCCCACGGGAGCGGGCGGCGCCGTCGCGTTACTTCCTGCGGGCACAGCTATAGCTCCGGTGAATCTGCTTCGCGTTCGAACTTGTTTCTCTGCGGAGAGAAAAGCAGGAACACAGACTTGTTGCAGCCGAAATCTTTGGGCTGCGTTGTGTACCTGAACCCAGCTTACGCCGGGCTAAAACAAATTGCCAATCAATGTTTTCTATCGATTGAATTGTTGCGCGTCTGTTACCCTGAATTTTCCGGCCTATGAACCCCTTCGAGCTTACGCGTGCGCTCGTGGATATCGAATCCATCACTCCCAATGAGGAGCAGGTGGGCTTGTATCTCCTCGATTATCTAAGCCGCATGGCCGTCGAGCACCGGGGGGAGGTTGAACGAATGGATGTGGAGCCCGGCCGCTTCAACATCCTCGCGCGCTTCGGGAATCCGACCGTCACCTTTTCGACGCACATGGATACTGTTCCTCCGTTCTTTGCCTCGCGCGAAGACGAGGAGTTCATCTGGGGCCGCGCGGCCTGCGATACCAAAGGCATCATCGCGTCCATGATTTTCGCCGTGCGGCAGCTTCTGTCCGAAGGCGTGCGCGATTTGGGCCTGCTCTTCGTAGTTGGCGAAGAACGCAATAGCGCCGGCGCGCTTCATGCCCGCCATCAAAATCGGGGCTCGAAATTTCTCATCAATGGCGAGCCCACTGAAAATCAACTTGCTATCGGATCGAAAGGCGTGCTCCGTTTCGAATTGATTGCGCATGGCAAGATGGCGCACTCTGCCTATCCGGAATTGGGTGACTCCGCAATCGACAAACTGCTCGACACGCTTAATGACATCCGCCGGATTCACATGCCTACCGATGATCTGCTCGGCGCGGCCACTCTCAATATCGGCCTTTTGAGCGGAGGTCGCGCGCCCAATGTGATTGCCGATGAAGCCCGCGCCGAACTCATGTTTCGCCTGGTGAACGGTTCCGATACTCTTCGCGCCGCCGTTAGAAGCTGCGAAAGGCCCGGCATTGAACTGAACGAGGTCCTGGAAATTCCCGCCGTGCGCTTGGGAAGTTTACCAGGCTTCCGCACTACCGTGGTCGCCTACACAACCGACATCCCCGCGTTTGATGGGGCTTGGGGCCAGCCCTTTCTGCTCGGGCCCGGCAGTATTCACGTCGCCCATACACTTGAAGAGCGCATCCTCAAACGTGAAATCACGGAAGCCATTGGCCTTTACGCCAAGCTTGCGAAACAGCTATTGAACTCATGAGTCAACCTCAGATTGAAGTCGGTATTCTGGGCGCCACCGGAATGGTGGGCCAGCATTTCATCAAGTTCCTGCAAGGGCACCCGTGGTTCCAGCTCACTTGGTTGGGCGCCAGCGAACGGTCCGCCGGGAAGCTCTACCGCGACGCGGCGACCTGGAACCTTGCCGATGAAATGCCCGCCGGCATTGCCGGCCAGACTGTGCGGGATGCCAAGCCCGGAAACGCACCGAAGCTGCTCTTTTCCGCCATGGATGCTTCGGTCGCAACCGCGATTGAGCGTGCCTTCGCCGAAGCAGGCCACATGGTGGTGTCAAACTCCCGCAACCATCGCATGGAGAAAGATGTCCCGCTGCTGGTTCCTGAAGTGAACGCGGACCATTTGCAGCTGCTCGAAGCACAAAAGTCCCGCGGCTGGAAAGGCGGCATCGTCACCAACCCAAACTGCTCGACAGTTGTGCTCACCATGGCACTCGGACCCCTCCGCCCGTTCGGCATTGAACGCCTGACCGTTACCACCATGCAGGCACTCTCCGGCGCGGGCTATCCTGGCGTATCCTCCATCGACTCCACTGCGAACGTGGTCCCTTACATCGGAGGCGAGGAAGAGAAGATGGAGCAGGAAACCCAGAAGATCCTAGGCTCCCCCAACGAACCTCTGCCGGCGCGCGTTAGCGCACAATGCAATCGCGTCCCTGTGCTCGATGGGCACACCATCGCAGTCTCGCTCGATCTGAAATCGAAGCCTTCGCTTGACGAGGTTCGCGAAGCCTGGCAAAACTTCCGCGGCCTTCCTCAGGAGCGCAACCTGCCGAGTGCTCCGAAGTTTCCCGTGCAGTACATGCATCAACAAGACCGTCCGCAGCCGCGCCGCGACGTGGAGCGCGATCGCGGCATGGCCGTTTTTACGGGCCGCCTCCGCGAATGTCCTGTGCTGGGCTACAAATTTATCGCGCTCGGGCACAACACGGTTCGCGGCGCTGCCGGGGCAGCCGTCCTCAATGCCGAACTCATGTACTCTGAAGGCCTGCTTTAGCGATGATCGTGATGAAGTTTGGCGGCACCTCGGTTGAGTCCGCCGCTGCGATCGAACGCATTGCCGGTATCGTCAAAGCTCGCGAAGCCCAGCGTCCTGTGGTCGTCGTTTCCGCCATGGGCAAAACCACCAACCGGCTTCTTGAAATCGCGCAGAGCGCGGTCAAAGGCAATCGCGAACAGTATCTGGCCCAAATTCACGCACTTCGCGATATGCACTCCCGCGAAGCCCGCCACGTGGTCGCGCTCTCTGAACGTACCGCGCTCGATCGCACGCTCGATGAGCACTTCCAGGAGCTGACCGAGCTTGCCAAAGGCCTTGCCGTGCTGGGCGAACTCACCCCTCGCGCTACCGACGCCATCTCCAGTTATGGCGAGCGCCTCTCCAGTTACATCGTCTCCCTTGCTTTTCGCCACTTTGGAATTGCGGCCACGCACCTGGATTCAAGACAGGTCATCGTCACAGACCAGCGCCACACGCAAGCCGCGCCTCTTTATGACGAGACCTACCGCCGCCTGGCCGAGCGGGTCACGCCGGCCGCGCGCGATCATGTAGTGGTGATGGGCGGATTCATCGGCGCCACTCCCGAAGGCGTTACCACTACCCTGGGCCGAGGCGGTTCGGATTTCACCGCATCCATCGTGGGCGCTGGCATCGGTGCGCGGGAGATTCAAATCTGGACCGATGTCGATGGCATGCTTACCGCCGACCCCACGGTCCTTCCGGGCGGCCATCGCGTCCGCACCATCTCTTTCGCGGAAGCCGCGGAACTGGCTTACTTCGGCGCGAAGGTTCTCCATCCCGCGACCGTGGTTCCCGCCATCGAAAAGAACATTCCCGTCCTCATCCTCAACTCGCGCCGTCCCGATGTCGAAGGAACCCGAATCGTCAAAGACGCGATGCATTGCGCGAATGCGGTGAAATCCATCGCTTGTAAACGTAACGTCTCACTGGTAAACATTCGCTCCACGCGTATGTTCATGGCCCACGGATTTCTTCGCCGCATCTTCGAGGTTTTCGATCGCTATGAAACTTCGGTCGATATGGTCGCTACCTCGGAAGTCAGCGTGTCGCTCACCATTGACGACCGTTCGCAGATCGCGCCTATCCTGGCGGAGCTTGAGCAGTTTGCCGAGGTCACCATCGAAGACAATCAGGCCATTATCTGCCTGGTCGGAGATAACATCCGCTACACTCCGGGTGTTTCGCTCCACGTTTTTCGGGCACTTGAAACCGTTAACGTACGAATGATTTCTCAAGGCGCATCGCTTCTTAACATCGGAGTCGTTGTGGCGGAGGCCGATCTCAAACCCGCGGTCGCCGCGCTCCACGCGGAGTTTTTTGCCGCGACCGATCCGGCGGTGTTCGCATGAATCTTGCGCTGATCGGTTACGGGAAAATGGGCCGCATGCTCGATCAGCTCGCGCCCCAGTATGGCTTCACGGTCGCCGCCCGGATTGAGCGGACCGAGGAAATCGCAGCCCTCCGCGAGACTCCAGTCGCGATCGATTTCTCCGCTTCCGCCGCAGTACCCGCCAATGTCGAGGCGCTCGCCGCGCGACAAATCCGCATTGTTGAAGGAACCACGGGCTGGCTCGACAATCTGGAACAAGTCCGGTCCTCGATTGCGAAGCACAATAGCGGGATGGTCTGGAGCCCTAATTATTCGGTGGGTGTGGCCGTATTCTCCCGCCTGGTTCGCGAAGCCGCCCGCCTGCTCGAAAACGAAGGCGAGTACGAAGCGTTCGCGCGCGAAATGCATCATTCAGCGAAGAAAGACGCGCCCTCCGGCACGCTCCTCAAACTGGTGAACGAGATGAAAAGCGCGGGCTACGCAAAACCCATCGACATCTCCTCCGCCCGCGCGGGAAAAATTCCCGGCACCCACGAGATCGGGTTCGATTCTTCAGCAGACACCATCACCCTCACCCACACCGCACGAAGCCGCGAGGGCTTCGCCCATGGCGCTCTGAAAGCCGCGCAGTGGATTGTAAACAGAACTGGCTTTCACGATTTCGAAGAGGTCCTATTCTCATGAGCATTTCTTCCGCGGCTTTCACCGGCTGCGGCACCGCGCTGGTCACTCCTTTCCACAAAGATCTTTCGTTAGACGAGCAGACTTTTCGCAAACTCGTCCGGCGCCAAATCGACGACGGCATCCACTTTCTGGTTCCCTGCGGCACCACAGGCGAGAGTCCCACGCTTACCCGCGAGGAACACCTGCGTGTCGTCGAGCTGACCCTGGAAGAAGCGAAAGGCAAAGTACCCGTGATGGCTGGCGCGGGCGGCTACAACACCGCTGAAGTGATCGAACTCGCCCGCGATGTCGAAAAGCTAGGCGCGCAAGGCGTCCTCTCCGTCACGCCCTATTACAATCGCCCAACGCAGGAAGGGCTCTATCAGCACTATCGCGCTATAGCAGAAGCCATTACCATCCCGCTTGTCGTTTATAGTGTGCAAGGCCGTACGGGCGTCAACGTCGAACCCGCCACCCTCGCGCGCTTGGCCGCCATCCCGAACATCATCGGCGTCAAAGAAGCTTCCGGCAACGTGTCACAAATGGCGTCCGTCATCCACCATGTCCCCAAAGGCTTCCTTGTTTTCTCCGGCGACGACGCCATTACGATCCCCATCGTCGCGCTCGGAGGACACGGTACCATCTCCGTCGCGTCGAACGAAATTCCGGGACCCATGTCGAAGCTTGTCCAGGCCTGCCTCTCGGGTGACTTCGCCCAAGCCCGCGAGCTGCAACGCCAGTACCTCCCTCTTATGGAAGTCAATTTCATCGAATCGAACCCGATCCCGGTGAAGGCCGCGATGGGGCTCATGGGTCTCCTCGACCCCGTGTTCCGCCTCCCCATGGTTTCTCCCAAACCCGAGAGCCTCGCCAAGATCGAAGCCGTCCTGAGGAGTGCCCACCTTGCAAAGTGAAATCGAAGAGCTGTACGAAGCGAAACCGGAATACTATCGCGTCAACGATCAGCAGGTCTTTTTCCGTTTCAAGACCGCGCTCAACGAAGGCAAAATCCGCGCAGCCGAGCCTGACCCCTCAGTCTCCACCGGCTGGCGTGTCAACCCTTGGGTTAAGAAAGGCATCCTGCTCGGCTTCCGCATGGGCGTGATCGTCGATCAATCGATCGATCCGGCGAAACAGCCCTTTTTCGATAAGGATACCTACCCCGTCCGCCAGTTCACCGCTGAATCGGGCGTTCGGATTGTGCCCGGCGGCTCTTCCATCCGCGATGGCTGTTACATCGGCCGAAGCGTCACCTGCATGCCTCCGATGTATATCAACGCCGGGGCATATGTAGGAGACGGAACTATGGTCGATAGCCACGCGCTAGTCGGAAGCTGCGCACAAGTTGGACGGAACTGCCACATCAGCGCGGCCTCGCAATTGGGCGGCGTTCTCGAGCCGGTCGGTGCCATGCCCGTCATCCTCGAAGACGATGTCCTGATTGGCGGCAACTGCGGCGTCTACGAAGGCACGATTGTCAAGAAAGGTGCGGTCCTAGGCACCGGAACCATTCTCAATCGATCCACCCCGGTCTATGATCTGGTCCGCAATGAAATCCTACGCGCTACCGACGACACCCCGCTGGTCATCCCCGAAGGCGCGGTCGTGATCGCCGGAAGCCGGGCTGTTACGAACGGTCCCGGCAAGGACTGGGGCATCTCTCTTTACACGCCGGTCATTGTCAAATATCGCGACGAAAAGACCGGCGCGCGCGTTCAACTGGAGGACTTGCTTCGATGATCGATCTCACAGGTAAAGTCGCTATCGTCACCGGCTCTGGACGAGGCATAGGCCGCGCCATTGCGGGCAAACTCGCCGCCGCGGGAGCCGCGGTGATCGTCAATGACCTGGATGCCGCGCCCGGCGAGGAAACCGCGGCGTCTCTCGGAGGCAACGCGCTCGCCATCCCCGGCGATCTCACCGCGCCCGATTTCCCCCAACACCTGGTTGACCGCACCCTCGCTGAACGTGGCTCCATTGACATCATCGTGAACAACGCAGGCTATACCTGGGACAACGTCATCCAGAAGACCACGGACGATCAGTTTCAGGCCATGCTTGACATCCACGTCACCGCGCCATTCCGTCTTCTGCGTGCTGCCTCAGCGCACCTCCGCGAATCCGCCAAACGTGAGGCCGCTGAAGGGCGCCGTGTGATGCGCAAAGTCGTCAACATTACCTCGATCGCTGCCACGGACGGAGGCGCGGGCCAGGCAGGTTATGCGTCCGGCAAAGCCGCCATTATCGGGCTCACCCGCGTTCTCGCCAAGGAATGGGGCCGCTATAACGTCAATGTAAACTGCGTCGGTTTCGGTCTCATTGAAACGCGCCTGATCCAGGCAATGACGTCCGATGCCAAACCTATTGAAGTAAAAGGCCGCGAAATCCGGGTCGGCCTTCAGCCCGCGATGCTCGAAGCCGTAAAAGCGGCATCTCCCTTTGGCCGTGCCGGTACCGCGGACGAGGCAGCGGGCGCCGTTCTGTTCTTCTGTTCTTCCTTAAGCGACTTCGTCACCGGAGAAGTTCTCCTCTGCAGCGGAGGAATGCACTTTTAGAGCGGATGCTCTGGTGCTGCACCCGGGTAGCGCTGGGGCGGCGAACGAACAAACTTAGATGGACCGCAACGCTTTATCCACGGCCTCTACAAAGAAATATTCGCCCCACATCACGGATTCATTCACTCCCAAGCCTTTGTGCACGTGGTACACCCCGCCCTTCAAAATCCCTTCCCACCCCGACCCTGCCTTCGCCACATAGCTCTTGCACAGGCTATCGACCATATGGCGGGCGGACGCTTCATAGAATCGTCCCTTCATCCGGTCCGCGCTCAAGTCTGCCAGCTGAAACAGCCCCGAAGCTGCGATTGCGGAGGCCGAAGTATCCACTTGACGCCGACTCTCGAGAGGCGCATCGAAATCCCAAGGGGCCACGCCATCCGCAGGCACGTTCTCCAGGAAATAGTCCGCGCACATCTCCGCTGTCTGTAGAAATCGCGGGTCCCGCGTGTACTCGTAACAAGTCCCGAATCCATAAAGCGCCCACGCTACTCCGCGCGTCCATCCCGAATCCCCGCGGAATCCCTGGTGCGTTGTCTGTTTCAGAAACTCGCCCGTGTCGAGATCGAACATCCCCTCGTGCGAGGTCGACCCATCGCCGCGGACAATCACCCTCCGCGTCGTCAGGCAATGCCGCATCGCGACATCGAGCAAGTGCTCATCCCCGGTTTCCAGCGCCGCATAGAAGATGATCCCGACATTCATCATGATGTCGATGAACAGCGAATCCTCTGACACAAAACTCCGCAAATACTGGCCCTTGTCTTTGAACCGCATGGCCATGGTTCGTCCGGCCTGAATGAGCACGTCGTTCAGAAACGGCTCTTCGGAAATTTCAAACCACCGGTAATAGGTCGACATGAAAATGAACCCAAGATCATGAACATTCCGGTCATGTTGCCGTGGCTCGAGCGGTTTCGAATACCGGATTGCCTGCTCCCGCCACCAATGCGCATCGGCGCTACCCTTGTGCTGCTCCTGTTCGTAGACAATCCACATCATGCCTGGCAGAAAGCCATCGCACCAATGCGTCCAGGCCTCGCCGTCATGCTTCCATTTGCCTTCTTTCGTATACATCGGATAGAAATCCGGATGCTTTTCCACTAGCGCGCGAATCTGATGCCGCACCACGCCCATCGTCTCGTTCAGCAAGCCTATACCGGCTCGCGCGCTCAGTTCGATCATCGTGACATTATATCGGCCTCCAACGCTTACACCCGCTGTCATCGATCGTTTACAATCCATGAGATGCCATCGCGCAAAGCCTCCAAGAAGGCCGCCGAACCGGAACTGACTCCAGCCGTTAAAGCCTTCCGCGCACGCAAGCCCAAGGTCGATCCGAACTATGCCGCTTACAAGCTTGAGATCAAGCGCGGCGGTATCCACCGCTATGGTCTTTTCGCCGCCGAAGACATCCCTAAGAACCGCAAAGTGATTGAGTACACCGGTGAGCGAATCAATCGCCGCGAAACCCGTAAACGCAGTGAAGACCAAGGCTCCATGATCTATCTCTTCACTCTCGACAACTACTGGACTCTCGATGGCGCCGTGGGGGGCAGCGGAGCCGAATACATCAATCACTGCTGCGATCCGAACATCCGCACGTTGATTACGAAAGGGCACATCCTCTATATGGCCAACCGCGCCATCCGCAAAGGCGAAGAGCTCACCGTGGATTATCACTTCTCGAAAGACATCGAACGCATTCCCTGTTACTGCGGCTCCCCCAAGTGTCGCGGTACTATCAACGTCAAATAATTCTGAGACGTTTTGTACCTCCGCCAGACTAGCTAGTTTCAACCGCTAGGAATGGAGGTATTACATGAACGCAACGGGCCAAACAGGCCGTAAAACAATTGTGGTGTGCGACACTCAACCGGTAGCCATTGAAGGTCTGCGTGTGCTGCTCACGCCTTGCGCGGACCTGAAGTATTCGGGCGGCGTCTGCGGCTTGCTCGCCGGCATGGAACTGGTCAACAGCCTTCATCCGGCGGTAGTCATCGTCGAGAAGGCGTTCGGTCTTCAGGCGATCGCCGATTGGCTTCAGACCCTCAAGAATTCCCGTACCGCAGTAGTTGTCTGGGGCACAGGCATCGGCAACTCCGAAGCCCTGCGGCTGGTCCAAGCCGGCGCGCGCGGCATCGTTCACAAGACCTCCGACCTTGAATCGATCATCTCCTGCATCCGCTCCGCTGCGGGCGGCGCCACCTGGATGTCCGATACCATTTTTCAGATTTCCGAACGCGAACCGCAGCACCGCTCAAATTTAACGGCCCGCGAAAATCAAGTGGCCGAACTCGTCGAACGCGGCCTGCGGAACAAAGAAATCGCCGACACCTTGGGCATCCAAACGGGCACCGTGAAGATTCACCTGAAACATATTTTCGAAAAGACCGGCTGCCGTGGCCGATACGGCCTGGCTCTTTCCAGCCTGCGCGATAAAGGCCAGCTCAATCTGGCCGTCATGTAAGGCCTCAGAGTTTGCGATCTTGAGCGCCGGAACTGCGTTAACGCTTCCGGCTCTTCCGCCCAAGGAAACCGATCTAAAATCGGTCTTTATCCGGTCCGAATACGTCTTGTCAGTTTGACCCCGCCAGAAAATCGCGCCGCCAAAGTCATTCGTGAAGCTTTCAGCTCCGGACGCCCGCTCATCTATCTCCGCACCTCGGAAGAACAACGCGTGGAACGCCTGCTCGCCGAACTTTCGCCGTCCCCCATTTTTACTTGGAGCGTCACCGACGCTCTCCACAATTCCGCCGGTGTGCCCGAACCCAACACCGGCACCGCACGCGAGGCGCTTGATTTCATCATCGGCCACTCCACCCCCGCGCTCTTTCACCTGAAAGACTTCCACGAATCCCTTCGCGACTCCCCAGAGGTCCGCCGCCGCCTTCGTGATGTTTACTACGCCTGCCTCAATCAGCAGAAATACGTCGTCATTACTTCGCCCGTCCGCTTCATCCCTGAAGAAATTGAGCGCAACATTGTCTTCATTGAACTCCGACCGCCGGATCTCGTCGAACTCACCGCTTTTCTGAAACAAACCGCGCCCGGTGTGCCGGACGAAACCATAAGTCAACTGGCCCCCGCGCTCCAGGGGCTAACTCTCGAGGAATCCGGCTATGCTGTGCGCCGCGCCCTCGCTGTCAGCCCTACGCTCGGCCCCGAATCGCTGCCGATCCTGCTCGAAGAAAAGCACCTCCTGGTCAGCCGCACCGGCGTCCTGGAATTCGTCCCCGAAGGCCGCAAAATCGAGGAAATCGGCGGCCTGGAAAATCTAAAGAGCTGGCTGCTCGAACGCCGCAAACTTTTCCAGCTTCGTGACGCCCTGAGCGCAGAGATTGTCCCGAAAGGCGTGCTCCTGATGGGGATCCCCGGCTGCGGCAAGAGCCTTTGCGTCAAAGCCATCTCCGCCGCCTTCAACCTGCCTCTCTACCGCATCGACATGGTGGAAGTCTTCTCCGGCCGCCACGGCCACCCGGAAGGAGCCTTCGTCGAGGCCTGCAAAATGATGGAAGATATGGCCCCCGCCGTCCTCTGGTTCGACGAAATTGAAATGGGCATCACGTCCACCGAATCGAGCGGCGAACAAGGCCGCATCTTCGCATTCTTCCTCACCTGGATGCAGGAAAAAACCGCCGGCCTCTTCATCGCCGCCACCGCCAACCGCATCGATCTCCTCCCCGCCGAAATGATCCGCAAAGGCCGCTTCGACGAAGTCTTCTTCGTCGACCTCCCCACCGAACCCGAACAACTGGAGATCCTAAAAATCCATCTGGCAAGACGAGGCGTCGACACATCCACGTTCCATCTCCCCCAAATCCTAAAACTCACGAACGGCTGGAGCGGCGCCGAAATCGAACAGTGTGTCATCTCCGCAATCACCCGCACCAAGTTAGCCGGCCGCGACTTAACCGAAAACGACCTCATCGACATCGCCGCGAAATTCGTGCCACTCTCCCGCACCATGAAAGAGCAAATCAGCCGAATCCGAGGCTGGGCCTTTGAACGCGCCGTCCGCGCCTCCCCCCGCTGAGTGAGCAACGGCCCGGGGCCGCTAATTTTCTTCTACCCTAAAACCATGCGCCCAGTAGCCATCCTAGGCATTGGTAAAACCAAGTTCGGCACCTTCCCCAACCAGGACCTCCTCTCCCTGGCCGTCGAAGCCGGCGAAAAATGCTTTCGCGATTCCAATCTCTGGCCGTCGCAAATCGAATCCCTCTATGTAGGCAACTTCGCTGGCCCCTCCTTCACTGGTCAGAACCACCTGGCGCCTTACATCGCTACCGCCCTCAACATGCGCTTTATCCCCGCCACGCGCATTGAAAACGCCTGTGCCTCCAGTGGCTCCGCGTTCCACTTGGCCTATCGGGAAGTCGCCAGTGGTGCCTCCGACGCCACCATGGTCATCGGCGTCGAAAAAATGACCACCCAACCCACCCCACGCGTCACCGAAATTCTCGCTGCCGCTGGCGATTGTTCTACCGAAATCGCCGCCGGATCGACATTCCCCTCTCTCTTCGGCATGATCGCGCGTCGCCACATGTACCAATACGGCACCACCCGCGAACACCTCTCCGCCGTAGCGGTGAAAAATCACGAAAACGGCGCCCTCAATCCTGATGCGCAGATGCGCAAAGTCATCACGCTCGAGCAAGCGCTCGCCGGCAAACCCATCGCAGACCCCCTCAATCTCTACGATTGCTCCCTCATCAGCGACGGGGCCGCCGCGGTAATCCTGGTCCCCTACGATCGCCAAGCCATCCGGATCCGTTCCGTAGCCCAATCCTCTGACTACTTAGCGCTGGATCGAAAAGAAGACATCACCACCTTCCCCTCATTAAGAGCTGCCGCCAGCCAAGCCTATACACAAGCCGGCATCAACCCGCAGCAAGTCGAGTTTGCCGAACTCCACGATTGCTTCACCATCGCCGAAATCGTCGCCATGGAGGATTTGGGCTTCTGCGAACGCGGCCAGGGCGGATTCTTCACCGCAGCGGGCGAAACCAGACGCAGCGGCAGAATGCCGATCAACGCCAGCGGCGGCCTCAAAAGCAAAGGCCATCCCGTAGGCGCAACGGGCGCGGCACAAATCTGCGATGTCGTCCAGCAACTCCGCGGTGAAGCGGGAGAACGCCAATTGAACCGCCACTCCCTCGGGCTCGCGCAAAACCTTGGCGGTTCCGGAGGCACCTGCGTTGTCTCGATCCTGGAACGCGTCCAATGAAGCCCGCTGAACGAGTCAGTCGTCTCCTCACCGAATCCGCCTTTGATGTTCTCGTCAAGGCCCGCGCCCTGGAGGCGCAAGGCCGCCATATTATCCACCTCGAAATCGGCGAGCCCGATTTTCCCACTCCGGCACACATCGTCGAAGCCGGCAAGCGCGCCCTCGACGAAGGCTTCACCCACTACGGGCCCACCCAAGGTCTTCCCGAACTCCGCGAAGCCATCGCCGAATATGTTTCGCGGACGCGCAACATATCCGTCACCGCTGCGCAAGTCTGCGTCATGCCCGGCGGCAAGCCCGTAATCTTCACGCCCATGCTCGCCCTCCTCGAAAAAGGCGACGAAGTGATTTACCCCGACCCGGGCTTCCCGATCTATGAATCGATGATCCGCTTCCTTGAAGCCGTCCCGGTCCCCATGCGCGCCGGCGCAGTCCCGCCCTTCTCGTCGAAAACAAAGCTCGTCATTCTCAACTCGCCCGAAAATCCGACCGGCCGCGTCCAGCCGCGCGCTGTGCTCGAAGCCATCGCTGCCGAAGTCCTGAAACGTGACTGCATGGTGCTCAGTGACGAAATCTATTCCCGTATCTGGTACGGCGAACAACCTCTCTCCATTGCAAGCCTGCCCGGAATGACGGAGCGCACCATCCTCCTCGACGGCTTTTCGAAAACTTACGCGATGACCGGTTGGCGATTAGGCTACGGCGTCATGCCGGAGTGGCTGGTGACCGCAGTAAACCGGCTCACCGTAAACTCCACCTCCTGCACTGCCACTTTTACGCAACGTGCGGGTCTGGCTGCTCTTACCGGCCCGCAGGACGACGTGGACCGCATGGTCGCAGAATTTGCCCGCAGACGCGCCCTGTTCTGCGAAGGTCTGAACTCCATTAAGGGTTTCCGGTGCGAGCAGCCGGGAGGAGCGTTCTACGCGTGGGCCGATATCCGCGGTACCGGCGTCAGCTCCAGAGACATGGCCGACCTGCTGCTCAATAAAGCCGGAGTAGCCTGTCTCAACGGGGCTTCCTTCGGCAGCCAGGGCGAAGGACACATCCGCTTCAGCTACGCCAACTCCTACGACAACCTTCAACAAGCCCTGCAACGCATCCAAAGTGTTCTCCCCCACTAGGCCCGGCAGAGCTAACCAGACTTCCCCGTGTGATAAACTCATCACGACTCAGGAGAT
The DNA here is from genome assembly GCA_963795835.1 of Bryobacterales bacterium. GTDB lineage: Bacteria > Acidobacteriota > Terriglobia > Bryobacterales > Bryobacteraceae > JALYXI01. The sequence continues at coordinate 975,302 of CAWCJC010000001.1, read as the reverse complement.
TGCAGTGAGAGAAAAAGGTGTAGTTAAGTGGTTCAACGCTTCGAAAGGTTTCGGATTTATTCAACGCTCCACCGGCGACGACGTCTTCGTCCACTTTTCCGCCATCCAATCTAACGGCTACCGCAGCCTTGATGAAGGCGCGCAAGTGGAGTTCGAGGTGAAACAAGGTCCCAAAGGCCTGCAAGCCGAAAACGTTACGGTGTCGTAAGCTTACTTTCCGACCCGAACTTCTTGTAACTGTCGTACCGGATACTTAGTTTGATTCGTTGCGGGCCGCTTCGAAAGAACAACGTATCGTCGGCATAGGTTTGCGCCGGAAACCAAAACTCGCCCACCTTTTTCCGCACCGTAGTAAATCGCGGAAAAAGATTCTCCTGTTTTGTGGTTAGCACCTGAGGTACGGCTTGCCCTTCAGACCGCACCACGGAATAGTCAGCCTTCCTTGCCCAAAGAGTGCCGTCAAACAATCTCTGCCCTTGCAAGATCTGGCGTGGCCGAACCTGTATGACCCAGCATTCCTCCCCATCAATCGCTTCTTCGCCCCGGAACTTCGTTTCGTAAATCGAAAACAACTCCTCTACCAGCACAAAAGGCTGAATGTTGCGGATATCCGAAAAGTCCTGCTCGGTGAGAATCAGGTTTTTCAGCGTCGATTTCGGAGCGGTCACAACCACCTCGCTCCTTTCCTGCGTAGGCGAGAAGATCACGTCCCGGGTCTCCCGATAGTCGCCTCGTAGCGCGCCCCGTTCTGTAAGTTCTTCCACTTTCACCGTTTGCCGGTAGGTGAATTGATTCCGCTCTGCCTGGGTCTCGCTCTCCCGGTGCGCCACTAACCGGGCCAGATTCTTTGGCGGTTCCGCGGCATGGCTAATTTCAAGTGTTACGATGACAGCGAAGATGGAAAAGCAGGCAAACCTAAGCGGCTTTTCTCTCACCTGTCTTGCCGGTTGGCTGGTCTTAATTGGCGCGGCCATAGCATATGCGAAACAGCGGGGAATTCCTACCAACGTAGCTGTCCCTGTAACCTCTGCCTTCCTGATCGAATTCATATTCTATCTGGTGCCCGGCTTCACCTCCGCGCGCGCAGCAATCCGGCGAATCTTCACCCCAGCGACTCTGGCCCCCGTCCTTGCTGCCAGTGCGTTGCTCCCCTACCTGATCTATGCAGTCCCCACGGGAACATTTCACCTTCCGATGTTCTTGGCACTGCTGTGCATCTCGATCGGCGCGAGCTTTTGGTTTGTCGCCCTTCCCGCGTCACTGCCGGCAGATCTCGGTTTCATCGCGCTGCTGGCCGTTATCATCCTCTCGAAAGTTTTCAAAAAGATCTATCTGCCCCCCTACGATCACGTGTACATCGATGTCCTGGGGCACTTGATGCTGATTCGCTTGGGAGCCTCGGTCATGCTGATGCAGCGCGGTTTCCGGGGAGTAGGATTCGGGTTCATTCCCTCAGCCAAAGAATGCCTGGTCGGGCTCCGCTACTTCCTGTATTTCCTGCCGATCGGAATTCCGCTCGGATGGGCGCTCGGAATCGTGACCTTCCACGGCCGCCCCGGCCCGGAATGGCAGGCACTGGGAATCTTTTTTGGGATTCTCTGGGTTGTCGCGCTTTCCGAGGAGTTCGTATTTCGAGGCATCCTCCTGCAATGGATGTCGCGTCTTACGGGCAATCGCTGGGCCGCGCTTGCCATAGCGTCCGTGATTTTCGGCCTTTGCCACCTATGGTTCCGCGGCTTCCCAAACTGGCGGATGGCGGTATTCGCAACGGTAGCCGGTGCCTTCTGGGGTGAGGCTTATCGTGCGGGTAGAAGCATCCGAGCCAGCATGGTGGCGCACGCGCTGGTTGTTACTACGTGGCTGCAGTGGCTGAACTGAAGTACTGAACTAAATTGTTTTCACTTTGGCCGCAATCGAGCCAATCACCGCACCGATCGATTCCGCCGCGTGCCCAAGCACGCCATGCTCTGGCTGGTGCGCTTCGTGCGCGTTCTCCGGCTTCCCGGCCACTTCCGGCTTCCCGGCTGTTTCCGGCTTCAAACTTTCCAGCAAGATCGCGGTGCGCGCACGATGCGCCATCTTCCGCTTCCGCTGTTTTCCGAAGCGGGCCTTATCTCCATTACGCGATGACATCTTTGTATGGTACCAAACGCCCTATTTTCCCCGTGGCGGCATCGCCAGCCGGTCCGTAAACATCCCGACAAACGCCGGCGCGTTCACGCCCACGGCCACTTTCGTCTTGCCTGTGGCTGCCGCGGTGAACGTCGTCAAGCCATACAATTTCGGGTCGGCTGTCTCGACCGACACCTCACCACTGGAAAGCTCCAACAATTCCGGACGGAACACCGCGGCAATAGCCAACGGATCATGTAACGTCGGGTACTGCTCCTTCTCGCCCTTCCACAGCAGAATCAACCGCACCAGGAACTCCGAAGCCGGGTTTCCGGCCGCTTTCAGCCGCTCGAAATCCGCGCCCTGCAGCTTGCATTTCGTCGTCACGTCGAGCCCTACCGCCACAATCGGCAAACCTGACGAGAACACGATGCTGGCCGCCACACGGTCCCGTAAGATGTTGTACTCCGCGCGGGGCGGCTGAAATGCCCCGCCCATCAACACGATCCGCTCGATCTTATTCTTGATCTTTGGTTCAATTCGCAAAGCCAGGGCAATGTTTGTAAGTGGCCCCACGGGAATCAGCGTAATCTTCGCCTGAGACTTCATCAGCGTCTCAATCAGCAGCTGCACCGCGTTGAACCGAAGGGGAGGGGGAATCACATCTTCCGCCGTCAGAACTTGAAACTGAGCCGCGACCCCGGTATGCATCTTGTCGAGCAGCGGCTCCCGCACTCCCACGCCTACGGGAATATCCTGCCGTCCGTAAATTCCCAGTTCTTTCCAGACCAGGCGAGCGCGCTGTTCTGTATCGTCGGAAACGGTCGTGATCGCCCGGATATCCAGTTCCGAAGATTGTAAAGCCAGGGCTAGCGCTAAAGCATCATCGATATCGTCCCCGATGTCTGTATCGAAGATAACGGGGAGCGGTTTTTGTGCCTGCAAACTCGCAAAGGCGGCTATGAACAGTACTGTCGAACGCATCGGTAACCAACGCATAATGGAACAAAGATGACAAGAATACAATTGCCTGGCAAGCCCTATCCTCAGGGAGCCACGTGGGATGGTGTTGGTGTAAATTTCTCTCTCTATTCTGAAGGCGCGACCGGAGTCGAACTCTGTCTTTTCGATAAAGACAATCCCGAGCCTTCCGAGAAGTACAGATTCAGAGAAGTCACCGGCTCTATCTGGCACTGCTATCTTCCGGGTCTGAAGCCGGGACAGTTATACGGTTATCGAGTTAGCGGGCCCTATAATCCCGAACGCGGCGAACGCTATAATGCGGCGAAACTTCTGATTGATCCTTACGCCAAGGCTCTCGCCGGCACCGTAAATTGGGATGCGCCCGTGTTTGGCTATGTCTCCGGGGCTCCTACGGAAGACTTGGTAAAGGACGAGCGGGATAGCGGCTGGGGCGTTCCCAAAAGCGTAGTAACCACAACGCACTTCGATTGGGAAAACGACCGTCCTCCGAATACACCGCTGCACGATTCCGTCATCTACGAATTGCATGTCAAAGGCTTTACTGCGACCAACCCCGATGTTCCGAAAGAGTTGCGTGGCACCTACGCCGGGCTCGCTCACGGAGCGACCATTGACTATCTAAAGAAGCTCGGGATCACGGCCGTGGAACTTATGCCGGTCCACGCTTTCCTCGACGATGACCGCCTGGTCAAAGAGGGGTTGCGAAACTACTGGGGCTATAACACTCTAAACTTCTTCTCCCCCGACGCCCGGTATAGCAGCTCTGGCGATGACGGCGACCAAGTTGGTGAATTCAAGAGCATGGTGAAAGCCCTTCATCGCGCCAACATCGAAGTAATCCTCGACGTTGTGTATAACCATACCGGGGAAGGCAATCATATGGGTCCCACGCTGAGCTTCAAAGGGATCGATAACATCACTTACTACCGGCTAACGGATCAACAGCGCTTCTACATGGATTACACCGGAACGGGAAACACGCTCAATGTCCGGAATCCGCAGGTCCTGAAGTTAGTCATGGATAGCCTGCGTTATTGGGTTCTGGAAATGCATGTCGATGGCTTCCGATTCGATCTCGCCGCCGCCTTAGCGCGCGAACTTCACCAGGTGGATCGTCTTTCCGCTTTCTTCGACATCATCAATCAGGATCCTGTCATCAGCCAGGTGAAGTTGATTGCCGAGCCGTGGGACGTCGGCGAAGGCGGTTATCAGGTGGGTAAATTTCCCTCCCTCTGGGCCGAATGGAATGGAAAGTACCGCGATTCTGTCCGCCGCTATTGGAAAGGCGATGGCGGGGAACTAGCCGAATTAGGATATCGTCTTACCGGGTCGAGCGACTTATACCAGCGCGATGGCCGGCATCCGACTGCCTCTATCAATTTCATCACCGCCCATGACGGGTTCACCCTCAGTGACTTAGTCAGTTACAACGAAAAACACAATGAAGCCAACCTTGAGAATAACCAGGATGGCGCTAACGACAATAACTCCTGGAATCATGGCGTGGAGGGCCCGACCGATAACCCGGAAATCAACGAACTTCGCGAACGCCAGAAGCGCAACTTCCTGGCCACCCTGCTGCTTTCGCAAGGAGTGCCGATGATCTGCTCCGGCGACGAAGTCAGCCGCGCCCAGGGAGGCAACAATAACACTTACGCTCAGGACAATGAGACCACTTGGAACAACTGGGATCTGGATCAGCCCCAAAAAGATCTTTTGGAGTTTACCCGCAAGCTGATTAAGTATCGGCTCAATCACCCGAACCTGCACCGGCGTAAATTTTTCCAGGACCGCAGCATACATCCCTCTGAAGCCCAGGGTGTTGAGATCGAAGGCTCGCAAGTACGGGACATCACCTGGGTTCGCCAGGACGGTCGCGCGATGACGGAGGACGAATGGAAAGCCGGCTGGATCCGCAGCGTCGGCTTGCTGCTCAGCGGCGAAACGCTTGATGACGTCAACGCCACCGGTGAGCCGATCAAGGACGACACCTTTTTCATTCTCCTGAACGCTCACCACGAAGACTTGGATTTCACCCTGATTGAGCCTCGTGCGGGCAAGGTCTGGGAAGTCAGCTTTGATACCCGCGTCGCCGAAAGCAAGCCTGGCGAGCAAAAAAAGGGCGGCTCCGTTTACAACTTGATGGCCCGCTCCGTCGTTGTCTTGATTCAGGCCGACCCCACCCCGGATGCCTAGACCGCGCGCGACATACCGCCTGCAATTTCACGAGGGCTTCGGGCTTGATTGCGCGGTGGAGATTGCCGATTACCTGAAAGCTCTGGGCGTCTCACACGTCTATAGCTCGCCCTACTTGCAAGCCGCTCCCGCACAGCATGCACGGTTATGACGTGGTCGATCACCGCAGGGTTAATGAAGAGCTTGGTGGCGCGGCCGCTCACGAACGCCTTACCGCCAAGCTGCGGGAAATGGGGTTGGGGCAGGTGCTCGATATTGTTCCCAACCACATGGCGATTTCCGGCTCACGCAACCGCTGGTGGTGGGACGTTCTTGAAAACGGTCCCGCCAGCCGTTACGCCAACTATTTCGATATTGATTGGCAGAGCGCGGAAGAAAAGCTTCGCAACAAAGTCACCGTGCCGATCCTCGGCAACCAGTACGGCCGAGTTCTTGAAGCAGGCGAAATCCAGCTTGCGCGCGAAGGCGGCAGCTTCGTCTTCCGTTATTTCGAGAACCGGCTTCCTGCTTCCCCAGAGAGCGTCGCCCCTGTCCTTGTGGCGGCAGCCGAGCGCGCCACCTCCGACTATCTTGCTTTCCTCGCCAGCACCAGCCAGCATCTCTCGCTTGATGTTCTGGAACGTCACCGCGACAAGGAAGTTCTCCGCGGTTTGCTCGAACGCCTCTGTGAAGAGGATCAACGCGTTTGCGATTGTATCGATGCGGAGATCGCCTGCGTCAATCGCGATGTCGATGCGCTTGATCGCATGCTTGACCGTCAGAATTATCGTCTTGCCTTCTGGCGTACCGCGGGCCGCGAATTGGGCTACCGCCGCTTCTTCAATATCAACACGCTTGGTGGGGCTGCGGATGGAGCGCCCTGAAGTCTTCCGCGACACACACAAGCTGATCCTGGATTGGGCGAACCACGGCGTGCTCGATGGTCTGCGCGTCGATCACCCCGATGGACTGCGCGATCCGCTCCAATACTTTACCGAACTCCATGCAGCCGCACCGAACGCATGGATCGTCGCTGAGAAAATTCTTGAGGCAGGGGAGCGGTTGCGCGCCAACTGGCCTGTCGCCGGTACCGTCGGATACGACTTTCTCAACGTACTGGGCGGCCTGTTTGTCGATCCGGGCGGCGAAGAGCCCCTCACTGATTTCTACCGCGAGTTCACCGGTGAACTGCGTTCGTTCGAAGAGATTGCACGCGAAAAGAAGGAACTCGTTCTTCGTGATCTTCTGGGGGCGGACGTCAACCGCCTCACCGGCATGTTCATGGATGTTTGTGAACACCGCCGCCGCCATCGCGATTACACCCGGCATGATGTTCACCAGGCTATCCGCGAGTTAGTCGCGAGCTTCCCCGTTTACCGCACCTACGTTCGCGCCAAAGAAGGAGAAGTGGCGGGCGCGGATATTGAATGTGTTTCGGCCGCGATCGCGCAAGCCAAACAGCACCGCCCTTCGATTGACCCGGAACTCTTCAGCTTCCTGGAAGACGTTCTTCTGCTCCGTGTGCGCGGCGATCTGGAAACTGAATTCGTGATGCAGTTCCAACAGTTCACCGGCCCCGCCATGGCTAAGGGCGTCGAAGACACTGCTTTCTATTGTTACAACCGGCTCACCAGCCTCAATGAAGTCGGTGGCAATCCGGCACGTTGGTGCATCAGCCCCGAAGCCTTCCACGCGTTCTGTGCCACGGCGCTTCCGGATGCCATGCTGGCCACATCGACGCACGATACTAAGCGCAGCGAAGATGTCCGCGCGCGGTTAAACCAGATCTCGGAGATTCCGCTGCAATGGGCCGAAGCTGTGAAGCGCTGGTCCCAACGTGACCATGGCTTCCGTGACCGCAATACCGAATACCTGGCCTATCAGACGATGCTGGGCGCTTGGCCGCTCCCGCTTGATCGGTTGAAGCAATACATGGAGAAGGCGGTGCGCGAAGCGAAAGTTCACACTACGTGGACGGAGCAGAACGCCGCGTACGAAGCGGACCTACACGCCTTTCTGGAAGGCCTGTACGCTGACCCGGATTTCCTCTCAGATTTCGAATCTTTCGTCACACCGCTGATTGCGCCGGGCCGCATCCAGTCACTTTCGCAGACCCTCATCAAGCTGACTGCGCCGGGCGTTCCCGATCTTTACCAGGGCACCGAAATCTGGGACCTCAGCCTGGTGGATCCCGATAATCGCCGCCCCGTAGAATACACGGTTCGCCGCAAACTGCTCGCCGATCTGGAAGGCATGACACCGGAGCAGATCCTTGCACGCTCCGACGAAGGGCTACCGAAGCTTTGGGTCACCAAGCAAGCATTGGGCGTTGGAGATCGTCTGGGCGATTACAAGCCACTCGAAGTCACGGGCAGAAATGCCATTGGTTACCTTCGCGGCTCGGTGGCTGTCGTGGTTCCCCGGCTGGTTCTCTCACGCGGTTCGGAATGGGGAACGGTGCAACTTCCCCAAGGCAACTGGCGCAACCAGCTGACGGGCGACCCCGTGACTAGCGGCAACCTCAAAGATCTCTTCCGCCGCTTCCCCGTTGCGCTTCTTCTAAACAGTTAACGCGAAGCGCTCCACCAGTTGGGACATCACCTCTTCGCCCGGCGCGTCGGTTAACGCCTGGTTGAAGATTTCGACTTCAATCGGCCCCTTATACCCGGCGGCGTCCACAGCCTCACGAATCCGGCGGATTTCGATCACCCCATCGCCCATCATCGCCCGGCCTTTCAGATGCGCGGGGGGCGGGGCTATCCAATCGCTCACATGAAACCCCAGAATGCGGCCTTGCGCCCGCTTGATCTCGGTATAAAGATTGGGGTCCCACCACACGTGATACACATCGATCACCACGCCGACCCCCAACTTCTCCGCCATCGTGTTCGCCTGCGCCAGGCTGCAGATTACGGACCGATCAGCGCAGAACATCGGATGCAGCGGCTCAATTCCTAATTTCACCCCGCGGGCCAGCGCGTAGGGTTCAATTGCGGCAATCCCATCCTCCACCATCCGCCGCGCCCCATCCACATCGCGATTCGGCGCGGGCCCGCACACCAGCACCAGCAGGTCGGTCCCGAACTCCGCTGCCTCGTCGATCGCGCGCTTGTTATCGTCGATGCGCTCGCGCCGCTCCGCCTCGGTAGCGGCGGGAAACATGCCCCCCCGGCACAGGCTCGAAAGGCGCAAGCCTTCACCGCGGACCGCCGCCAGGGCCTCTTTCCTTCCGCATTCCGCAACCTTATGCCGCCACAAACTGATCCACTCCACCCCATGGCGCTTGCAGGCCTCGGCGGCTTCGCGAACGCTCCACTGGTCTATCGTCAACTGGTTCAAACTTAACCGCGAAAGGGAAATCGCCATTAGAGCCCCAGCACCGGCACGTCCACCCAGCAGCGCTTCTGCCAACTCTCCAGGCCCAACTCCGCCAGTTGAACCCCACGCGCGCCTTCCAAAAAGTCATGCGGGAACGGAGCATCTTCCACTACGTGACGCAGGAACATCTCCCACTGCACTTTGAAAGCGTTATCGAACTCCGCGTTATCGGGCACGGCTTCCCACTGGTCACGGAAGTCGAACGGGTTTGCGATGTCCGGATTCCATACCGCTTTCGGCGTATTGGCGCGATGCTGAACCTTGCAATCCCGGAGCCCTGCTACCGCCGACCCATGCGTGCCATCCACCTGCAACACGAACAGCTCCTCCCGATTCACGCGAACCGCCCACGAGGAGTTGATCTGCGCGATCACGCCGTTCTCCAGAAGAAACGTTCCGTAAGCCGCGTCATCGGCGGTGCACTGGTAGGGCTGGCCCTGTTCATCGAAGCGCTCTTCGATGTGCGTCGCGCCCAAGGCCGAGAGGCTCTTCACCCGGCCCACCGTTCCACTCAAGACGTATTCCCAATGGCAGAACATATCGAGAATGATGCCGCCGCCGTCTTCCTTCCGATAGTTCCAGGAAGGCCGCTGCGCCGGTTGCCAATCGCCTTCGAACACCCAATACCCAAACTCGCCGCGCACGGAGAGGATCTTCCCGAAGAACCCGCCTTCGATCAGCCGCTTCAGCTTCCGAATGCCCGGCAGAAAAAGCTTGTCCTGAACGATGCCGTTTTTCAGCCCGGCTTCTCGTGCCAGCCTCGCCAACCTCAAAGCGGTTTCGACATCGGGCGCGAGCGGCTTCTCGCTGTATACATGCTTTCCCGCAGCCAGCGCCGCTTCAATGCCAGCCGCGTGGGCCGCCGTGGTCTGGGAGTCGAAATAAATCTTGTACTCGGGGTTCGCTAAACAGGCGGCCAGATCGGTCGAAGTCCGCTCCACTCCGCAGCGCTCAGCCAAGGCAGCAAGCTTCTGCGCATTGCGGCCCACCAAAATTGGTTCCGGCACCAGCATGTTCCCGTTCTTAAGCGCAATGCCGCCCTGCTGCCGGATAGCGGCGATAGAACGAATCAGATGCTGATTCGTCCCCATGCGCCCGGTGACGCCATTCATGATGATGCCGATCGTCTGTTTGTTCATTCAAGTCCAGTACAAGATTTTAGCCAAAGGCAACAGCTCCGCCAGCTTCGTTTCGAAAAAGCTCCGCAATTCCTTCATCTGGTCATTCGGATAGACGTACTTCACGGTCCCGAACTTTGTTCGTTTCTCTTTCCGGTTTGCTTCTTCCAGATCCAGCTTGCTCTTCGGATACCAGTCGAGCAGGACAAGCTTCGATGAAGGTGTAAATCGGTGCGTGATCAACTCCGCCGTTAGATCCACGTTCGGCACACCGTTAAGTGCCGCCGCAGCGTCCCGAAGCAGCATCTCATATTCTTCACGCCAGTTTTCGCCAGGCATAATCGGCGCGATCGTCAACCCGACGGGATATCCCGCCCGCGCCATTTTGGCCATGGCGCCCAATCGCGCACGCACATTTGCGGTCCCGCCTTCCATGCCGCGCACCACCGATGCGGCATTTACCGAAAAACGTGCCCGTGTTCGCCCGTGGTGAGGAATCTCCAGCAAGTCCTCCACTCCGTCGAACTTTGTCGTCCACCGAACTGAACGGGCGCCTCCCAATTGCCGAAGTGCCGGATTGTCTGCGCCAACGACCCGGTCAGGTGCTCAATCCCTAAAGGGTCCGTGTAACAGCTGCACTCAAACGTGGTCCCTTCCGCCGCGCGCGCGTCCGATTTGGAGGTCACGGTCCCCTGTCCCGCATAAACCAGGAGACCGTCTAAGATTTCCGGCAAATTCGCATAAACACGCGTGATGGGCGGCCCGGAAAGCGAGCCTGCCAGATAGCAATACTGACAATGCGCCGGACAGCCCTCGGCCAGATGAAACTGCCAGTCCGCGCTCGGCGGAATGGGTGAAAGCTTGCGCTTACTCGGGCTCGCGACCACCACGGCAAGCGACGTCTTCGCACCCACATATTGCTTGCGCGGATCGCTATCAGAAAGACCGGTCAGCCGGTCGGTCTTCATTTCGACGATGTCACTTCCCAGCGCCGCCGCGCGCTCGGCGATCTGGTTTCCATGCTTCCAGCTGCGCGCGCCGGGGGTGATCAACACACGGCGCGGCACCCAGAGCTTAGCGCTTGCCCCAGGCGCCATGAAACACAAACTCCTCAATCGGCTTTCGCGCGCGGGGCCGTTTCTCGCGTTCCCTCAAGGCGGCATCCACAGATTCCGCATCCCCGTAATACCCGATTGCCAGCATCGCTACCGGTTCATGCTTCGCGGGCACGCCCAAATCGGTTCGCGCCTTCTCTACATCGAAGCCTCCCATCTGGTGCACGAAAAGACCGTCGGCGGTCGCCTGAGTCAACAGGTTCGCCACCGCCATCCCAGTGTCATGAAACGCGTACCGATTCGGCTTGTCCGATCCAGATAACGTCATGCGCGCCACGGAAAGTGCCAGCACCGGGGCTTTTTTGGCCCAAGCGTTCGCCGGTACCAGACACGCCGCCAATCTTTCGAACAGTTCCGGCTGTTGCTGTGTCGCCACAACAAAGCTCCAGGGCTGCTCATTGCTGCTGGAAGCGGCCCAGCGCGCGGCTTCGAACAACTTCTCCAGTTCGGCGGCCTCCACAGGTCTGCTGGAGAAGATTACAGGGCTCCACCGGTCCCCAAGAGTATTCAAAATCGGCCGGTCTGCGGGTGCGGAATTCTTCATCCCTCTTATGATGCAATTCGACAGATAGAAAGTTTCAATTGGACTAGGGCTACACCCGATTCATACACTACACCCATGACCCCGATCATGCTAGAGTCGGTCCAACCAATGGGAACACAAGTCGCTCTTCTTCATCGAATCAGCAGCATTGTGAGTTCAGGCCAGGAACTGGACCAGATGCTGAAGGAATTGGTCGATCTGACCATGAAGGTCACCGATTCCGATGCCTGCCTGGTCTACCTGGTCGACCATGCCACAAATGAAATCGTACTGCGCGCATCGCAATTGCCGCATACGCAGGAAATCGGCAATATCAGCCTGAAAATGGGCGAAGGCATCACGGGCTGGGTGGCCCTCCATCAGTCCGTTGTTGCACTGGCGAAGGATGCCGCCAGCGATACCCGCTTCAAGAGCTTCACTACCCTCACTGAAGACACTTACGAAGCCTTCCTTTCCGTCCCGCTCCTGAGCGGAGGGGACCTGATCGGTGTAATCAACGTGCATCACCGCGAGCCGCATAAGCACACGTCGGATGAAATCGCGATGGTCTCCTTCATCGGCGAACAGATGGGCGGAGCCCTGGCCAAGAGCCGCCTGCTGCTACAGTCACAGGCCGCCAACAAGCGGATGGAAGCGTTGGCGCAAGTGGCCCAAACCATCGCCGCCGAAAATTACCTGGATCGCATCCTGCAAGCATTCTCCGAAATGGTCGCCGAGACGCTCGATTGCGCTGTCTGCTCCATTATGCTCGTGGATGACGAGCGCCGTGAGCTGGTCGTCAGCGCCGCCCGCTGCTCCTCGCCCGACTACCTTCACAAGATGCCGATCAAGATTGAAGACTCGCTGATTGGCCGCGTGGTGCGCGAAGGCCGCCACCTGATTGTCCCGAATGTTCTTGAGGAGAAGCAGTTCCGCTATCCCGAACTCGCCCGAAAAACGGGCTTGACGTCTCTCCTTTCCGTGCCCCTGCATTCGCGCGAGAAGGTGATCGGCACCATCAACATCTATACCCGCGAACAGCGCTCCTTCTCCGAGGAAGAAATCGGCTTCGTAAAGGTGGTCGCCGGACAGGCCGCGATCTCGATCGAGAACGCCCGCCTCATGTCGGAAACGCTGGAAATGAAGCGCACGCTTGAAACCCGCAAGCTGGTGGAGCGCGCTAAAGGAATTCTGCAGGCCAAGCATAGCTTGACTGAAGAAGAGGCCTACCTTCGCCTTCGGAACGAAAGCCGCCGCCTGCGCCGCCCCATGCGGGATCTGGCGGAAGCCGTGATTCTTGCCGACGATATGAACAAAAAGTCCGGAGACAAGCCGCTGCTGCGCGCGGAACCCGAAGACGGCGACCTGCTCCAATAACCTATTTGACCGCGTAAGCGATCACGGCATCGCCCAGTTTACTGCTATCGATCTTGCCGTGCCCGCCCGCGCAAACCACAAGGTAGCGCGTGCCTTTCCAAAGATAAGTTGCGGGAACGGAGTGCGCCGTAAATGGGAGGTCCGTTTCCCAAAGCTGCCGCCCGTTGTCGGCCGCAAATGCGCGCAGCTTGGCTTCGAAGACGGTTCCGCTAAAGAACACGATCCCGTTGACGGTCATCGGTCCACCTATGCTCACCGTCATCGGGGTCTCCCAGAGCAGTTTCCCCGTCGCTACTTCGATCGCGGCCAGCGCGCCCCAGGGCTCCTCGTTACAGGGCCGCCCATCGGGCCCGAGGAATGTCCTGCGGGACATCCCGTATGGGGCTCCTGCTTGCGCGCCATATTCCTGTCCCCATCGCTCGCCCGTCTCGCCATGTCCTGCGGAATCGAAAGATGCGCGAGGCACTAAGCGTACCGCGGTGGCCAACCGGTTCGCCGCTACGAATAAGAGCCCGCGATCCTGGTCATAGGCGCCGCTCCCCCAGTTCGCTCCGCCAACATTGCCAGGAAACAGCAGACTTCCCCGAGTGCTGGGTGGAGTAAACAAGCCTTCGTATCGAAGCTTTTTGAACTCATCGGTACACCATCCCGCTCTTGGCACAAACTGCTGCTTCGTAAACAATCCCGAAGTCGGGAAAGGCTGCGTTGCTGAAGCCGCTTCTCCGGCCACATCGGACTTTGGTACGGCCCGCTCTTCCACAGGAAGCAGTGGCTTGCCGGTCAAACGGTCGAGCAAAAAGTAATGGCCCACCTTTGTGAGCACTCCTACGGCAGGCTTGCCCGCAACCTCAATCAACGCAGGACGCGACGCCACGTCATAATCCCACAGGTCGTGATGCACCACCTGGAAGCTCCACAAAAGCTTACCTGTCGAGGCACGCAAGGCCACCACTGAGTTTGCATAACGGTTGTCCCCGGGACGCATGCCGCCAAAGAAATCCGGCGAAGCGCTACCGGTCGGAAGAATCACCATGTCGCGTCCCGCGTCCACCGACATCGGAGCCCACGCATTCGCCGCGCCGGTCTTCCCCGCCGGCGTCGGATCCCAAGTCCAGCTCAGCTTTCCTGTGTTGATGTCGTAAGCGCGAACCGTTCCGCGGTCCATCTGCGCGCGCGAGTTGTCGCCGATTGCGGAACCCACAACCACCAGACCTCCCGAGACCACGGGCGGCGAAGTCACTTGATAATTGCCGTCGCTTGATGCCGGATCGAGCTTCACCTGCCAAAGAAGCTTCCCCGTGCTTTCTTCAAGCGCAATCAACCGCGCGTCCAACGTCCCAAACAAAACTTTCCCGGCAGCGACCACCACCCCCCTTGCCGTTGCCTCGGAGTACTCCCGTTCCGCTACTTTGGGGTCGTAGCGCCAGCGTTCCTCTCCTGTACCTGGATCTAAAGCCAGTACTTGGTTGAAAGGAGTAATTACGAACAGCAAATCACCGGCAAAGAACCGGCGTCGCTTCAAACGCGGCGATCTTCGCGGTCCGCGTATCCGGTGCAACAGCATTCGTATGAGCCATCCAGGCCACGGTGAGCCGGTTCGCGTTCTCCGGCGTGAGATCGGCGGCAAGTAACGCGAGCAAAACAGGAAGCATCATCGCTACATTCTGTCAAAGTAAAACGTGCGCCCGTTCGTCCCTTTGGTTTCGAATCCACACCTGCTGACCATTCTCGGAAACTTCTGGCCCAGGAAACTCGACTTCTCTCCCTACCCTTCGGAGCGAAGGTTATACCGCACCGAACCCACGGTGGAAGTCCTGGTGGAAACGCAGCGCGCCGCAAATCCCGTAAGCGAAATTGTGATGGTCCACGGCTTGGAAGGTGCGGCGGATGCCGGCTATATGCGTACACTCGCGCATCGCAGCCTTTGTAACCATCTGACGGCTCACCGCTTTCACATGCGGACTTGCGGAGGCACCGAACAGCGCTGCACCACGCTCTATCACGGTGGCTTGACCAGTGACTTACTGGCCTTCCTCCGGCAGATCAAGTCGGACCTGCCCATATTCCTAGTCGGTTTTTCGCTCGGGGGCAATGTCGTGTTGAAGCTGGCCGGCGAACTGGCCGAAGAAGGTCCAGAGCTTCTGGCCGGCGTATGCGCAGTAAGCGCGCCCATCGATCTCAAGCTGGCTGCGCGCCGCATCAGCGCTCCGGTGAACTATCTTTATGAACATCGTTTCGTCACCAGAATGCATGCCCGGCTGATCGCAACTGGCCGCTACACCGAAGCCCAACTTACTTCGCTCAAAACCCTTTATGATATCGACGACAAGATCACGGCTCCCTCTTTCGGCCTGACCAACGCGGACAATTACTACGCGACCCAATCCTCGAATCGTTTCCTGCCCTCGATCCGCATCCCCACGCTGCTGATCGCCGCAAAAGACGACCCCTTAATTCCGTTCACGATGTACGAACAAGCGAAGCCGGAGCGTAACGAGCACATCGACGCAATTTATCCGGAACATGGCGGTCACCTGGGCTTCATCGCTCGCCACAAACCGCGTTTCTGGGCCGATGAAACGATCGTGGATTGGGCGCTGGCCATTCACCACTAGAGGTTTTACAGGCATTTAACAACACAGAGGCAACCGCGCTGCCCACCGCACGTTACATTCAATATTCCCATGGCTACTTCCGCCGTTGCATTCGACTTCGATACGCAACTGATGTCCGCCGCCCAAAGGGGCGATGACACCAGTTTCAGCCTTCTCGTCGATCGCCATCGCACCCAGTTGGTCCACCATCTCAGCCGTCTGGTCCAGAATCCCGCCGTTGCCGAAGAACTCGCGCAGGATGTATTTCTTCGCATCCATCGTTCGCGCGCTGCCTGGACACCGTCGGCCAAATTCACCACCTGGCTCTTCCGCATCTCAACCAACGTCGCTTACAACCACTTCCGCGATCAGAAATATCACAACCGCAACCTGAGCCTGGATAAAGACGCCGTCTCCGGTGCCCGAAAGCGTGACTACTCAGACCCCGCCGGAACCGTGGAAGCCTCTCTGATCGGCGACGTACGGGTACAACAAATCCGCAATGCCATTGCCGCGCTTCCCTGGAAGCAACGCAGTGCCGTCCTGATGCACAAGTATGAAGAGATGGATTACGTCCAGATCTCTCAGGCTCTCGAATGCACACCCTCCGCTGTGAAGGCGCTGATGTTCCGCGCCTATGAAACGCTGCGGGAGCAACTCTCGCACCTTGACCGCTAACCTGCCAGGCCCACGGTCGTACACTGAAGGCAGATCCATGCTGCCCCGGCGTTCCTTCCGGCCGGTCCTTTTGGCCGGCTCTCTGGTTTGTACATTAGTCTTGCTGGCCTTTCTGCAGTATCGCTGGAGCGGTCAGGTGAGCGAGGCCGAACGGCTTCGGATGCAGAGCAGTTTGCAAATCGCCGTGGATCAGTTTCGCCAGGATTTCACACGTGAAATCCTGCAGACCGGAATCGCGCTGCAAGCCGACCCTGATATTGTCGAGGCCTCCGATTGGACCTCTCTCGCTCAGTCGCAGTCGGAATGGCTTCAGACCGCAAGCGCCGCACATCTGGTTTCGGCCGTGTACCTGTTTCAGCCTTCGCCCAACTCCGCCGCTTCTGCAACTCGATACCACGCAGGAAAAGTATCTACCCGCGTCGGCGCCGCCCGGACTGAGCGCTTTGGTGGAGCGTCTGGGAGGAGCGTTCGACGACCATCGCCCTGGGCCTCCCCGCAATTCCGCCTGGGCCATCGATGGAGAGGGGCCTTACTTAATTCATGTGATGTCGAGCCGTCCGCGCAAACCGGGTCCGCCCGCGGAGCATCGCTCTGGTATTCAACTCGTGGCGATCAATCGTGACTATCTGGCGACCAAACTTTTACCCGAACTCGCGGTCCGCCACTTCGGCGGTCCCGATGGGCTTGTCTATCAGGCGCAAATTTACACCAGGAGCTCTCCGAGAACTGTAATCTACTCCTCCACAGGCAATTCGCCGCAGCCCTCCGCCGCACCCGATATTGATACGGATCTCCTCGAGATGCGGCCGCGCAATCCGAATCCGGATCGCGGCGTCCGCGACCGCCCGTTCGCCCTCCACGGTGACTGGCCCAGGCGCGAAGGCCGCGGAAACAGGAATGGTGGGATGCAGCACGCGTTCAATTCACCCATATTGGTCAGCGATGGAGTTGCGCCATGGAACATAGCGGTTCGGCACCGCGCAGGGTCGGTAGCGGCGGCAGTCCAGACGCTGCGATGGCGAAACTTGGCGGTCAGCTTCGCAATCCTCCTGGTACTCGGCGGAAGCATGGTGACCATCGTACGAAACACACAGCGTGCTCAACGCCTTGCGGAGTTGCAGATGGAGTTCGTAGCGGGCGTCTCGCATGAACTGCGCACGCCGCTCTCGGTAATCTCTTCGGCGGCGGAAAACCTCACCGATGGAATCGTCGAAGCCCCCGGACAGGTAAAGCAGTACGGCTCCCTGATCCGAAATGAATCGCGCCGCTTAAGCGGCATGATGGAGCAGATTCTGCAATTCGCCGCCGGCCAGAAGCGCACACCGTACAAGCCCGTGGTTCTCAATGTGGAAGAGTTGATTGAAGGCGCTCTCGGACTTTCTCAAACCGAACTCACCGAACGCGGCTTCACGGTGGAGCGGCAGATCGCGCCGGACCTTCCACCCGTTCGTGGCGAAAGCGGAGCTCTCACGCAATGCTTGCAGAACCTGATCTCGAACGCCGCCAAATATTCGGGCGAGTCTCGCTGGATGGCCATTCGCGCCGCTGCCGAAAATGGCTGGGTCGCGGTGACAGTTGAGGATCGTGGCATCGGCATTGATAAGGCCGAACTCCCCCACCTGTTTGACGCGTTCTATCGGGCCAAGGCCGTTCGTTCCGCGCAGATTCACGGTACCGGTCTCGGACTCAGCCTGGCGCGCAATTTCGCGCGGGATGCGGGCGGCGATCTCACGGTGGAAAGCGTAGCGGGGCAGGGAAGCCGCTTCACTCTCCGGCTAGCGGGTCAAACATCATGAGCAGAATTCTCTTAGTGGAAGACGAACCGGGCTTGGTCCTTACCGTAGGCGACCGCCTTCGCAAAGAAGGCTACACCATGGAGTTCGCCGCGGACGGCGAAACTGGCGAATCGAAAGCGAGCGGCGAAGCTTTCGACCTGATCCTCCTCGACGTGATGCTTCCCAAGAAAGGCGGCTTTGAAATCTGCGCCAGCCTGCGGCAGCGTGGCATCCGGACGCCCATCCTGATGCTCACTGCGCGTGGCCTGACCGTGGACAAGGTCACCGGCCTGAAGCAGGGTGCCGACGACTATCTCACGAAGCCGTTTGAAATGGCGGAGCTTCTGGCGCGCATGGAAGCACTGCTGCGCCGCAACGGGGCCTCCGCTCCCATGACGCCGCAGAGGTTTACTTTCGGACCCATTGTGCTCGATACCCGCAGCACGGAAGTCACCAAGCAGGGCCAGCCGGTTCCGCTCTCCGCCCGCGAATTTCAACTCCTGAAGTATTTCGTGGAGCATCCCGGAGCCACCCTCTCTCGCGAGGAGTTGCTGAATCAAGTCTGGGGCTACCGAGCCGTCCAATCCACTCGTACTGTCGATGTCCATGTAGCCTGGCTGCGGCAGAAGTTAGAAGATGACGTCAAACGGCCCATGCTCATCACGACGGTTCATGGCCTGGGTTATAAGTGGGCCGCTGAAGCGGTTAGTTAATTAAGTTCGAGTCTCCAGGACCGAGGTCGACGTTGCCGCTGAGGACACGTCCGCTCGCGACGGGTTTTCCCAGGGGAGCTTGAAGTTCGAAGCCCGCAACTCAGCCAGATTGATGTAGCGAACTTTATGAATTACGTTACCCTGTACCTGCACGAATCGAAATCCATTGAATGTGGGGTCCGGGTACTGGGTCATTACTTGTTTCACTGTTATCGTCTCGCCCGGAAGGGCCTTGGGCGCAGGCTGCGTTTTGGATTCGATGCTGACGGTCTTGGGCGGAATCAGAGTTCCGGGAAACGCGTATGTGATTTCCCATTGAGGATCGAATCGTTGAACGGGATCAATCGGCCCCAATGCCGCGGTCTGCGCCACGATCGGGCGATGATCTTCCCACCACTTTTTCGGATCGGCCGCTGAATCCAGCGGAGAAGCATACGGCGGCAGGGAGATGCTCCCGCGGACTTCCGAGATCGAGCCCTGATGAACCCGCGCCGCCGCAATTCTACCTGTGGCGGGAGCCGTAGGATCGATGTGAATGGCCAGGCGCGAGCCTTTGGGAATCGTGTCTGCGCCGATCTTGATGTCGAAGCCGGTCGTTGTGCCGTAATAAGTCGTGGGTTCTTCCAGATAAAAGTCCATGAAGAACTGTATGTCGGAACCGTTCCAGCGCATCCGGTACTCCATGCGCTGGTGATGATGGCCGCACAGGAACAAATCCACCGGCCGTTTCACTCCCAGTTCCACACCGGCCAGCAAACGAATGAAGTCCATGCCGTGTTGGGAGATCACACCGTTGTCCAGACCGTGTCCGTTTCCGATTTCGCCTGTTTTGAAATAGGGGGTGCCGCTTAAGGTCCATCCATCCGCTTTGATCCCGTTCCTGCTGAGATAGTCCTGCGTCAGTTTCGGGTCGGCGACGGGGTGGACCGTTTCGCGCAGGTAATACGGGAACTCGGAGTTGACAGGGGAAAACGGAGGAACGTGCATGCCGACAATGACAACTCCGTTCGGGCCTGCCTCGTCGAGGGCCGGCTGGGTGGCCCGGTAAACATCGTCGTACAGTCCGGCAGCATCGATCGTCCCGTTTACCGCCCGGTCCGCGGCTTGAGAGAGGCCGTTGGTTTCGTATTCATAAAGAAACTTGACCAGGCTCTCCCACCCATCGATCTGCGGCACGCCCGCATCGTAGGAGTTATCAAGCAACACCAGGCGATTCGCGCCGAGTGTCACCATAAAGGTGCGCCTGTCGGAAAAGTACTTCGAAAAATAGGCGTAGGCGCCGCCGGTGGCATCGTACTCCAGCATTTTCAGAGCCTGAGCGAAATCGGATAGCCCGTAGGTGATCCGGCCACCTTGGGCCGCGGTGGCCTCATCGGGCGTCAGGTTGAAGGTGGTGTACTCGTCCATGGGAATCGTCTTTTCCCAGACCTTCAGATCTACGTCGATGAAGAAGCTCAGTTCAAATTTGTTCAGGCGGTAATCGTGATTGCCGAACGTAAGAAATATCGGGATCTGCAGTTCTTCACCCGCGGGAACACCCGTGTCGAAGGGCTGGCCCAAAATCATCCGGCGGAGACGCTCAAAGTTGCCTGAGTACGGGTTGTCGCCCGGCTCCTTCACATAGTCGATCAAATCGCCCGTCGCCATCACGGCATCGGCCAAGCCGAGCGCATGCAGATGGTTCGCGTAGTGGATAAAGTCCCGGAAACACTCCTGACAGTTCGCGTACTTTTGCGCGGCTTCGGTCATTCCCGCTTTCGTGAGCGCCGCGCGCAGGTTCTGATTGCGGAGGCTCAGATGAATGTCGGTTGCGTGAAGCAGTCCGAAATTGTCCCAGGACTTCTTGGAGTAAACGCAATGAGGCGACAAGTTATAGACGTTGCCTGTGGGCGGCCTCAAATGAATGTCGTAAAGTTTGGAATCGAGCAGAGGGGCCGTCGCGGTGAGCGATATCGATACGGCCGTATCGAGCGACGTCATCGAATTCAGATTAGGGTCGCCCGGCCACAAAGGCACCTCGGGTCCGCCCCCCACGGGAGCCAGAACCAAACGATTCTTCCAAACATTGGACAATACGGCGGGATCCACCAGTGAGAGATTGTGCGTCAGGTCGTTGCCGGGGGTGCTCCATGAGATCAGGTTTCCAAGGCTGACTTGGGCGGTGCCTGCGGCGGCAATCATCGGTTTGCCCATCAACGGCGGTTGGAACGAACCGAAGAGGACGGCACCCTTTAGTGCGGGGGCAGTCCAAAGAATGCCGCGCTCGCAGTAGATGCCACTGCCTGTGTAGATGGTCGCCAGACTGGAAACAGGCAGACCTAAACTGTTGACGTGCTGCCGATAGCCCTTGTAAATGTCGCCGTACATCACGACTCCTCCCGTGCCCGGCGTCCAATAAATCGCTCCTGTCTCGAAGTCACAGAAGGGTGTCTGGTCCGCGGGAGTCCTGACCTCGTCAGACAGGGGAAATCCAAACTCACGAATTCCGGTCTTTGGATTCACTCCGGGGCCGCCATTGGCAAGATACAAGGAGAGGATCCCTCCATGTACTTCGTGAGCGGTTGCTCCCATCACCGGATGCCAATAAATGTTGCCGTTCTTAAAGGTCCTGAAAGTGCCGCCATAACCCGCACTCTGTTCCGGTCCGGTGGCCGGACCCAGGTCCAACCCTTTCGCCCTCAAGTCTGCGTACTTTTCATCGATTTTTGAGGCCATGCGGGGCTCCTGAACCTTTCCCCAAAAAGCTCCGACGCTTTCCTGAGGTAGCTACAACTATATTCCAGCGCGCCGGCCGCAGCGCGTTGAGCCGGTTTGATTGAATTTACGACCATTTAACACCTTCGCTCTATCCCGAACTCTTCGTTTACGTCGTAATGAATGAAGGAGCTTTTGAAATTCAAATGAAACGCAATCTCATGAACATTCTTGCCCTTGGCGTACTCGCCACCGGCGCGCTCTTAGCGCAACGCGGACCTCACACTCCGCCTGACGCCGCCTCCATGGCATCCCGTCACGTGGAGCGGCTTACCTCTGCCCTGACACTTACCGCTGCCCAGCAAACCCAGGCAACGACAATCTTCACCAATGCCTTCAACGCTGAGGCGAACCTCCGGACGAATCTTCAGACCGCGCATACCTCACTCCGTACCGCAGTCCAGAAGAACGACACGGCCTCCATCGACAATCTCAGTTCCCAGATCGGCGCTCTCTCAGGTCAGGAGTTGAACATCCAGAGCAAAGCGGAAGCCGCTTTTTATGCCACGCTTACCGCTGATCAGCAAACAAAATATGCTTCGCAACACACGCGCGGCGGCCCTGGCGGCCCTGGGGGCGGCCCGGCAGCGATGATGCACGGCGGACCCCGCCAATAGCAGTTCCCCTTAGCGCGGGCGTTCCTCCCCGGGCACCCGCGCTAAAGTGAAGTTGGAGTCCATCGATTGAAACTGTTTTCCCTTCTGTTCTTCACTTCTCTTCTTCTTCCCGCACAAAATCTCCAGGAGTTCGCAAAGAAAGTTACGGAATTCACTTTGCCGAACGGCTTGCACTTTATCATTTGCGAGCGGCACCAGGCACCTGTCGTTTCCTTCCACACTTACGTCAACGCCGGAGCCGTGGACGATCCTGGCGGCAAGACCGGACTTGCGCACATGTTTGAGCACATGGCGTTCAAGGGCACCGAATCCATCGGCTCCACCAACTGGCCCGAAGAGAAGAAGGCCCTTGAAGCCGTGGAACGCGCCTATGACCGCTTTGATCAGGAGCGCGATAAAGGTCCGCGCGCCGATAAGGACCGCCTTTCCAAGCTGGAAGAAGAAGTGAAGGCCGCCATGGAAAAGGCCAACGGCTACGTGGAACAGAATCTCTATCCGCGCCTGATTGAAGAAAACGGTGGCGTTGGAATGAACGCTTCGACCGGCGAAGATTCCACCAACTATTTCTATAACTTGCCCGCCAATCGCGTGGAGCTCTGGTTTTTGCTGGAAAGCGGCCGCTTCCTGCGTCCTGTTTTCCGCGAGTTCTATAAAGAGCGCGACGTTGTCCGCGAGGAGCGCCGTATGCGTTCTGAAAGCGATCCCCAAGGCAAGCTCGCCGAAGTCTTCACCGCCACCGCCATTGAGGCTCATCCTTACCGCCGCCCTCCGGTTGGCTGGGCCACCGACATCGAAAATTTGCGCCTGAGCGATGCGGAAGCGTTCTTCAACAAGTATTACGTTCCCGGCAACATTACCATCAGCATCGTGGGTGACGTGAAACCCGCCGAGATGCAGCGCCTGGCCACGCGCTACTTCGGTCCGATCCCGAAGAAACCGCTCCCTTCACCGGTCGTCACCGTCGAACCGCCGCAAGAAGGACCCAAACAAGTACAACTGGAATCTGCCAGCCAGCCGATCGAGTTTATCGCCTATAAACGTCCGGGTCAGTACAGCAAGGATGACGCGGTGTTCGATGTCGTCGCGGGAATTCTTTCGAGCGGCCGCACCGGCCTTCTGTATAAAGACCTGGTGCGCGATAAGAAGATTGCGCTCGCTGCCGGCGCCGATGCCACCTATCCCGGCGGGAAGTATCCCGGTTTATTTCTCTTCTATTTGGTCCCCTCGCTCGGCAAATCGCTCGAGGAAAATGAGAAGGCGTTCTACACCGTTCTGGATCGCCTTCGCACAGATCCCATCGATGAAGCGTCGCTCAAACGCGTGAAAGCGAAGACGCGCGGCTCGTTAATCCGGCAGCTCGATAGCAACTCAGGCCTCGCCCAGTTGCTCTCTAACGCCTACGCCAATTATGGCGACTGGCGAAAGGTTTTTACTGACCTTGATGAGGTCGACCAGGTCACCGCAAAGGATGTGCAGCGCGTGGCCAACCAGTACTTCACAGAACAGAACCGCACAACAGGCCGGATGGTGACGCCCAAAGGAGACGCGAAGTAATGAAGCGCATTCTTCTTTTCCTTACCGCAGCTGCGCTCTTGACCGCGCAATCTTATAAAGACCTGAAGTATCCGCCGCTTCCTGAACTAAAGATCCCGAAAATCGAAACATATACGTTATCGAACGGCATGCAGCTCCTGTTGCTGGAGAACCACGAATTGCCTACCGTTCGGGGCGTCGCACTGGTGCGAACCGGCAACCTCTTCGATCCGGCCAATAAAGTAGGCCTGGCTACCATCACCGGTTCGGCGATCCGGAGCGGTGGCACTACAGCAAAGACGGGCGACCAGTTGGATGAACAATTGGAAGATATCGCCGCGGCGGTGGAAGCGAACATCGGCGAATCGAGCGGCACCGTTTCGTTTAATGCGCTGAAAGGCAATGCCGATGAAGTGCTCGGCGTCTTTCGCGACGTCCTCACGCAGCCTGCATTTCGTGAGGATCGGATCGAACTGCTCAAAGCCCAGCTCCGGAGCGGCATTTCCCGCCAGAACGATGAGCCGCAGGCAATCGCCACCCGCGAGTTTGCGAGCCTCATCTACGGCAAGGATAACTCCTACGGCTGGGACCAGACCTACGCTACCGTCGACAACATCACGCGCGCCGATGTCGCTGAGTTTTACAAGCGCTATTTCTTCCCCGCCAACGTCTTGCTCGCGGTAACGGGAGATTTCTCCGCGCCGGAGATGAAGACCAGACTGGAGGCGCTCTTCGCAGGATGGACTGTGCAACAACCCAAAGTGCCGCCTTTCCCTAAGGTCAATCACAAGGCCGTGCCCGGCACTTACGTGATCACGAAGCCTGACGTTACGCAAACCACCTTCGCGATCGGCCAATTAGGAGGCACTTTCGACGACAAAGATTACCCAGCGCTCGAAGTCATGGCGGATATTCTGGGCGGCGGATTCCGCAGCCGCCTCTTTTCCACCGTCCGGACCCGGCTCGGTTACGCGTATAACATTTTCTCCGATTGGGGCGCCAACTACGATCATCCCGGCATCTTCCAGATCTCCGGAAGTACGAAGTCGGCCAGTACAACGGATGCGATTCGCGTCTCGCTCAAAGAAGTCGCGCGCATTCGGACTGAAGAGGTGACGGAAGCCGAGCTGGAAACCGCCAAGCAGGCCGTGCTGAACAGCTTCGTGTTTTCTTTCGATACTCCTGGCAAAACGCTCAACCGGCTTCTGCAATACAAATATTTCGGCTACCCCGACGACTTCCTCTTTCGCTACCAGAAAGCAGTCGCTTCCGTAACACGCGCTGATATCTTGCGAGTTGCGAAGGCGCGTATCGATCCCGCCGCCCTCGAAATTCTTGCCGTTGGAAATCCCAAAGATTTCTCCGAGCCTCTCTCCAAACTCGGCTTGCCCGTCAAACCGATCGATATCAGCATCGCCGAACCCAAAGCGGAGGCGCCAATCGCCAGCAAGGCTACCCTGGAAGCGGGACGCGCGCTGCTGAAAAAAGTGCAGCAGGCCTCCGGCGGCACCGCAAAGCTAACAGCGATCAAGGACTACTCGCAGACTCTCGAGACTCAGGTGGAGGCTTCCGCCGGTGGCTTGAAAGCCGAGCAGTTGAACCGCGCTATCACAAGCGGCATCTTCCGCCAGGATGCAACCTACCCATTCGGCAAGGTTTCTGTCTACTACGACGGCACTACCGGCTGGATCAAGACGCCGCAAGGTGAAACTCCGCTGCCCGAAGCGCAGGCCAAACAGATCTCTGGCGAAGTGTTCCGCACCTATATCTTGTTGCTGCTCAGTGACTCCGCGCCCAATCGCAAAGTGAATCTAGCTGCCCCGGGCGTTCTTGAAATCTCCGATGACCGCGGCAACTCCGTTCGCCTCACCATCAACCCCGATACAAACCTTCCCGTAAAAGAGGAATACCAGGCTGGGCCCACCGCCATTGAGCAGGATTTCGTTTCTTTCTCCCCGGTGGAAGGCCTTCAGCTTCCGTCGCAAATCACCATCCTGCAGGGTGGCAAGAAGTTCGCGGTCGTCACTGTAAAAGAAATGAAGCTGAACATCGGCCTCACCGCCGAGCAACTGAAACAGAAACCATGACACGGAGAGTTTTCGGTTCCGCGCTGCTTGCCGCTACGTTGCCTGTGCGTGCGGCGGAAACGCGTGCCACCCGCGGCAAGCGATTATTGCAGGATGCCATTGCGGCTCTGGGCGGGGACGCGTTCCTGCGAATGCGTGATCGCAAGGAAAGCGGCCGTGCGTATACGTTTTATCGCGACCGGCTCACCGGGCTTTCTGTCGCACGCCTCTATACCCGTTATACAGATCATCCTGAACCGGGAAAGCTTGGGCTCTTCGAGCGCCATACCTTCGGCAAGAAAGGCGAAAGCTCCGTCCTGTTCCTCGATGGTCAAGGCTTTGAAGTGACCTTTCGCGGCGCTCGGCCGCTTCCTGATGAAACCGTAGAACGGTATTTCATCACCACGCGCCACAACTTCTTCTACATCCTCCGCCAGCGGCTGCAGGAACCGGACCTGGTCTTTGAACACGCGGGTTCGCTGATCGTTGAAAATCAACCGGTCGAAGTGCTCGACATCTTCGATAGCGAAAATGAAAACGTAAAGGTGTACCTGAATGCGTCAACAAAGCTGCCGGTACAGCAACAGTTCTATCGCCGCGATCCGATTATTCATGATCGCGTGCAGGAACTGACGCATTACTCAAAATACAAATCCCTGCCCGGTGGCGTAGTGTGGCCGCTGAACCTGCAGCGCGAACGCGACACCGAGAAGATTACTGAAATCTACGACGATTCGATCGAGATTAACGCCGGGCTTCCCGACGATTTGTTCCGTTTGCCCAGCGGAATCGAAATCCTCCGGAAAGAAAAGTCCTAAGGGCTACTTCGAATCAAACGCACTCATTAGTATTGGATAAGGATTGATCGCAGTGGTGTGACGATACCAAAGCTTGTCCGGCCCGAGTTCCAGAATCGCAAAGTGTAGATGGGGAGCGTCGGCCCGCGCGTCGCCGGTGCTGCCGACGTAGCCCAGTGTCTCGCCTTTCCGCAACAGCATGCCTTCTTTCAAGCCTTCCGCATAGCGGTCCAGATGGGCATAGTAGTAGCAAAACCTTCTTTGATTGTCGTACTGATAAACCGTAATACCGCCTTTCTTGCTGTTGAACAACTTCACTACGTTGCCTTCGACAACGGCGAGAACGGGCGTTCCTCGTGGCGCCATGATATCCGCGGCTTCGTGCTTCGTTCCGCCTCCGCGCGTGTCGTCAAAGGTGTTTCGAATCGCGCCTTTCTGCAAATTTGGGAGCGGCAGGCCAATGCCGGTTGCCTTGTTGCCAACAGGGATTGTCACCGGTTCCGGCGGCGCTGGTAAAGGTAAGGGCGCGGCTTTGGGCATGGAGACATCAGGAGCGGGGACCGTCGGTAAAGCCGCTGCTGTTGGTTGCTCCGGGCGAGGTTCTGTCTTCAACTTTCCCGTTGTATAGAGAACAACTCCGAGCGCCAAAACTCCCACCGCGAATCCGGCAACGAAACCCGTTACCGTGCGCATTAATTCTCCTTCAACGTCACCGGCGTTCCAGCCCTCACCATCGCGGCAAGCTGCGTGGCGTCCCAGTTCGTGAGCCGAATGCATCCGTGAGATTGCGTATGGCCGATTGCCTTCGGCGTCGGCGATCCGTGGATGCCGTAATGTTCTTTCGAAAGAGCGATCCACACCACACCCACTGGATTGCGCGGACCCGCCGCGATCTTCGCCTCTGCGTGCTCACCCTTCGCGTCCCAGAAACGGTCAGAGTTGTAGTTGTAAATCGGATTGTGGCTCACTCCCACCACCTTCCATTCACCCACCGGCAACGGATCGTGCTCACTACCTACGGACGCCGGATAAAACGCCAGCATTTTGCCCTCGGCATTCAGCGCCTGTACGGAAAGATCGGTGCCATTCACCACCACGGAAGCCGCTCTTCCGGGAGTTGTAGTAATTACATTCGGCACCATAATCGAAACGCCGGCCTCATCGAATTTCTTCCCCGGATTCAACTCCGCCAGCAGCCCCGGTGAGCAATGAAACTTTTCCGCCAGCAATTCCTGGGCGGATTCGTAGGTGAGCGTCTTCAGCTTGGCCTTCTCTTCCATTGTTGGCGGAATCTTCTCGAAAGGACCCGCTACATCGGCCGGAAGAATTTCATAGGAGATGATCGCCGGCGCCTCATCCTTATTCAGTGCGGCCCACATCTCCTGATCCACCGTGGTGCCGGCAGGTAAATCGTGCGCAGCGCGAAATGCCGCAATTGCCACTTGCACGTTATGCCCCCAGGTTCCATCGATTTCTCCCGACGACACATGCGCGCGGTCCATCAAAATCTGAGCGCGGATCACCTGCGCGCCTCTGCTCTTCGCGTTCAGTGTCTCGGCGTGCGCCGGATCGTTGATCAAAGCAGGATCGATTGAAGCAGCAAGCAAAAGCAGACTTAAGGATGCGAACACAAGTACTCCTGGCTCAAGAAGGGAGCAATTGAAGCGCCAAGGGCTTGCCTGTTACCCTGGCCATGGCAAATGATCGAGCAACTGAAGAAGTTCGTCGAATCGGCCGTGCTGCCCGCGCTGCTGGAGCCGGGCGAACCCCTTCTGCCCCTCAACGCGAATAACTATTCCCTGGAACCGCGTTCCTCGCACGTCCTGCTTCAAGCTTGGGAGCAGCATAAAAACTTATCCCGCCGCATCATCGGCCTGAAGCAGGAAGCCGGGCGCGTAGAACTGACTGTGCAGCATTTCGGCGGAAAACAAGGGACGATGCAGCTGCTCGATATGGCCAACCCCCGCAACATGGAGTGGCGCAAGAGGGGCCGCAAACTGGAATTCCGGGAACGCTTCGGCCGATTTCTGAGTCGCGAATTTCCGGATTGGGAGCTTCAGGAACTTTCGGCTGAGGCGAACCTGGAGCACAGCCTCTCGCCCGCATTCCCGCGCGCCTTCCTCCGCCGCGGGAAGAAAGGCAGGGCCGCCATTGCCGCGCCGGCCAACTTGGAGGATCCGGCGGGAATTCTCGCTTTCGGCCTGATTTGGCTCAGTTATGTGCGCGCTCGCAAGCCGAAGTTGGCGATCGAAGACCTGATCCTTTTCCTTCCGGCTGGAAAGGAGAGGCAAACAGCACTCCGCTTGGCGTTTTTGAAGCAACCCTGCTTACTTTTCATATACGACGAAGACGACCATGCTCTGGCGATCGACCCGCGCGACGCCGGAAATCTCGACACCGCCCTGATGGTTTGCCACCGTGCGCCCGCTCAGCCGGAGCCCCTCGATCCCGAACTTGCTTCGGTACCCGGCTTCGAGCGAGTTCTTCAGCCTGATGGCACCGCCAGCCTGCGCATTTATGGCCTGGAGTTCGCGCGCGATCCAAGTTCTACGCGCGCGAAGGATACGTTAGCGCACGCAATCGAACTCTCGCGCTTGCGCACCGAATCGACCGGTCTGCTGCATACTAAGGAACCAGAACGCTGGCTCGAATCTCAAGTTCGCGCCCACCTGGACCAGGTAGACCCTGCACTCCGCGCCTCCCCCGTGTACGGCCAGGTTCCCGCTTTCACGGGCGGGGACCGAGGCATTGCCGACCTGCTGGCAATCGATCATTCGGGGCGCCTCACCGTACTGGAACTGAAAGCCTCGGCCGACATTCAGCTTCCGCTGCAAGCGCTCGACTACTGGATGCGCGTGGCGCAACATGCGGCCGCGGGAGACTTCACGCGCTCCGGCTACTTTCCCGGCCATGCGGTCTCGCCTAAGCCTCCGAAGCTGCTTCTGGTAGCCCCGTCTCTCGAATTCCACTCCACCGCGGAAACGATTCTAAGCTTCTTCTCTCCGGCTATCGAAGTGCAGCGTATCGGCCTTGCGAATCATTGGCGCAGCGAAATCCGCACCATGTTCCGCCTCAGTGGCGACGACCGCCCGTGAAAGCCGCATTGCTGTCGGACTCGCACCACGAATCTGTGCTTGCGAGAAGCGCTCTCGTGTCCCACCACCAGAGCTAACCCAGCTTTTTGGTCAACGCGGCAAGGTATCCGTCAATCGTTGAAGTGTGCCCCATGACATATTTCGAAACAAACCGGAACAAAGGGTTGTAAACCTCGCCCACCTCCGTGATGGTTAGTTCCGTACCGGCGCCGGCAGGCTTCAGCTCATAGGTCCACGTTCCCCCGAAGGGCAGGCTCTTGTCCGCGATGCGCGTCACCAGTTTCCGTGGGGGATCTTTCTCCACCTGCTCGGTTGCCACCTGTCGACCCGGGAGCCAGTCAGTGGGTCCAACCACAACAGAGTACACTTCCGCAGGCGGGTTGTGAAACTGCTTTGTCCGCTGTACGCGATGCTGTACCGGAAGCATCGAGCCCAAAGCAAAAACCACCGCCCCCGCAACCACCACCAGAATTCCAGCAATTAAAAGGTACTTCATCTAGCGCAAACTCCTCAAGTAGTCGTTCAAATCCACCAACGACCCGAAGAACCCCGCGAAATCTGCCGTGCGGTCCTTAGTGCCTGGACGGCGCGAATCGAAGTCTCGCGCGCGAAACAAATCGGTCACGGAGATTACCGCCGTGCCCATCGGCCTGTATTCGTGCGTGCCCTCCGCGCGGGCTACTCCATTCGAAACGTAAAGCTCAAACCCCACGGTTTAGTAATCCTTGCTTACTCCATTCCGCGAGTTCAGGACGGTAAAGTGACCGTCTTCGCGCGCGGTCAGCTTCAGGTAATTGCCAGCATCGCTTGCCGCGCTTGGGTTCGCAATCATTTTTTCGTCGACGTTATGCTCCGCGCCGCCAGCTTCCGCAAAATGCAGTTGCCATAAATCCTGAAGACCTGGCGAGTCTTTCACCGCCTGCCAGGCTACCGGGGCACCGCCTTTTTTCGCTCCGTTGTTCATTATCGCGACGCGCGGGTGTACCGCCTTCACCAGTGCCGGCAAACCCGATTGATCCAAGCCGTGATGCGTGGTCAAGTAAACGTCTACCGTTCCGATCTTGTTGGACGGGCAGACTAACTCATACTCCTTATTCCAAGTCAGGTCACCCAGATCCAGCAGCCGGAATTTGCCGAAGGTAATCAGCGTGCCCAAGGATCGGGCGTTCTCTGAGGGATCCGGATCTTTCATCTGCGTGCCTGCGCAATTCGGGTTGGGCGTCCCTGCCGCGGAAATCTGATTGCCCGCCGCCGTCAGCACGCGAACATTCATGCCCGAAACGGGAATCGAATCGCCCGGCTTTACTTCCAGATGCTTGCCGGCGTCTCGCGTTGTCGTGTATGCCCGATATAGTTGGTCTGCATCGGCGGTGTGCTCGAAGGACGATCCATGATCCACAAAGTGCTTGATCGGCAGCAGCGCCGCCAGCTGAGGTACGCCGCCCGCGTGGTCGACGTGGTAGTGAGTCACAACCAGATAATCGATTTGTTTCACTCCCGCGTCTTTAGCGGCGGCGGCGATGCGTTTTGCATCGCGGCCCTCAAAACCGGGCCATCCGGTGTCGACCAGCATCGATTGCCCCGTGGGCGAAACGAACAGAGTCGCCTGGCCGCCTTCGGTATCGACGAAGTAGACGGTCATGGTCTTGGGCGCAGCGGAAAGAGCTGCGGCGCAAAATAGAATCAACGCACAAACACTTTTCATAATCGAAAGAATCGTATCATAGTGGGTTCCTCGCCCGGCCGTTGGAACTAAGGTCCGCGCGGGTTCGTAATTCCAAGTAGAATGCCTTTTTGCAGCCATTGCGGATCTGTCGCCCATGAGCGTGACCGCTTTTGTGCGAAATGCGGCTCTGCACAACCAGCGGCCACCGTCGCTCCCGCTCGTGAGCCGTTCGAGAATTTAAGCTCCCGTTCGGCTTCGATACTCTGCTATATCCCGGTAGTCGGCTGGATTCTAGCTGTGGTGGTGCTCGCGTCGCGAAAGTTCCGGACTGATCCAACGGTTCGTTTCAACGCGTTCCAGGGTCTCTACCTTTTCGCGGTTTGGCTCTTCATTCATTGGGCGGTAAGGCCCGTATTCCAGGATCTCGAGGTCCCCGGATATCGTGCTGACCGTCTGCTCGAGGCAGTGATGTTTGGCATCTGGATTTTCATGATGGTGAAAGCGAGCCGGGAAGAGCGATATGCGTTGCCACTGATCGGAGATCTTGCACAGCGGTCAGCGTCGGAATCGTGATAGCATAATTATTCATCCAAACGAATAAATATGCGTTTTCAGGTTGGCATCGCGGGCCATAGCGGCTACAGCGGTACCGAAGCCCTCAAGCTATTAACACGTCATCCCCATATCGACCCCCTTCTGCTTCATCATCGGGAGACTGCGGATGGCGGTAATGGGATTGCATTTACTCCGGCGGCCGTTCAGGCAGCCGTTCAGGAAGCAAAGCTCGATGCGATCTTGCTCGCCACCTCGCCCGATGTGTCGATGGCCGCTGTGCCTTGGATTCTTGACACGGGAGCGCGCTGCATCGATTTGAGCGGAGCCTTTCGCTTGGGCACAGCGGACAACTTTAGCCGCTGGTATAACGAGCCTCACACCGCCAGTCATCTCCTACAACAAGCCGTCTATGGGCTTCCCGAATTCAACCGTGCCGCCATTGCCGGCGCGCAGTTCGTTTCGAACCCCGGTTGTTATCCCACTGCCGCGAACCTGGCTCTGGCTCCTTTGGTGAGCGCCGGTCTCATTGATCGTTCGGCAGGCGTGATTTGCGATGCGAAGTCAGGCGTCAGCGGCGCCGGACGGAAGGCGTCGCTCAAAACAAGCTTCTGCGAAGTTTCGAATAACTTTTCGGTTTACTCGGTTCTGCGCCACAGGCATGTGCCGGAAGTGCTGCAAACGTCCGGGCTTCAGGAACACGAATTCAGCTTCACCGCGCAATTGATTCCGATCGATCGCGGAATCCTGGAAACCATCTACTTTCGCGCTACGCCCGCGAACCTGGAACGCATCGAATCCACTTATCGCGAGCGGTATGCAGCCGAACCCTTCGTCCGCTTGGAGGCGCCCGGTACACTCCCGGACATTCTCTCGGTGGCTCACACCAACCTCTGTGGAATTGGTTGGGTAACCGACCCTGCCAGTTGCCGAGGGGTGATCGTTACGGCCATCGACAACCTCGGCAAAGGTGCTGCCGGCCAGGCGATCCAGAATCTAAATCTAATGCTGGGCCTGCCGGAGACAGAAGGTTTACTGTGAAGCTGCTGATTAAGCTCGGCGGCACGCTCATCGATTCGGCGGACCAACGGCACAGCCTCGCCCGCCAGATAGCGGTTCTTCTTCAGAAAGGTCACAAAATCGCTGTAGTGCATGGCGGTGGCAAGCAGATTACGCAGTACCTGGAGGCGCGTGGGATCGTGAGCGAGTTCCGCCAAGGATTGCGCGTGACTTCGCCGGAAACCATGGATGCCGTGCTCAAAGTGCTTGCCGGCAAAGTGAATGGCGAACTGGTGGCGGCCTTGGTTCGGGCCGGATGTGGCGCTGTTGGGCTGACCGGTCTTGACGGGTGGCTGGTCCAAGCGGAACAGATGAGTGCTGAACTCGGCGCGGTGGGGCGCGTCACAGGAGCGAATGGGCGCTTGCTGGAGGTCCTCTCAGATGCAGGTTTCCTACCCGTGATCGCGTGTTTGGCGGGCGATGCAGAGGGCCACTTCTGGAACGTGAATGCCGACCAGGTGGCTGTGGCCTGTGCCGCCGCGTTTGCCGCCGAAACTCTCATTTTCCTGACCGATGTCTCCGGCGTTCTCGATGCAACGAATCAGCTGATCCCAAGCCTTACCGCACGTTCAGCCCGGCAACTCATCGATTCCGGGGTCGCTAGAGGCGGAATGCAAGCGAAGCTCAACGCGGCCACGTTCGCGCTCGATCAAGGCGTCGAACGGGTAAAAATCGCCCCTGGGTTCGAGCCGGAAGTCCTCACTCGGCTCTTGCAAGGCGAAGCCCTGGGCACCGAAATCGAGGCAAACGCATGATCAGTGCGCTCACCGAAGATGCCGTGGCTCCCGCCTCCGCGTCGATTCGCGACCTGACCATCCGCAAAGCCGCCATGCGGGATATCGGGCCTCTGCTCGAACTGATCAATAACTATGCAGCGCAAGGAATCATGCTGGCGCGCACAGAGTTTGAATTATCAGAAAACATGCGGGATTTTACCGTATTGTATTCTGGTAAAACTTTGCTCGGGTGTGGAGCTCTTCATTTCTATAGCCCCACCTCTGGCGAAATCCGGTCCCTCGCTGTTTCCGAGCAGGCCAAGACGCAAGGCGCGGGCCGCCTGATTGTCGAAGCT
This sequence comes from Bryobacterales bacterium, assembly GCA_963795835.1. Classification (GTDB taxonomy): domain Bacteria; phylum Acidobacteriota; class Terriglobia; order Bryobacterales; family Bryobacteraceae; genus JALYXI01. The sequence continues at coordinate 941,549 of CAWCJC010000001.1, read as the reverse complement.
CTGGTAAAAGAAGCGGTCGCCTATGAATTGCACGCTGTGTTCGCGTTTACTTATGTCCCCGGGTTCTTCGCGAAGGTAGGATTTCATGAGGTAGAACGCGGCGAATTGCCTTTGAAAGTATGGAAGGATTGTCTGCGATGCCCAAAATTTCAATCCTGCGACGAAATCGCCGTTCTCCGCGTTCTGCGGCCGGATAAATGGGTTTCCGGCTTTCTTACGCCGCCCGAACCGGGACTTTATATTCAACTTCCAACAGTAAAATAGTTAGGCCCGCAGAATTGTAAAGATTTCTGAGAATATTTGCGGTATAGTCCTTCTATTATTCTGTAAAATTCTAATCAAGCACCCGCTAAACCGGGTAGCAAGGGGATTATGAAAGCTCAGACCGTGGAAGTCAGAGAATCAACCGGCAGGGTTTTGTGTTGCCCGATTTTTCGTTCCGGGGGCAAAAAGCTGTTGGGTAAAGGGCATTTGATTCGTGACGAAGATGTGCGCGTGCTGCAGCTGGAAGGCATGGACCGTGTCTGGGTGACCGAGCTGGAAGAGGGTGAAGTGGGCGAGGACGACGCGGTTTGCGCCATCGCGGGCGAGATTGCCTGTGGCTGCTACGAAGTGAAGCTAACAGCAGGCGGACGCGCCAATCTGACGGCCACCGAAAATTGTTGCGTGCTGGTGGATGACGAGTTGTTGAAGCAGATTAACTGCACGTCAAGTGTGGTTATCGCGACAGCTCTCAATTTCAGCTATGCCCCAGCCGGCCAACGTATTGCGACTGTGAAAAGCGCGCCCTTCGCCGTTGCAAAATCGGATCTGGAAGGTTTGGTCGCGCTGCTTCGCGACCGCGGACCCATTATGCAGGCTCGTCCGCTGCGTCAACCTTCTGTTGGTGTTCTGTACTGCGATGCTCTTCGCGGCGAACGAGCCCGGCAAATGTTTGAGAGCATTATGCGGCAACGTTTTGAGCGATATGCTATTCCCGCGCCTCTTGCCGTAGCTTGTGTCGAGGAGGAAGATCAGGTGTTGCATGGCTTGCAGACACTCCTGAAGGCCCGCCCGTCCATGATCCTGGTCGCGTCCTCCACCGCCCCCGCCGGTCCTGAAGATGTGGTTGGCCGGGCGCTTCTGAGATCGGGTGCTCAACTGGAGAGATTCCTGGCGCCCGTGGAACCTGGGAATCTGATGATGTTGGCGTATAAGGACGATATACCCATCGTCAGCGCGCCTGGCTGCTTCCGGTCTGCGAAGCAGAATGTGGTCGATCTGCTGGTACCGCCGCTGCTGGCCCGATATCGGATCTCGACCGGCGAACTCGCATGCCTGGGCCATGGCGGGTTGCTGGGATGAAGCGCTAATTCCCGAACATCCGCCGTCGCTTTCTTCCCATCACGACCCCGTTAATCGTCAACGCCGGCCAGACGAGCATATAGGTGAATCCAGCGGCGCTCGGGTCTCCGTGCAAGGCGAAGGCGATCGACACCAGCGCGATAGCCACCTGCGAGATCAGCTCCTGCATGGTCTCGCGGGTAATCCACCGCTCTAAGGGGGTCAACTCCAAATCGTCCCGTCGCCTCCATGCGTGCAGATGCAGAAAGAAAAGCATGGCGAACACCGCCAAATACCCGAGCCCGTAAATCACCATCAGCTCTGCCTGCTTCCCATTGGGAACCATCGGGACCAGGGTTCCGTTCGGTAGCCGCACCATGGCATGACCGCCGGAGATCAGGATCGTGAGCCACGTAAACAAAAACTTCAGGGGATAAGTAAAAAACAAGACTACGAATAACAGTCCGGCGTTGAGCCAGAGCGTAGGGCCGTCCTGCAACCCGTACTGACGGAAAAACTTGTATTGGTTGGTCCAGATCACGAACAGAATGGAGAAGCCTGCCGCGAACGCGAAGAACCCGTGCATGCCTTCCACTAGTTCGCCGTAAGTCTTTGGGACTTCGAGTGAAACTACCAGCAGGGTAACGGCAAATCCGAAAACGGCATCGCTGAAACCTTCAATCCGCGAAATTTCATTTGCATTGCGCCAGCGGAAGCCTTCCTTTCTTCCGAACTCGTGACGGCTCAGGTACTCACGCATGAATCACCCCAAGACGGTCGAAATCCTGCTCCAACTCTTCTTTCGAGCGAAACACCAGGGCCTGCATCCCTACATCGCGCGCACCTTGCACATTTTCGGGTAGATCGTCGATAAACAGGCACGCTTGCGGGAGCGCATCCCGCCACCGTAGCCGCATGCAGATAAATCCGGGGATCAGGTTTCATGACTTGGACCCGGTACGACAGGACATGCTCGTCAAAGTGCCGCAACAGCGGGTAAGCGGTCTCCAGCCCGTCGAAATGCAGCGCGTTCGTATTGGACAACAGGATTAGCCGGTAGCGCCGTTTCAAGTTAATAAGCATCGATTCCGGAATCAGCGTCTCCGGCAAAAAGATCGAATTCCATATTTCCCCGAACTCCTTCACGTGCAAACGGATTCCCAGTGCCTTCGCGATTCCGGCGACAAAAGGCTCCGGATCCACCAAACCGGTCTCGAATCTTGGGACCAGTCCTGTCGATCGAATCCGATCCCGGATTTCGTTAGTAGATAATAAGGACAAGGCGGCCAGCTTTTGGTAGCCCCGTTCGAAATCGAAGGGCACAATTACTCGCCCAAGATCGAAAATGACCGCTTGGATAGTGGGTATCTGCAATTCGTGATGATAAATCAGTCCAGCTCGAAGAATTTGCACCTTGGCGCTCATTTGGGCGCAACACTTTCCGGGGCTGTGTGTTCCTAAGTATCTGACTCACATTGGGGGGTCTTCCTTGTTGAAACGTTTCTCTCTTCTGTTCGCCCTGCCGCTCGCCTTGTTTTCACAGCAGGCGACGTTAATGGATTCCACAGCATCCGGCTCCAACTGTTCTTTCACCGCTAAGCCTGAGGAGTTTTTGCTCAGGGAGCTACGAGTCCGCCGGGATATCGTGGCGCGCGTCAAGCAGCTCGAATCCGTGCCCCGCCGTGATACCGCGACTCCTTCGATGGTGGACGCTCAATCCATACCGCAGCGTAACGTGATCGACAACATCATTTTCGGCAAGCTGTCCGCGTCGAAGGTTCCCTCCGCAGCCCTGTCAAGTGATGAAGAATTCATGCGTCGCGTAACGCTCGATCTAACCGGCCGCATCCCCGCGGCGGCAGATATTCGCGCCTTCACGGCCGATACCACGCCAACCAAGAGGGACATTTTGATCGAACAACTGCTCGCTTCACCGGAGTATGTGGACAAATGGACCATGTGGATGGGCGACTTGTTTGGCAATGTCGGGAGCGCCTCGAACGTGCAACCCGGAAATGGCGGCCGCGACTCCTTCTACAACTACATGCGGTCTTCCATTGGAACTTCGAAGAGCTTCCGCGACTTCGCCTACGAACTGATCACGGCGGCGGGCGACACGAGTGACCCCGAAAATGGCGGGCCCGCAAACTACATCTATCACCAGCAAACTCCGATGGGGCCGGTTCAGGATTCCTACGACACCACATTGGCGAAATCCGCCAACACCTTTCTGGGCATCACTTATTACGATTGCCTGTTGTGCCATAACGGCCGCGGTCATCTGGACGGAATCAGCCTATGGGGCTCCACCGTTACTCGCGTGGATGCCGAAAACATGGCGGCCTTTTTCTCCCGCCTGAATTTCAACATGCCCCGCACGTCGGGGGATGTGTATAACGGCATGTACAACAGTTGGCGCGTTCTCGATCGCACCACGGGCAGTTATGATCTCAACACCACCTTTGGCAACCGCCCAAATCGCGTTGCGATTGGTACCGTGAAGACGCTGACTCCGGTGTATCGCGACGGTTCACAACCGGCGGCTGGACAAAGCTGGCGTGATGCATTTGCCCGCAAAGTAACGGCAGATCCCATGTTCGCCCGCAATTTTGCGAACCGCCTCTTTAAGGCATTCTTCAACCTGGGCCTGGTAGATCCGGTGGACAACATGGACCCGGCCCGTCTCGATCCTAAAAATCCGCCGCCAGCCGGTTGGGACTTGCAAGCCGCGAACCCGGAATTGCTGGAAGCTCTGGCCCAACAAGCCGTGCGCCTCGACTTCCAACTAAAAGACTTCATGCGCCTGCTGGTGCAATCCTCCGCTTACCAGCTGAGTTCCCGCTATGACGGAACATGGAACATCGCCTATGTTCCCCTTTATGCCCGCCACTACCCGCGCCGGCTGGATGCCGAGGAGATCCATGACGCGATCACGAAAGCGACCGCCGTCCCGAATAACGTCAACGTAAATGGCCCCGCCGCGCCTATGATTTCCTGGGCCATGCAGTTTCCCGATACGAACGTGAATGCAGGCTCCGGCCAGAACCTGCTGAACTCTTTCCTTCGGGGCAACCGGGATACGGCACAACGCAGTTCCTCCGGAAGTATCTTGCAGCGGCTCACGACGATGAACGATTCGTTCATTACGAATCGAACGAAAGTGGCTGCCTCGCCGACGCTGCTGGCCGCTTCGAAGATGACGGACAACACCGCCGCCGTGACGGAACTGTTTCTGACGTTTGTTTCCCGCAGCCCCACAGCCGATGAACAGCAAAAGGCTGTTGCCTATCTGGCGGCAACTACTTCGGCAGCAACCCGGAATAGCGCTCTCGAAGATCTGGCTTGGGCGTTGATCAATAAAATCGATTTCCTCTACTCCTACTGAAAGCACCCGGACCCAAACACATGAAAGACAAATTTGGCTTTGACGCACTGCAACAACCGGGTAGCTTTTTCTGGAAGCGCCCTACCCTTGGCCGTCGGAAATTCTTCCGCAATGTAGCCGCCGCGGTTGGCGGATATTACCTGATGCCCACCCGCCCGTGGGAGCGTGTCGCCAGCGCCGCGGTGACTCCGCAGAACAAAGCAAGCAAGGTGATCTTCATCCTGATGGGCGGCGCCCCCAGCCACACGGATACTTTTGATCTCAAGGTGGGCCCGTGGACGCCGGCCGCATTTAACCCGACACAGTACGGCGATATTCTGTTCCCGCAAGGCTTGATGCCGAATCTCGCCGCGCAGATGGATTCCGTGTCGCTCGTTCGCTCTACGCGTTCCTGGGCAGCAGTCCATGGGCTTTCGCAAACCTGGTGGCAGATTGGGCGCAACCCGACCCAGGCTCTTTCGAAAATCGCGCCCCACATCGGATCCGTAGTCGCGATTGAAAAGCGGGCCACGGATTCAGATAAAACTCTGCCGGCTTTTGTCTCACTGAACACGGGTAGCGGTCCCGGAACCGGCTACCTGCCCGCAACAAACGCGCCTTTCTATATCAGCCCCAATGGCGGAGGTTTGCCCAACGCCAGCCATCCTGATGGCCAACCCCGCTTCAACACCCGCTACAAATTGCATCAGGGCCTGGATAGCGACGTGATGAACAACTCGCCGTACGGCAGTGTGACGGATGAGATGTCGGCCTTCGATGTGGACGCGCAAAACCTGATGTACAACCCCGAGGTGGCAAAGATTTTCACGTTTGCGCAGGACGAGCGCAATCGATATGGCAACACCAGTTTCGGCAACGCATGCATCACCGCGCGCAACCTGCTGGCCGCGAACAAGGGCACGCACTTTGTTCAGATTTCCATCGGCGGCTGGGACATGCACCAGAACATCTACGCCCCGAATAATCTACCAAGCTTAGGCAAGACGTTCGACAGCGGTCTCGGCACGCTGATCGCCGATATGAAAGCATCCGGCCAACTCAATGAAACGCTGATTGTCGCCATGGGAGAATTCGGACGCACCATTGGCGCGCCTAACCAGGCTTCCGGACGCGACCACTTCCTGCAACAAACCGTTCTGTTTGCAGGAGGCCAGATCAAGGGCGGCCAAGCGATTGGCCAGACCGATGCCCAGGGTTCCGCTACCATCAACCCAGGCTGGAGCCGCAATCGGGACGTCCGGCCGGAAGATGTGGAGGCAACCATCTACTCCGCGCTCGGCATCGATTGGACGACGGTTCGCCGCGACGATCCTACGGGCCGCGGCTTCGATTACGTCCCCTTCGCCAGCGAGCAGGACCTGTACGGCCCGATCAACGAACTCTGGGGTTAAACTAAGAAACAGAAGTGCGAGCGTGGCGAAACTGGCAGACGCACCAGCCTTAGGAGCTGGCCTCCGCAAGGGGATGGAGGTTCAAGTCCTCTCGCTCGCACCAACTATTCAGATCCGTAAACAAGACTAAGTGAGCCGCCGGTGCTCCTTCAACAAGCAGCGATCCATCACCACGATCAAACCCGCCTCGCGAGCCTTCTGAGCCGCCCCTTCATGCACCACACCCTCCTGCATCCACACCGATTTGGCGCCGATGCGGATAGCGGAATCCACAATCTCCGGCACGGCTTCACTTCGCCTGAAGATGTTCACCATGTCCACCGGAGCCGGCACATCTTCCAGAGTCCGGTAAGCCTTCTCCCCTAACACTTCGCCCTCGTGTGGATTGACCGGAATCACGCGATACCCAACGCTCTGCATGTACTCCGAGACGCCATAGCTCGCCCGCCAGGGCTTGCGGCTCAGCCCCACCACCGCAATCGTCTTTGTCGCACGCAGCAACTCTTCGATCATGGCGCTTTCACTGGTTTGCCCGCGGGCTTCACGCTCCGCTTCAGCTTCTCCATCTCTTCCGAATCCAGATAGCGAAATTCACCCGGCCGGAGCGGCCCCAAGCTTAGGCTCCCGATCTTCACCCGCTTCAGCTTCTCCACCAGCACGCCCAAGTGGCGGAACATCATGCGGATCTGGTTCGTTCTTCCTTCGAAAAGCCGAATCTCATACCACGGATTTTCCGCCCGCCGGATCAGCTTAATTCCCGCCGCACGCGTCATTCGGCCTTCCACCGGCAGACCGTGCCGGAAGGCTTCTTCCTGGTCGGCCGTAAGCGTTCCGTTCACTTTCACCAGATAGGTCTTGGCCATGTGGGTCGCGCTCGCCGTCACCGCGTTCGCCAGGTCGCCATCGTTCGTCAACAGCAACAGTCCTTCGCTTGCGTAATCCAAACGTCCAACCGGATACACGCGCTCCTTCACGCCGCGAATCAGGTCCATCACAGTTGGCCGGCCTTCGGGATCGCTCACTGTGGTCACATACCCAGTTGGCTTATTCATCGCCACGCAAATAATGTTCTTCGGACGATGCAGCAGCCGCCCATCCACCTTGATGTGGTCGACCTCGAAATCCGCCTTGCTCCCCAACTCGCTAACAATCGCGCCATTCACAGTCACGCGGCCTTCCGCCATCAACTGCTCGGCCTTACGCCGCGACGTTACGCCCGCGGTCGACAAGATCTTCTGCAACCGTTCAAGCGCCATCGTCGGTTCCCTCCGCCGGTGTAGTCTCCGGAATCACTTCAGCCGGACCCGAGGGCGGCTCTGAATCCTCATCCGCCACGCTCATTCGCCGGATCTCTTCGAACTCCTTAATGGACGGCAACTCGGTCATGTCCTTCAGACCGAATTGCACCAGAAATTCCCGGGTCGTCTTATAGAGAATCGGCTTTCCGATCACGTTCTTACGCCCAGCTGCGGCAATCAGCTTGCGGTCCAGTAAGGTCTTCAGCACGCCCGCGCCCTGCACGCCGCGAATTTCCATAATCTCCGGGGCCGTAATTGGCTGCTTGTACGCAATCACCGCCAGCGTCTCCAAACTCGCAAGCGAGAGCTTCACGGGAGATTGCAGATTCTTCACGAATTGCCGCACATCGTCGTGATGCTCCGGCTTGGTCGCCATGCTGAAGCCGCCCGCCACCTGGCGAATCGAAATGCCATGTTCCGGCTTTTCATATTCGGCGGAAAGTTCGCTGAGAACGGCCGCGATCACCTCCTGCGGGCGCCCCAAGGCCGCCGCAATCTGCTCCAGCGTCAAGGGCTCATCCGTCAGATACACCACCGCTTCTACAATGGCGCGAAGCCGTGTCTCGCCGGACTCTTGGGGCGGTTCAGGTGCCTGATCGGGCAGTAACTGCTCCGCCGTAACTTCCGTTTCTTCCATTAGGTTCTAACTTCCATCTCTACTTATATTCTTCTTCAATCGCAGCCAACGGCGTTCCCGCTTCAAATACCTGCGCGTACAGTTCATGCTTTTCTAGCGCGATCTCGCCGAATAAATCGCTCTGCACAATCCGCACTGCCTGCATCTTCACCAATTCCAGCACCGCCAGAAAGAGACAAATCATTGCTCGCTGGCTCCGCTGCTGCTCCATCACCTGCAAGATGAACAGCGGCTTGTCTTTCTTTAGATGGTCCAGCAAATTCCGTACATGCGCCAGCATGTCGGACACGCTCACTTCCTCAGCCGAAACTTCATAAACCGGCCGAGCCTTCGCCCGCTCCAGCACCTCTCCAAACGCCTTCACCAGGTCGAACAAACCCACCGCAAGCCCCGGGTCCGTATCCTCGCCCACAAACTCCTGAATCCGCGGATTGCTCCAGACGTTCTCCTCGATCATGCGCTTCTGCTGCAGCATCTGCGCCGCGTTCTTGAACTTCTCATGCTCAATCAGCCGCTCCACTAACTCCAGGCGCGGGTCGTCGGCCGGGTCGTCCTCCTTCCGTAGCGCGGGGTCGGAAGGAAGCAGCATCCGGCTTTTGATGTGGATGAGGGTCGCGGCCATAAAGACAAACTCCGCGCCTAAGTCGATATCCATCTCACGGGCTTTCTCCAGATACTCCAGATACTGCGCCGTAATGGTTGCGATCGGTATGTTGCGGATGTCGATCTGTTGCTTCCGGATCAGGTCCAGAAGCAGGTCCAGCGGTCCCTCATACTGCTCCAAATGGAAGTTCAGCGGCGAGGTCACCGTATTTCAATGTAACAACTAAACTTGAGTTATGGGCCGAATCCGTGTTCTCTCCGACGCCGTGGCGAACCAGATCGCGGCTGGCGAAGTGGTAGAGCGCCCGGCTTCCGTAGTGAAAGAACTGCTCGAAAACTCGCTCGACGCAGAGGCTGCGTCCATCCGCGTTGAGATCGAAAACGGCGGAAGACGCCTCATCAGGATCACCGACGATGGCTGCGGAATGCTCCAGGATGACGCGCTCCTGGCTTTTGAACGCCACGCGACATCGAAGTTGTCGAGCGCGAAGGAACTGCTCTCCATCTCCACCTTGGGCTTCCGCGGCGAAGCGCTTCCGTCCATCGCTTCGGTGTCGAGACTGCTGCTGGAGACCCGGTCGGCCGACGAAACCACGGGCAACTCCGTCGAAATCGCCGGCGGAAAAATCCTCAACGTGGGTGAACTGGCCGCCAGCCCCGGCACCACAATCACCGTTCGCGATCTGTTCTTTAACGTGCCGGCCCGAAAGAAGTTTCTGCGTTCCGAGCAAACCGAGCTCGCGCACATTGCGTCGCTGGTGACGCACTATAGCCTGGCGAATCCGACCAAAACGTTCGAGCTCAGAAACGGCGCGGCGGAGCTCCTGCATGTCACGCCGGTAGAAACGCTGGAGGAGCGCGTGTTCCAGGTCTTCGGCAGAGAGATCCTGGAAGAACTGATCGAACTCCAACCCAGAAGCAAAGAGATGCTGATCCCGGAAGAAGCGTCCCGGCACTTCACTCTTACCGGCTTCGTAAGCCGCCCGCAAATCCAGAAGAACAATCGGAACAGCATCTTCATCTTCGTAAACGGCCGCCTGATTCGCGACCGTCTGTTGCTGCACGCGCTCAGTTCGGCCTATTACAACCTGATGCCGCACTCCTGCTTTCCCTTTGCGCTCCTGTTCCTGATCTGCGACAGCGAAGAAGTGGACGTAAACGTTCATCCGTCAAAAACCGAAGTACGATTCCGCCATCAAAGCGTGGTTCACGATTTCGTCCGGGATGCCATCCGTGAGCAACTGATGCAAAGCCGCCCGGCCCCCACGTTCACGGTTAGCCCGCCCCCGCAACCGGCGGCAATCCTGCCCTACTCCGAATTCAGCCAAACCCTGGAAAACCAAACCATCGATCACGCAGACCCGGTTGAGGTCCTGGCCCAGGCCCGGGAGTATGAACCTCCACGCCTGGACCTTCAACCCACCGCTCCAGAGCCGCAAACCAACGTCCGTCTCCGGGTTCCAGACACGCATGGTCCCAAAGGTTTTGACGTAGAAACCGGGTCCCACTCCCTGACCCATCTCCGCGACCTTCGCCCTCTTGGGCCAAATCCACGAAAGCTTCATCATCGCTGCCGGCCGCGACGGCCTCTGGATCATCGATCAGCATGTGGCCCACGAACGCATCCTGTTTGAGAAAGTTCTTCGCCAACGCGCCGCGGGCAGGCCAGAGGTTCAGCGGCTTTTGCTTCCGCTCGTCCTGCGCCTGAGCCCCAGTCAACAACTCGAGTACGCCCGCATTGCCGAGGAACTTCACGCCGCGGGCTTCGAAACCGAGCCTTTCGGCCAAGGCACCATCGCCGTGAACGGAGCGCCGGCCGCCATTGCCGCTTCTGACCTGGAACAAGCCATCTACGAAATCCTCGAAGTAGCGGAACAGGAACTTCGCAAAGCCTCGCTCGATGACGTAAGACGCGGAATCGCAGCTTCCTTAGCCTGCCGGGCCGCGATCAAAATCAACACAAGACTCGACCACGCGAAGATGGAATACCTGCTCCGCGAACTGGCGCTTACGGATTACCCGATGTCCTGCCCGCACGGACGCCCGATCGCAATGCAGTACTCCACCCGGGAAATTCTGAAAGCCTTCCACCGCATTTGAGTGAACGGCTGCTTCCCGCGCCCATAAGCCAGATGATGAACGTCCAGCATGCCTGCGCTCCAAGGCGCTAACCGCAGAGGGGCCGCTCCGGCAAGCTGCAGGAATAACCGCCTGGTCATCAGAGATCCGTCAAAACTTAGAAATCAGCACGATGCCGCTGACCAGCAGTCCGCATCCCACCAAGCGCCAGGGGCTCGCGGCGTGCCGTTCGAAACCCACCCACCCGAAATGGTCGAGCAACACCGAAGTCACGAGAGCCGCCGTCAAGGAGAGCGAGGTAAACAGAGCCGACCCTAGCTTTTTCGCCAGCAGCAACCCCGCCATGGTAGAGACAATGCTCAACGTACCGCCAACCCATGCCCACCACGGCGTGGCCGCAAGCTTCGAAGCGTCCGGCTTGGCAGTATGCGCGAACAGACTCACCAGAAGCACGCCGAGCAAACCCGTACCGTAGACCACCGCTGTCGCCACGAAAGGCTGGTCGAGCGACTTCTTCAACTGCGCATTGGCTCCGGACTGCACTGTATTACACACGCCGCCGAACGCGGCGAACACCAGAAAAAGCAAATTCATTGCTTTCGCCAGCGCACTCCTAAGTCCAATTCCCGCTTTGCATATTCCACACTGCGCTCCATATCCGCCTTCTGCTGAAATGCCAGTGCTTGTTCGTACTCAGGCGTGGTCTTGGTCCCCGGCACCTCTTCGATCACCATCTTGCCTGAATAGGGTTGGCCTCGCTTGGCCAGGGCGATGAACCGCGCCAACTCCGAAGCGCGCATCCGCAGGATAGATGCGCCATGTTTCCCGGTCGAGATAAGGCATGATTGCGGGAGGTCTCCCCGTAATGGGCTTGATATAGATATAAGTCGGCGGACACACCGCCAAGACCTTCGCGACGATCTTGTGAAAGTCGTTCACGCCGTCACCCAGCACCACCCACTGCACCGCGGCTCCGCGCGGGACCTCGTAGACCACCGAATCGCGCAGGTGGACCGTCACCGCGAGAGGTCCCAAGGTATCGATAGTCGTCATGGGATCTTCGAAGATAAACACCGGGTTCCCCGTATCCAGATAGGAGCCCACGAACTCCTTCCCGGCTGTCTCAATTACCTCGCGCGTCTCCCACGCATGTAGATCTTTGTGATTCTCGATTGCGATCTTCAACCCTGCTTCCATGGCTTGCGTTCGTACGGCCTTCAACACGCGAATCGCGGTGTCCATATGCTGCTCTACTGTTCCCGGCGGGAAGTGTGCGCGATCGCTCGCCAGCAGAGCGCGTACCAGCGGCGACCCCATCGCCTGAGCGCGGACAATGTTGTGCCGCAACGTTTCCACCGAGCGGTCGAACTCCGCAGCACTGCGCGGCAGGATCGCTCCACCGCCAGTCTCCAGGTGCAGCCCGAGCCGCTTCGCTTGTTCCCGCACGGCTGTCCAATGTGCCGGCTCCTGCGCGGCGGGGTCCAGGGAATCCTGCAGAAACACCGCGTCCAGCTTCAACGCCGCGCAATAATCCAGCAATTGCGCGTCATTCCACTTCAGCCCGCGAAGGCAATAAGTATTAAGGCCGATTGGGGTCATGGCGTTTATCTTACTCTGTTGGCGCTCTGTTGGAAGTCCCTTGACATGGGCGAACAAAAGGCGAATACTAAACGTCATGTTAGCAGGAATTGCGCGTCTTGCAAGCGAAAGCCCTACCCTCCAAACCAAGCGCCTGGTGGAATATTTCGATCTCCCCACGCGCAGCCTGCTCAATCGCACCAAACCGGGAATGCCCTTTACCTGGACCGTAAATCCGTACCGGGGATGCGAATTCGCTTGCAAATATTGCTACGCCCGGTACACGCACGAGTTTATGGCGCTGGAGCCGGAAGCCTTTGAGAATCGGATTTACGCGAAAGCGCACCTGCCGCACATCCTGCGTCAGGAGTTACGCCGGACGCCGGAACACGAAGCGATCGCAATCGGCACTGCCACCGACCCTTATCAGCCGGCTGAACGGCGCTTTCAATCGACGCGCAAAATCCTCGAAGTTCTTGCGAAAGAAAAAGGCCGCTCGCTTTCAATCACCACCAAGAGCGACTTGGTCACTCGCGACATTGATTTGCTTCAGGAGATCCAGGTACACAACGCAATCAACGTCAACATGACGATTACTACGCTGAATACCAAACTCGCCCGGATTCTGGAACCGAGAGCGCCCCGACCGGATCTGCGCCTGAGCGCTGTCCAAAAACTTGCCAACGCCGGGATAGCCGTGGGAGTGTTCCCAAACCCGATCATGCCGCTGATTACGGACCGCGAACCGAGCCTGAATCGGCTGGCCAAAGCCGCCAAAGACCACGGGGCCAGCTATTTCGGCAGCGGCATACTCTTCTTAATGCCCGCAGCGCAAAAAGTGTTTTACCCATTCCTGAAAGCTGAATTTCCTCACCTGATGCGCCGCTACGAAGAGCGTTACCAGCAGGGCGCCTACCTGAAAGGAGCCTACCCGGAGACCATCAAATCACGCATTCATGCCATCCGGGAGCGTTACGGCTTAAACGCCGGCCCCGTCAAACTTGAAAGACGGCCGCAACCCGGTTTATTCGATGAACCCGGCACCGGACAATGTCTGTAACCCAAGCGGGGCAGACCGGATGCGAAACTAAGGTTTGCCCCAATTAGCCTCTTCCGTTGTCCAGGTCCCCCACTCCCGCATCCGCGAACTCGCTGAAATCGCCATGTCGATGGACGGGGTCCTCAAGCTTTACTTTGGGGAATCGAACCTTCCTACGCCCGCCTATATCAAGCAAGCCGCGAACCGGGCCCTGGCTGAGGGATTCACCTACTACACCGAAAACGCGGGCTTACCCTCGCTCCGCCGCGCCATTGCCGACCACTATGCGCGATTCCAGAACGTCAAGCTTGACCCCGCAAGCGAAATCGTTGTCACCACCTCTGGCGTTCAGGCCCTCAATGTTGGAATCCGGGCTCTACTTGACCCCGGCGATGAAGCGCTTGTCCTCACCCCAGCCTGGCCCAACGGTTCCTCGATAGTCGCCATGGCGAACGCGCACGTCCGCCAGATCGCCCAGCCCCTGCACGGCGATCGTTATGAGGTGGACTACGATGCTCTCGAAGCAGCTGTTACCCCGCGTACCCGCCTGCTGCTTTATACCTCACCGTCAAACCCGCTCGGCTGGGTCGCCACCGCGACCGACCAGCAGCGTCTGCTCGATTTCGCCCGAAGACACAACCTCTGGCTCCTGGCCGACGAAGTTTACGACCGCCTCTATTACGGTGAACAGCTGGGTGTCCCCGTGCCCTCAATCCTGCGCCTCGCGACCCGCGACGACGCTGTTTTGGTCGTTCACTCCTTCTCGAAGAGTTACTGCATGACCGGCTGGCGCGTCGGCTGGCTGATTGCTCGCGCAGATCTGGGCCGCAAGGTCACGCAGCTTAATGAATTCATCACTTCGCACGCGCCTACGTTTGCCCAGAAGGCTGCGGAAATCGCGCTCGCTGAAGGCGAATCTGAACTCCTCCAGATGCTGGAACGCCTGCGCGACAACCGCGACTTCTGCTGGAATGCGCTCTCTCAGATCAAAGGCTTCACTGTTCCGAAACCCGAGGGGGCGTTCTATCTCTTCCCGCGCATCGAAGGCCTTACCGATTCTTTTGGTTATTGTAAGCGCCTGCTTGAAGAAACAAAGGTCGGCCTTGCTCCCGGCGTCGCTTTTGGAGCGGGCGGGGAAGGGAGCATCCGCATCTGCTACGCCGCTGAAATGAGTATCCTGGAACCTGCGATGGAACGCCTCTCCCGCTTTGCGCAATGACGAAATCTCAGATTGCCGGACTCATCGATCACACCATCCTCAAGCCTGATGCGGTCCGCTCCGATATCGAGCGCATCTGCCGCGAAGCCCTCGATTACGGTTTCGCCAGCGTTTGCGTCAATCCCTGCTGGGTACCTTTGGTGGCCCGCGAACTCGAAGGCTCGGGCGTCGCGGTTTGCTCTGTCATCGCATTCCCGTTCGGCGCCACTTCCACCGCGGCCAAAGTCGCCGAATCGAACATCGCCATTGCACACGGCGCGCGCGAACTCGATATGGTGATCAACATCGGCGCACTCCGCTCGGGCGATCATGCCGCGGTCAAAGAGGATATCGCCGCAATCGTCTCGTTGGGCGCTCTCGTCAAGGTCATCATCGAATCAGCGCTCCTCAACGACGAGCAAATCGTCTCTGTTTGCCATCTCGCCCAACAGGCCGGCGCCGCTTTCGTCAAAACGTCAACCGGCTTCGCCTCTGGTGGCGCGACCACGCAAGCTGTCGAACTGATGCGCCGCACCGTAGGCCCCGTCATGGGCGTTAAAGCCTCGGGCGGTATCCGCACCCTCCAAGACCTTCAAAACATGGTCGCCGCCGGGGCAACCCGCATCGGCGCGAGCGCTGGAATCCAAATCGTCGATGCAGTCAGCGCCTAAATCGAACGTCCCCTTCCGCGAACGTTCGGAGTTGCTCGACTTCCTGCTCGAAGTCTCCACCGCTACCTCCCAATCTCTCGATCTGGACGAACTGCTTGAAAACGTAGCCTCTTACGTACGCAAAGTGCTGCATTACGAACTCTTCGCCATCCTGCTTTATAGCGAAAAGAGGAAGGACCTGAAGATTCGTTTCGCCATCGGCCATCGCGAAGAGGTCGTCAAAAACTTCACCGCTAACTTAGGCGAAGGGTTGGTCGGTGTTGCGGCCGCAACACGCGAACCGGTTCTGGTTGCGGACGTTCGCCGCGACATGCGCTATCTCAACTCGCTCGATGCCGTCCGGGCCGAACTTGCGGTACCCATGATCACGCGCCAGAAGTTGGTGGGCGTCATCGACGTGCAAGCCACCCAAGTCGGCGCGTATAGCGAGTATGACCGCGCCATGCTTCGCCTCATCGCCACCCGGGTCGCCACCGCCATCGATAATGCGCGGCTTTACCGCCAGGCTGAGCGCCAGAATCGCACGCTGAAAACGCTTGGCCGCATCTCCCAGGAGTTCGCAGCCATCCTTGAGCTTGACGACCTGCTCAGCAAAATCGCCAGCACGATCCGAAACCTGATCAATTACGACGCGTTCAGCATCCTGCTGCTCGACGAAGCGAAGAAAGTTCTGCGGCACAAAGTGAGCCTCCGCTATGACGAGCGCGTCAACATCGATCACATCCCCATGGGGAAGGGAATTACGGGCGCCGCTGCCCAATCCCGCGAATCCATTCGTGTCAACGACGTCGCGACAGACCCGCGCTATATCGCCTCGCATCCCGATATTCGCTCGGAAGTAGCGATCCCGCTCGTAATCCGCGACCGCATTATGGGCGTGATGGACCTCGAAAGCAACCGCATCGGCTTCTTCACCGACGACCATATGCGTACGCTGAATCTGCTCGCCCCACAAATTGCCATCTCAGTGGAAAACGCGCAGCTCTATGCGGAACTGGCGGCGCGGGAAGGCCGCCTGCAGGAAGACCTGAAAGTCGCGGGCGAATTGCAGAGCGTCCTCTTACCTACCGACGCTCCCGATATCTCCGGCCTTGATGTCGCAATCGGCCTGCGCCCAGCACGCCAGATCTCAGGCGACCTCTTCGACTTTTTCGAACACACCGATGCCAAGCACAAGTTCCCGCACATGGTGATCGCATTCGGGGATTCGAGCGGCAAGGGCGTGGCGGCCGCGCTTTATGGCGCGGTGCTCGATGGGCTGCTCCGCACCATCGCGCCAAGACAGCGACGTCCCGCCGATCTGATGAAAGCGCTCAATGAAGCGCTGGTGGAGCGCAAAGTGGAAGGCCGCTTTGTGGCGCTCCTGATTATGTTGTGGCACCCGCATTCGGGACAGTTGCAAGTGGCCAACGCTGGCGCCACGCCGCCTCTGGTGTGCCGGGATTCGAAGCTCATCGAAATCGCCGTGGCGGGCGTACCGCTCGGCTTATTCCCAGATCGCGAATACGATGAAGTTACGTTCCAGACGCAGCCAAATGACACGATCGTTCTTTATTCGGACGGCATCTCCGACCATATGAGCACCAAGGGCGAAGAGTATGGGCGCAAACGCCTGAGCCATATCATCGGCAAGGCCTGCCATATGGAGCCCAGCCAGATCGTGGAGTCCGTCTTCGCCGATCTGGACCGATACAACCCTGTACGATTCGACGATCAAACGGTAATGATCCTAAAAGTGAAATGCTAGAAGAGATCGCCGAGCAGGTGGGAACGCCGTGTTACGTCTATGACGCAGGTGCCATCGTAAAAGCTTGGCAAGCCTATGACGACGCTTACGCGGACATCCCCCACGAAATCTGTTACGCGGTAAAGGCCAACTCCAACTTAGCGATCCTCTCCTTACTTGCCAAACAAGGTTCAGGCTTCGACATCGTCAGTGGAGGCGAACTCTATCGCGTTCTCAAAGCAGGAGGCAAACCCGAAAAAGTAGTTTTCTCGGGTGTAGGCAAATCCAAACAAGAAATCGACTACGCGATAGGGGAAGGCGTACAGAACTTCAACATCGAATCGGAACCGGAACTGGCGGTCCTGGACCATGGCCGGGACAAACCGATCCATTTCGCACTTCGGGTCAACCCCAATGTCAACGCGTCCACGCACCCCTACATCTCCACCGGCCTAAAACAACACAAGTTCGGAATTGACATCAACGAAGCCGCAAGAATCTATGACCAATCCCGCAGATACTCGAATCTGAAGGCTACCGGAGTCAGCTGTCATATCGGTTCCCAAATGCTCGACCTGGAGCCGATGATCGAAGCGGCCGGCAAGGTTCTGGATTTGGCCGCACAATTGATCGCGGAGGGCCATCCGATTGATCATGTCGATCTGGGTGGCGGATTGGGCATCGCATACGAACCGCATGATCAACCCCCGAAGATCGCCGACCTCGCGGCACGCCTCAAAGACCGCCTTTCAAAATCGAAGCTGAAGCTTTACCTGGAACCAGGGCGCTCGATCGTAGGCGCGGCGGGCGTTCTTCTGACTCGGGTGCTTTATCTCAAGAACAACGGGAACAAGAACTTCATCATCGTCGACGCCGGGATGAACGATCTGATCCGCCCCGCGCTTTACCAGGCTCATCATGAGATCACACCTGTCCGCCCCACCCAGGCGCCGCTGATCACGGCAGATATCGTCGGCCCCGTGTGCGAGTCCGGAGATTTCCTCGCCAAAAACCGCGCCATTCCCACCCCTGAACCGAACGACCTCCTCGCCATTCAGTCGGCCGGTGCCTACGGTTTTGGCCAGGGTTCTAATTACAATTCCCGCCCGCGCGTAGCCGAAGTTCTAATCGAGGGCGGAAAATGGCGCATCATCCGTGAGCGCGAAACCTATGCCGATCTGATCCGCGGCGAAAATCTCTGAACCGGCATCCCCTATAATTCGTTAAGGAGTTTTATGCGCTACAGCTTTCTCTCGCCGCTCTTCATCGCCGCGACCACTTTCGCAGCGACCGCCCCGCAGACCGTCACCTACAGTAAGGATGTCGCGCCGATTCTCCAAAACAACTGCGAAACCTGCCATCGCCCGGGCGAAGCCGCGCCTATGTCTTTCCGCTCCTACCAGGAAACGCGCCCCTGGGCCGCCGCTATCAGTGAGGCTGTCACTCTGAAAAAGATGCCGCCGTGGTTTGCGGACCCGCGCTACGGCCATTTCAAGAACGATCGCTCCTTGAAGCAGCAGGATATCGATACGCTGGTTGCCTGGGCCAAGACTGGTGCCAAGGAAGGCGATCGGAAAGATCTTCCCAAGCCCGTGGAATTCCTCGATGGCTGGAACATCGGCAAGCCTGACCTTCAAATCGAAATGCCGGCCGCGTTCAATATCCCCGCGTCGGGAACGCTGGACTACCAGTACATTCTGATTCCCGGAAATTTCAAGGAAGACACTTGGGTGGAGCAGGCGGAAGTTCGTCCCGGCAACCGCGCCTTGGTGCATCATGTCATCGCCTTTGTCCGGCCGCCCGGTTCGAAGTGGATGAAAGGCGCAGTCGCGGGCACTCCCTTCGTTCCCAAAGAGGGTGACGGCGGCGGTGCAAATGAATTCCTGGTGGGCTATGCCCCCGGTATGATCACCACGCAACTGCAACCCGGCCGCGCGAAACTGATTCAAGCGGGTTCCGATATCATCCTGCAGATGCATTACACAGCCAACGGGAAAGAAGGCCAGGACCGCACAAAAATTGGCTTCGTTTTCTCAAAAGTGCCGGTTACGGAGCGCGTCCTGACGCTGGCCGCAACCACCAATAAATTCGCGATTCCCGCCAACGACCCCAATTACAAAGTGGATGCTGCTTTTGAGTTCGGCGCCGATGCGAAGGTGATCGCTTACCTTCCCCATATGCACCTGCGCGGCAAAGATTTCGAGTACCGCGCCGTTTATCCTACCGGCGAAAAAGAAACGCTGCTCGATGTACCGAACTACAGTTTCAGCTGGCAGCTCACTTACTTTCCCGCCAAGGAGTTAGTGGTCCCGAAAGGTACCCGCATCGAATGCACCGCGCATTACGATAACTCGGCGAATAACAAAGACAATCCCGATCCCACCAAGATCGTGAAGTACGGCGACCAAAGCTGGGAGGAGATGATGTTCGGCTTCTTCGACGTCGCCATCGACGCAAAGCAGGATCCAGCTACGCTCTTCCCGAAGCGCAAGAAGGCTCCCGCGCCCGCTGTACTCGAGTAAATGAAGGCCTTGGTCCTTATTGCGGTCGTGCCCACAATACTCTGGGCGCATGATCCGATCACGACCAAGCTTACGTACAACGCCGAAATCTCCAGAATCCTGGCGGCCCGCTGCCTGAGTTGTCATGCTTCAGGCAGCGTGCCGCTTTCCACTTACGAAGAGGTAAGACCGTGGGCGAAAGCGATTCGGGACCAGGTCCTTAGCCGCAAGATGCCGCCGTGGGGCGCAATGCGCGGAGTAGGCGAATTCAGGAACAGCCAAAGCCTGGCACAGCCAGAAATGGATCGTATCGTCCAATGGGTGGAAGGCGGCGCGCCGGAGGGCAAGGGCCACCCGCCGGAAGCAGTGCTGCGCCTCACGGGAACCCTGACACTCGACCACGCTGTCACGATTACCGCCATCCAACCCAGCGCCCCGCTCGAAGCCCAAGCCACCCGACCGGATGGCACGGTCGAACACCTGATCTGGCTACGCGATTACCATGGCTTGACTTACGAATACGCGGAGCCAATTAAGCTTCCGGCCGGAACCAAACTCAAAGTGACTGCTGCTTCCGCGAACCTGTTCCTCAAATACTGAACGCTTTAGGGTTCCTAAGATCCCTTACTTAATCGATATCCCGCCACCGCCGTCCATCCCGCCGCAGTAACTCATCCGACTCCCGCGGACCCCAACTCCCCGCTTCATAATTCGGGAACGATCTCGCCGGCAGCGCCTTCCAGACATCGATTACCGGTGACACAATGTTCCAACCCGCCTCCACCATGTCGGCCCGCTGGAACAAGGTGGCGTCCCCAATCATCCCGTCGTACAACAGCCGCTCATATCCGGTGCTCGGCTCGCTGCCGAAGTAATCGACGTACTTGAAATCCATATTCACGCTTCCCACATGCACCGTGGGACCCGGCACCTTCGCCCCGAACCGAAGCGATATGCCCTCGTCCGGCTGAATATGCATCACCAACAGGTTGTGGCTCAACTTCTCGACAGGTGTGTCGCGGAACAACACAAACGGCGCGCGCCGGAACTGAATGGCGATTTCGGTCAACCGCTTTGGCATCCGCTTGCCCGTCCGGATATAGAACGGAACATCCGCCCATCGCCAGTTGTCGATCATCAGCTTCAGCGCGACAAACGTCTCCGTGTGGCTCTCCGCGGCAACGAAAGGCTCCTTACGATAGCCAGGTACCACCGTCCCGTCCTCCATGCCTTCGCCATACTGCCCACGCACCGCGCGTGTCAGCACGTCTTCCGGGCTCGATGGCTGGATTGCATGCAAAATCTTTGCCTGCTCGTCGCGCACGGCATCGGCGGCGAACGAAATCGGCGGCTCCATTGACGTCAGCGTTACCAGTTGCAGAATATGGTTCGGCACCATGTCCCGCAGGGCTCCCGCGTGATCGTAATATCCGCCGCGCCTCTCCACCCCTAACTCCTCGGCCACGGTAATCTGCACGTGGTCGATATAACGCCGGTTCCAAACAGGCTCGAAAATCCCATTCGAAAACCGGAACACAAGGATATTCTGGACCGTTTCCTTTCCTAAGTAATGATCGATCCGGTAAATCTGCTTTTCGGTCAACACCTGCGCGATATCGCAATTCAGCGCCTTCGCCGATTCCAGATCGCTGCCGAATGGCTTTTCGATCACCACCCGCCGCCACTTGTCAGGCTCTTCTTTTGTCAACCCCGCTTCGCCCAACTTGTGAATGACTTCCGAAAAGAACTGCGGAGCTGTCGCCAAATAGTAAAAGTAATTTCCTGGCGTATGATGCCGCTCATCCACCTGGGCCAGCAACTCCTTTAGGGCGTTAAACTTCGCCGAATCCCGGAAGTCGCCCCGCAAATAATAGATTCGCTCGATCAGCCAATCGCACAGGGCGTGGTCGATCGGCTCCGGCGCAAACTGCTGAATATCCTTTCGAACCTTATCGCGGAACTGTTCTACGGTCAGATCGTCTACCGCGAACCCGACCACGGCGAACTCCTTGGGGATATGACCGCTCTTCCCAAGGTTGTATAGCGCTGGAATCAACTTGCGAGACGTTAAGTCACCCGCCGCCCCGAAGATTACCAGAACACAACTATCGGCCGGCTTCGCGGCATCCCGTTCGAAGCTCTCCATCAGCTTCCCGAACTCTCCGCCTTCTGCTCAATATGCCCGCCGAACTTGTTCCGCATCGCCGACAGCATCTTATCGCTGAACGTATGCTCCTGCCGCGACCGGAACCTTGCATAAAGGGAGGTCGCCAGCACGTCTGCCGGAACCGCCTCTTCCAGCGCGGCCATGATGGTCCATCGCCCTTCGCCTGAATCGTGAACGAACCCTGTGTAATTCGAAAGCGTTGGATTCTCAATCAGCGCCATTGCGGCCAAATCCAAGCAGCCAGCTCGAAACCACGCTCCCGCGCCGCCAGACTTCCGCAATCTCTCCCAGGTCCAACTCATAACGAAGGTCTTCCGGCAGCTCCTTCGAGTTCGCATTCTTCAAGATGTCGAAGCCCTCGCCGAACGATTGCATCAGCCCGTATTCAATTCCGTTGTGAATCATCTTCACAAAGTGCCCCGCACCAATCGGGCCGCAATACAGATAACCCTCTTCAGCGGTACCCTTGCCTGCGGGACGCCCACCTGTGCGCGGAACATCGCCCATTCCCGGAGCGAGCGTTTTGAAAATCGGGTTCAGCCGTTCCACCACGTCCTTCTCGCCACCGATCATCAGGCAATATCCGCGTTCCAGCCCCCACACTCCTCCGCTGGTCCCGGCGTCGCAGTAATGAATGCCCTTCTCGGAAAGCATTTTCGACCGCCGCACGTCGTCCTTGTAGTACGAATTGCCGCCGTCGATAATTGTGTCGTCCGCCTCCAAATGCTCGGAGAGCGCCATCACCATCTTTTCCGTTGCGTCACCGGCTGGGCACCATCATCCATACCGTTCGCGGTTTCGCCATCATACCGATGAACTCGCTCATCTCGGTAGAGCCTTTGCCGCCATCCTTCTTCAGGGCATCGATTGCCTTCTGATCCAAATCCAGCCCGAACATTTCATGGCCGCCGTGCATTAAACGGCGCGTCATATTCGCGCCCATCTTTCCCAGCCCCACCATTCCCATCTGCATCGTTATGTCCTCCGTTCAACTTGCCTTAAGCCAACGCTTCCCGAACCGCCGCTTCCAACACCGCGAGACCTTCGTGCACGTCTTTGCCGATGTGGATTCGCAACGCCCGCCGCTTCCGCTCTTCCAGAACCGCCAGATCGCCACGGGCCTGCGCCGCTTTCACTACGCCGAACGTATACTTCTGCCCGGGCACGGCCAAATCTTCCGCGTCGTCGCAAGTTACCTGCAGGAACACACCTGTGTTCGGCCCGCCCTTATAAGCCTGCCCCGTCGAATGCAGGAAGCGCGGACCGAAGCCCAAACACGTAGCCACCTTCTTGTGATCGCGAACCGCCGTTCGGATGCTCTGCAACTGCTTATCATGCAGCGAGTTCATCTCTACGTAAGCCAGCAGCGCAAAATAATCGCCCTGCTGTAGGCGGTCCAGATGCGCTTTTATGTAAGCACCCAAGCTCTGCTTCTTTCCAAGACCTTCCGCGTTCGCCTGATCCGCAAACAGCTTGATGCCCGCTGCTTCAAAAATCGGCGTCTCCGCCGGCAAGCTCCCGTTCTTCTCGTACTGCGTGGTCAGTTCTTTCGTGGCGATTTTGCTTGCTTCCACATCCGGCTGATTGAACGCATTGATCCCGATGATCGACCCCGCGACCGCCGTCGCCACTTCCCAGCGGAAGAACTCCTGGCCCAGATCATACTTGTCCTCCATCGTGATCTGCACCAGCGGTTGCCCCGCGAGTGCCAGGGCATTCATCGCTGCATCCTGATCCGCATCCGGCTCCGGCGCATAACGAATATAGACGAAGACGCGATCCTTCCCGTAAACGGACGAATTGCCCACCGGCTCCCGATCCACCGGTATCAGGCCATGCCCCTCTTTGCCCGTGGATTCGGCCATCAATTGCTCCAGCCACGCGCCTAAGTCCGCAATTGCGGGCGAGGTGACCAGAGTCACTTTATCCCGCCCATCTTTCGCCAACGTGCCGAGAATGGTGCCCAGGATCACGCCCGGATTGTGGTCCGCCGTCACGCAGCTGGTACAGCTGTGGACCATCTCCTCGGTCTTGTCCAGCAGCTTCGAGAAGTCGATGCCCATCACCGCAGCCGGCACCATCCCGAAATTCGACAACGCCGAATAGCGGCCCCCGATGGAAGGCAACCCATGGAACACACACCGGAAGCTGTCGCTTTTCGCTACCTGCTCCATCTTCGAACCGGGATCCGTAATCGCGAAGAAATGTCTGCCCGCCTTACCGGCCCCTACAGTTTGGGCCACCCGCTCAAAAAAATACTGCTTGAAGATATTCGGCTCCAAGGTGCTGCCGCTTTTGCTGGAAACGATGAAGAGCGTCTTCGCAATGTCAATCTCCCGCTCCACCGCTCGAACCTGGGCCGGGTCCGTCGAATCCAAAACATGCATTTGTGGGAAACCGGGAGCGCTCCCGAACGTTTTCTCCAGGACCTCTACACACAAGCTGCTGCCGCCCATTCCGAGCAGAACCGCGTGCGTAAAGCCGCCCTGCTTTACCTGGTCCACAACTTCGTTTAAGTGATTCAGATGTGCCAGCTGGTCTTCTGTCACAGTCAGCCAGCCGAGCCACTTGCCTTCATCATGCCCAGTCCAAACGGCGGGATCTCCCGCCCACATACGGCGCACCAAACCCGTGGTCTGCCACTCCTCAAGCGACGACTTCAATTTCTTCTCCGCTTCGGGCGACAGTTTATAAGTCTGGTTTTCTGTCTTGGGCTTCACGCCCACCTGGCAGCGCGAATCAAGCGCGTTCAATAGCTTGTCGAATGCATCGCTGAACAGCTTTAAGCCGTCCACCAGAAGCTTGTCCGTAACCGCATTGATGTCGATGCCGGCTTTGGCCAAGTTCGCCATTGTGGAGCGAGCCGCGTCGAGGTTTTCCTCGATGCTGTTGCGCAGTTGCGCGTGATCGCGAACCGCGTCGAATGTGGAAGGCGGCATGGTGTTCACCGTCATCGGCCCAATTAGCTCTTCGACATACATCACATCCCGGTAGTTCGGGTTTTTGGTGCTGGTGGAAGCCCAAAGCAGCCGCTGCGGTTGTGCCCCGCGCGCTTTCAGCTTCTCCCAACGGGGGCCCGAAAACAGTTCCTTAAACTTTTGATAGGCCAGCTTCGCGTTCGCGATGGCCACTTTTCCCATCAGACTCTTCGCCATTTGCTGCTCGCTCTCGTCCGCCATGTTCTCCACCTGCTTCTGGAGCATGCCGTCGATCGCGGCGTCGATCCGGCTGATGAAGAAACTCGCCACGCTTGCGATCCCGCTTAAATCGCCTTCGTGCTTCTCCAATCCCGAAAGATAAGCTAACGCGACACGCTCGTAGGCTTCGTTCGAAAACAGCAGCGTGACATTGATATTGATCCCTTCGGAGATCAATTGCTCAATCGCCGGAACACCCTCCGGTGTTCCCGGAATTTTGACCATCAAGTTGGGGCGATTCACGTCCTTCCACAGCCGCCGGGCATCGCCAAGTGAGCCCTCAGTATCGCGAGCCCGGTAGGGGGATACTTCCAAGACTCACGTAGCCATCCAGCTTTTTCGTTTCTTCGTAAACCGGCTTCAACTCGTCCGCGGCATGCTGAATATCGGGGACTGCAAGCGTCTCGAACAAGGTCATCGGGTCTGAGGTGCCCTTCTCCTGGGCCTCTTTCAAAGACTCTGCGTAATCGTCGCTTCCCGTGATCGCCTTCTCAAAGATCGCCGGATTGGACGTCATGCCCCGCAGCCCATCCTCAGTCACATACTTCTTCAGTTCGCCGCTCGAGAACATGTTGCGACGGATGTAATCCAGCCAAACCGATTGCCCGTAATTCGCCAGTTCTTTCAGATGATTCATTTATTTGCCTCGCCCTTTCAGCATAGCCCGCGCGTTAACCTGCGAGTTATGACGACAGTAAATCTCGCTCAACAGTTCTCTGCTATAGATGCGCACTGGCAGCCGAAAATTGTCGGAGAGCTAAACGGGCAGCATGTCAAATTGGTGAAATTCCAGGGAGAGTTCCCGTGGCATCACCACCAAAATGAGGATGAATTGTTCCTGGTGGTCCGCGGACGTTTCCGTATGGACCTGCGCGACCGCCCGGTTGAACTCAAGGAGGGGGAGTTTCTGATTGTTCCGAAAGGAGTGGAGCACCGGCCCGTCGCGGAATCTGAAGTCGAAGTGATGCTGTTCGAACCCGCAGGCACAAGCAACACGGGCAATCTGACGAACGAATTTACTTATATTCCAAGCTAACGCGAGAATTAACGCGAGCGATACCGCAGTGCCGCCAAAAGCGCCAGCATCCCGCAAGCGGCAAGGCCGGCGGTGGAAGGTTCCGGCGCGTCCTGCAGATTCACAGTTGTTAATGCGGGCTGCGGAATGCCCACCACTGTCGCTGCAAGGTCTGTCGGGACATCATAAAGATGAGGGTCGCCCGCTAGATTGGGGCACGGATTTGCCGGGTTCGCGGCCGGCGCTGCACTGCACGCGTTCAGATCCGCCAACGTCTGCGCATTCGGCCCAGTTGTCGCAAGTGATCCGCCTGTGGACCGGAATACGAAAAATCCCAAACCCTTGGCTGTCAGAAACTGTGGAAGGGAACCCGCTGTCGCGGGGCTCGCTTCTATCTCGAATGCAATCGTATTTAGCCCGTTATCCGGATCGCTGGTGTCACCAGTGGGGTTCGAAACCCCGTATGTGAACGTTTGCGGGATATTGAACGGAAATAGCGTCGGGAAGCTCACGCTGTCAAACTGCAAAAAATCATCTCCTTTGGGACCGGTAATTACGGCGATAGCGTAGTCCAGAATATAGGTCTGAACATTCGGATTCGTCACGGTGAACGTAACTGTTGTTGCGTTTCCTTCCACAATCGATTGGGGTGCGCCGGCTGTGACGTTGAGCAGGATCGCTCCCGATGAGTAACCTGCGCTGAGAATTATGCCTGCCAGAAGTACAGCGGGGCCAGGGATGGTGAGTTTGGTCATAAAGACCTCCTTGCGGGATCAAGTATGAGAACAATCGCCAGAATGTCCAGCACAAAATTGGGACACTTTAACTAAGTTGTAACGTTTGTCACACGCGCGTGACTTTGCGAAAAATGAGCACTTGCTCATTTTTTCGACGAAGTTTGAAGAATCTGTCCGCAAACGCGCATCTCTTTCTTTGGCATGAAAGAAATTAGCTCCACAATAAGCGTCATGGACGTTACTGCATCATGAACAAATTGCTGTTCTGTTCCGCCCTGCTGGCTTCTCCGGCCCTCTTAGCTCAAGCCCCCAACCAGCAGTCCGGGCAAGGCTCCTCCTCCGCTCGCCAGTTGCCGCTTTCCGGCCGAACTGGGGAAACGGGAAGTGTGAATACAAATCAGTCGACAGTCAACGCGGGCGGCACGAATAGCGTGAATTTGATCAACAGTACGGTGATTGTCAACGGCCCGTATCAGGGTAGCGTACCCACAGGAACCAACACTGGCACCGTTGTGCCCATTACGCTCGATTACGCGCTGAAACTTGGCCTTCAATACAACTTAGGTACTCTGGTTCAATCTCAAAGCATTCGGTCCGCCCAAGGCCAGCGCTATGAAGCGCTTAACGCTCTGTTGCCGAACATCAGCGGAGTGCTTCGCGAAGATGTGCAACAGACGAACCTGCAAGCCCTTGGTTTCCGTTTCAGCATTCCGGGTGTTCGCACACCGTCCATCGTTGGACCCTACAATTACTTCGATCTCCGAGCTACCCTCACCCAGACCGTTGCTGATTTAGTTAAGCTCCGCAACCTTCGCGCGGCTTCGGAGAATGTCAAAGCCACTCAATTGACCGCGAAAGACGCTCGCGACTTAGTCGTGCTCGCCATTGGTGGTTCTTACCTTCAGGTTGGCGCCGCTCTTGCCCGTTTAAATTCCGCCCGTGCTCAGGTTGATACCGCGCAAGCCGTCTATCAGCAGGCCGCTGACCGCAACAAAGCCGGGCTTAACGCCCGCATCGATGCCAACCGCGCCCGCGTCGAACTTCAAACAGAGCAGCAGCGGCTCCGCTCACTGCAGGCTGATTATGACAAAGACCGCCTGACCTTGGCCCGCATCATCGGCCTTCCATTGGGCCAGCCTTTTGTCCTGGCCGATGAGATGCCTTACACGCCGCTTGAAGGCCTCACGCTGGTGAATGCTCTTGATCGCGCCTATTTGCAACGCGCCGACCTGCAAGCGGCAACTTCTCAAGTCCGCGCCGCTGAATTGGTGGTCAAAGCCGCCAAGGCGGAACGCTACCCCACGCTTGGCTTCACAACCGATTATGGCGCCATTGGCACCAACCCCTCGCAATCCCACGGAACCTTCACCTTTAATGCGAGCCTCAACTTTCCCATCTATCAGGGAACTCGCGTAAAGGGCGACATCTTGCAGGCCGATGCCGCGCTGCAGCAGCGCAAAGCGGAAGCCGAAGACGTTCGCGGCCGCGTGGATTACGACGTGCGCAATGCCTTTCTCGATCTCGAAAGCGCGGCCGACCAGGTTGTGGTCGCGCAGAGCAACGTCAGTCTCGCCGCTGAAACATTGACCCAAGCACGTGACCGCTTCGCCGCTGGTGTTGCCGATACCGTCGAAGTCACCCAAGCTCAGGAATCCGTCGCCACCGCGAACAACGACTACATCTCTGCTGTTTATTCCCACAATCTCGCCAAAGTGACCCTTGCCCGCTCACTCGGTGAAGCCGAACAGAATATCCGTCAGTTCCTAAAGGGAGGGAAGTAAATGGCCGAACCGTTCGACCCCAATTACCCGAACGAGGCTCAACAGTTGCGCGATGAGCTGCAACGTCTGCGTGATGAACAACAGCGCCTCCGCGATGAGCAGCAAAAGATGCGCGACGAAGCGTCAAAGCAAGACGAGAAGAAGGAAGGCGACGACAAAAAAGAGGATAAGAAGGACGACAAAAAAGACGGCGACGACAAGAAAGACAAACCCAAGAAGCGAATTAGCCCGCTGACTATTCTCATCGTAGTCATCGTGATTGGCGCCCTCGCGTTCGGCGGGGTCGTACTTTACGGCTATCTCGATTCCTACGAATCGACAGACGACGCCGAAGTCGATGGCCATATCGATTCCATCTCCAGCCGAATCGCAGGCACCGTCACCAATGTTTACGTCGAAGATAATTACCCCGTCAAAGCCGGCCAGGTGCTCATCGCTCTCGACCCTCGCGATTATCAGGTTTCTCGCGAGCAGGCGGAAGCCACACTCGCCCAATCGCGAGCGCAACTCACCGCGCAAAATCCTAACGTCCCGATCACGACCACCCAGAACACCACAACCGCATCCACCACGCGGCTCGACGTGACCAGCGCACTTGCTACAGTCGCAGCTTCTGAAGCCGACTACGCCACCGCTCTCGCCAACGTGCGTCAGGCCCAGGCCAACCACATCAACGATGTCGCCGAAGTGGCCCGCTACAAAGTTCTTGTCGACAAGGACGAGGTTTCGCGCGAGCAATATGAGGCGAAGGTTACCGCCGCTAAGGCTTCGCAAGCCACCGTTGAGGCCAATCAGGCAAAAGCCGATGCGGAACTCAAGAACATTGATCAGCACAAGGCCGAAGTAGCCCAGGCCCGCGCCCGCGAGGAACAAGCCCGCGTCAATGCCCCGCGTAATGTGGCAATCCAGCGAGCCAATACTGAAAGCCGCCGCGCTGACGTTCTGGGTAACAAAGCCGCCGTGGATCAGGCGCTTCTGAACCTGCAATACACCAAAATTATTTCGCCCGCCAATGGGATTATCGGCAAGAAGAGCGTCGAAGCCGGCATGCGCGTCAGTCCCGGCCAGGAACTCTTGGCCGTCGTACCGCTTGATGACATCTGGATCACAGCGAACTTCAAAGAAACGCAACTCCGGCGTATGCGTGAAGGTCAACGCGTCACCATCAAGGTGGATGCATTCGACCGCAAGTACGAAGGTTACATCCAGAGCCTCGCTGCCGCCACCGGGGCCAAGTACAGCTTGCTTCCGCCGGAAAACGCGACGGGAAACTACGTGAAAGTCGTGCAGCGGGTACCTGTGCGCATTCGCCTGAAGGACGGCGAGAACAACGATCACCGCCTGCGCCCCGGGATGTCCGTCGAACCTAAAGTCTGGCTGCAATAGTGGCCACGGCTACAACAGCTCGAGCGGACACATGGACACCCCGGTATAATCCGTGGGCCATCGCGCTCACCGTCACCATGGCGACGTTTATGGAGGTGCTCGATACTTCCATCGCCAACGTGTCACTTCCGCACATTGCCGGTAACCTCTCCGCCGGCCAGGACGAAAGCACGTGGGTGCTCACGTCCTATCTGGTTTCGAACGCCATCATTCTCCCGCTCAGCGGTTGGCTCTCTACGCTTTTCGGCCGCAAGCGGTTCTATATGACGTGCGTGGGCGTCTTCACCGTGAGTTCTTTCCTCTGCGGCATCGCACCGAACCTGCCGATGCTGATTTTCTTCCGAGTTCTGCAGGGCTTAGGTGGGGGCGGCCTTGCGCCCAGCGAACAGGCCATTCTTGCCGACACTTTCCCGCCCGCAAAACGCGGGATGGCTTTCGCGGTCTATGGAATTGCCGTCGTCAGTGCTCCCGCGATTGGCCCCACGCTGGGCGGCTGGATCACCGACAACTATGACTGGCGCTGGATTTTCTTCATCAACATCCCTGTCGGCATTCTCTCGCTGCTGCTCACCCACAAACTCGTCGAAGATCCGCCGTATCTTCGCGGCAACCGTAAGTCGGGCATCCGGATCGATTACGTCGGCCTCGCCATGATCGCCCTGGGGTTGGGCGCGCTGCAGGTTGTCCTCGACAAAGGCGAACGGGACGACTGGTTTTCCTCCAGCTTCATCACCACGTGGAGCCTGCTCGCCGCCTTCGGCCTCATCTTCGCCTTCTTCTGGGAATGGAATCACGAGCATCCCATCATCGAGCTGCGGCTCCTGAAGAACCGGGGCTTCCTCATCTCAAATATTGCGATGTTCATGCTCGGAATCGTTCTGTTCGGCACCACTCTGCTGGTTCCTCAGATGCTCCAGCAGCTTTTCGGATATACCGCGCAGGAAGCGGGCATGGTGCTCTCACCCGGAGGTGTCGCTGTGATCCTGCTCCTGCCCGCGGTCGGCATCCTGATTTCAAAGGTAGACGCGCGATATATGATCTCGCTCGGCTTCCTGATCACCTCCATTGGCCTGTTTCACCTTAGCCGGCTCAATCTCGATATCTCGTTTAGCCAGGCCGTGTGGGCCCGCATCCTGCAGGCGTCCGGCCTTGCGTTCCTTTTCATTCCGATCCAAACGGTTGCGTACATCGGCATGCCTCGCGAGAAAAGCAACGCCATCTCCGGTATGACGAATCTCTCTCGCAACATCGGCGGCAGTGTCGGCATCTCGCTGGTGACCACGCTGCTCGCGCGCCGCGCGCAATATCATCAGAGCGTTCTCAGCGCGCATGCCGACGGCACCAGTTCCGCCTTCCGCACCATGATTGCGGGCACAACCAACCGCCTCACAGCACTTGGCTCTACGCAGGACCAGGCTTCCCACCAGGCCTATGGTGTTCTCTCGAACATCATTGGCCGGCAAGCAATCTTCTTGAGCTATATGGATGTTTTCTATCTTCTGTCCATCGGCGCGGCTGTTCTCGTCCCCTGCGTGTTCATCATGAAGAAAGCCCGCCCCTCCAAAGCCGCCGTGCATTAACCTGAAAGGTCATGCAAGATCTGCAAGGCGCGTTCCTGGGCTTCCGCCTTCTGCTGCTGGCCGCGATCGTGCTCATCAACGCGTTTTTCGCCGCCGCTGAAGTGTCGCTTCTTTCGGTGCGTGATTCGCGCCTTCGCCAGCTCGCCGAAACCGGAAACCCCGGAGCGAAAGTAGCCCTGAGCCTTATCGCCAAGCCCGAACAATTGCTTTCGGTTACACAAGTTGGGGTAACGCTCGCCAGCCTTGGATTGGGATGGGCCGGTGAAAGCACCCTTTACGAACTCACGGTCAAAGTAATCGGCCCGGTTCTCAGCGCGTGGCCCTCGCCCGTTCTGTCAAGAGGCTTGCACGCCCTCTGCTTCGCGGCTGCCTTCCTCATCATGACGTTCACCCACGTCGTCATCGGAGAAGTAGTCCCGAAGAATCTTGCCATTGCGAAAGCCGACAGGCTTGCGGTTACGGTCGCGCCAATCCTGATCGTTTTCACCCGAATCGCGGCTCCCTTCATTGCTGTCATCGGGCGTTCGGCAGCCGCCATTACGGCAACGCTGGGCGTCACACAGCGTCTTCATGCCGGCGGACACTCGCCCGAGGAGCTGCGCCTGATCGTCAGCTCCAGCCGCGGCTCCGGCCATCTGCGCGAAGGCCTGGACGACCTGATCCACAACGTTCTCGATCTCGACGACCTTTCGGTACGGGAGATCATGATCCCCCGCAACCAGATGGTTTCCATAGAAGCCACGGCCTCACTCGATCAGGTACTCGACACCATGAGCGAGGAGCAGCATTCTCGTCTTCCCGTCTATGAGAAGGAGCCTCACCAGATCGTCGGCATCCTCTATTTCAAGGACATGCTGCATCTTTGGCAGGAGCGGCGTGTGGCTTTGCGCGCCGGCCGCACCCCGCGGCAGTTCGAAATCCGCCACATTATGCGCAAATTCATGGTTGTGCCGGAAACCAAGCCCCTCTTCCAGATGCTGAACGACTTCCGCTCCGAACAGACGCATATGGCCATGGTTGTCGACGAATTCGGAACCATCTCCGGACTCCTGACAGTGGAGGATGTCCTCGAACAAATCGTTGGCGAAATCGAAGACGAGTTTGACGACCCTCCCAAACTTGCGCAACCCGAAAGCGCCGAACTGACTCTCGACGGAGCCACCCAAATCCGCGACTTCGAAACGCAATTCGCCACCGAACTCGAAACCGGCACAGGGTACGAAACGCTCGCGGGCTACTTGCTTTACAGGCTAGGCCATATTCCCGTCCCGGGCGAATCAGTGGAACACGATGGCCGGCGCTTCACGGTGGAAGCCGTAGAGCGAAACCGCATCACCAGCGTAAAAGTGGAGCGCTTGCCTCCTCCGATAGAGCCGAACCCCTAGGCGAACGGCCAGACCTGCTCGATCGTCTTACTCAACATCCACTCTTTATCCCTCGCATTGAGGAAAGGCATATCGTCCCGCACCACCCGCAGTGTCTGCTCATAAGTTGCATGCGGCAAACTGACCGGCCAATCGGTGGCCCACATCAGACGCTCCGGCCCAAATGCCGCATGCAGACGCTTGACATGTTCCTGCGCATCGCGCCAGGGGTAACTTTGCTTCGATAACTGCCAGGTGTGCGAAACCTTCACAAATAACCGGTCATGCCGCTTTAGTGCAATCAGCTTCTCTAACTCTGCCGGTTGGTCCACAGGGCAATCAGCCATATGATCGATCACCACTGTCAACTCCGGATACCGGTCCGCCAACTTCCCGATAGCCGGCATTCGCCCAATCGGCGCCAGGATCGTCATCGGCACGCGTAACTCCTCGCACCGCTTCCATAATGGTTGCATCAGCGGCCCTTCGATCCAATCGCCTGACGCGTCCGCCGCTGGACTCAGCCTTACCCCGCGAAATCCTTGTGCCGTTAACCGCGCCAGGTCGTCCGGTGCGCCCGCACTTTCTGGATCCACTCGCGCAACGCCCTGAAAGGTCCCGGGATACTGCTTTAGCACGCTCGCCAGATAACTGTTGTCGAACATGTAATGCCGCACCTGAATGATCACCGTCTTTGATACCCCGTTCGCCTTCATCAGCGCCAGGAGCATTTCCGGAGTCCTGTCCTCCTTAGGAGGCGTCGCTCCTTTCGCGAACGGAAACTGCGGATCGTGCTTAAACACGTGGACGTGCGGATCCAAAATTCGATACGGTGTCGCGGCTGCCAATGTGCTCACGGTCACTCCTCCAACCAAAAAATCTCGGCGATGCATCATTTGTAGATCGGCTCCAACTTGCTGACCACGTACTGTCCGCATCGCTCATAACTCGCCCGCGGACCCTTTCGCGCGGTGTCCAGATCCACGCAAATCCAACCTTTATACCCAATACTCTTGAGCACCCTGTGACAAGCCACGAAGTCTATCGCCCCATCTCCCAAGTCATAGATGCTCGACAAGAACCGCGCGGATCGTGTCAGCTGAGGGCTGGCCTCGGTCCAACGCGCATCTTTATAATCCAGAAACTTCACTCGCGATTTATGCTTCCCCAGCACCGCCGGAACGTCCGATCCGCCCAAATACAAGTGCGCCGTGTCCGGCGAAAAGCCAAACAATGCCGGATCAGTGAGCGCCATGCACCGGTCCACTTCCGCCGATGTCTCCACCATCTGGTCCATATGGTTATGCAGTCCGGCCTGGAATCCCATGCTTCGCGCCAACTCTCCCAACTTGTTGAAGCCGTCGCACATGGTCCGGAATTGAGAATCGGGAACAGGAATGGCCACTCCACCCGGGGGAGTCAGCGCGGGTCTGGCGGGCGAGAATACGACCAGATGCCGAGCCCCAAATTGAGCCAAAAACTGCATGGCCTCCTTCGCCGACGCCAGATATTTCTCATGCTGAGCCGCATCCTGCGCCGGTCCGTTGAAAGAGATTGTCGCCACTTCCAACTTTCTCTTGCTTAGCTCCCGTTCGAGTGTCGACGCCGTAACGTCATAGGTCTTCAAGATGCCGGGAAATTGCGTCAGCCGGATTCCCACGAACCCGGTATCCCGCATAACGTCCAAAATGTCGGTTAACGGACCGGGAAACCTGTTCCACAGATTTGCGCTCACCGCCCACTTTACATTCTCGTTCGCCGGAAGCTGTCCGGCCGCTCTTGCCAAACACGCACCAGCCGCTATCAGGAACCCTCGTCTGTCCATGGTGAATGTTATATACCAACTGCTACGCTAACCACATGATAGGACTCAGCTCGAAAGCCGCTCGCTACGCCTGGACCTCGGCGCTTGTCCTGCTGCTGCTCTACGTGATCTATATGATCCGGGGCACGTTATTCATCCTTACCATCTCCATTCTTTTCGCTTATCTGCTTTACCCGCTTGTGGACTTCATCAACGGCCACCTTTCCAGCCGTTCCCGCACGCCGGCGCTTGCCCTGGTGTACCTCGCGCTGATCGGGTTGCTGGTATTCCTGGGCGTTGAAATCGGCTCGCAAGCCGCGGAACAAGCCGCATCGCTTTCCCAGCGCGCCCCGGAGTTTCTGGAAAAGCTCAAAACTCCTCCCGCCGCGTCCGTGTCGGGCGCCGTAAGTTCCCTTCAACAAACCATAATCGGCACCATCGAGAGCTACGTTTATAAGCACTACAATGAGTTCGTCGCCTTCCTTCCAAAGATTACTATTGAGGTTCTCCGGGCCTCTACCAACCTCATTTATCTGGTCATCATCCCCGTGCTTAGTTTCTTTATCCTGAAGGATGGCCGTATGATGCGCGACGAAATTGTCAGCATGGTTGATCCCGGCGTGAACCAGGAACTCGTCAAGCAAATACTCTCCGATGTCCACGTTATGCTTCTGCAATACGTGCGCGCCCTCATTACTCTCTGCGCGATCACCTTCATTACCTTCGCTATTGTTCTCAGCTTTATGGGTGTTCCCTACGCCACTTTGCTCGCCTCTATCGCGTTTCCGCTCGAATTTATTCCGCTGGTTGGGCCACTGCTCGCCGCCCTTGTGATCATCTCCGTCACCGTGCTCACCGGGCGGCCATGTTCTTGGGGTGGTCGCATTCCTTGCCGTCTTATCGCATGATTCAGGACTACGTCATCTCGCCCCGCCTCATGAGTTCCGGCATTGAACTTCATCCGCTCTTCGTGATTTTGGGCGTTTTCGCGGGCGGCGAAATCGGCGGCATAGAAGGAACGTTTCTTTCCGTCCCCACCATCGCACTAATGCGGGCCATTTATCATCGCATTCGAATTTATCAAATCGCCCGGCGTGCCGATGCGCTCGCAACTTAGCGCCAGCGGAGCCGGTCAGTTTTTCGGCCGAAATGGCGCACTCTCTCAGTGGCATCCCAATTTTGAGTACCGCGCCGGACAGGTTGAGATGGCCAGAGCCGTTGAATCCGCCATCGCCGACCGGAAACATCTGATCGTTGAAGCCGGCACGGGCACTGGCAAATCGCTCGCCTATCTGGTGCCCGCGCTGCTCTCCGGCAAACGCGTCGTCGTCTCCACAGGCACCAAGAACCTTCAGGAACAACTCTTTTACAAAGACATTCCCTTCCTCCAGCAGCACTTTGATCGGCCCCTGCTCGTCAGCTATATGAAGGGCCGGGGCAATTACGCCTGCCGCCAAAAGATCTATGACGCCGAACGCGACCTGGTTCTCACCGGCATGGAAGAAGTCGCCGATTTTCAGATCATTCAGGACTGGGAAAAGACCACCGAATACGGTGACCGCGCCGAAATCAAAACGCTTCCGGAGCACTCCACAGCCTGGGCCCGCATCGATGCCCGGCGCGAACTCTGCTCCGGCCAGAAGTGCCCTCAATTTGAGCGCTGCTTCATCACCAAGATGCACCAGCGTGCCGCTGAAAGCGACATTGTGATTGTCAACCACCACCTCTTCTTTGCCGATCTCGCTCTCAAAGACGAAGAATTTGCCGGGATTCTCCCCGAATACTGGGCCGTCATCTTCGACGAAGCGCATGAGATTGAAGACGTTGCGGGACAATACTTCGGCGTTTCCGTTTCCAGCTATCAGGTAGCCGAACTCCGCCGCGATGTCGCCGTGATCAGCCGTCTCAAACAATTCGGCTCGCCTGAACTTGACCGCATTCTCGAACGCCTGGAAGAGCTGGCGCAAGCCTTCTTTTCCTCGCTTCCCGGCACGGAAGGCCGCGCCGCCTTCACCTCACGCGATTCGCTCCGCCAGGAGGAATACACAGACTTCCTGGGCGCGATCGAACTCGTCTCCCTCACCCTCAAACTCACCAAGGAAGCGCAGGACGAAGTGATTCCACTTTATCGCCGCTCCGAGTCCCTCCACCAGAGCCTGAAATTTCTGCTGGAATCCGACGACTCCACCTATGTCTACTGGATGGAAAAGCGCGGCCGCGGCACTTTTCTCCAAGCCACGCCGATCGATGTCTCCGGCATTCTGGCCGCGCGTCTCTTCGACAAGCTCGATTGCGTGATTCTCACCTCCGCCACGCTCGCCGTCGCAGGCGACTTCGCCTTTATCCAAAAACGCCTGGGGCTCGAATCCGCCCGAACCCTGATCGTCCCTGGACATTTCGACTACGCCAAGCAATCGCTTCTTTACATTCCGCAGCATCTCCCCGACCCTAGGGATCCAGCCTTCACGAAACTGGCCGCCCAAGAAATCGTGAAGCTCCTCGAACTCTCCCAAGGCCGAGCCTTCGTGCTGTTTACCAGCTACAACCAGATGCGCCTGATTTACGACCGCGTGTCGCTCGAAATCGACTACCCCACGCTGATGCAAGGCACCGGCCCCAGAAACGCGCTGCTCGAAGAATTCAAAGCCACCCCGAACTGTGTTCTCTTCGCAACCTCCTCTTTTTGGCAAGGCGTAGACGTCCAGGGCGACCAGCTAAGCTGCGTCATTATCGACCGTCTCCCCTTCGCGGTACCCAGCGACCCTGTAGTAGACGCCAGGATTCGAGGCATCCGGGAATCCGGAGGCAACCCGTTCTATGACTATCAGATTCCTCAAGCTGCGATTGCGCTGAAGCAGGGCTTCGGGCGCCTCATCCGTTCCCGCTCGGACCGGGGTGTTCTGTCGCTGCTGGACCGCCGCATCACCCACACCCGCTACGGCCAAATTTTCTTCGACAGCCTTCCCGATTACGCGTTTGCGACGAAACTGGAGGCTGTGGAACGATTCTTCGCCTGACTGGCCGGACCCGAAAAACGCAGGTAACATTCGGGCCCGGACCAGCCGGCCTTAACTAGAGCGAGTTACACCCGGCGCTTACGCTTGATGAAAGCCACGGCTCCAAGCCCCGCGCCTAAAAGCAACGCGGTGGTAGGCTCAGGTACCTGCGAAGGACTTCCCAAAGCAATTTGAAAACTGGACGGCAGAGTGATCGTGCTGCCTGGTGACATCACCAGATTCAAACTACCGACGATGTCGAAATTGCCGCCTGGAATCGCAGGCAAGACACTCCCGACGGGAGTAATCGCGGTCGTGAACGCACCGGACGCGATGTTGAAACTGTAGCTACTGCTCGGCAATCCTTTAAAGCCGACTGTTACCGACCCTGTTGCAGCAGCACTGGAAGTACCGTCGATTGTAATCGCAAACGGGGTGATGGACGTTAATCCGCCACCGATCATTTCGAAGTTAGCCACCGAACCGGAACAATTGATTTCAGACCCGCAAGAAATAGTGGTGTTACTGATCCGCGCGCTGACGCTATCAAAATTAGAGTTGATGGTACCGCTGAAGCCGTTTCCGGTCCCAGCCGTGGTGGTGAAGCTGGTGATGGTCGGTCCGGAAAAGCTAATCGTTGCTGGCGAACGCGCTACCTCCGCAGAAAAGCGCGGCCATGCCGCATGCCCGTAATAACTGTAAAGCCGATTTCTTCATGTTTCCTCCATAAGAACGCGATTGAGAGTTATTCGCGTACATTGGAGAGTCTCACGAGCCGGCATTTTGTGACCGCCGCAAACAGAAAACTTTCATTTTCTCGTGCGGGTCGTACCATATGGGGTCGCCAGGAGTACTAGTGCAACTCTTGCAGGAAAGGTAGATTCCCCTCATCATCAAATTTCACATGGGCAGGATCCGTCAGAATCTCAACACCCGTCTTACCCTGCATCTCTCCCAGGAAATTCTCACTCAACATCGTAGGGTTTAACTCCAAAGTATTCTTCACCCAGCAAATCCGCAGTTCCCCCAGATCCACCAGCCCAACCGTGGGCGCGATCCGCTCGAGACACTCCCGGTCCGTCGAATAATGCAGTGGCGTCTGCACCGCGGCCGGCGAAGAGGCCGTCAGCGAATTGATCGATGTCGGCACCCAATCGATCTTCTTCAGCAGCCGGTCGCAAACCACGTCCGCCATCCCCAAACCCACGCCGTTTCCATAGCTGTTGGGATGCAGATCCCGAATAAACAGCCGGTTGAACTTCGGCGTGTTCGGCCACGGGTTATACTCGCCGTTCACACCGCGATTTCCCACCTTGGTATCGAACCCCGCCCCGCTAATCGGCTTTCCGATCTGGTCCAAAATCAGGATATGCGCGCTGACGGGAAGATGCCCCATCCACTCTTTCACCTGAGCTAGCAGTTCCACCTCGCGCCGCTCCATCTCTTCGACAGGCACCGCCGTTAACTGCGCCGTGTTGTGGTTCGCATCTTCCAGAATCGCCAGGCCGCCCAAGATCTTGCCCGACTGCAATACCTGGCGTCCAATTGCGATAATCACGTTTTCCAAACCGAGGTTGTAAGCGTAGGTGTGATATCGCTGCGCACCGTGAAACTTGCCCAGCCCGATCGCCATCATCTTGAACAACCCGCTCTCGATCTTCCCGGCGAAATCGGTGTGCCATTTCACCCGGCCCACCAGCATTACGCCATCAGCCTCGAAAGCGTTCTTGTCCATGAAGGTCTCGATTCCCTCGGGCGTATTTCCCAGCGAAACTACCTCCAGCGAACTGATCACGGGACACCCCATGGTCGCTTCCGTGATGTCATAGTGCGCCAGTACATCGGCTTGCCCCGCCGCCGTTGCGGCCCCATGGCTTCCCATTGCGGGAAACAGAAACGGCTTCATGCCGGCATCCTTCCAGAACGCCACCACCGCCCTTACGATTGTCGCGATGTTCGCAATCCCGCGGCTCCCCACCCCAATCGCAACGCGCGAACCCGGTGCGAGACGCGTTTGAAACCCGGCTTGCGAAAGCTGCTGGCGGACGGTGCCGGGAATGTCGTGGACACGCCGGTCCGGAAAGTTCTGGCGGACCATAAACATGCGGGGAAATTGCATCCCAAAATTATACTTGAGACGTCCATCCATCCTCCAGAATGCGTGAGTACTCCTCCGATGCATACATCTCAAAAACAAAGCGTCCCGCTTCTGCTTTCTTAAACGTGTGCATGCTCTGGTAACAGACGTACAAGTAGTCCGAAAATCTCTGATAGTGCTCCAGGAACTTGCAATTCACGATCTCCATCGCGGGCGGCTGTTCAAACAAGCTATTCAGCCCGATGGCCCTTGAAAAGATCGCGCGCTGATCCGTAATCCCCCAGGTCTTCAGCTTCTGCGCGAACCCCGCCGGTGGGGTCTCCACCAACAGGTGAATAAAGCTTTGCTCTTTTAGCCCTTCGCCTCGCAATTTCGGCTCACGGGAAACGAAATCGTTGCATTGCTCCGCCCAGCGCTGCAGATCACGCCCGATATACACCAGCATCCGCAGCTCCTGGTATTTACCTTCCAGAATCGCGCGCTGAATTTCATCCCCGCCACCGCCGTAATCCGGCAGCAATCCTTGCATTGCCAGTTGTGCGCGCGACCCCTCCAGCAGCCGGTCCGGACCTTTCTCACCCGTGAAGGGATGAAGAATCAGGGGTGGTAATTTCCAGGCCGCCGGGGTCTTTGTCGTCTGTAAGAATGTCGGCCAGGCCAGTTTCTGTTCCACACCCTTCTATCGGCGGTGCGCCTGGGAACTTTAGAGCTTTACTTCTTTCCCGGGAAGGAAATTTTCACTTCGCACCCGCAATCCTCACCCGCATTTTTTGCCGTCTTCTGGTATTCAATTTCGTAATCGATAATCCGCTTCAACTCGCGCCACTCCACGGCACCCGCCAGCCTGCGCCCATTCACGAACAAAGTTGGCGTGGACTGCACATTCAAGCTCTTACCCATCGCCAGCGACTGTTCCACCGCCTGCTCCACCGGTTTCGATCCCAACATGCTCTTTAGCTGAAGTACATCGATTCCCTTACTCTGCGCAAACTCGAACGCCTTGTTCTCAAAGTTATCAAGCGTGATCTCCGATTGATGCTCATAAACCCAATCGTGGTAATCCCAAAACGCGTCTGGCTTTAAGCGGAAAATGGCCTGCCCCATCAACGCTGCAGGTTTCGCCCAAGGGTGTATCGATTCAAGCGGAAACTCCATGTAATACAGACGCACATCTTTCGGATAGTCCTTCACCAGGTTGTCGCGCAAAGCTTTGGCTTCCTCGCGGCAGTATGGACATTGAAAATCGCTAAACTCTACCAGCACCACACTCGCGCCCGGGGTTCCAAAGCTTGGCCGCAAGTCCGTCCGGATCTTATTCAGATCCTCCTGAAACGGATTCTTCGCGATGTCGAATACCTGGCCCCGTACAATCTTCTGTCCGTCTTTTGAAATGTAAAAAACCTCGTCCTGGCTGGCCTTCCCTTGCGACGCCCGCACATGGACTTCATCGAACCCCGCCATCGGACCGGGCTTCGGGTCTCCAATCTCCAACTGAATGTTCGTCGGCCAGACAAACAGATGCCGCACATAATCTTCGAACGCCGGCTTTGAAAACGCCGACAACTTCGGATTGGCTTTCACTGCCGCCTTCTTCACTGGAGGCGCTGCCCATACCGAAACGGCCACTAAAAGAAGAGAAAGACTCCGCATCACATTACCGGCCCGATTCGCCATGGCACAAATTCCTGATGCCCCAGCTTTTCTGCCTTCGTTTTCTCGCCCGAGGCAACCCGCAACACCATGTCGAAAATCTCCTTCCCCACCTGCCTCACGGTCCGTTCACCGTCCGCAATCAGCCCGGCATTGATGTCCATGTTCTCTTTCATGCGTTCATAAGTGAATGTATTACTTGAAATCTTAATGACGGGCACCGACGGGAATCCGATAGCACTTCCTCTTCCCGTGGTGAACGCAATCACGTTGCAGCCGCCCGCCGCTAATCCGGTCAACGACACTGGGTCGTATCCTGGCGTATCCATAAAAACGAATCCCGGGGTTCGGATCCGCTCCGCATAGGCCACCGCATCGGTTAGGGTCGATGTCCCGCCTTTCGCTACAGCACCTAACGACTTTTCTAAAATATTGCTCAATCCGCCCGCCTTATTCCCCGGCGAAGGATTGTCGTCGAAACTCCCACCAAAGCGGTTTAAGTATGCCTTGTATCCCTTCACGAACCCTAATAGCTTCTCCGCCACCTCGCGATTGCGAGCCCGCTCTACCAGCAGGTGCTCGGCCCCGAAGATTTCTGTTGTCTCCGCCAGCACCGCTGTCGCGCCTAATTCGGCCAGCAGGTCCGATGTGTACCCCAGCGCCGGATTCGCCGTGATCCCCGAGAACGAATCCGACCCGCCGCAATTCAGCCCCAGCACAATCTTCGACGCCGCAATCTCCGTCCGCCGCTCCGCCGATGCCTGTTCGAGCAGTTGCTCGATCTCCCGGTGAGCCGCCTTTACCGCCCCGCTCGTCCCGCCGCTGTTCTGCACGGTTAGCCCCACAAGCCGCGTGCTCCGCGGCGCGTTCGGCCCTAGATAATGCTCTATCTGATTCACCTCGCACCCCAGCCCCAAAATTACAGCCGCCGCGATATTCGGGTGCGCCAGCACTCCTGAAAGCGTCCGCTGCAGCTGCTGGCTATCCGGTCCGATCGACATCCCGCAGCCTTCGCCATGCGGAAACGCAACAATGCCGTCGATGTTCGCGGGCAGGCGGCTCGGGTCAAAGCTTTCCGCAATCAACTCTGACGTATGTGCCGCGCAGTTGCTCGCCGCCACCACCGCGATATAGTTTCGTGTCCCGGCGCGCCCATCCTCCCGCTGATACCCCAGAAACGTCGGCATGTCCCGCGGCGGGGCAGGGAAGGCGATCTCCCCTTCCGGAAACCGGTAGTCGAATACCGTTTCCTGGTACGCCAGGTTTTGCGTATGAATATGCTGTCCCGGCTCGATCGCCACCTTGGCCCGCCCGATATTCTGGCCGTACCGCCGTACAATCTCGCCCTCGGCAATCGGTCGCAGCGCGATTTTATGCCCGGCGGGGACGTTCTCCCGCACATGGATAGTTTCGCCCTCAATCCGAAGCACCGCCTCGGGCGCAAGGGGCACACGCGCTACCGCCACGTTGTCGGTCGAATGAAGCTGAATTGCCGAATTCTCGGCGGTAGGAAGTTTCGCGATTTCAAGTAACTGCATAATTCACCTGACTAAATTGAATTCTGTGACTTGTGCACCGGCATGCACATACAACTTACTGCCGACCGGATGCACCCACAACCCGGCCCCATTCGCCGGGACCGGAATCTCCGCCGGACCGGAAACTTCAACAAATCCATCCTTCTGCGCCTCAGGACTAATCTTGCCGACATGGATATGCGCATGGCACTGAGTACGCCGCTCATCGCCGTTATACGCCAGTGCCCAGTCCTCGCCCCAAAGCTCCTTACCTTTCGCAATCGCGGCTGTCCACCAGGCCGTTCGCTCGGCCGGGCTCAGCAACGCCATCGGCCGCGGATCGCCGGAATGCGAACGAGGGAGAACCAGCATCCGGTTCGGTTTCGTTGGGTTGGCGTCTTTGATAAAGAAAAATGCGACATCCGGCGGCTGCTGTTCAGCCACTTTACACAGGCTGCACCCTTTTGCCTCAAGCGTCGCCGGCTGCGTCGCGTCGCACGCGCAATTTTGCACGCCCACCTGCATGATGAGCGCAAGAATTAAGGCAGTCACGTCGTTCGGATTCCTAAACCTCTATCCTATACGTATTGCGCAATTCGCCTCTTCTTCCCATCTTCCTGATTGTCCTTGTGGACGTTCTGGGAATGGCCATCATTCTCCCGCTCCTCCCCTTTTATTCCGAACGCATGGGCGCGTCCGCTTTCGTCGTCGGTCTTCTGGTCGCCTCTTATGCAGCTTGCCAGCTCATCGCCGGACCCATACTCGGCCAGATTTCTGACCGCATCGGACGCAAGCCGGTCCTGATCGTCAGCCAGGTCGGCACCTTGATCGGCTTCCTAATCCTCGCGAAAGCACAAGTCCTGTGGGTGGTTTTTCTCTCGCGCATCATTGACGGCGCAACCGCTGGGAACCTCTCGCTCGCACAAGCCTACATCTCCGACGTGACAAAGCCCGAGGAGCGCTCGAAGTCTTTCGCGCTAATCGGCATTGCCTTCGGCATCGGGTTCCTGATCGGCCCCGCGATTTCAGGATTTCTCTCCACGTTCGGCTATAGCGCCCCCGTCTACGCTGCGGCGGCTCTTTCTTTCACCAGCATCCTCTGCACTTGGTTCCTGCTCCCCGCGCGGGAGCCCTCCCCGTCCGGCAGTCAGGCTCCAAATCTTCAACCTGTCCCGATACGCCGAGTACTTTCGCCGTCCGGTTCTCAGCCGCTATCTTCTGCAATTCTTCTTCTTCGCCTTCTCCTTTGCCACGTACATCAGCGGATTCGCCCTGTTCACGCAACGCCGCTTCAACTTCGGCCCGAAAGAGGTTGGGTATCTCTTTGCGTGGGTCGGCTTCCTGGGAATCATCCTGCAAGGAGGCCTGATCGGACGTTTGGTCAAACGGTACGGCGAACGTAAGCTGGTTTTCAGTGGCTTCCTCGCCGCCGCGGT
Source organism: Bryobacterales bacterium (assembly GCA_963795835.1). Taxonomy (GTDB): domain Bacteria; phylum Acidobacteriota; class Terriglobia; order Bryobacterales; family Bryobacteraceae; genus JALYXI01. The sequence continues at coordinate 897,392 of CAWCJC010000001.1, read as the reverse complement.
GGGCTATACGTTAGTGGGTTTGACGCAAGACTACCGATGGCTCTATGCCTTCAGTGCTCTGGGTTCCTATGGAATCGGTGTCCTTCGCCCGGCCGTGACCAGTTTAGTCACCCAAAGCGCCGGGCGGGACGAACAAGGCGTAGTCCTGGGGCTAACGCAATCCATCATGTCGGTCAGTCAGATTGCCGCGCCTATCCTTGCCGGCGCGCTGATCGACCGCAAATACCTCCTGACATGGGCCTTGGTAGCCGCCGGGAGCTGCGTGGCAGGAGCGGCTGTCTCTCTTCCCTCTGTTCTCCCAGCCGGAGCCCAGGAGAAAGCCGAAACCGTTCCCACAGATCTTTCCTAAAGCTTTCACCCCGGCCGTCCGATAGAGCCAGTAATGTTCTCGATAATCGGAATCGTCGTCGTTATTGGTGCCGTGGTAGGTGGCTACCTCATGGAAAAGGGCAACCTGATGGTGCTTGTTCAGCCCGCCGAACTGGTCATTATCGGTGGCGCGGCACTGGGCACCTTGCTCATCGCTAACCCTCTCCCCACCGTAATCAAGATCTTTACTGGCATTCTGGGAATCCTCAGCGGCAGCAAATTCAGCAAAGCGTACTACCTTGAGACCTTGCGCATGCTGCTCGATCTCTTCAGTTACGCGCGCAAAGCCGGCATGGCGAAGCTTGAAGCCGATGTCGAAGACCCCTCCAAGAGTGAAGTCTTCAAGAAATATCCGAAATTCATGAAAGACCATCATGCGCTCGATTTTGTTTGCGACACCATTCGCATGTCGCTCTCCGGCACCATCTCGCCCTTCGAGCTCGATTCCATGATGGAACTCGACATCGAAGTGCATCACCACCAGGCGGGAGTGCCGATCGCCGCTCTCACTACGGTTGCCGATGCGCTCCCTGGCCTGGGCATTGTCGCCGCCGTCCTAGGCGTCGTCATCACGATGGGCGCTCTGGGGGGGCCGCCTGAAGAGATTGGCCACAAGGTCGCCGCGGCTCTGGTCGGAACCTTCCTTGGCATCTTGCTCTGCTACGGATTCCTCTCTCCCCTCGCCGGAATGATGACCAAAATGGTCGATGCGGAAGGCCAGTACTATAACGCGCTGCGAGTTGCGCTCCTTGCCTTTTCGAAAGGTGCAGCACCGGTCTTAGCCGTCGAATTTGCGCGCCGCTCCATTCCCGCCGAATGCCGCCCCAGCTTCAAGGACTTCGAAAAAGCGACTAAGGGCGGCGCCGCCGCAAAGGCGGCCTGACATGTCGGACCAGAAAGACAATCGCGTCATTGATATGGCGCTGCCGCCCATCATCATCATCAAGAAGAAGAAGCACCACGGCGGTCACCATGGCGGAGCCTGGAAAGTCGCTTACGCCGATTTCGTCACCGCGATGATGGCCCTCTTCATCGTCCTATGGCTCCTCAACACCAGCGACGACACTAAGAAAGCCATCGGTGGCTACTTTCAGGACCCCTCCGGTGTCGGGAAACTGATGGGCAGCTCCATGGCTGGTTCCGGCGAAGCCCTTTCCGTGGCCAAAGACGACATGTCCAAACTAAAAGAAAAAATCTCCATAGCCATTAAAAAGGCACCGGAATTCAAAAAACTTGAAAAGCAGGTTCAGATGATTGTCACCGGGGAAGGTTTGCGAATCGAACTTCTGGAATCGGAAAAGGGGGCCTTCTTCGAGAGCGGGCGCCCCCAACCAACCGGCCTCGGACAATCCATGATCAAACTGCTCGCTGAAGAGCTGGGCAAAATGCCGAATAAGCTGATGATCGAAGGCCACACCGATGCAAAGCCGTTCTCGGCCACCGGCGAGTACAGTAACTGGGAACTCTCCGCGGATCGCGCCAACGCCGCCCGGCGGCTCATGATCAAAAATGGCATTCGCCCGGAGCAGGTGATTGAAGTTCGCGGCTTCGCGGATCATAATCTCCGGAATCCGAAAGCTCCGGAAGACGCCGCAAATCGCCGCGTTACCGTCATCGTCCAATATCAACTCCCGCCGGAAGCACCTGCTGCTGAAAAGACCGAGAAGCCGGCCCACAAAGAATGACTTCTATAATGGGAAATTGTAGTACCGGCTGATTGCCGGTACAGCTCCCATGAATCCAACGCTACTCGACCTCAAGCAAACACTCAATCTCCCTCGCACCAGCTTTCCTATGAAAGCAAACCTCCCGACCACGGAGCCCGCCATCCTGGCTCGTTGGGAATCTGAAGACCTCTACGGACAAATTCGCAAAGCCCGCGCAGGCCGGCCCACTTTTCTCCTCCACGATGGCCCCCCTTACGCGAACGGAAAGATTCACCTGGGCACCGCGTTCAACAAAATTCTCAAAGACTTTATCGTTAAATCGAAAACCGCCGCTAATTTCGATTCCCCCTACGTTCCCGGCTGGGATTGCCACGGTCTCCCCATTGAGATCAAGGTCGATCAGGAACTTGGCTCGAAGAAAGCCAAGATGTCGGCCCCGGAAATTCGCCGCGAGTGCCGGAAATACGCGGAAAAGTACGTCAACCTCCAAAGGGAAGATTTCAAGCGTTTGGGGGTGCTCGGCCCGCTGGGATCAGCCCTACCGAACGATGGACCCCGAATATCAGGCCACCATCGCGGGTGCCTTCGTGGATTTCCTCGAAAAAGGCTACGTTTACAAAGGGCTGAAGCCGGTTAACTGGTGCATTCATGACCGCACCGCCCTTGCAGAAGCGGAAGTCGAATACGCCGACCATGTCAGCCCTTCCATTTGGGTTCGTTTCGCACTTTTTTCTGACCCCGCCCACATCGCCCCGGAACTCGCCGGCAAACGGATTTACGGGCTCATTTGGACGACTACTCCGTGGACAATTCCCGCCAACATGGCAATTGCCTTCCACCCTAAATTTGAATACCTGGCCGTTGACGTCGCGGGGGATGTCTATATCGTTGCCGCCGACCTTCTCCGCGTCACCGCTGAAAAGTGCGGATGGCCTAAAGCAGACATCCTCGCCCGCTTTCCCGGCGAAAAGCTGGAACACACAATTTTCCGCCATCCCTTTCTCGATCGCGACTCTCTCGGCATCCTGGGCGACCACGTCACGCTCGAACAAGGCACCGGAGCCGTCCATACCGCCCCCGGCCATGGCCAGGAGGATTATGCCGTTGGCCGTAAATATGGCATCGAGACCTACTGCCCGGTCGATGGGACCGGCCGCTATTTTCGCGCCGAAGGTGCCTCCGGCGAGCTCCCTGAAGAACTGATCGGCAAAACCGTTTGGGAAGGGAACACCATCGTCCCCTCGCTGCTCACCAAGCGCCGGCGCCCTTGCGGCCATTGAGAAGCTTGAACACTCCTATCCGCACTGCTGGCGCTGCCATCGGCCCACCATCTTCCGAGCCACCGAACAGTGGTTCATCGGGATGGAACGGAATGATCTTCGCGGCCGCGCCCTCGCCGCCATCGCCGACGTCAAATGGATGCCGGACTGGGGCGAAACCCGCATCTCTAACATGATCGCCTCGCGCCCGGATTGGTGTATCTCCCGTCAGCGCATCTGGGGCGTCCCGATCACCGTTCTCTACTGCGACAAGTGCCAGCACCCCATCACCGACCCCAAAATCCTGCGGGGCATTGTCGATCTCTTTCGCGTACACACAGCCGACGTCTGGTACGAACGCACCGCCGCCGAACTGCTCCCGCCCGAAACTGCCTGCGCCAACTGCGGCCACCACGAATTCACCAAGGAAAACGACATCCTTGATGTCTGGTTTGACTCCGGCTCCAGCCATCTGGCCGTCCTCACCGAAGCCAACGGCCTTCACTGGCCGGCTGACCTTTACATCGAAGGTGGCGATCAATACCGCGGCTGGTTCCACTCCTCACTCCTGGTCGGTACCGGCCTTAAAGGCAGCGCGCCCTACAAAGAATGCGCTACCAATGGCTGGGCTCTCGATGGCGATGGCAAAGCCATGCACAAGTCTCTCGGCAACGCGATCGCGCCTGAAGAAATCATCAAGCAGTACGGTGCTGATATCCTTCGCCTCTGGGCGGCCTCCGTCGAGTTTAACGAGGACGTCCGCATGTCCCCCACCATCCTCACGCGCCTTACGGAGGCTTACCGCAAACTCCGCAACACCTTCCGTTACGCGCTCGGCAACCTCGATGGATTCCACCCCGCTACGGATCAACTCCCCGGCCACGAACTCCTCGAACTCGATCAGTGGGTTCTTGCCCGCGCAGGCGCGCTCACAGAGACCTGCCTCGCGCACTACCAGGAATTTGCCTTCCACAAGGTCTACCGCGCCATCTCGGAATTCGCCACCATCGAGCTCTCCAGCGTCTATTTCGACGTTCTCAAAGATCGCCTCTATACCGCCGCCCCTAAATCGCGCGACCGCCGCAGCGCCCAAACCGCACTTTACAAAGTCGCGGATGCTCTGGTTCGTCTCTTGAGTCCTCTCCTCTCTTTCACCACCGAGGAAGTCTGGCCGCAACTCGGGCACAAAGGCAGTGTCCATACCGCGCTTTTCCCGGATCCGGCCGATCTCACCAGAGGCATCGACACCGAGCACGCCAGGAACTGGGACCGGCTGCTCACCCTTCGCGACACCGTCATGCAGGCCCTCGAAGCCGCCCGCCAGGATAAGGTTATCGGCGCGCCGCTAGAAGCTCACGTCAACCTCACTGCCCCACCTGAACTTCTTCCGCTGCTGGAGCGCTACTCAGCCGATCTCCCCGGCATTTTCATCGTCTCGGCCGTTTCGCTCGCCCCCGGCGACCTCCTTGCCGCCCAAGTCACCCGCGCAACCGGAATCAAATGCGAACGCTGCTGGAAATATAAACACGACGTCGGCGATTCGCCCGACTTTCCCACCGTCTGCGCTTCCTGTGCCGCCACCCTCCATGAACTCGCGTAGAAGCTTGGTTTTCCTTGTCGCTCTCGGCGTTTTCGCTCTCGACCGTTGGTCGAAGTCTCTTGTCGAAACCCACCTCGCCCCTTACGACACCAAACCCGTCATCCCGGGCCTGCTCAATTTCGTGAGCTCCCAAAACCCGTGGCGTTGCGTTCGGCATCTTCTCCGAATCCGCTTCTCAATACCGCACCGCGTTCCTGATCGTGTTCTCCCTTGCCGCTGTTGCCATCCTCGCCACGCTTCTCTGGCGCACAGACCGCACCGATCTCCGTACCTCCCTGGGCCTCGCCTGCATCTTCGGCGGCGCGCTCGGCAACGTGTTCGATCGCGTCCGCACCGGCTCCGTTACCGACTTCCTCGATTTCTACGTCGGCCAGATTCACTGGTACACCTTCAACCTCGCCGACACCGCCATCTGCACTGGAGCGGGCTTACTCATCCTTGCGATGTGGAAACCTTCAGGAGCGCCGGTCCGTGCTACCTAAACTCTTCTCCATCGGAGCCTTTTCCCTCCCTACCTATGGAGTCCTGGTCGCGCTCGCCTTTCTGATTGCCCTCTGGCTGGTAGGCCGCCTCGCCAAACGGGAAGGCGTCGACCGCGATACGGTGATCAACCTCGGCGTGTATTGCGCGCTGGCCGGAATCGTCGGTGCAAAGGTCCTCATGATCGCGCTCGATCCCGACTTCCGCGAACATCCCTCTGAGATCTTCTCGCTCGCCACGCTTCAATCCGCCGGCATCTTCTACGGCGGCCTGGTGGCCGCCCTGATCATGGCTTACTGGTACATGCGCCGAATGAAGCTACCCGTTTTACGCACAGCCGATATCTTTGCGCCGGGCGTCGCGCTCGGCCACTCGATCGGGCGCCTGGGATGCTTCGCCGCTGGATGCTGTTGGGGCCGCATCGCGCACGTTCCCTGGGCCGTCACCTACACCAATCCCGATGCCAACAAGGTCGGCGTGCCTCTGGGCGTTCCGCTCCACCCAACGCAGCTTTACGAAAGCTTCGCCGAACTCCTCATTGCCGCAGTGCTTTACAAACTCGTCACGCGCCCCCACAAGCCAGGCGCCGTAATCGGTCTCTACCTAGTCCTGTACGGCATTGCCCGCGTTGTCGTTGAATTCTTCCGCGCGCACGACGAGTCGAATCCCCTGGCCTTATCACTTTCCCTGGAACAATGGATTTCCGTCGTGCTCGCCGCCCTCGGAATCTACCTGTTTCTCAGCCGGAGACCCGTCCTCGCATGAATAGAATCTCCGTCGTCATCGTAAGCCGGAACCGGATCCCGCAACTGGCCGAATCGCTCGAAGCATTAGGTCCGGATCATCAGATTATCGTTGTTGACAATGGCTCTTCGGGCGGGCTTCAGGACCTCGAAGAACGTTTTCCAAACATCCGGTGGATTAAGCTGCCCAAGAATTTCGGCCTCACCAAAGCCTTGAACCTGGGACTGCGTAGCGCCGAGGGCGATTACGTGCTTTTCCTTCACGACGACACCAAGATCATGGCCGAGGGCGTTACCGAACTGGCCGACGTTCTCGAAGCCCACCCCGAAGTCGGTGCGGCCGCCCCGCTCCTGGTGGACCGGATGGGCCATCCCACCCCCCAGGTCTATCGAAATCCCCCCGATCCCGCCCTAACTCCTGCGGCCGAGATCGACGTGCCCGCCGTTTCGGGAGCCGCCATCATGGTCCGGGGCTTCTTTCTGAAAGCCATGCGCCAACTCGATGAACGCTACGGCAATTTCGGCAGCGATCTAGACCTCTGCGCCCAAGTTCACCACCGCGCGAACAAGAAGGTGCGCGTGGTGCAGTCCGTGCGGGCGATCCATGAGAGCACCCCTGCCAAATCGAGCTTAATCACGGCGGATTCCACGATTGGCACCGCAGTCTACCTGGGCAAATACGCAAGCACCATGTCCGGCCTGAAACACCGGGTCACAACAGCGCTCAAATCGATTTTCACCTTTCACTGGCCTCTTGCAAAACACCTTCTCTCCAATCAGAAAATCGACGGAACTCAATAGCTATTGAACCTGCAAATCCACCTGACAATGAAACGCATCGACCGTCCGAATCGCTAGCGGTAGCGCTCCCGAACCCACCAGATTTGCCGGAACCGTCACGTTGATCTGATACAGTCCCGGATAGGAAGGCGAGAGCCCGGCAAATAGAACGGAGCCCGCCTGCCCCGCAATCGTCACCGCCACCGTATTCACAGTAGTCCCGCTCCCAGGCGAGCCATCCACCGGCTCAGGCGTCACAGCACCTAACCCTGAGGCATAAACGATCACCGTCTCCCCCCGTCGCGCCGGATTCGATGCATTCACCAAAGCCCCGCTCGCATGAGTAATCGCGCCCAACCCCGTACCGGATCCATTCGCTGAAAACGCCCCCGGCGCGGTGAGCTGAAGCGGCACGACTACCGTATTTGACGCGACCCCGGAATGTGTCGCGATGATGGTGGCCGCTGCTCCGGTAATGCCGTATGGCACCAGAAAGTTCACCTGTTGCGCGGCCGCGTAGATTACCGGTGCTGTAATGCCATTCACGGTAACCGAAGTGTTGGCCGCCACGGAATCGCCTAATCCGCTACCGAAGAGGCTCACATACTCACCAGGCGCCAGTGCCGCCCCCACCGGTGACAAACTGGCCGCATTCACCACCCCCTGCGGCTGGATAAATACTCCGGTCCCCATAGGCGTCGGCGCGCGGATGCCGATGTCGATCGAATACCCCGTCGTATCGTTGGTACTCAAACCGGCGGCGACGAAGCTATTCCCGCCCAGACCAAGGAGCAATTGGTCCAGGCTGTAATTCAATGTTGCGTTCGAATTTACCGTCAAAGGATTCGAAAGCGTTACGTCAAAACCCGGCGAAAGTCCAATCTGATGAAGCCGCTGCATCGTCACCGCCTCGGTCAACGACGGAATCCCGTTCAACGACCCTGCATAAGCAGCCGTGCTCAGAGTTTTCAAATCCAGCCGGATTCCGCCCGTAAAGTAGAGCCCCGAAACATTCGCGGCCGTCGGCGTGCCGGAAAACTGCCGGACTCCAATGAGAAAATCCTGCCCACCCGCGTAAGGCGACCCCATCAGCACCGTATTACCTGAAGCGGAAACGTAAACGCTCTTGGTTCCGCTGAGTAACGTGCTGCCACCCCCAAAAGAGAGCGATCCTGACCCATCCGCGCCTATCGCGTAACTGGCTCCACCCACGTTTTGTGTGGTCAGCGCGCCATTCAAATAGCTCGCGGAATGTCCATAGGCCTGGAAAGTGGGGATCACCCCACCGCCGGCGACCGGCATGCTGAACAGGGCCGACCGGACTCCCGCCGTTACGCTATTCTGCAATTCGAAGCTGGCGACGGAGTATGTGCCGGAAAGCAGAGCGCCTCCTTGTCCGCTAGCAGGCGCGGGAATCGCCGCAAATAAGTCGAAGGTGTTGTCTCCACTCTCGGTTGTCGATCCCAAAATCAGCTCAGTCCCCAGCCTTGCATTGAGCGTGTACCCGTTGCGCTGAGGGTTCGAAAGGGTCATCACCCCGGAACTGGTTACTGAGTACGTACCTCCTCCACTGAGCGGCGTCGTCTGCTGATTGCCCACCGTCTGAAACCCGCTAACCTGATATTTCCCCGCGCCGTCGAACGTCATACTTCCCAGCGAAGCGACCGAACCGGTGACATTGCCCTGCGCATCTGTCGAAAATTCAAGCATTCGAAAGAAATAGAGCCCGTTCACGCTGGAAGTAGCGGCGGTTTGGGCTACCAGAGCAATCCGAAAGCAGAGGCAAAAGAGAACAAACCGAGTCATGTACTCTTATTTGATGTTAAAAAGCCTCAATCTGTTGAGAGCGGCTCTAAAGTATACGCAACTACCGGCCGATCAGTGTGTTACTTGAGTAAAGACGCACCGGAGATCGTCTAATTTCATGAGCAAGCAATCCCCATTACTTCGTGGTCTGGCTTCTTTTCTGGCGTATTCACTCCTGGCGCCCATGGCGACGGTTCCCGTGTTTGCGCAAACTGCTGCCGGTGTTGAATTGCCAGACCATTCCGAGTGCGCCTTCTTTGGCTCGAATCGCGAAAAGTTCATGAAATCTTCGCTCCAGAACGCGGGCGCTCCGGAAGAGTCGGTTCTGTCGAGAACAACCCGCGCCGTAGTGGGAGCAATTCATCCTCAAAACATCTCGACGCTCGGCCGTGCTCAGGAAGCTTGCTTCTTCCCAAAGCTTTGCACAGGCTCCCGCGGCCGATTCCATCGATTTCTACATTCAGCAAGATCTGAAAGCGCACAACGTGACACCGGCCGATAAGACGGACGACTACACGTTCATCCGCCGCGTGACTCTTGATCTTACGGGGAGGATCCCCACCGCCGACCGGGTTACCGCTTTTCTCAGTGATTATTCCGTGGACAAACGCGCGAAGCTAATCGATGAGCTGCTTTCCACTCCGCAGTGGGCCGACAAGTGGACCATGTACTTCAGCGATCTGCTGCAGAACAACGCGTCAAATGTAGCCGGTACCCAGCGCCGCGCCGAAGGCCGCAATGCCTTCTACAAGTACATACGTACTTCCATCGCTGCGAATAAGCCTTACGACCAGATGGCCTCCGAGATTATTGCTGCCCAGGGCTTGAATAACTATGACCAGACCAATGGGCAAATTAACTGGATCATTGGCGGCGTGGTGGGCGGCGGACCCACGCAGGACATCTTCGATCAGCAAACTACGAATATGGCGGAACAGTTTCTCGGCATGACGCACGTAAACTGCCTTCTCTGCCATAACGGACGCGGCCATCTGGACTCCATCAATCTCTGGGCCAGCCAAACCACCCGCTTTCAGGCGTGGCAGCTATCCGCCTTCATGGCGCATACCTGGCCGGTTCGCACCAAGATTGTCGATCCGAATCAGCCCCAGAACAACAACCTTTATTACTGGGGTCTTCAGAAATACACAACTGATTACCAGCTGGGCAGTACCACCGGAAACCGTCCGGCCCGCACCTATGTCGGGACCGGGGCCACTCAAGTAAAAGTGGTTACTCCTGCCTATCTATTCGGCGGAGGAAAGCCGAATCCGGGTGAAGATTACCGTGCGGCTTTGGCCCGGCTTGTTACCGCTGATCCGCAATTCGCCCGAGCAACCGTGAACTACATGTGGGCCCAGATGTTCGGCCGCGGTATCGTCGATCCCCCCGACCAGTTCGATCCCGCCCGCCAGGACGCTTCCAATCCGCCTCCCGCGCCCTGGACCTTGCAACCCTCGAATCCCGCGCTCCTTGATGCTTTAACCAAACATTTCATCGCCAGCGGTTTCGACCTGAAAAATCTTCAGCGCGAAATCACGAATTCGGAAACCTATCAGCTTTCGTCCACCTACAACGGAAATTGGGATGTCGCGAACGAGAAGTATTTCGCTCGCAAATTCGTTCGGCGCTTGTGGTCGGAGGAACTGCATGACGCCGTGATTCAGGCGACCGGAGTGATTCCCTCTTATAACGTCAACGGTTTTTCGAACGCCTCTACGGTATACAGCGTCAATTCCCCTGGTTTCGGGCCCGTCTCCTACGCGATGCAACTTCCTGATGTGGTGGGAATGCCCGGCGGAAGCGTCACCACATTCCTCGATACCTTCCTTCGGGGCGACCGCGACACGAACCCGCGACGTCAGGATGGCTCCATCCTTCAGGCTCTGGACCTGATGAACGACTCGTTTGTTGAATCGCGCGTCAAATCGACAGTCATGGCCGGTCTCCTGGCCAAAAACCTGAACTTGCCAAATCCGCAACTGGTCAACATTCTTTACCTGAACACCCTGTCCCGTAAACCGACAGACGCGGAAATGAATACCGCGGTCATCAAGCTCACCTCCGGCGTGCGCGCAACCGCGGCCGAAGATCTTTTCTGGTCGCTCTTCAACAAAGTGGATTTCATCTTCAATTACTAAGGAACGGGACACATGGACGGACAAAGAAAATTCGATCAGCTGATTGCTCGCTATCCGCACCCGACTAAGTCGTTCTATGCCCGGCCCCACCTGACCCGGCGGCATTTTTTCCAGCTTGCCGGTGCCGGTGTAACCGCATCCTTCCTGGCCAACCGGCTTCCCGCTGCCCCGGTTGTCTCGACAGCCGGAGGGGTCAGCATGAAGAATACGGCCAAGAACGTAGTGTTTCATTCTCCTCGCCGGGGCCCCGAGTCACACGGACACCTTCGATCTCAAGATGATCGACGGCACCACTCCCGCCAGCCTGAATCCCGCAACCGTAAACGGGGTCTTCTGGCCGACGGGACTCATGCCAAAACTGGCGGGGCAGATGGACAGCATCGCCATCGTCCGTTCCATGCGAGCTTGGGCGCTTGTACATGGCCTCGGCCAAAATTGGGTTCAAATCGGGCGCAATCCCGCGGCCGTCTTGGGCAACATCTCGCCTAACATCGGCAGCGTTGTCGCCATTGAAAAGGATCACGAACGCAAGCCGAACCAGGTCTTCCCCACATTCCTCGCACTAAATTCGCCAGGGGGAGCCGGTCCCGGCTACTTCAATTCTCAGTACGCTCCCTTCCGCGTACAACCCGTTACCACGGGAATCACCAACACCACGAACTCGGTGGGGGAAGCTCGCTTCAACGCCCGTTACGACCTGCTTCACCATCTCGACGACAACCTTCGCGTGAACGCCCCGAATGGCAGACCGATGGAGGATTATGACAAGTTCTATCAGGCCGCCCAAGGCATGATGTATAACCCCGTGGTCAGCAAAGCCTTTCAATACACCACCGCCGAAAGCTTGCGTTACGGAAACACGGGTTTCGGCAACTCTTTACTTGTCGCCAAGCAGGTCCTGGATGCCGACCAGGGCACCCGATTCATTCAGGTCACCCAGGGTGGTTGGGATATGCACCAGAATATTTACTCGGCAGGCCAGCTGCCCGCAATGACCAGGCTGCTCGATGATGGCCTTGGAACGTTCATTGCCGACCTGAAAGCATCAGGCCAGCTCGCCAACACGATGATTGTCATGCTCGGTGAATTTGGCCGTACCACCGGCAAAGTCACGGCAGCCGGAGGACGCGACCACTTCCTGCAGCAGTTTGTGATGTTTGCCGGGGGCGGAGTGAAAGGGGGCCGGCCGATCGGCTCCACGGACGCGACCGGCTCGAGTACCGTCGATTCTGGCTGGAGTCGGCAACGGGACATTAAGCCCGAAGATGTGGAAGCTACTATTTACTCCGCCATGGGTATCGATTGGACCACGATCCGGCACGACGACCCGCTGAGCCGCGGCTATTACTACGTGCCCAGTTCGGACCAGGACATCTACGGACCTATTGACGAGCTCTGGGGCTAAGAACTAACGTTGCTCAGCTGACGGCCTTCACCGATTTGTCATCGTGTGGAGGCCTTTTTTGTTATAGATAGAGAAATTTCTTGTCACTCTCTGAGCTCGTGTGCTAATAATGGTTGTCGGGAGCATTGAGCTTCCAACCAGTTCGATTCCCAAAAACCAAGAGGTTCAAACTATGAATATTCGTCCGTTGTATGACCGCGTGGTCGTAAAGCGCCTCGAGGAACAGCAGGCCATGCAAGGTGGCTTGTACATCCCCGATTCCGCGAAAGAAAAACCCCAGGAAGGCGAAATCGCCGCCATCGGGCATGGCAAGCGCTTGGAAGATGGCAAAGTGGTGCCGCTTGAAGTCAAAGTCGGCGACCGCATTCTTTTCGGCAAGTATTCCGGAAGCGACATCAAGATCGATGGCGTGGAATACATGATCATGCGTGAGGATGAGATTTTAGGCATCCTCGACAAGAAGTAAGCCAAGAAATTAGAAGCCAGCCAAACCCAGTCCCAGGAGACTCATTCAATCATGGCAAAACAAATTGTATATGCAGATAACAGCCGGCAGGCGATCCTGCGCGGCGTCAATCAACTCGCCGACGCGGTGAAAGTTACACTCGGTCCCAAGGGACGTAATGTTGTCCTCGAGAAAAAGTTCGGCGGCCCCACCATCACTAAGGACGGCGTCACTGTAGCCAAAGAAATCGAGCTTAAGGATCCGCTCGAGAACATGGGCGCGCAGATGGTGCGTGAAGTTGCCTCCAAGACCTCTGATGTAGCCGGCGACGGCACCACCACCGCCACAATCCTCGCCCAGGCAATCTTCCGTGAGGGCGTGAAAGCTGTCACGAGCGGCGCCAACCCCATGGCAATGAAGCGCGGCATCGACAAGGCTGTTGAAATTGCGGTCGCTGCGGTTCAGGGCATGTCGAAGCCTGTTTCAGGCGACATGATCGCCCAGGTCGGCACCATTTCCGCTAACAGCGACCACACCATCGGCGGCATCATCGCCGACGCGATGAAGAAAGTCGGTAAAGATGGCGTGATCACGGTCGAAGAGTCGAAGACCATGGTCACCGAACTCTCCACCGTCGAAGGCATGCAGTTCGATCGCGGTTATCTCTCCCCCTACTTCGTGAGCGATGCCGAGCGCATGGAAGTTGTGCTTGAAGATCCCTACATCCTGATTCATGAAAAGAAGATCAGCAATATGAAAGATCTTCTGCCGCTGCTCGAGCAGATTGCCCGCGCCGGTAAGCCTCTGTTGATCATCGCGGAGGAAGTGGAAGGCGAAGCGCTCGCCACCCTCGTTGTGAACAAACTGCGTGGCACACTGAACGCTTGCGCCGTAAAAGCACCGGGCTTCGGCGATCGCCGCAAGGCCATGCTTGAAGATATCGGCATCCTCACCGCCGGTAAAGCGATCTTCGAAGAAACCGGTATCAAGCTGGAAGGCGTGAAGCTGGAAGATCTCGGCCGTGCCAAGCGCGTGACCGTGGACAAAGACAACACCACCATCGTTGATGGCGCTGGACAGTCGAAGACCATCGAAGGCCGCATCAAGCAGTTGCGGACCCAGATTGAAGACACCACGTCCGATTACGACCGTGAGAAGCTGCAGGAGCGCTTGGCCAAGCTGGCCGGCGGTGTTGCGGTAATCAAAGTCGGCGCGGCCACCGAAACCGAAATGAAGGAAAAGAAGGCCCGTGTCGAAGACGCGCTTCATGCAACCCGCGCGGCTGTGGAAGAAGGCATCGTCCCCGGTGGCGGCGTCGCGCTGCTCCGTGCTTCGAAAGCGCTTCACGGCAAGAAGCTTGAAGGCGATGAGCAGTTCGGTTTGGACATTGTCCGCCGCGCTTGCGAAGAGCCGCTCCGCCAGATCGTCCTCAACTCCGGCCACGAAGGCGCGATTGTTGTCGAGAAAGTTCGCTCGAACGACAACAACAACTTCGGCTACAACGCCTCCACCGACAACTACGAAGATCTGGTTGCGGCCGGCGTTATCGATCCGACCAAGGTAACCCGCACCGCGCTCCAGAACGCCGCCTCCATCGCCAGCCTGATGCTGACCACCGAAGCGATGATCTGTGACATCCCGGAGAAGAAGCCTGCTCCTGCTCCCGGCGGCCACGGCCCCGAGGGCATGGATTACTAAACTCCAGTCCATTCAAGCTGCAACTCCAGCCGCGATTCCCTCAAAAGGAATCGCGGCTTTTTTGCGGCTACACTCAAACAAGTGCATCCCGAAAGAGCACTCCTCAAGAAAACCGGCGAAGCCATAGAACGCTTCAACATGATCCGCGAAGGCGACCGCATCGCGGTTGGCGTCTCCGGCGGCAAAGATTCCCTCGCGCTGCTCGAAGCTCTCCGCCTGCTGCAACGCCGCTCTCCGATCAAATTCTCACTCTGCGCGTTTCACCATTGAGCAGGGCAAGTTTGTCCGCCCGGTAGAGCCTGTGGGCGAGCTCATTCGGCAGCGCGGGATCGAATGGACTCACTACCACGACCAGGCCTCAATCGATCTCATCGAAGACAAGCCGGGCCACGGCTGTGATCTGTGCAGCCGCTATCGCCGTCGCGCCGTCTACGATGTCGCGCGCCAGCTTGGCGCCAACGTCATCGCTCTCGGCCACACAGCCGACGATGCCTGCGAGTCTCTCCTCCGCAATGCGATGTACAACGGCCGCCTCAGCGCGCTGCCTGCCGTCGTCAACTCGCGCAAAGGCACCGCGCGAATCATTCGCCCTCTCATTTACGTCACCGAAGAAATCACGCGCGCCTTTGCTGAACAGTTGGGCATGCCCATCGTGCCCTGCGTCTGCTCTTTCAAGAGCAACACCGTGCGCGGCACCATCCGCGACGTCATGGCCGAACCGGGCGTGAAGCAAAGCCTTCTCGCCGCTCTCGGCAACATCGACGCGGGCCGCCTGCTCGACCCCCGATTTCTCTCCGCCGCTGCGGAAGAGGCGTTCCCCATCCTCACGTGATCCTCGACGTAGGTTGCGGCATCAACAAGTATCCCGGCGCCATCGGCCTCGATAACAACGCCCGAACCCGCGCCGACGTTCTGGCCGACCTTGACAAATTCCCTTACCCCTTCGCTTCTCATAGCTTCGAGGGCTTGCGCGCGATTCACGTCATTGAACATGTCACGGATGTGATCAAGACCATGGAAGAGTTCCATCGTCTGGTGCGCCCCGGAGGCCGCGTCCACATCGAAACGCCACACTATACCGACTACAGCTCCTTCTGTGACCCTACGCACAAACACCACCTCAACAGCTTCAGCTTCCGCTACTTCGGCGAAAACCATGGCGGTTTCGGCTATTACTCCACGGCCCGTTTTCGTGAGATTTCCGTTCACGTCAAACTACTAGCATTCTGGCGATGGCTCGGTTTTCAATTGCTGGTCAACAGCTTTCCGCGGTTCCGAAGGTTCTGGGAACACTATCTCTGTTTCGTCGTCCGCGGCAAGAGCATGGAGTTCGATTTTGAACCTGTTCCCGATTCTGGATCGCATCCGTAACGGCCTTTATCGCAGCCCGCTGGTCTCCCGAACGCGCTCTTGCGGCGCGCGGCGAGGATCTCGCGATGCGCTACCTGCAAAAACAGAAATACGTCATTATTGAGCGAAACTATCGCCCCCATAAAGGCAAGCAGGAAGTCGATCTGATCGCTTGGGAGGGCGATGCGCTGGCGTTTATCGAAGTGAAAACGCGCAGCTCCGATGAGACCGGCGCCCCGGAACGCGCGGTCACTCCCGATAAACAAACGCACCTGATCCGCGCCGCACAACACTTTATCCGCTATACGAAAATCGATCCCGAAGCCGTTCGCTTCGATGTGCTTGCGATCCTGGACGGAAATCCGCCGCGCATCGAGCTCTTTCGCGACGCTTTCCGCTTTACTGCTGAGGGGGCATGGCGTAGTAACCCTTACGCGCCTGCACCTTCAGGTTCTTATCGGCAACCTTGACGTCGATCTTGTGATAAGCTTCCATCTTTCCGGTCGCTCTCAGGCGTCCAGCCGATGGCGTACTGGCTGCGCATTTCCGCCTGAAGTTGCGTGAATGCGTCGCTGAGCGTATGTCCGCGGTCCACCTGAAACACCCGCCCGCCTGTTTCTTCGGACATCTGTTTCAACGGACCCAAACCCCCGCCGCCGAAGCTGAATCCGCCGCGCCCATAGAACCCAGGATCCACATAGTAGATGCTGTAGATCACGGTGTCGGCCTTCTGCGCCTGCTCAATTGCCTGCTTGATGGAGTACGTGCTGCCCTGATCGTCGCCATCCGTGATGAGCACGATCACCTTGCGCCCCACCTCTTTCGCGAGCCTGTCGGTTGCGGCCAGATAAATGGCATCGTAGAGAACGGTCCCGCGCGGCTTATTCGCCGTAGGTACCGGTCCGCCGCTCGAAAACCCACCGGTCCCGGCATTCAACCGGAGCCGGTCCAGGCCATCCCGCAACAAACGCGGCGAGCCAGTCGTATCCTGCAACAATTCCGAATCCACGCCGAAGCTGATCAAGAACGCGACGTCCTTCTTCTTCAGCACCTGCTCAAAAAACGCACCGGCGGCGCGGCGCTCGATGTCGATCAGGTTCGCCTGGCTGCCGCTCACGTCCACCAGCAGCCCGATCGTGAGTGGCAGGTCCGTTTCCCGCGTGAAGTACTTGATGGTCTGCGGCTTCCCGTCTTCGGAAAGGGTGAAATCATCTTTCGATAAGTTCGCGATGAGCCCCCCTTTCTTCTCCCGCACGGAACAGAAGATGTTGACCAGATTGACGTCGACTTTGATCGGCTCAGGAAGGTCTTGCGCCAAAAGGGCAACCCCGGCCGCGGCGGCAATAGCGATGAGAGCGAAACGGTTCATACTAACAAGTTGAGACGCGCGGCTTCCGGGCCGTGTTTCATTGTACGCATGAAGCAGATTCTTGAGCATCTTTCGAAAGATGCGGTGATGGCGGAAATCATTGGCCGCGTGGGTCCATTTTCCATGACTTACCGCGACCCCACGTTCGAAGCCCTGGTGCGTTCCATCGTTTCGCAGCAGCTCTCTACCAAAGTTGCGGCCGTGATTTACAACCGCCTGGCCAAAGCGGTTCGCGGCGGCGAAATGACGCCGGAAAACATTCTGCGGCTTCGAATCGCCACCATGCGCAAAGTTGGTCTTTCCGGTCAGAAAACTGACTATATTCGCTCACTCGCTCGCCACGCGATCGATGGCTCGCTGCCCTTCGAATCTCTTCCCGCCATGGACGACCAAAGCCGTGATCGATCGCCTCACCCAAGTCAAAGGCGTCGGCGTCTGGACCGCTCACATGTTCCTCATGTTCGGCTTGAGACGGCCCGATATTCTTGCAGTTGGGGATCTGGGAATTCGCCAGGCAATTCAGCGCGCCTATGCGCTACCCGAAATGCCGAAACCCGCCGAAGTGGAGCGCATTGCCGCGAAGCTGGCGTCCTCATTGCAGCGCCGCCTGCTGGTATCTGTGGCGAAGTTTGGAGTAAACTGAAAGTTCCCCGGCGGCGTAGCTCAGGTGGTTAGAGCGACGGTCTCATAATCCGTAGGTCCGCAGTTCGAGTCTGCGCGCCGCCACCATCATCACTTCTTTAACTCAGCCTCCATCGCTTCCAACTCTCGCCCTGCCTCCGCGAATTTGCCCTGCCCCTGTAGTTCACGGAATCGCCGGAAATGCTGGCGGATCGACTCGATACCCGTTCCTGTCTGCATCGGCGCAACGCTCACTCCGGTCTCGGTCGCAACGGGCGTAGGCGCGCCTCCGAGCGCTGTCCCTAACTGCGCCAGCCCCTGCTCATACGTATCCGTATAAATCAGGCGGTTGTTAATCCCGAGCACCACCTTTTTCAATTGCGGCATCCTCGCCTCGGTTGCCTGCAGGTAAATCGGCTCTACATAGAGGAACGTGTTGTCCACGGGAAGCACCAGCATCTGCCCTCGAAGAACTGTCGATCCCTGCTGGTTCCACAGCGTTAAGTCTTTCGAAATATTCTGGTCCTGATTGATGCTCGCCGCAATCTGCATCGGCCCCGGAATCAACTCCTGCTTCGAAAGCTCCAGCAGCGCCAACTCGCCCAGATGCTCTCCATCGCAACGCGCGGCCAGCACCCCGATCAGGTTCTGCTTCGTGCGTGGCGTGAACGAAGTCATCAGCAGAAACTCCGGTTTCTCCTCACCCGGCAGGTTTGCCACTAGATACGTCGGCGTCACCGGCTGCGGCTGCCCATTCTGCCCAGCCACATACTGCGCCAAGTCCCACAAATCTTCCTTGTTATAGAAAGCCTGCGGGTTGGTCATGTGATACGTGCGATAGATTTCGGCCTGCACGTTGAAAAGAATTTCCGGGATACCGGGTGTGCGCCTGCAACCCGGCCGGCATCTCCGAACGCGCATGGAACAGGTTCGGAAACAAGCTCTGATAAGCACGAATCACAGGGTCCGCTGGATCGAATACATAAAGCCGCGTAGTGCCGTCATAAGCATCCACGGTGGCCTTCACGGAATTCCGGATGTAATTGAATCTGCCGAAGCGTTCACTGATTAATTCGCGCGAATAGGGATGAGCTTCTGAGGTGGTATAGCCATCTATGATCCACACCAGCCGCCCCTCCGGAGTGATCACCAGATACGGATCCCCGTCCCAATTCAGGAATCCGGCAAGCTCCTGCAAGCGGTCCAGCACCTTGCGGCGGATCATCATTCTGCTTTGCGGTGTTAGATATTCCGTAAGAACGATGTTCAAATCGCCTTCATGAATCGCTGCTGCGACGCGCATCGGGAATGAGGAGACAGGAAACCCACCCTGCCCTTCGTAATGCGATTTCACATTATCGTTGCCTGAAGGATAGTTGAACTCTTCCTGCGCTGTATGCACGAAAACAGGTTCATGCATCACTTCGCCGTAATAGATTTCCGGATGCGAAATCTTTAGCGACGGTGTCCTGATATCCGGCGGCATGTTCTCGATGAGATAGACCGGCCTGCCTTCGGGCGTGATCTTACTGACCTCCGCCAGCGCCAGTCCGTATCCGTGCGTATAAATGAAATGCGGATTGATCCAGCTTGCGCGCGCGTCCGGCAACTGCCGAATATCCAACTCGCGGGGGGCGAGCAACACCTGCCGGTACTGCCCGTCGATGGTGTATCGGTCCACATCCGGCTCATTGAACACGTAGTAGGTTCGGAGCGCCTGCTGCTGAGTCACGGTGTCATGAAAGGGCCGCCAATCCCACAGCCGCACATTGTCCAGCAGCGGCTTATGCACCTTCGTATCGATCGATGGTCGTCTGGTTGGTCTTGAAGTCGATTACGCGAACGCGCTCTTCCAGCCCATACGCGGAACGGGTCGCCTTGATATGAGTATCGATGTAAGGCCGCTCCAGCGAAATCTCATTCGGCTTCACGTATAAGCTGGACACCAGCCTGGGAATCGCGAACTCAATCGGGATCGCAAGCAGCATCACTCCCGCTAGAATCCATCGGCCTGTCGATACGAAAGCCGCCGCGGCCAGGGACGCTCCAATCAGCAGCCATTGCAGCGGCAATCCGAAGTTCGCGTCCACATAATCGATTCCGGTCATAAACCCGTGCTCGTTATGCACCATCTCAAAGCGTCCCAGATAGAACTTGGCCGCGAAGGCCAGCAGCATCACGGCCAGCGCGCCGCGAAGAAACCGGGACTCCAGGCCTCCGGAAAGCCGCAACATACTCAAATCGATGCGCCCCATGTTTTGCAGCTCTGGCAAGCGATACCGCAACTGCCAGGCGCGCGCGATGAACCAATACACCCCGATACATCCAATCGCGAGCGTTAAGAGAAAACTACGGAGGTCTTCAAAAAAAGGCAGATCGAACAAATAGAAGGAGAGCGGCTTCCCGAACACCGCATCGTGGAACGCACCGGCCGGTTCACCCACCGAACGGCTTCCCGCGAAGCGGACCACCGTCCACGTATCCAAAGTCGCCGAGGCAATTAAAAACGCCAAAAACAACAAGCACCAGCGTCATCAACCACCCGTAAATCCGGTGATCGCGCAGCCGTGTCTCCGCGAAACGCAACGCATACGCATGCGCCGCCAGAAGAACGGCGAAAGCAATCGCGGTGGCTACCGCAACCGGCGCGACGCCGTACAGCCATAAGCTGAACCACGTCTCCAGTTGCCCCAGTTCGTTCCACCACTGATACTCGATGACGAACGAAGCAATCCACCGGCTGCAAAGCAAGAGGAGAAACGCAAAGACAAGAACTTGAATCAGCCAGGGACGCGACGAACGGGGACGGCTATAGGAAATGCGGGGCGGTGACACAACCTGACTCTAGCAAAGGCCCGCCCGATAAACGACACGTCCACTCACAATTGTCGCAACGGGACCGCCGCGGAACTGCTTCCCGCCGAACGGGGAATTTCGGCTTTTCGACTGCGAAAGATTCGCATCGTATGTCCAACGCCGCTCCATATCGAACACGGTCACATCGCCCGGCATTCCCGTCGCCATGCGTTCCGCAGCCAAGCTTCAGCACCCGCGCGGGACCCGTGGTAAACAGCTCCACCATGCGCATGAGAGAAATCTTTCCTGGATGCACCAGCGTTTCCAGCGTTAGCGCGATCGCCGTTTCGAGGCCGGTAATCCCGAACGGGCAGCGCTCGAACTCCTGCATCTTGTCGTTGCCCGCGTGCGGCGCGTGGTCGGTCGCAATCACATCGATTGCGCCGGAGACAACGCCTTCAATCACCGCATCCACATCGACTGCGCAACGCAAGCGGCGGGCGCATTTTGAAATTGCTGTCGTAATTCACCAGTTCGGAATCGGTCAGCACGAAATGATGAGGCGTCGTCTCCGCCGTCACCAGCAGGCCTCGCGATTTCGCGAACGCCACCATCGCCACCGAATGCCGAGTCGAAATATGCGCGACGTGATAGCGCGCGCCTGTACTTTCGGCCAGGATAATATCGCGCGCCACCATCACATCTTCCGAACTGGAAGGAATACCGCCCAACCCGAGGCGCGTGGAAACAGCGCCTTCATGCATGTCGCCGCCGGAGCTCAGGTTTAAGTCTTCACAGTGGTCGATCACGGGAAGGTCAAGGGACCGCGCCATCTCCATCGCCCGGCGCATCACGCGCGAGTTCATCACCGGCCGTCCATCATCTGAAATCGCGACAATTCCCGCCTGCTTCATCGACCCGAGTGCTGCCAGTTCCTCGCCAGCCGAGCCCTTTGTGATTGCGCCGATCGGTAGCACGTTCACAATCGCATTCTGCTTTGCCCGCGACACAATGTAGCTGGTCACCGTGGCGCTGTCATTCACCGGGACGGTGTTCGGCATGCAGCAGATGGTGGTGAAACCGCCCGCCGCAGCCGCCCTGGCGCCAGATTCGATCGTCTCCGCATGCTCCTGCCCGGGTTCACGCAGGTGCACGTGCATGTCAATAAAACCGGGGGTCACGATCATCCCCGCCGCATCGAACTCCGGTGTTCCGTTGGGCACGCGCTCCGCGAACATCCCATCCACAATCGCGACATCGCGAACGCCGTCGAAACCCGTCGAAGGGTCCAAAACGCGCCCATTTCGAACCAACAACGAACTCATGCCAACACCCGTTCCAGCACCGCCATGCGCACCGCGATTCCGTTTTCCACCTGATTCAAAATCACCGACCGTTGGCCATCCGCCACTTCGCTTGATAGCTCCCGCCCGCGATTAATCGGCCCGGGGTGCATCACGATTGCATGCGGCTTCGCCAACGCCAGGTGTTCCAACCGAAGCCCGTAAAACTGGAAGTACTCGCCCGCGGGCATCGGTACTTCATGCTGCCGCTCCAGCTGCACGCGCAGCATCATTACGACATCCGCATCCTGAATCGCATGCCGTATGTCATTCGTCAAAGTCACTCCAGGCGCCATCTCACCCAGTTCGCGGGGCAGCAAAGAAGCCGGCCCACAGAGCACAATATCGACGCCGAACTTCGAAAGCAAATGCACGTTCGAACGCGCCACACGGCTATGCGCAATATCCCCGATGATGGCCACGCGCAAGCCTTCAAGCGTTGGCCGCTGATCCAAGATGGTCCGCGCATCGAGCAGCGCCTGCGTCGGATGCTCATGGGTTCCATCGCCCGCATTGATGATCGGAATTGGTAAATGCCGCGCCAGAAAATGCGGCGCTCCCGATGCCGCGTGGCGCATCACAATTGCCTGGGGCCGCATAGCCCCCAACGTGTTCAACGTATCCACCAGCGATTCGCCTTTCGAAACGCTCGACCCCGCTGTAGTGATCGATAATGCTTCCCCGCCTAACCGCTTCGTGGCGATCTCAAAGCTGGTCCGTGTCCGCGTTGAGGCCTCGAAAAACAGATTCACCACCATCTTGCCGCCCAGCACTTCAAAGCGCTGAAACGGCTTCCCCGGAAGTGGCTGAAACGCTCTTGAGCGCTCCAGGATTGCTTCGATTTCGGACCGGTCCAAGCCCTCGATGCCGAGTAAGTTCAAACCTTCTCCACCAGCAGAACTTTCTCCACACCGTCAATTTCGTTGAACTTCACCTCGATGATTTCGATGTCCGAAGTCTGCACCGTGCGCCCGATGTACTGGGCTTCGATCGGCAGTTCCCGATGCCCGCGATCGATCAGCACCAGCAGTTGCACGCGCGCCGGACGCCCATGATCAAACAGCGCATCAAGCGCGCCGCGGATCGTCCGGCCCGTGTAAAGCACATCATCCGTCAAAATGATGTCTTTGCCCTGCACCGAAAACGGAATCTCCGTCGCGCTCACCACGGGCTTCACGCCCACGGTCGTCAAGTCGTCGCGATAAAGGTTGATGTCCAGAACTCCGACCGGAACCTCCTGCTTCTCGAGCGCCTCAATCTTCTTGGCTAACCGCTGCGCTAAAGGTACGCCCCGCCGCCTGATGCCGATGAACGCAAGATCGGGCAGACTACGGCTTCGCTCCAGTACCTCATGCGCCAGTCGCACTAACGTCCGATCGATCTCGGACGCACTCATCAATTGACTTTTTTCGCGTGTCAGCGCCATTCGGATTAGTGTAACGTGCCGGCTTCAGAACCGCCGCATACGGTCCCGCACCCGCCGCGCCAGTTTATCGATCTCTTCGATTTTCTTGATGCTATTCAGCGAAAGCACGTGACTCGTGTCTCTCTCCATCTCCTCCGCCAGAGATTGGGAAAGCTCAGTGATCTGCTTCAGGTCCTTGAGCGACTTCGCATGGTCCGCTTTCAGGATTTCTTCCGCCTGGATCTTCCCGTTTGGCAGCTTGCGCTCCGGCTCTCGATTCGGATCGTTTACCCCGATTCCCGGACGGACAGGGTCTTGTGACAATGCAGTAAGACAGACAAGCAAGAGTGCGAAACGCATGGAATGCTGCTGCTATCATCTCAAAGATGCAAGAAGTAAAAGTCGGGATCGTCGGCTTAGGAAACGTCGGTTCAGGGGCTGTTTCCATCCTGACGGAGAACGCCGAACAGATCGCTCTGAAGCTTGGATTCCGGCTCCACATCGCGGTCGCTTGCAGCCGCTCCGTGAATCAGTTGTCCCTGCCCGCGGGCATTCGTACAACAACGAACTGGCGCGAAGTGGTGGCCGATCCTGCCGTTGATGTGGTCGCTGAGTTGGTCGGTGGAACCGGCGTAGCCCGTGAAATCATCGACGCCTCGATCAGTGCCGGCAAATCCGTCGTGACCGCGAACAAAGAACTGATGGCACTGAGCGGTTCCGAGATCTGGGACCGCGCCATTGCCGCGCGGATCAACCTGGCAATGGAAGCGAGCGTCGCGGGCGGCATCCCGATTCACGCCGTCTTGCGCGAAGGGATCTCGGGCGACCGCGTCATGTCGCTCGCGGGCATCCTGAACGGCACCAGCAACTTCATTCTTACTGAAATGGAGAAGCGGGGCGATTCACTCGAAACCGTGCTTGCCGAAGCACAAGCTCTGGGTTTTGCCGAAGCCGATCCAAGCGCTGATATCGATGGCTACGACGCGCGTTCAAAGCTGGCCATACTCGCTGCGCTCGCGTTCGGCGAACGCATTACGCCGACGGACATCTATGTCGAAGGCATCCGCCGCGTTACGCCGCTCGATTTTCAATATGCCCATCAGTTGAAGCACACCATCCGGCTGATCTGCTCCGCTCATCAAGGCGCCAAAGGGGTGATCCTTTCCGTACGCCCCGCCCTGATACCGCAATCGACCATTCTGGCTGGGGTGCAAGGCGCCTATAACGCCGTCTGGGTGAAAGGCCTGTATGGGGAAGATACCTTCTACTACGGCCGCGGCGCGGGCCCGAAGCCCACAGGCGTCGCCGTGGTCAGCGATCTGATGCGCGTTGCTCGCGAAATCCGTTCCGGCAGCCCGGACCGCGTGTCGCCTTTCGCGCATGAGCGGCTCGGCGAATATAAGCCGGTGAGCGTCTCCCTTCAGGAGCGTCCATTCTATCTACGCTTTCGCGTGGCAGATCGCCCCGGCATCATCGCGGAGCTTGCCGGCATCCTTTCCGCGAAACACATCGGGCTTGAAGCGGTCCTGCAGATGCCGTGCGATACCAAGAGCGACCTGCCCTTCGTCATCACCACCGAAGTCACCACGGAGCAAGCCATGCGCGATGCTGTGGACCAGATGAACCGGCTAGACTTTCTGCGGGAACCGCCACTCGCGCTACCCATGGAGCCGCCCCTCTAGAGTACGGTCCGCGGCGCGAACGCCCCAATACTGCGCCTCTTCGAAAATCGAGAAGCCACTCAGATCGGAGTTTGCAAAGCAGATTCCTTCGCACTCCGGCTGCGCCACGCTAAGAAAGCCCGGGGTTGGGCGAGCCATTGCGTGCCCGAAGCGCATGATGTCCATCCGGGCGACACAGGTCCGAATATCCGGATGCGCGCGTTCCAGGTCCCGCAGAATAGCATCGCGCCACCAGCCCCAATCGCGCGCCAGCAAGGCTTTGCGGTTTTCCGCGGGCGTGCCTTCCGCCAGTGCCCAGTAATAAGTCCACACAGAACGATCTTTACGCGTGCTCAAGGACTGATGCGTGGCATCCACATAGCCAAGCGAAGGCGAACCATAGATCACGTTGTCCCACGCAGGCTCCGCTCCTTCCATCGCGCGCGGCAAACGGTCGAGCGTCAAATTCGCCGTCAACCAGGGCGAGTATTGGCGCGCTTCGAAGGGCGGAAGGTCTTCAATTAAGCGGGATGCTAGGAATGTGGGTGCGGCGTAAATCACCGCATCGCAATCCCATTCGGTCTGCTCCGCTATCACCCTCCATCGCGACCCGTTACGCGCGATTCGCGACACCATGGAATTCGCCCGCACCCTGGATCCCACGCGTTCCAGCAGGCGTTTCAAGATCCACCCGTTTCCTTCCGGCCACGTCAGCGGACCCTTCTCCTCAGGCTCGCGAGAGGCAAAGTAGTGAATGCCCGCCCAGGCCGAAGTATCGCGCGCGCTGGCGCCGTAATCATCGCGGCAGGAGTAATCGACAAACCAATTCACGTAAGGGGATGTGAAACCCTGCTCGCGCATCCAGGACTGCATGTTGGTGCGGTCCAGTGGCGAACTCTTCCTGGCGCCCAAGCGGCTCGGAATCGTGAACTCGCCTGTTGCGCGAAACTCCCGCATGCGTTCTCCGAACCGCTTCATCTGCGGAGCATCGAACTGCGGCTCGATTTCTTCCTGCCAGCGTCCTTGAATATAAAGGCGCTCTTGCGGTGCGAAACAAAGCGCGCGCTCATCCCACTCACCGTTCCGCAACAGGCCCAAATCCTCACACAGTTCCCGCGCCAGCGTTGCCTTCGCGTTTGGCACCGGCAAGTAATGCGCCCCCCACGGATAAGCCGAAACGGCATTCGCGCCGGAACGCGAGTTGCCCCCCGCCGCCGGTTCCATCTCCAGGATCACGTAGTCCCGAAAGCCACGCTTCTCAAGCCGCCATGCGGCGCAAAGAGCGGCCATCCCGCCGCCCACAATCACGAGTGAACGCTTCAACGATTGCTTCGGGGCAGGGAAGCGGGCTCCATCCCGCAGCATATGTCCGCGCGCGAAACTGTCGTTCACGAAGCCACCCAGAAGAGGCCGGTCCGCTTTGGCGCTCAGCCCAACCAGAGCCGCACTCAGGAACGCGCGCCGTTTCATAGTCCCGCCGTCGCGCACAGCTTGAATGAAGCGGGCCGTGCCATATTCGTAACCCGGCTCACTGTACCGGGAGGAGTTGCTCGGCACGCAGAACTTTAGAGGCGTTCCGAAAACCACGGGCAACGAAGCCTTTACGCGATCGAAGTAGGCCATATGGGGGCAATTGGCCTCTTCGAATTCATGCCGGACGTAATGCTCCCAACTGGCACTGAAGATCTGTGCGCTCACGCCGTCAAACGGCCGATTCGTTCCCAACTCCGGATAAACACTGCGATATCCCGCCAGCGCGATCACCGACATATCGAGTATCCAAACGCCGAGCTCCTGCAATCGCTGGCGCGTCACATCCTTTCCAAATGCCGGCCGCAGCAAGTTGTGCCACCAGGGCGTATAGTACTGAGGATCGTAAATGAACCCCGGACCTTGCCGGCGCCGCACATGCGACTCCGCCACGAGCAGGAACCGCACCGTCTTTGGACGGAACTGCCGCCGCCACGCGTCCACCCGTTTTACATCTGCCAACGGCTCCAGATAGCTCGTGCCCGTAATCGCCGAGACTGCATCGTACGCAGCGCTAATGCGCGATGTCACTCCACTCCTTCTCGTAATACCGAACCAGCACCTGATCGTTAAGCCGATTCACTTCCGCCGGAACCGGCTGCATATCATGCGGAAATTCAAACATCACATGCATGGCGCTGGCGGACAGAAAGCGCAACCCATCCGGCAGGCGCGCAGGCTCATGCCACTGCGTCATCCCTGCCAGGACAAACCCCCACTCCCCAAAGCTCGGCACATACAAATGGTACGGATTCGTTTGCAGTCCTGCCTTCCGCAGCGTCGCCTCGATGCACCAGAAACTCTGCCGCGCAAATAATGGCGACGTGCTCTGCACCACCATGTGCCCATTCGCGCTCAAGTGCTTCGCCAGCAATCGGTAAAACGCCGTGGTGTAAAGCTTGCCCAGCGAATAATTGGTGGGATCGGGAAAGTCGACCACGACAAAGTCATAGAAGCCTGCGTTCTGATCCAGCCAAACGAACGCATCAGCATTAATCACATGCACCCTGCTGTTGAGCAGCGACCCGCCATTCAGCTTCGTCAACAGCGCGTTGGTGGAAAACAACTTTGTCATCTCCGGATCCAGATCCACCAGCGTCACGCGCTCCACTTCCGGATACTTCAAGATCTCCCGAACCGCCAAACCATCGCCCCCGCCCAAGACCAGCACGTTTTTCGCGCCCGGCACCCCCGCCAACCCCGGATGCACCAACGCCTCATGATACCGGTACTCATCGCGTGAGCTGAACTGCAGATGCGAGCTCAGGAACAGCCGCAGATCGTCCTTCCAGCGCGTCATCACGATTCTCTGATAGCGCGTGTCTTTCGAGAAAATCACCTGGTCCGCATACAGGTTCGTATCCGCGACCGACGTGATCCACTCCGATGCAGCCACTCCACCGGCAAGCGCCAGCAATACCGAAACCGCCATCCCGCGTAGAAGCAAGGGCCTTACCAACTCTGCCCGAAACAGGAACGTAGACCACAACGCCACCCCCGCGTTCACAATTCCGAAGAGCAACGCCGACCGTACCATCCCCAAATGTGGGACCAGTACCAGGGGAAAGGCGAGCGACGCTGCCAGCGCGCCCAAATAGTCGAACGTCAATACATGCGCCACCAACTCGCTGAACCGCAGCTTGTTTTCCAGAATGCGCATCAGAAGCGGAATCTCCAGCCCTACCAGAGTCCCCACCACCAACACCACTGCATACAGCACGAAGCGAAACGCCGTGGTTTCCGCGAACGCCAGAAATAGAATCGCCGACGAAAAGCCGCCCGCCAACCCCACCATCAGCTCAATCGAGACAAACCGGTCCACCAGCGCGCTCTTCACAAACCGCGACAAATAGCTCCCGATACCCATCGCGAACAAATAGGTCCCGATCACGGTAGAGAATTGGAACACGCTGTCGCCCAGCAGGTAGCTGGCAAGCGTGCCTGCCACCAGCTCATAGATGAGCCCGCACGAAGCGATCAAGAGGACGGAAAGAAAGAGCAGTACCGGGATTACTTGCCTCCGGTATACCGCGGCGAACCGCTATAAGTCGGCCGGTAAGCTCCGGGATTGTCGCGGATGGAATGGGGATTAGTACGTCCCTGGTCGAGTGGGCTGAAGGTCCACCCTCGCCATTGCGCAAACGTCATCATTCCTAAGAGGGCAACGCCATAAAGCAAGTAGAGCGGACTTCGCATCACCTCGCGCTCCCCATGCGGATTCGTTTGATTGTTTGGAAAATGGGAGGCAGCAGAAGCAGCGCCGCTACCAGCCACAAAAATCCGAATGACGGGACGCCCCGGCGCAGCGTCAATTCAATCCGTTGATTCGGCTCCTCGGGCTCCATCCGCAACGCGTATCGCCCCGCCGGAACCGACGGAATCACCGCATGATCGTCCGTCCCCGATCGATCTCGAGAACGTCCGCGCCTGCCCCGACCGCTGATCCACCAATGCATAGTGCATATAGAAGGATTGCGACCGCCGGTTCTTCGTCTCCACTTCCAGGTTCGATTCGTGCCCTGTGACGTCAAACGCGGGCGTCATCTGCTGGCCCGCCAAAAGCACCAGGTCCTGACGGTAAATCTGCCGTGCTCCCGTTACTCGCAACCCAAGGCTCAGCAACCCGGCAAGCCCCAATAACAGGAAAGCCGTCGGCCACAGTGTAGGTCCCAACGGTACCGGGGGAGCGGCCACAGTCTCGGCACCCGCCAGACCGAATGCCCGAAGCACCACGTTCGCATCAATAGCGTGGCCCACAGACCACACCGTTTCCTCAGGCGTCGTCTCGCTCGAAAGGATTTGCGCGCCCGCGGAGTAGTCGACGGCTTCCGCCGTGTCGCCCACGCGAACCTCCCACGGAAATTCGCCGATTACATAAGTGGTCGCGGCGTTTGCCTGCGCCTTGAACTCATAGCTCACGCCCGCCATGCGCACGCGGTTCGCGGATTCCCTTTCGGGAATCGCATTCGCGACGTGAACGAAGTTCCACCTGCCGTCGTACTCCGTCAAATAGCGATAGCCGCGAAACGGGTTAAAGAGCAGATACTCGCGCCAGGAATCCGGGCCATCGTCGGGATCGTTTTCGGTCCGTACCTGGAACCCGATCACCTCATACAAAACGCCCTCGATCTGTCCGCGAGTGCCTAACGGAATCTGCGGCTCGATGCGCTGCGCTGCTTGCGCCTTCTGCAGAATCGCGAAGTTCGGGTCCTTGGCATCGAGCACCGAATGGCAATTGGGACACACCACGGAGACAGCCTGCCCGAACGTGCGCATCTCCACTGCCGCGCCGCAGTTCGGGCAATTAAACCCCGATAGCTTCGGGACTGTCTTTGAGGGTGCGGTCACTGCCAGCCCTCGAACTGCCGCAGGTTTGTCAGCTTCAAGGCCTCCGCGTCCACCGCCGCACCCCTGTAAATCACGGGAGGCTGCTGGCTGTAATCGATAGTGGCAAACCGGGCGTCATAGGTCCGAAGATCGGCGAACACGGCGTCAGTCTTGTCCCAATACTCGAACGGCAGGTCGCCTTCCACGCCTTTGTAATGCGCCTTCGTCACCACGGTGACTTCGTATCGCGCGTTGTCCCACACAAACGCAGCGCCACGCTCCACAAAGCCTCCCGGTAATGCATCCCCACCGGGCGTCAGGAAGGAAACGGCATACTCCAACTGCGCATCGCTTAACCAGCCGCTTACCCCATCGCTGAACACGATGTGCCACTCGTTCCAATTTCCCTGCTGATACTCGTAAATGATGCGTCCCACCACCGTGAACGTCTTGCCCGCATATTGGCCTTCGGTCGCAATCTGAATCGGCGAAGCATCGAGCGGCAAATCCGCCACCACGCCCACGCGCTCAAGATTCACATCGCGCCGCACCAGGATCGATTTGCAGAAAGGACAAGTGGTTTGCACCGCGCTGGCCCAACGAAGCTGGACCGGCGCGCCACAATTGGGACAAGTCGCATCAGTCATCTCAGTAAGGGCGCTCCACGCGCCGAACCGTCACTTGGTCGGCCGCAAACGCGCCCCGCAGATAATCTTCGAAAGCCCAGTCGGGCCGGGCGCGGCAGCAGAACACGTTCAGACACAAGGCGCCGAACTCCGGAAAGGTGTGGCAAGCCAAGTGAGACTCCTCCAGCAACGCCAGCCCCGTAATTCCGCCATTTTCCGCGAACTGGTGCCAGGTCGCCTCACCGACGGGATGCAGGTTCAACCCGCGCACCAGTTGCGCGAACAACTCTCGTAAAGCCGCCCCACTCCGCAGCACTTCCGCCGGACATCCGCGCGCTTCGATCAGCCACTCGCAACCGGAGCGATCGTTACTGTTGAGCGCCACCGCACTCCGGGCAGAACTTCGCGGATTTCGGAATGGGCTTGCCGCATACCATGCAGAATTTCGTCTCTGCCGATGTAACGGGCCCTGCCGCTACAGGCGCAGCCGGAGGAGGAGGAGCGGGCGCCGCCTGCTCCTGGGGCCGCATCGCATTCGCCATCGTCTGCCCGAACGCCAGCCCCGCGCCGATTCCCACTCCCGCGCCCGATAAGCCGCCTTCATTCGCCGCCGCAATCGGAATCGATTGCGCCACCTGAAATTGCGTGTACTTGTTCATATCGCCCAGAACGTTCATGCTGATGCGTTGATCCAAAACCTTCTGCAGTTCCTCTGGCAGCGATAGATTCTCCACCACGAAGCTGTCGAGTGCCAGGCCCAAATCGCTGAACACCGGCTTCAGGAACTCTGCGATTTTGTTCCCCACCTCAATCTGGTTCGCCGCCATATCCAGAAACGGCACTTGGCTCGAAGCGAAGGTATCGGACATGCGCCCGATGATCGTGTTCCGCAGTTGCCCATCGATATCCGCCGCGTGGTACACCTCGCGCGTGCCGCTCACCTTCGAATAAAACGTCTTCGGGTCGCTGACATGATACGAATAAATTCCAAAGGCGCGAAGCCGGATTGCGCCAAACTCCTTATCGCGAATCGTAACCGGCTGCGGCGTGCCCCAGCGCTGATTGGTCTGTATGCGTGTCGAAAAGAAATACACGTCGCTTTTGAACGGCGATTGGAACCCCGTTGCCCAGTTCTGCAGGTACGTCAAAATCGGAAGCGTGTGCGTATTCAGCACGTAAAGGCCTGGGCCAAAAACATCGGCCACCTTGCCTTCGTTCACGAAAACAGCCATCTGTGAATCGCGAACCGTTAACTTGCCGCCATTCTGAATCTCCCGGTCCTGCATGGGATACCGGTACGCCAGCAGTCCATCTTCTGGTTCCGTGAAATCGATAACGTCAATGAGCTGCTTTGAAAAGAACGTGCTGAGACTCATATAGGATCGTTGCCCTCTCCACAGAATAGTAACGCCGAATCAGTTGAAAAGGTTCGGTGGTTCTTTAAATTCAGCATCAGCTTCTTGACCGGCAATGCGCCGCCAGATCAGCGAGATGCCATCTTCACAAACGCTAACGGGTATTTCTATAAATCACGCCGCCGCGCATCACGAACACCACCCGCCGAACGGAGGTCACGTCGTCGAGCGGGTTACCTTCCGTGGCAACCAAATCTGCCCGGTAACCAGCCGCTACCGTCCCAATCTCAGCGCCTAATCCCAACGACTCCGCTGCCATCGACCCCGCGCTCACCAGCACATCCGCTGGCTTTTCGCCCGCCTCCCGCACGCGATAGATAAACTCCTCTGCGTTCCGTCCATGCGCCCCCGCCACGGCGTCCGTCCCGAACACCACCTTCACCTTCAGTGCCCGGGCCCGCTTCAAGACGTCCGCTGATTGCCCGATCGCCTTCTCGAGCGCGGTGAACGACGCCGCCGGGAACGCGAACTTCTCCCGCAGGTCCAGGTAGTTGTGCAGCACCAGAAAATTCGGATCGAAATAAACGTTGCGCTCCGCAATCAACCGCAGCGTTGCATCGTCCAGATAGTCGCCGTGCTCGATGGACGTGCACCCCGCCCGAACGGCCGCTGCGGCGCCCTGCGAACTGATCGCATGCACCACGCTGCGCAGCCCTTGCGCCTTCGCCTCTCCGCACGTCGCTTCTAATTGCGCGTCAGTCATGGTCTGCTCGCCGCCCGCGCCCAGACCCAAGGTTGCGAACAATTTGATAACGTCCGCGCCTTCCGCCTTCGTCTTCCGCACCAACGCGCGAATCGCCTCAGGGTCACCCGATTTATTGGTGATCTGCCGCAACGACGTCAAAATCCGCGGCCCCGGCAACGACCCCTGATTCACCCGATCGCGCACGAAACCATCTGTCGCCGAGCCCACGCTCTGCACCGTTGTAAATCCGGCCTGCAATGTTAACCACGCATTCTCCGCCGCGAACAAGGCCAGCGATTCCGGCTTCTCATCCGCGCGGCTCGACAGCTTCCCCGTTGCCGGATCGAAATGCCAGTCCAGATGAACATGCGTATCGATCCACCCCGGCATCACCGTCAATCCACGCAGATTGAAATTCGCCTTGGCCTTCCCCGGCGCGATCTTTACGATGCGCCCCTTCTCAATCGTGATCTGTTGCCCGCGCAATACGCCACCGCGCCCGTCCAGGATCGTGTCCGTATCGAGCACCACCGTCTGCGCGCAACACACGCCCGCCAGTAATGCCAGTAACCAAACCCGCTTCATCGCACGAACCTGTCAACGAACCCTGCGCCTAGCCCGCATGCTTCGTAGTGCTTCCGGCACATATCGATCTTCGTGAACACGTCTTCAAAGCCCGTGTGGTTTCCATGTTCATCTACGTAATACATGCATCCTGAAATATTGAAAAACGTAATCATTTCCTCCACATCCTCCGGCACGGTCAATGTATGGGTTTCGCCGGGCGGCTCAAACACATAGTCACCCGCGCGCGCTGTCCAATCGTGCTCCAGATACTTCCAACTCCCCTTGATCACATACCCATGCACCGGCGCCGGATGCCGGTGCCTGCTCAGCACTCCCGCTTTCCGCACGCGCAGCAGATTGCACCACTGCCCGGCGAGGGTGTTCAACATCAGCGGGCGGAACCAAACGTCTTTCGCCTGCGGCACCCAGATGCGCTCGTCGTCCGGAACCGCCGTCTCCACAATCTCATGCGCTGCCAACGGATGCGTCGTCATCATACGGCCGAGTATCCCCCATCCACCCGAACCACTGCTCCGGTAATAAACGAAGCCGCGGCCGAACACAGAAACAGGACTACGTTCGCCACCTCCTCCGGCTTTCCCCATCGCCCCATCGGCGTGCGCGCCAAAATCTGCGCGGAGCGATGCGGATCGTTCTGTAACGCTTCCGTGAACGCCGTTGCGATCCACCCCGGCGCTACCGCGTTCACGCGAATACCGTCGCCCGCCCATGCCGCGGCAAGGCTTTTCGTCAGCTGCGCCACGCCACCCTTGCTCGCGCTGTAAGCCGGCACGCGCGCCCCGCCGAAGAAGCTCAACATCGAAGCCAGATTGACAATCGCCCCGCCGGATTCGCTGAGCAGCGCCCGCACCGCGCCGCACATCCTCATGGTGCCCGCAAGGTTCACATCCAATACCTGCTGAAATGCGGGAATCTCAAACTCCTCATCGCGCCGGATCACCCCCGCGCAGTTCACCAGGGCGTGCAGTTCCGTCAAGCGCCCGGTGTACTCCGCCACCTGCCGGTCTGATGTTACGTCCAACTCGCCCGGCCCGGGTGCGAACACCTTCGCGCCTGCCTCCACAAAAGCACGCGTGACGGCCAGGCCGATCCCTGTCGTCCCACCTGTCACCAACACCGATTTGTCTGCAAACGGGAACATTCCGCTCTTCGCTTGCGTACCAGCGTAACAAGATGAGCAGAACAATCTTCGAATGGATGTTTAACGTCGTCGTACTGATCTTCGCAACCAGCATGGTCGCCCAACCGTTTCGTGATCCCCACGGCCAGCATGGAATCGACGCTTATGGTGGGCGATCACCTGCTCGTCGACAAACTCGCCTACGCGCCTGGACAATTCCCGTTGCTGCCATATGAAGACGTAAAGCGCGGCGACATCATCGTCTTCCGTTACCCTCCCAACATCCGGGAGACCTACGTCAAGCGTGTGATCGGAGCCCCCGGCGACCGCATCCGAATGCAGAACAAACAGGTTTTCCGCAACGGCATTGCGCTGAACGAACCCTACACACAACACATCTCGCCGGACTACGATCCGCGCCGTGACGACCTGCCGGAGTTCCTGGTCCCTCCCGCCCAATACTTTGCCCTGGGTGACAATCGTGACAACTCATCGGATAGCCGCGTCTGGGGCTTCGTCCCGCGCGAAAACATCATTGGCAAACCGGTGATCGTGCTCTGGAGTTATGATGCGCCCACGGAAGATCTCATGGGCTACTCCGTCCATCATGCCGTCGATCTGGCCGAGCACTTCTTTACGCGCACGCGCTGGTCACGCACGCTGCAACTGATTCGACCGGATTAGCTCCAGCTGAAGCAGATGGTTCCGGTCGTGCCCGCCCATTGTGTCCAGAATCGATTGCGCGGTCATCTGCCCACGCTCTGGATGCGTAACCGGCTTCTGCCAGGTTTCCGGCGGAAGGGATCCTACAAGCAGCAGATTCCACTGCCGCAATGCGGCGAACGTGTCTGCCGCCGCTTTCGCATCCAAATTCTGATAAGGAATCGCCCACTGGTCCTGATCGAACGTCTGAATGGTGTGGTGCGGTTCGGAAGCCGCCTGCCGCAACCGGAACGCGAAAGCGATCTCACAATCGGCCAGATGGCAAAGAATCTGCCGCGCGGTCCACTTGCCGGGCGCGTGGCTTTGGTCCCATCCGTCGGGCCCTAGAGCGGTGGTCAGTTCTTGGATTCGGGAAGGTGTCGATTGTATAACGTCGATAGCGCGCTGGTCGCCCAGAAAGAGACGGTAAGGGTTCACTTGGACAAGTTAACATGCAGCAGCATTTGATGAACCACGGAGATCGGAAGCCCGACTACGTTGCTGTAGGATCCATCGATGCGCTCGATGAATCGCCCCGCCCTCCCCTGAATCGCATAAGCGCCCGCTTTATCCATCGGCTCTCCTGTAGCGACATATTCCTCAATTGCCTCGGCGGGTAAAACGGAGAACCAAACGCTGGTAGCCGCCGTTTCTTCGCGTATCGATGCCCCCGCCTTCACGCACACTGCCGTGAGCACGGTATGTTTGCGCCCGGAAAGAAGCGCCAACATCCGCCGGGCGTCAGCCTCATCAACGGGTTTTCCAAGCACCTCCCGATCGATCAGGACCACGGTATCCGCGGCCAGCACCACCTCGCCGGGCGCGGCCTCCACAGCCGCGGCCTTTTCCCAAGCCAGCCGCCGTACATGCGCTTCCGGATCTTCCCCTTCGCGAACCGCCTCATCGATTGCCGTGGGCCTCACCGTAAATTGAAACCCAGCGTTGTCCAGTAACTCCGCGCGCCGCGGCGATTGCGATGCCAGCACAAGCTGCATTTTGTGATGGTAGTCTATCGTGCGTGGTCCCCCGCTTCGTTCCGATTCGCCAGCACCTTCCCAGCCATGCCCTCGCGGACGTCTCCGCCGCAGTCCTCGCCGAGCTCCACGCGAAACAGATCGGCTCCGGGCTCCCGCCCAATTCTCCCGTTGCGATCGGAGTCGGCAGCCGCGGAGTTGCTTGCCTGCCCGAACTCGTCCGCGCTACCGTCAAACACTTTCATGCCCTGAAGCTGGCCCCTTTTGTGATCCCAGCCATGGGGAGCCACGGCGGCGGGACCAATGAGGGCCAGCGTGCCGTCCTCGCGCACTTGGGGATCTCCGAAGCCACCGTCGATTGCCCTATCGTCAGCTCCATCGAGACCGTGGACCTCGGCCCCACTCCAGAGAACATCGCCACCTACATGGACCGCGCCGCCTTCGAAAGCGCCGGCGTATTCCTGATCAACCGAGTCAAATGGCACACCACCTTCGAAGCTCCCATCGAAAGCGGAGTCATGAAAATGGCGGCCATCGGTCTCGGCAAGGTGGTTGGCGCCACCAACTACCATCGCGCCGCCATCCGGCTAGGCCTTGGTCAGGTGGTTCAGTCCGTTGCCCGCCACGTTCTCAAGACCGGCAAGATCCTCGGCGGTCTAGGTGTCGTCGAAGACGCCCATCATCAAATCGGCCGCATCGCCGCCGAACGCGCGCCCGGTATCGAAGCCCTGGAGATGGAACTTTTGCAACTGGCCCGCTCCTGGATGGCCCGTCTCCCCTGCGATGCCGATCTCCTCATCGTCGACGAAGTCGGCAAACAGTTCAGCGGCACCGGCATGGATAGCAAAATCGTCAACCGTCATCCCTATGGGGACGTCAACTCCTGGCCCTGGGCCCCGAAGATCCTCAAAATCTACCTGCGCGGCCTCTCCCCGAAGTCCTACGGAAACGCCATCGGCATCGGCATGGCCGACATGATCTCCGAACGCCTCTATTCCCAAATCGATTGGCCCACGACGCTGGTCAACGCGCAAGCCGCCTCCAACCTCACCGTGATCCGCGCCCCCTACCGTGCTGCCAATGACCGGGAAGCGCTCGCCCTGCTCTCTGGCATGGTCGGCCGCGAACGCCCCGAAGACGTCACCGCCCTTTGGATTCGGAACACACTCGATCTCGCCCAAATGGCGGTCACCGAAAACCTGCTCGGCACGCTCGAACAAACCGGTCCCGCCTTTCCTCTCTCCTTCGATTCCGCAGGCAATCTTCAGCCGTGGTAATCCGCCCCGCGTCAAAGCGGCTGATCAATATTGCGCTGGTTGCATCTAGGGCAGTAGCCTGATCTCTGGCTAGGTATGATGTTTCTTGCGCTCAATTAAGCTCGTCGTTGTACTTTTGGGACTCGTCTGCCTGCGTGCTTTCGCGCAGGATTGCCAGCCCTCTGAGCTTCGTGTACTCGTCAAGGATTCACAGGGAAGCCTGATCTATAACGCCCGGGTGAGCGTTCGTTCCGCAACCGCCGAATTCGGTGTGCAGATCACCCCTGCACAAGGCCGGGCCGATTTCAAAGCCGTCCCTTGTGGCCCGTTCACCATCACTGCTTCGAAGACCGGCTTCGAAGATACCACCACCGCCGTGACTATCGGTCCGTCGCCGATCACGAATGTCAGCCTGGTCCTCAACCCGCAAATCAACAGCACACGCCTCGACGTCACTGACACGCCGCCCCCCGTCGAACAGAGTTCCTCACAGAATTACGAGCTCCAACCCACCGAAGTCCGCAATCTCCCCATCAACCCCGCCACGGTCAGCGACGCTCTTCCCTTGGTCCCGGGCGTTCTGCGCGCCCAGAACGGTGAACTCAAGCTCGATGGCTCCGGCGAGCAGCGGAGTTCTCTGGTCGTCAACCAGAGCGATGTCACAGACCCCGCCACCGGCAAGTTCGGCCAGACTGTGCCCGTCGACAGCATCGAAACAGTGAACGTGCTGAACACGCCCTTCTTGGCTCAATATGGGCGCTTCACCCAAAGCGTCGTCGCTGTGGAAACCCGCCGGGGCGGGGATACCTGGCATGCCGATCTCAACGATCCTTTTCCCGACTTTCGCATCCGCAGTTACCACCTGATCGGAATCCGCAATGAAACTCCCCGCGGCGTCGTGGGCGGTCCCTTAATCAAGAACCGCTTCTATTTCATAACGGCGTTGCAGTACATCCTCGATAAACGTTCCAATCGCACCCTGCCCTTTCCACGCAATGAGTCTAAACAGGAACGCGTAAACTCCTTCACCCAGTTCGACTACATCGCCTCGCCCAGGCAGATCGTAAACTTCACCTACCACTACAATCCCGAGCACATCGATTTCGTCAATCCGGATTACTTCACGCCACAAATCGTCGCCCCGAGCTATGCACAGCGAAGTTATGTAGCAACGCTTGCCGATCACCTCGGCCTGTTCGGCGGTACTCTCGATACCTCGTTCTCTTATCAGCGTTTCCACACCTTTATCGGTTCGCAGGGCCACGCCGGCCAGGTGCTTACCCCGCAGGGGGACCGCGGAAACTTCTTCGGCGTGCAAAGCCGCGACGCGTTCCGCCGCGAGTGGCTGGAAATCTGGTCGCCCGCACCCTTGCGGCTCTATGGTTCGCACCAGCTCAAAGTTGGAACGTCTCTCACAGTGGTGAACGATCGGGGCTTTTTCGATTTCCGTCCCGTGGATATTCTTAACGCCGCAAACCAGCGCCTTCAACACATTGAATTCCTCAATCAGTCCGCATACAAACGCACGGACCTGGAATTCACTATGTATGTGCAGGACCACTGGACCCTCACGCCCAAGCTCTCCCTCGATTACGGGCTGCGCGTTGAGCACCAGCGTCTGGCTTCCAGTTTGCGCGTTGCTCCCCGCGCCGGTCTCGCCTGGACTCCCTTTCCGAACGGCCGGACCGTCATTCGCTTCGGATACGGCGAGTTCTACGACCACATTCCCACCGACGTATATGCATTCAGCCGTTATCCCAGCCGCGCCATTACTTCCTATGTGCCCGAAACCGGCATCGCCGGACCTCCCGTGGTGTTCGACAATGTCATCGGGAGCGTCACCGGACCCAGAACGTTTCTCATTCAGGGTCAGCGCGTCGCCGGCGCTTTTTCTCCGCGCGGAGCCACTTGGAACGTTCAGATGGAACATCGCTTCACTCGCCTGTTCCGCTTCCGCACCGTCTACACCGACAACCGCTCCGTCGGCCTGATTGTTGTCGAGCCCGACCTCTTGGGGAAGACCAACGAAGTGGTTCTGAATGGCGATGGCGCCTCTCGATACCGGCAGCTTGAGGTTACCGGCAAGCTGGCGTGGGAAAGCGGGCAGCAGATCGTGATGTCCTTTACCCATAGCCGCGCCGAAGGCAGCCAGAACACCTTTGATAACTATCTCGGCAATTACGCGCTCCCCGTCCTGCGGCCCAATGTTTATGGGAACCTTCCCGGAGACATTCCGAATCGCCTGGTGGTGTGGGGCAATGTGAACGTTCCCTTCTGGCAGTTGAAACTTCTGCCGACTCTGGAATACCGCAACGGCTTCCCCTATCTGGTTCTTGATCAACTCCAGCAATATGCCGGCCAGCCCTATCGCGATTCCACCCGGCTCCGGAACTTCTTTTCCGCCGATGCGCGGGTGATGCGGGATTTCAAAATCAATCCGAAATATTCCGTTCGCCTTTCGCTGACCGGCTTCAACCTCACCAACCATTTCAACCCGCTAGCCATTCACAGCAACATTGCCGACCCACAATATGGAACTGCCTTCGGCAATTATCACCGCCGTTACCGTTTCGATTTCGAAGTGCTCTTATAAGGAGAGACCATGACTGTCACGAGAAGAGATTTAGCGAAGTTCGCCCTTGCCGCTCCATTTGCCAAAGCTTTCGCGGCAAAGAAGATTGATTCCAAAGTCGCAGGCGTACAACTGGGTGCCATCACGTATAGCTTCAACCGCCTCGCCAGCCCCGATCCTGACGCGATCATTCGCGCCTATGTCGACATCGGCCTGGGTGAAGCGGAACTGATGTCCAACCATTGTGAAGCGCTGGCCGGCGGGCCCGCCATGCCCGCTTTTGTCCGCACTCCGGGCGGACCGACTCCTGAAATGCGCGAAGAGCGCAAAGCCGCGCAAGAGAAGCTGGCCCAGTGGCGCACCGGAACCGGCCCTGGTAACTGGAAAGCCGTCTTGAAAAAGTTCAATGATGCCGGAGTCGATGTTCAACTGCTCTGCTACAACATGCAGGATTCGATGAAAGACGAGGATATCGAATACGGCTTCGCCATGGCCGAAGCTCTCGGCGTCCGCGCCATGACGACCAGCACCACGCTCACCATGGCGAAGCGCATCGCGCCGGTTGCCGAAAAGCACAAGCTGGTGGTCGGTTATCACGGCCACGATGCCACCAACGACCCTAACCAGACCGCGACACTCGAAAGCTACGACACCTTGATGGGTTACGGCAAGTACAACGGCATCAATCTCGATATCGGCCACTTCACCGCGGCCGGATACGATGCTGTAGCGTTCATCAAGCAGCACCACGCCCGCATCACCAATCTCCACATTAAAGACCGCAAGAAAGACCACGGACCGAACGTCGCCATCTGGGGTTCTGGCGATACTCCCATTAAGCCCGTGATGCAATTGATGAAGGCGGAAAAATATCCTTTCCCCGCCAACATGGAACTCGAATATCCTATTCCTGCCGGTTCGGATATCGTCACGGAAGCCAAGAAGTGCTTCGCTTACGTAAAGAGCTGTCTCGCTTAAGCCGCGCCGTTCAGAGCGCCCCGGTTCGCATCTGTTCCGCCGCGTATTCTGAAGCGCGCATGGAAAGCGCCAGAATCGTCATTGTCGGATTCTGATAGCCTCCGGTTACGAAGCTGCTTCCGTCCACCACGAACAGGTTCTTGATGTCGTGGCTCTGGTTCCACTTGTTCAGCACGCTTGTCTTTTTGTCGTCGCCCATGCGGCAGGTGCCTAACTCATGGATGCTGTAACCGGGCGGCAGCGGCTGGTCGTGCTTTGCCAGTGTCTCCATTCCCGAATCGCGGCACAGCTGCTCGAAGGTGTTCATGGCGTGCGTACACATCTTCGTTTCGTTGTCGCCATAGGTGCATTGGATTCGCAGGATCGGAATCCCGAACGCATCCAGGCGATCCTTCTCAATGCTCACCATATTGTCTTTGCGGGGCAAAACCTCCCCCATAATCGTTACGGAAGCGGCACGCCCCGCGTACTCCGCAATCTTCTTCTCCAACTCCGCCCCATATCCCGGAATATACTTCGGGTCCGCGCCGCCTCCCAGCCCGAAATCGAGCGCGTATCCCCGGATGAAATTCTCTTCTTTCCCTTTCTTTAAGTTCACGAAGCGCGGAATATAGCCCCCATTGCGCGCGCCTTGTCCCGGCTTGCCTTTCGGATCGATGGCCACTACGCCTTGCGTGACATACGTCTGGTCGTGCAGGTAATGTCCGAGTACGCCGCTGGAATTCGCAATCCCGGAATTCAGCAGAATCCGTGTACTCTCTAAGCACGACGCGCCCAAAATCACCACTCGCGCCTTCGCATGCATCTCACGCTTCGAATGCCGGTCGACGAAGTTCGCGCCGTTCACCAGCCCGGTATCTTTGTCCACAGTCACGTTCCGAACCACCGCGTTCGGCACCATGGTGAGCTTGCCCGTTTGCATCGCCGGCGGCAGCAGCAGATTGAAGGAACTTGCAAACTGGCCTTCCCCCAGGCTCCGGCGCATCTTTGTGACCGGAATATCCCGCTTCTTCGCCGCCGCGATGAACGTATTCATCCGTTCGCTCCAAGGCGAATTGTCTTCCTGAAAAACTCCATCGGGAAGCTGCTTCAATCCCTCTTTGCGTCCCGCGACATGAAAAATCGGCTCAACGCGCGAATAAAAGGGTGCCAACTCCGCGTGATCGATGGGCCAATTTTCCCCATAACCGTCATGGTCTTTCGCTTTGAACTCGTAGTCGCTCAACCGGAACGACATCCTCGCCCAAAACAGGCTCTTGCCTCCCACCATCCGCACCCGAACCCAGTTGAAGGGCGTCTTCGGATCGTGCGTATAGGGAACCTCGTTCTCGTCCACCCATTGGTTGGCGTTGTATTCGTTGGCCTGCATCACGTGCGGCAGGCGGCCGGGCTTGCCAAAACCCCGGTAAGGAAGCTCATACGGAGCTTTCGACTCCCTCACCCGGTTGAAGTCCACAAGCGGGCCCGCATCCAGCAGCAGGCAGTTCAGGCCTTTCTTAGTCAGCGTATACGCAGCCATGCCTCCGGAAGCGCCGGAGCCGATGATCAGAACGTCGTAGTCCTTAGTTGTCGCCATATCGTTCTACCTAATCGAGTGGGTACCAATACAAGCCGCCGCCGCCGCGCCGGCCCCCGGCACGCGAGGACGCGGCGTACTCCCGCGAGTTCACCGTGGCGGTTCGAATATCCTGCTTCGCCACGCGCAAAAAGCGCTCTAGCGGATTCACCGGCGTATCGGAAACCCACGGCTCGCGAAGCGCGGCGAGCACGCCATCCGCCTGGCTGGCGTTTAAACTTGCAAACGTTTCGTTGAAACTCTTCTGCGCTAGCGCGTTCAACTGGGCCAGACCGGTTCGATAAACCTGCTGCCGGTCGAAGGGCGATTCGCCAATTAGGAAATCGAGAAACTCCGCGGCTTTCGCTTCGGCCGCTCCCGGCATAATGACTTCGCTCAACTTTTGGAGAGTTGCGAATTCAGAAGGACTGAAGTACCGCGGCATCATCGAAGCCGCCGCATCCGGAATGGTTGCGGTCAGCTTCGGCAACTCCATGGCCGCGCTGCCCGGCGGCTGGATCGGCTGTGAAGGGTTTTGCGGAATCCCCGGAGCGGGCTGGGCCGGTGTGGTCTGTTGCGCCACCAGGGTGCCCGCGGCCGGAACACTAATCAGGGCTTGTACGAAACCGCGTCGTTTCATCTCCTAGGCATCATAGCAACGCCGGAACGCCTCGTTCACAATCAACCGAGGTCCGTCAATGGCATAATGAGCTTCGTCATTCCGAAAGCAAACCGCTTGTCCCGATCCTTTATTTTTTGCCTTTCCTGCGCGGCGGCTCTCGCTCAGGACCACTCCTCTTGGCGCGATTATGGCGGCGCTTCCGATTCCGCGCAATATTCCAGCCTTACCCAAATCGATCGCGCGAACGTCAAGAATCTGAAAATCGCC
The DNA here is from genome assembly GCA_963795835.1 of Bryobacterales bacterium. GTDB lineage: Bacteria > Acidobacteriota > Terriglobia > Bryobacterales > Bryobacteraceae > JALYXI01. The sequence continues at coordinate 854,237 of CAWCJC010000001.1, read as the reverse complement.
TGGACCTACCCCACCGGCGACACCAATAAGTACTTCTTCAACCCCGTCGAAGTCGATGGCACGCTCTTCGTCCTTGCCAAAAACAACTCCATCGTCGCGCTCAACGCCGCAACCGGGAAAGAACTCTGGAGCCACCCCGCTCCGCCGGAAACGAAAATCATTACCAACCGCGGAATCAATTACTGGGAGTCGAAGGACCGCTCCGATCGTCGCCTGCTCTTCGCCAGCAACCACGTCCTTCACGCGCTGGACGCTCGAACCGGCAAGCCGATCCTCACCTTCGGGCACAACGGCGACGTCAATCTGAAAGAAAACCTGGACCGCGATCCCGCCAAAATCACGCTCGTTCAATCCATCACGCCCGGACGCGTCTTTGAAGACCTTCTCATCTTGGGCTCCGCCACCAACCAAGGCTACGGCTCCGCCCCAGGTGACCTCCGCGCCTTTAACGTCCGAACCGGCGCGCTCGTCTGGACCTTCCACACCGTTCCGCGCCCCGGCGAGTTCGGCTATGAAACCTGGCCCAAGGATGCCTGGAAGACCATCGGGGGCGCCAACGTCTGGGGAGAAATGTCGCTCGATGAAAAACGCGGCATTCTTTACGCCCCAACTGCTAGCGCCAAATACAATTTCGTCGGCATTGACCGCCTCGGCCAGAATCTCTTCGCCGATTCGCTCCTCGCCCTTGATGCGCGCACCGGCAAGCGCCTCTGGCATTTTCAAATGGTGCACCACGATATTTGGGATTACGACAATGCCACCGCCCCGAAACTCCTCACGGTCCAGCATGAAGGGAAGCCGGTCGATATCGTCGCGCAAATGGGCAAACAAGGCTTCCTCTGGGTTTTCGACCGCGTCACAGGGAAACCACTCTGGCCTATTGAAGAAAGGCCCGTTCCTAAGAGCGATATGCCCGGCGAATCCACGTGGCCGACGCAACCGTTCCCGACCAAGCCCCCGCCCTTCGCCCGCCAAAAGTTCACTGTTGATGACCTCAGTCCCTATCTAAGCCAGGAAGACCGCGCCAAGTTCCGCGACCAGATTCTCACCGCAAGAAACGAAGGCCTCTTTACTCCCCCAAGCCACCGCGGCGCGATTCAAATGCCCGGTAATAACGGAGGCGCGAACTGGGGTGGGGCAGCCGCGGAAGCCGCCACCGGAAAACTGGTGGTCGTCTCGAAAGACCTTCCGTGCCTTCTGAAACTGGACGAAAACAATCTCACCGGCTTCGGTTTCATGATCGCCAGCGATGGCTTGGCTGCCATAAAACCGCCTTGGACCTCGCTTACCGCTTACGACCTGAACGAAGGCACCATCAAGTGGAGTCAGCCCTTAGGTGACGTCCCGGGTCACGAAGGCACCGGAACGCAATACCCCAAAGTAGGCCCGGTAATCACGGCCAGTGGCCTCATCTTCACCGGCACCAGAGACAAGAAAATCAGAGCATTCGATCTGGACACCGGCAAACTACTCTTTGAAAAAGAAGTGGACATGGCGCTGGAAGGCATTCCCGCCATCTACCAGATCAACGGAAAACAATACATCGTCTTCTGCGCCTCCGCGCAGGCGGCACTCACACCGGCAACCTCCAGCCCAGTCCACGGTGCCTATCTGGCTCTTACCCTCTAGCGCAGAATCGTTGTTTGTGGTCCGGTTGCCCCAACCCTTTTCCGCTACCATTAACCCATCGATGACCCTGTTGTCACTCTTCCTCTTCCTTTTCGCCAGCGCCTACGACCAGCCTTTCCGCCCGCAATATCACTTCTCCCCCAAACAAAATTGGACCAACGACCCCAATGGCCTGGTCTATTTCGAAGGCGAATACCATCTCTTCTACCAGTACAACCCGTTCGGTCAACAATGGGGCCACATGAGTTGGGGCCACGCCGTCAGCCGTGACCTTGTCCACTGGACCGAACTCCCCGTTGCGCTTCCCGAAGAGAACGGCATCATGATTTTCACCGGCAGCACCGTGATCGACCACCAGAACACGAGCGGCTTCTGCACGAACTCTAAACCCTGCATGGTCGCCATCTATACCGGCCACACCCCGAAAACCGCTTCGAAGCCCGCCCTCCAAACTCAAAATCTCGCCTATAGCAACGACCGCGGCCGTACCTGGACAAAATACAAATCCAACCCCGTCCTGAATCTCAACATGTCGGACTTCCGCGATCCGGACGTCTTCTGGTCCGACGACTCGAAACGCTGGATCATGGCCGTCTCTCTCCCCGACGATCACAAGATCCGCTTCTATGGCTCGCCCGACCTCAAGCAGTGGAAACAGCTCAGCGACTTCGGCCCGGCCGGTGCGGTCTCCGGCCAGTGGGAGTGCCCGAATCTCTTCCGCCTCCCCGTTGAGGGCAAGAGCAACGAAACCCGCTGGGTCCTCAAAGTCGGTCTGAATCCGGGCGGACTGCAGGGTGGCTCCGGCGAGCAATACTTCATCGGCCGCTTCGATGGAACTACCTTCACGAACGACAACCAGCCCGCCACCGCCCTTTGGAGCGATTACGGCAAAGACTGCTACTGCGCCCTGACTTTCAACAACCTGCCCGCCACCGAGCGGCCCGTCATGATCGGCTGGATGAACAACTGGCAGTACGCCAACCAAGTCCCCACCTCCCCATGGCGCGGCCAAATGACCGTGCCCCGCGAACTCTCGCTCGTCACCACGCCCCAAGGCATCCGCCTCCGCCAGTTCCCCCTCAAGCTGCTCCCCAAACTACGCGGCACGCACACGGTGGTCAAGACGAACAGCGCTCCGCTGCCCGGCCGCAGCTTTGAAATGATGGCCTCGTTCGAAATCGGCCAAGCCAGCCAAGCCGGCTGGAAGATGTACTCCGCCGATGGCTCCTATACCCTCATCGGCTACGACGCCAAAAAGCGTGAAGTCTACGTGGATCGCACCAACTCCGGCCTGCATGAATTCAGCAAAGACTTCCCCGCGCGAACCGCCGCGCCTCTCGCCGACCCCGGCCAAAAACTCCTCTTCGATATTCTCGTTGACCGTAACTCCATCGAAGTCTTCGCCGGCGAAGGCCGCGTCTCGATCACGAATCTGATCTTTCCCAACAAGCCGCCGGAACGCCTCGATTTCTACTCCGACCGCTCCGGAACCGCTCACTTTCAAGGAGGAGACATTTGGGCCCTAAACTCTATTTGGTAGCGCTGATCGCCGCAACCGCGAACGCCCAATGGCAGCCTGCCCCCGCCTTCCCGCTCCCCATCAGCAACATCGCTCTTACGGAACGCGCGCAGGCGCACCAGCCGTTTACGGTCGCCGGCGAACACGGCGCCATCTTCGGCCAGCAGGACGGAAGCTTCGAAATCTGGAGCTTCCCGAATAAGATCGCCAGCCACTTCCGCATCGAAGCCGAGCTCGCGAATTATCCCATCCCCATCGAAGTCGCGGACTACGCCTCCACCATCGAAGTCAACCCCGAACGCACCACCATCACTTATTCGCACGCGGCCTTCACCATCCGTCAGCACATGTTCTCGGGCCGCGGCGCCGCCGCAACCGCCGGACCCGCCGTCTTCTTCGAAATTTCCGCCATCCGGCCTCTCGCGCTCACCATCCGCTTCACTCCCGATATGCTCCCCATGTGGCCCGCGCCGAACTTCGGCCGCCCCAGCGCCGAATGGTTTTCTACGGGGCAAAGCGGCTATTACATCCTTCACACCGATAACGAAAAGTTCACAGCCGCGATCGGTATTCCCGGCAGCACCCCCGGCATTATGGCGCCGTACCAGGAACGCCCCCGCACTTACCCCCTCGAGTTCAAACTCACCTTCGACCCCAAGACCCAATCCCGCCAATTCTTTCCCCTTCTCATCTCGATGGACCCCAAGCAACTTCCGCAACGCGCCCAAACCTGGCCTCTCGATTACCAACGCACCGCCGATTACTACGCCCACTTCTTCGACACTCGCCTCACCGTCACCACCCCCGACCCCCAATTCGACCGTGCCCTCCGCTGGGCCGAGCTCTCGATCGACCAATCCCAAGTGGCATTCCACGACGAAACCGGCCTTGTCGCCGGCTACTACTCCTCCGCCGACTCCGCCCGCCCTGGCTTCGCCTGGTTCTTCGGCCGCGACACGCTCTTCACCCTCTATGCCGTCAATAGCTATGGCGATTTCGCCCTCTCTCGCCGCGCGCTCGAATTCCTGCTCAAACGCCAGCGCGCCGATGGCAAGATCATGCACGAGTTTTCTCAAACCGCGGACCAGGTGGATTGGGCCGCCACCCCTTACTTCTACGCTGCCGCCGACGCCACTCCCCTTCTGATCCTCGTCATGCTGGACTACGTCCAAGCCTCCGGTGACCAGGCGTTTCTTCGCCAACACTGGGACCAGGTCAAGCGAGCCTACGCCTTCACTCGCGCCCACGATTCCGATGGCGACGGCTTTTACGAAAACACCGAAGGCACAGGATGGGTGGAAAGCTGGCCGCCCACCATGCCCCATCAGGAGATGTACCTGGCTGCGCTCGATGCCCAATCCTCCGTCGCGATTGGCAAACTGGCGGACCTGATGCACGACCCCGTCCAACACCCGAAACTCGATGCTTCGGTCTACTACAACCCGAAAACCAAGTTCTATAACTTCAGCCGCAATGCCGACCGCACCTTCGATGAAACCGCGACCATTTTCCCCGCCATAGGCTGGTGGACCGGTCTCATCGAACTCCCCAACTCCGAAGCCATGTTCAAAAGATGGGCCAGCCCGGAATTCACAACGGCGTGGGGAGCAAGAGACGTGAGTCGCGAAGCCGCCAATCTACGATCCCATCAGCTATCACCAGGGCTCCGTCTGGCCGCTCTACACCGGTTGGCTCGCCATGGCCGAATACCGCACGGGCCACTCCGGCCAGGCTTTTGAACATCTGATGGCCAACGTGAATCTCACCTATAGACAAGATCTCGGTGCCGTCACCGAACTCCTCTCCGGCGAATACTACGAGCCTTTCGGCAGAAGCAGTTCCCACCAAATGTGGAGTAGCGCCATGGTGTTAATCCCCGCCATCCGCGGCATGCTTGGAATCAATCCCGGAGGCCCCGCCAAACCACAACTCCCAAAAAACTGGCAAAAGGTAACCGTTCACAACGCTTCCCGGAACCAATCCGATATTGTGATTACGAACCCTGCCCGGAACTGACCAAGCTACTTCTTCAGTCTCTGCCCTTCCACCAAAATAGCCCGCCCCTCCTCCACCTTCCCCTCCTGCACCAGCGTCTGCCCTAACAGGTAATGCGCCGAAGAATTTCCCGGGTCCATCGCAATTGCCCGCTTCAACATCCCCTCCGCATTTCCGAGTTCCTTCCGCTGCAAATAACCTTTCCCCAACAAAATGAACGGCCCGCTATTCGATGCATTCAACCAAACCGATTTCTGCAAGGCCGGAATCGCCCGCTCCCAATCCCCCAACCGCGAATACCCATCCCCCAACTTGTAATAAGCCAGAGCCGAAGCCGGACTGATCGAAATCTCCGTTAAAAACTCCTTCACCCCGCGCTCAAACTCTCCTCGAAACAAATACAACTCCCCCAGCAAATAATGCACTTGCGGCAATCGCGCATCCATCGCCAAAGCTTTGCCTAACAGCACCTCCGCGTCGTCATTCAACTCCTGCCGAAGCAAGATTTGCGCCGTCACCAAGTAAGCCCCAGCCGACCCCGGAGCTGCCCCGTACATCCTCCCGAACGCACCGACGCAAGCGTTCAAATCCCGCTTCTTCAAATAGCTCTGCCCCAACATATACAAAGCTTCCGCCCCCGAAGCCTTCTCCAACGCCAGAATTGCCTCGTCGGTCTTCCCGGTCAAATACAAACTCTGCCCCAACAACAACTGCGACTCCCCAAACTCTTTTGACCCTGCCGCTTCCCCCGCCAAAGCCTTGCGAAAAGCTTCGATCGCGCCGGCATAGTCCTTTGCCGCATAGCGATCCAGCCCCAACTGATGCTCCGTGGACACAGCCATCAGCAACAACAAAATCCACATGCCCACAAGTATAGTTTTAGCGATCGGCAATCCTCACCAGATCCGCAAACTCCACTCGGAGCAGTGACCGTTAGGGAACGCCTTAAAATCCCAAAGCTATACTAAAGCCAAGTTGCGCCTAGCCCTTCTCCTTCTAGCCCTAACCCTCCAGGCCCAATCCCTAGACAACATAGAAGCTCTGATCCGCCAAGGCAAGCAAAGCGAAGCAAAGCAAGCGCTCACGCAGGCAGCGGCTACTCCCCAAACCGCTCAAACCGAAGACCGCATCGGCTTCCTCTACGCAGTCCTTCAGCTCAACCCCGAAGCCCTCACCCACTTCGAGCGGGCCGTCCAACTCGACCCCAATTTCCCCGACGCCCAATATCATCTCGGCGCGGCCTACTGGCTCCAACAAGACCCCACCAGAGCCATCGAACACCTGCAAGCCGCCGTCCGCCAAGCTCCGGACAACCCCGATTACCAATACCGCCTCGGAAGCGCCTATCAAGATACCAGCCACTACACCGAAGCCGTAGAACACCTCACAGCCGCCACAAAACTCAATCCCAAGTCCCCCCCAATCTGGAATGCGCTAGGCCATGCGCTCCAACACGCCGGTGCTCTCGCCGAAGCCGCCGAGGCGTACCACAAAGGCCTCCTCCTCAATCCCAAAGACGACCTCGCCCGCAACGATTACGCCTTCATGCTCGTCGAAACCCGGCGGCCCGACGAAGCCATTGCCCAATTCCGCGCCATCCTCGTCCGCGATCCATCGAACTCCCGCGTTCGCGTAAACCTGGGTTACGCCTACATCAAGAAAGGTGATTACGCACAAGCCGAACGCGAGTTCCGTGACGCTCTTACTGCAGACCCCGCCTCCGCCTCCGCCCATTACAACCTCGGTATCGCGCTCAAGCAGCAGGACAAGCTCGAAGCCGCTCAGCACGAGTTTCAAGAGGCAATCCGCCTTGAACCCACCATCGCCGAAGCAAACTATACCCTGGGTGTAACCGATTGGCAGTTAGGCGATTTCACCGCAGCAATCTCCGCGCTTCGTCAATCGCTTGCCGTAAAGCCCGATTACGCCGAAGCCCACTACATGCTGGGCACGGTGCTCAAACAGAACGGTGATCCCGAAGCAGCGGAAAAAGAACTGCGTGAAGCAATCAAACTAGATCCCAACACCCCGGGCCCGGTAAATACCCTGGCGCAGATTCTCCGCGCACGAGGGGAAAAGGCCGAAAGCGACCGCCTTTTTGCTCAGGCTGCCAAACTGAAAAGCGAAAAAGAATCCCAATTGGGCGCAGCTCTGAACCAAGGCATGTCCCCACATTAGTCCGCAATGTTACGAAAAGAGTTGCTGCACTGAATTACTGGGTGTAGTTTTTACCATTACTAAAACATACCCAATAGTTAGCATTGCCTAGTAGACACACCGCGTGCATTGTATATTGCAGGCAGGTTAAAAGGCTTATATAATCGATTTCGATTAGTCGTATAAGCGGAGCACCGTAGCTTCGTACTTCAAGGGGGTTTTACATGGATTCATTCCGTCTCGTAAATCGGAATGCGATTTTCATTGCGCTACTTGCGCTTGCCACACCGGCCAGCACCTTAGCGCAGCAGGTTTTCGGAAACATTTTCGGAACCGTTACCGATGCTAGTGGTAGCGCCGTTCCTAACGCAACTGTAACGATCGTTGACGAGTCAAAAGACACGCGATCGGACGTCAAGACCAACGATTCGGGCAACTACACCAAAGGGCAGCTGATTCCGGGCTCCTATAGCGTAGAAGTATCCGCAACGGGATTCACCAAGGCCATTCAGCGCAACATTATCGTCCAGGTGGATCAAGCCGCCCGCGTTGATGTCGCTCTTCAAGTTGGCGCCACCACGGAGACGGTCGAAGTCTCGGCAGCTCCGCCGACCCTGCAAGCGGATCGCGCGGACGTCCAGACTACCTTCTCCGCCAAGCAGCTCATCGAGTTGCCAAGTCTGGGCCGTAATGCGCAAGCCTACACATTGCTGACGCCTGGCACTTCGCGCCTCAACTTTGCTCACGCATCAAGCGAAGATCCGCAGGGCAGCATTCAGATCGAAGTCAACGGACAGCACTTCAGCGGCACCGGCTTTCAGTTGGACGGTACCGAGAATCAGGATCCAATTCTCGGCATCACGGTGATCAACCCCAACATTGATTCGCTTAGCGAGACCAAAATCGCCGCCCAGGACTATGACGCGGAATTCGGCTACGCCGGCGCGGGCATCCTGAATAGCTCCACGAAGTCCGGCACCAACCAGCTTCACGGTTCGGCGTTCGACTACTTCCGCAATAACTCTCGCGGCTTCTCTGATTTCGGCCGTGATCCTTTCTCCGAACCGAACGGCGCGCCCATCCTCCGCTTCAACCAGTTTGGCGGTTCCATCGGCGGCAAAATCATCAAGAACAAGTTGTTCTTCTTCGGCGATGCGGAACTGGTTCGCCAGCGCTTCGGAGGTTCGGTGCTCACCACTGTACCCACCGCCCTCGCGCGCCAAGGCGACTTCAGCGAGTACGTAGCCTTCAACCCCATCAATAAGATCTACGACCCCGCGACCGGCGATCCCGTGACGGGTCTCGGCCGCACCGCGTTCCCCGGCAACCGGATTCCCACAAACCGTCTCAGCCCTCAAGCGCTCAAGATCCTTCAGTATTTCCCGCTTCCTAACACCAACTTCGGCAGCCCGTTCAACAACTATGCCGCTTCGGGCGGGGGTTCCTTCGACGCCAACAAGTGGGACACGCGCGAAGACTACTTCCTTAACGACAAAACCTCCATCTTCGGCCGTTACAGCAACCACCAGTTTGCCCGCAGCGCGGTCGGAGCCTTCGGCAACATCGCCGGCGGACCCGCATTCAACTCGGTGAACTTTGCCGGTAACTCCTATGTCCGCAACCAGAGTATTTCTATCGGCCTGACCCATACCTTCACTCCGACCCTGATCACGGATTTCCGCTTCGGTTACGTGAAGTACAACGTCAACACCACCCCGAACGGCTACGGCGGCCAGCAGGCGACCGACGCTGGTATTCCCGGTTTGAACCTCGATAAGACCTTCACCTCTGGGCTTACCGTACTTCAACTTTGGAAGCCCCGGCGGGCTCTCCGATTCCACCCTCGGCTACTCTCTGGGCGCAAATCAGTGCAACTGCCCTTTGAACGAGGATGAAGGCCAGTATCAATTCACCAGCAACACCACCAAGATCGTTGGCAACCACACCATCAAGTTCGGTGCCGATATCCGTTACGCCAAGAACCTCCGCGTTCCGAGCGATTCACACCGCGCCGGTGAACTGTCCTTCAACACCGATAACACCGGCGTGATCAACTCGGTCGGCAACGGCGCGCAGGGTGGTCTCTCCTACGCCACCTTCCTCCTGGGTGATGTAACCGGCTTCTCCCGTTACGTCAGCAGCTCTACCAACGCCGCGGAACGCCAGCGCCGCTGGTTCTTCTATGGCCAGGATTCTTATCGCGTCACTCCGAAGCTCACGGTTAACATTGGTCTCCGTTGGGAACTCGTGTTCCCTGAAACGGTCAACGGCAAGGGCAACGGCGCGCAGCTCGATCTTCGCACCGGCCTGATCAACGTCTTCGGAGTCGGCAACGTTTCCGATCATGGCGTTCAGACGATGAATTACCTGAATTTCGCTCCGCGCCTCGGCATTGCATATCAGCTGAACCCGAAGACAGTCATCCGCTCCGGTTATGGCTGGTCTTATGAACTCGGTACGTTCGGCGCCACCTTCGGCCACAACGTCACCCAGAATCCTCCGGTCCTGTTCAATCAGACCCCCAGCAGTCCCAATGGTCAGGCCTTCCAGACTGTCTTCACCCTGGCTCAAGGTCCGCCCAGCCCCGCGGGCCTCTTCACCGTCCCTGCTTCCGGACAGTTCATTCTGCCCGATGGCGTTGGCGCGAAAGCCCGCTCAGCTGACGTTCGCCTGCCGCGCGTCGAAGCGTATAACCTTACCGTTGAACGCCAGATCGCCAGCAATACTTCGCTGTCTGTTGGGTACGTCGGTAATGTCGGCCGCCACGTCGGTCCCGGTTCGGGCGATGGTTTTAATTACAACGTGAACCAAGCCGCCTTCGTTCCTGGCGTCGCCGATGCCAACACGCTGAAGCCGTTTTATAACAAGATCGGCGCCAATGGGTTGCCGCTCCACTGGACGCAGGGCATCGATCTCTATTGCCAGTGCCTCACCAACTACTACAATTCGATGCAGGTTCAGTTGAAGCGGAACTTCTCGAATGGCTACTCCACGCAGCTCAGCTACACCTGGCAGGACGCGGTCTCCGATTCGTCGGATTCCTATGACATCCTCTACAACCGTCCTCTCGGCCGCGGCCGTGAGAACTCCATCTCTGACCATGGCTTGACCATCGCTCAGACTTACGACATTCCCTTCGGCCATGGCCGGAAATACGGTGCCAATATGAACCGCTATGTCGATTACGGTTTAGGCGGATGGACACTGAGCGGCGTCACGTCCTTCTATAGCGGTCTCCCTTTCACCCCGAATCTGACGGGTCTCTCAAACCGTCCCAATCAGGGCCCGGGCGGACGTCCCGATAAAGGCACGGGCGATCCCTACGCTTCGAACCAAAATCGCGATCACTGGCTGGCCTACAACTCCGATGGCACCATCAACCAGGCCTTCGCGATTCCAGCCGCGAACACCTTTGGCAACTACGGCTACAACACTCTCCGTGGGCCAATCTTCATCAATCAGGATCTCTCCGTGGCCAAGAACTTCAGGATCACCGAGCGCTTCCGCACCTCACTTCGCGGTGAGGCCTACAACTTGTTCAACCACACCAACCTGGGCCTGCCGAACAGCAACGTAAACGGCGGTAACCCCGGCCAGATCACAGGGTTGGCATCCGGTGCCCAAATGCGCCGCATGCAGTTCGCCCTCCGCTTAGATTTCTAAGCGGTCCTAAACTATAAAGGGAGGCTTCAAAGGCCTCCCTTTTTTCATGCCCTCCCGCCGCACAATCCTCAAGTCCCTCTGCGCCACCCTCCCCGTTTTCTCCGTAGACCAACTCCTCTCCGCGACAGCCCTCCCCATCTCCTTCAAGAACATCGCCCGCGAATCCGGTCTAAATCACAAAACCGTTTTCGGCGCCGAGAAATCCAACAAATATCTGCTCGAAACCACGGGCTGCGGAGTCGCCTTCTTCGACTACGATAACGACGGCTGGCTAGACCTCTTCTTCGTGAACGGCACCAGATTTCAAGCCCAATCCGGCCCACAACCCGTCTCCCGCCTCTACAAGAACAACCGCGACGGGACTTTCACAGATGTCACGCTAAAGTCTGGCGTAGCCCGAACCGGTTGGGGCCAAGGCGTCTGCACCGGCGACTACAACAACGACGGCCACGAAGATCTCTTCGTCACCTATTGGGGCGATTGCTCCCTCTATCGCAACAACGGCAACGGCACCTTCACCGACGTAGCTCTCAAGTCCGGCGTTAGCACCCGTACCACCACCGGCCTGAAACGCTGGAACACCGGTTGTGCCTTCCTCGACTACGACCGCGACGGCCATCTCGATCTCTACGTAGCCAACTACATCGATTTCGACCCCAAGACTGCGCCTCTCCCCGAATCCGGCCCCTGTCTCTACAAAGGCCTGCTCGTAGCCTGCGGCCCTCCTGGCCTCCAGGGCGGCAAAGACATCCTCTTCCACAACCGCGGCGATGGCACCTTTGAAGACGTCTCCGAAAAATCCGGCATCCTGAAAAAGCAAGGCACCTACGGCTTAGGAGTCCTGGTGGGCGATTTCGATAACGACGGCTGGCCCGACATTTACGTCGCTGACGATTCCAGTCCCTCCGCCCTCTTCCGCAACAACCATGACGGCACCTTCACCGACATCGGCGTCGAATCCGGCGTAGCCTTCGGCCCCGACGGCAAAACGCAAGCCGGCATGGGCGTCACCGCGGCCGATCTCTATGGCGATGGCAAACTCGCGATCTTCAAAACCAACTTCGCGGGCGACACCTCCACGCTTTACCGCAACATGGGCAACAACACTTTCGAGGATATGACGTTCCAATCCGGCTTAGGCCGCAATACCAGGTTCCTCGGCTGGGGCGCCAGCTTCTTGGATTTCGATAATGATGGCTTGATCGATATCATCACTTGCAACGGCCACGTCTACCCCGAAGTCGCCGAAAATGCCAATGAGTCCGGCTACAAGGAGCGAAAAGTTCTCTACCGGAACGATGGCAAAGGCAAATTCCAGGACGTCTCGCTGGAAGCCGGTCCAGGCATCACCGAAACAGTGTCGGGAAGAGGTCTCGCCATAGGCGACTTCAACAACGATGGCACGCTCGATATCGCCGTCAACTGCGTCAACGACTATCCCCAACTCCTGCGCTGCGACTCCACCACAAAGAACAACTGGCTCAAAGTGAAAACCATAGGCACAGTCACGAACCGCTCCGGCATAGGAGCCAAGGTCTACTGCACTCCCGAAAATGGCCGCCGCCAGATGGACGAAGTCAGAAGCGGAGGAAGCTACATCTCCCAAAGCGACCAGCGCGTACACTTTGGTCTCGGGAAAGCCACGGAGGCCCAAATCGAAGTACACTGGCCGACAGGCAAAATCGACAAACAAACCGCGAAAGCCAACCAGGTCGTAACCATTACCGAAACCAAATGATGCTGTTCCTGGTAGCGCAAATCACGTACACGCAGAACGTCGCCCCCATCCTCAACCAAAACTGCGTTCCGTGCCACAGGCAAAATGAAATTGCCCCCTTCCCGCTCACCACCTTCGAGGAAGCGAGAAAGCACGCCAAACAAATAGGGGAAGTCACGAAGTCGCATTACATGCCGCCTTGGCTCCCCAAGAACGATGCCTTCAAAGACAAGCGGACCCTAACCCCCCAGCAAATTGAAACCCTCCAAGAATGGTCCCGGTCGCCCACCGAAGGCGAAGCGCAATCTGAACGTTGTGGTCCCGGACCCGCAGCGGAACAGAACCACCCCGGACCTGATTCTCCAAGTTCCCGAACCCTATACACTCCCCGCCGAAGGCCCGGACGTCTTCCGCAACTTCATCATTCCCATTCCCCCAGGCCAGGCCCACTACATCAAGTCGATCGTCCTCAATCCAGGCAACCCCAAGCTGATCCACCACGCCAACATCATCCAAGACCGCACCCGCGCGCTCCGCCAGCGTAACAATCAGGACGGCCAACCCGGCTTCCCCGGCATGGACATCACCACCGAATCCGGCGACACCTTCAACCCCGACAGCCACTTCCTCTTCTGGAAGCCCGGCAGCCCTCCAGAAGAAGAGGCTCCCTCACAATCCTGGCGCCTCGAACCCGGTACAGATCTCATCCTCAACCTCCACCTGCGCCCCTCGGGCAAGCCGGAAGTCATCCAGCCGAGCATCGCCCTCTACTACGCCCAAACCCCACCCACGGAATTCCCCATGCTCCTGCAACTCGAACACGATGGAGCCATCCGCATCCCCCCGCACTCGCAGACGGCCTTCATCACAGACCACCTCACTCTCCCGATCTCAGTTAAGCTCCAACGCATTTATCCCCACGCGCATTACCTGGGCAAACACATCGAGGCGTGGGCCATACTCCCGAACAACACACGCAAAGAACTGATCGACATCCCCAAATGGGATCTAAACTGGCAGGGCGTCTTCACCTATCGCGAACCTATCGCCCTTCCCAAAAATACGACGATCCACATGCGCATCACCTACGACAACCCCACCGGCAAAGAAGTGCGCACCGGCGACCGCGCCAGCGATGAAATGGGTCACGTTTGGCTGCAAGTCCTCCCCACGGATCAACCCGCGCAAGGCGACGCGCGCCTCCCCCTCCAGGAAGCCATCATGCAGCGCCGCCTCGAAAAATACCCGGCCGACTATATCGCGCACTATAACCTCGGCGCTCTGTATGCCTCCGAATCCCGCAACCAGGAAGCAATCGCGCAGCTCGAAGCCGCCGTCAAAATCTCGCCTACCGAACCAGCAGCCAGGAATGCCCTGGGTGCGGCGCTCTCCGCGGAAGGCCGCAACGCCGAAGCCCTGAAACAATGGCGTGAAGTTACGCTCCACGCTCCTACCTACTCCGAAGCCCACTACAACCTGGCCAGAGCGCTCACAGTTCTCGATGACTTACAAGGCGCCATCACGGAATACCGCACGTACCTTGCTCTGAACCCGGAAGACGCAGCGGCCCACCTCAATTTGGGCAATATCTATATCCAACAAAAACAATTCCCCGAAGCGATTCCGGAATACGCCAAAGCCTGCCAACTCGACCCAACAAACTCCGACGCCCTAACCGACTACGGCACCCTCCTGGCGAGAACGGGCAACCTACCGGAAGCCATCAAACAGTTCGAAGCAGCCCTCAAAATTGACCCGCAAAATCAAACCGCCAGTCGCAACCTGGCAAACGCACACAATCCCGCTCCGATCAGTGACCGTAAGGGAACGCCTCAACCATGAACAAACGCCAATTCCTAAAAACCACGCTAGGCGCGCTCGCCCCAGAGCCGAAACCCACCAACTGGTCTGGCAACATCACCTACAACGCGCACATCCAGGAAGCCACCACCACAGACCAAATCCAAAAATTCCTGAAATCCAACAAAAACCTGAAAATCCTAGGCAGCCGCCACTGCTTCAACACCATAGCCGATAGCCAGCACGCCCTGCTCAGCCTGAAGTCCATGCGCAACATCGCCCTGGACCCAACCGCGCCAGCCGTCACTGTAGGCCCAGGCGTCACCTACGGACTCCTCGGCCCCTATCTCGACCAGCGCGGCTTCGCGCTCCACAACCTGGCCTCACTCCCCCACATCTCTGTCGCGGGCGCCTGCACCACCGCGACCCACGGCTCAGGTGAACAGAACGGGAATCTCGCCTCCGCCGTAGAAGCCATAGAGTTCCTGAACGCCGAAGGAGACCGAATCAGACTCTCGAAAACCGATCCCGACTTCCCAGGTGCCATTGTCGGCCTCGGAGCCCTCGGCGTCATCACAGCCGTAACCCTCAAACTTCAACCCACCTTTCAAGTTCGCCAATACGTCTACCAAAATCTCCCGCTCACAGAACTGATTCAAAACTTCGACGCAATCCAGTCCTCCGGCTATAGCGTCAGCCTCTTCACCGACTGGCAAAACCAAATCATTCGCGAACTCTGGATCAAAGCGCGCGCCCCCTTCGCCGCCCCACAGGATTTCCACGGAGCCAAAATCGCCACCCAAAATCTCCATCCCATCTCGGAACTCTCCCCCGAAAACTGCACCGAACAACTGGGCGTTCCTGGGCCTTGGTACGACCGTCTTCCCCACTTCAAAATGGGCTTCACCCCCAGCGCGGGCAAAGAGCTTCAGTCGGAATATCTCCTTCCGCGCCGCAATGCCGTTGATGCCATCCTCGCGGTGGAACGCCTCAAGAACCGCATCACCCCACACCTGCTCATCTCGGAGATCCGCACCATTGCCGCCGACGATCTCTGGATGAGCACTGCTTACAAACAACCCAGCATCGCCATCCACTTCACCTGGAAACCCGACTGGCCCAGCGTCCGAACCCTCCTCCCCGCAATCGAACGCGAACTCGCCCCATTCCATGCGCGCCCGCATTGGGGCAAGCTCTTCACCATGTCCCCCGACGCGCTCCACGCCCGCTACGAACGCTTTGCAGACTTCAGAAGTCTGGCTAAACACTACGATCCCAAAGGCAAGTTCCGCAACGCCTTCCTCAACAAGAATCTCTTTTCCGCAGCTTGACGCGCGAAGCCGCAGATCACACAAATCAAAAAGAAATTTCCTCAATTAATCAAGCGCAATTCTCGCAAAACAAACAGAACTCCCCACTCCCGCCATGCTCGAATGAAACCGGAGAAAGCCCATGGCCTCACCGGCTCAATCGCTCACCAACCAACAGAACGCACAGCACTCCACTGGACCCCGCACCAAAGAAGGCAAGCGTAAGTCCTCGCTCAACTCCCTGCGCCACGGTCTCACCAGTCAAACCGTCGTTCTCCCCCATGAAGACGCCGAAGCTTACGCGCTCCTCCGAACCACGGTCTTCTCGGACCTCGCCCCCAAAGGCATAGCCGAAGAGATCCTAGCGCAGACCATCGCCGATACCCAGTGGCGTCTCGAACGCGCCCGCAACATGGAGACGAACCTGATCTCGCTCGCGGCTTACGAGCCCATCCCCGAAGCCATCGCCGCAATCGAAGATCCCGATCATCGCCAGGCCATGCTCTCCGCACACGGCTACTCCAAGCGCGAAAAGACCCTTCATAATCTTCAACTCCAGGAGGCCCGCCTCCAGCGCACGGTCTTCAAAGCAATGAAAGAAATCCGAGAGCTCCAAGCCGCTCGCCAGGTCTGCCTGGAAGAAGCGGTCAGCACGAAAATCCTCTGCCGCCAGAAGAACATCCCCTTCGAACCGAAAGAACTTGGGTTCGATTTTACCGAATCACAAATTGAAGCCGAAACGCTGAAACGTGAAGCGCGCAACGGCCCCCGATCAACCTTCCAACCGGCCCCTCGCCGCTAAACTTCAAGCGATTAAAGAACGAAATGATCAACAACAACTTCCTGAACCGCCCACCGCATCTGGCCGTGGCGTACAAAAAATTCTCCAATGTTTGCCACGCCGGACTAGGTGTAAGCGCCGTCAACTCCGTAAAAGTTCTCCGCGACGCCGATATCCCCTGCGAAGCCTGGCCCATCTCCGTCTCAAAAGATCTGGTCGACCGGATCACAGCGGTCGAAGAAACGCTCACGCACGTCGTCGTCTCCGCTCCCTGGATCTCTACCGCAGACTGGTGGCAAATTACGCAACGCTTTCCCTGGATTCAGTTCCTCGTAAACAGCCACTCCAATGTCGGCTTCCTGCAAGCCGATCCAAACGCCATCCGCCTCCTCCGCGAAGGCGCCGACCTCGAAGCCGGCACTCCCAACTTCCGCATCGCCGCCAACTGCGAAACTCTCGCCACTTGGATCAATAAGGCTTACTGCATACCCTGCGTCTTGCTCCCCAACATGTACTGGTGCAACGGCATGACGCGCGTCGCACGCCCTCTCTTCACCGCGGGCACTCTCAAGATCGGCTGCTTCGGAGCCAGCCGTCCTCTCAAGAACCACACGTCCGCCGCCGCGGCCGCGCTCGAAATCGCACAGGACCTTCGGGTAGACATGGAATTCTGGATCTCTGGCGGCCGCGCGGAAGGCGGAAACACCATGCTCAGCGCACTCGACCAGATGTTCGCCAATCTCCGCTACGCCACCCTGCGCCGAGCCAATTGGGAAACCTGGCCCGAGTTCCGCCGCACCGTCGCTTCCATGCATTTGCTCATGCAACCCAGCTACACCGAAAGCTTCAACATGGTCACCGCTGATGGCATAGCCGAAGGAGTCCCCAGCGTTGTCTCCTCCGCTATCGAATGGGTTCCCAATCATTTCCACGCCGATGCGGACGATGCCGGCGATATCGCCCGCGTGGGCAAGTCACTCCTCAGAGACGGCAACGCCCCGGCTCAAGGCTTGGTTGCGCTGGAACGCTATAACCGCGAATCCGTCCAAGCCTGGCGCCGCATGATAGCGCCTGCCCACAGCCGGTGATCTAACTAAACCGGCTTCGGATTCCGCTCCTCAAACTGCGCCTGATGCCAATAAGGATATGCCTTCGGCATCAGGCTCGCCTCATCTAAACGCGCAATCTGTTCCGCAGTCAGCTTCCAACCCACCGCCCCCAGATTTCCCCGCAACTGCTCCTCATTCCGGGCCCCGATGATCAAAGTCGATATAGTCGGCCGCCCCAACAACCAATTGAGAGCGATCTGCGGAACCGTCTTGCCCGTCTCCGCAGCCACCGCGTCAATCGCATCCACCACGCGATACAGATACTCCTCCGGAACCTGCGGCCCCGAATCGTTGACTACCTTGGTGTTCAACCGGCTTCCCTCCGGAATCCCTGTTCCTCGCCGGATCTTCCCTGTCAACCGTCCCCATCCCAGTGGCGACCACACCAGCGCCCCCACGCCCTGATCGAGCGCCAGCGGCATCAACTCCCACTCGTAATCACGCCCCACCAGCGAGTAGTACACCTGATGCCCCACATACCGCGCCCACCCGTACCGCTCGCTCACGCTCAAAGACTTCATCAGATGCCAGCCCGAAAAGTTCGAACACGCAATATACCGGACCTTCCCTTCCCGCACCATCTTGTCGAGCGTGTTCAGCGTCTCCTCCACCGGAGTCGTGGCGTCGAACGCATGCAGATGATACACGTCCACATAGTCCGTCCCCAGCCGCTGCAGACTTCGCTCCAGCGACTGAATCAGGTGATACCGGCTGCTCCCCACATCGTTCGGCCCCTCCCCAAATCGAAAGGTCGCTTTGGTCGAGATCAGCAAGTCCTCCCGCCGGTACGCGGCCAAAGCCTTGCCGAGAACCGTCTCGCTGCCGCCGTTCGAGTAAATGTCTGCCGTATCGAAGAAGTTGACTCCGGCATCCATGCAGATTCCGACAATCCGGTCCGCCTCTTCGTGCGACGTGTCTCCCCAAGCCTTGAAGAACTCGCCGCTGGTCCCAAATGTCCCGGCGCCGAAGCAAAGCTCCGGCACCTTCAATCCACTCCGTCCTAGCTGTCGATATTCCATAACCACCTTAAAGAACGTTGATGAGAGCCATGGCTTGCGTGGAAGCCCCGCCAATCGTCAAGACCACAGCCTGATCGCCCGTGGGCGTACCCGCCGGAACCACCACGTTGATCTGATACAGACCCGCCGAGGTAAGCCCTGAGAACGTCACGTTCGCCGCCACGCCGTTGATCGTCACCTTGGGCGTAGTCGTCGTCATCACCGGCGCCGTCACCACCAGTCCATCTTGCGAGGTGTTCGTCGCTCCAAGTCCGGTCGCATACAGCACGATCGTCTCACCGGCCTTTGCCGGCGTGCTGTTGTTCGGATACAACGCCGTCGGTCCCACAATCGTTCCATCCGCATGGGTCGCCGCAATATAGTTGTTCTTCAGAATGAAGAACCCCGGTGCATACGAAGCCATCGTCACCGTCGAACTCGCGCTGACGATTCCGTTATTCGTAATCACCACGGGAACCGGCCCTTGCGCCGTATCCGCCGCCGGAATCAGATCCAACTGCGTCGGACTTACATAGTAGATGTAAGCCGGCTTGCCGTTCACTGTCGCGGTCACGCCGTCAATCGATGTCGGCAGCTTCCCGCTGACGAAGTCCGTCGTGCCCCAAGTCCGCAGCGTCGCCGCCAGATTGGTTCCCACCACTGTCACGAATCCGCCCGGCGCAACTGTCCCCTCATAACTCGCGCCGTTCACCACTCCACTCGTCACGATGGAAGGCGCCGCCTGCAGGCTGCCGAACAACCCATGCTTCTCGCCACCCGGACCCGCCGCGAAGTACACCGCGTTTACATCGCCGCCGTTTCCGCCGTTACCCACGCGCAAACCCCAGAGCCCGCCGATCCGGATGTTGTTGCCCTTCGCATCCTGCAATGTCGCAATATAGGCTCCCGTGGACACGTTATACACGTTGATCAGCCCGTCCCCGAAGTTGCCCACCAGCAGCATGTTCGCGAAATCGCCAAATCCCGCCGGTGCAATCGCGATCCCCCACGGAGAGTTCAGGTTCCCATTCGAAACCAGCCGGTTCAGCAGCGCTCCATTGAAGTCGTATACGTCCACGAAGCCATTGCCCATACCCGCGACATCGTCGTGCTTGTTGGCGTCCTGCTTTGCATAAGTCACATAAAGCTTGCCCGCCAAAGTCTGCACGTTGAATGGTGCGAACCCGGCCGGAAGCCCCGGGTCGTTGAATCCACCTGAAGTGGTTACCGGCTTCCACGTCGCGTCAAACACGTCGATCGTGCCCGCGTTGAAGTTCGCCGCATACAACTGCGGACCGGCCGCTGCCGTCGCGATTGCCAGGCCCTTATAAACCGCGCCCTTGCCCGAATTGTCCACCGTCACAATCGCCTGCCCGGCATTCACGGTTGAACTCCAGCCCGAAATGCTTCCGTTCTCAGTAGCAAAGATGAAGCTGGATCCGGCACTCGCCCCCGCGCTGTTCGCCACCAGAAAGGCGGTGGTCGTCCCGTTGTTTACGCATCCAGTGGGCAAGCCTCCAGCCACAGTTGTTGAGGTCGCCGGTACCGCCGGCTTGGTCGTCGCATTCGGCACGCCGAAGCTGGTATACAGCGTGGACAAACCCGTCCCCGCGTCGGAGATCCAGAAGGGGCTTGTCGCTGAGGTGCAGATACCCCAAGCGTCCACCAGATTCGGGTCCACATGGTCCGCTCCGGCGCTAGTCTGATCGGATACCAGGTTATGTTGCAGATACTGATTAGCTGCCGGCATCAACGTAGCCGAAAGTGAGAGTAGAGTCACGAACAAGGTGCGCTTCATAGACCTCTATTACATACCAACTAGGGTCTACTCTTCCAAACAACTTTGCCTTTCACATCCACATACGCCATCGCCGCCCCGATCCGCACCTGCGCCAACCCATCCTCAAACGACTTTGCATCCGCGAACTGCGGCGCAATCGCGAACCGTCCGTCCTTGCCGATGAACCCCCAAAGCGCTCCCTCCCGCGCCGGTGCAAGTCCCTCGCTGAATGCGGCCGTCTCCGCAAACCGGGCCGGAATCGCGAAGCTCCCCTTGTGGTCCACGAACCCCCACTTCCCGTCCACTTCCACATCGGCTAAGCCTTCCGCGAAGCTGTGCGCCACCTGATAAACCGGTTGAATCACAAAGCTGCCCTGCTTATCGATGAACCCCCACTTCCCACTGGTTTCAACCGGCGCCACGCCTTCGTTATAGCCGTTCGCACCGTCATACTTCGGCGCGATCACCATCTCGCCTGCCAGATCGATGAACCCCCAAACACCGTTTATCCGCACTCGCGCCCGTTCATCCTGAAAGCTCCTCGCCATCTCAAACTTGCAAGATTCTGTAAGCTCCGTTCGTGCCGATAAACCCCCACAGCCGCCCTTCCCGCACCGGAGCCATCCCGTGATGGAAGAAGCGCGCCTCATCGAACATCGGCTCAATTCTCATCGCGCCGCCCGCATCGATGTATCCGAACTTGTCCCCTCGCTTCACCGGTGCAAGCCCTTCGGCGAAATGCGCTGCGGCTGCAAACGAAGGTTGGATCACCATCTCGCCCGTAGCACCGGTGAACCCCCATCTCCTCGCTTGCTCGGCAGGGTAAAGCGCCAGCCCCATCGCTTGCCGCAACTCCGCCTGCGCCGCGGCGAACTCCGTCTCGAACTTCGGCTTGCCCGTCAGGTTCCCCAATACCAACTCGGAGAGTTCCTTGCTCGCCTTCAAGTCAGACGAGTAATGGTCCCCGCAAACCACGCGATTATGCGCGTACTCCTCCGCTCGAACCCGAAGCGCGACCGCCTTCTCGGGAACCATCCGGCTCAGCAACATCGCGCTCGTGTAACCCACCGCGCCATGCCCGCTCGGGTACGAACCTCTGGGCCCTCCCGGTTTGCTCCCGCACAACGACTTCAGATTTACAGTGTCGAAGTCGTAAGGCCGCATCCGCTGAAAGTGCTGCTTCGCCGCGGTCACTACAATCGATAAGTCGTTGTTAACATCGCTCCAGAACGCCGCCATCGCAGGCATCGTGTCTTTGCTGAACTTGCTGCCCAACACGCTCCCAATCGCGAAGATGTCCTCATGCTCGTTATCGCGATTGGCCGCTGCAATCTGCTCCGGCGTCGCGGATTTGTGCAAAGCGTACAACTCCGCCGATTCATCCGCCTCCGGTGGCGGCGCAATATAGACCACCGCATCCTTTAGCGAGGGAGCGATGAAGATCGGCGTACGGGGAACTTGCTGGCCCGTTAATGCCGAGCCCAGAGTGAGTACTAGCGCAAGCAATCTCATCACAAGCAACCTCATCAGAAGCTAAGCCTCAACATCAACTGAATCTGCCGGGGCGTCCCGCTGCCTGTTGCGCCCGTGTTCACCGGCGTGATGATCGTGCCGAACTGCGCCGTATTCGAAATGCTCGCCACCGGGTCGCCATACTGCGCCCGGTTGAATACGTTGAAGATCTCTGCCCGGAAGTTCAAGTCCAGGCCTTCGCGAATCCGAGTTCGCTTCGAAAGCGCGGGATCCACCTGCCAAAGCCCAGGTCCACGCGCCGTGTTCTTGCCCAGGTTGCCCCACTTGCCTTTCGCGGGAACCGCATAAGCGTTCAGGTTCAGGAAGTTCTGCACCGTCTGGTGCCCCGGCTTCGTGGCTATGCCTCCCACGTAATCAGGCCGCTGATTCGTGTTGTTCTGATCGGGAAGGTCCGTCGTTTTGCGCGTCACCAGGATGTTCACCGGCCGGCCCGTGCGCGCTACTCCCAGCCCACTCAGTTCCCATCCGCTCACCAGCGTGCTCCAGAACCCGCCCCCGCCGTTCAGGTAAGCTTTGCCTCGTCCCACTGGAAGCTCCCACACCACACTGGCCGTCAGGTTCTGCCGGATGTCCTGATCGCTTGACCCTTTGTCGCAGGCCCGGCAGTTCACGTTCTCCGGCGCCAGCGCCTCACCGCCTCCCACCGCGCCGTCGTTGATCGAATGCGACCACTGATAGTTGGCCGAGATCAGGAAGCCGCGGTTGAAGTTCCGCCGCAATTGCAGCTGCAGGGCGTTGAACGTGCTGTTTGAATCGCTGGTCTTGTAATCCACCTGGCCCAATGCCGGGAAAGGCCGCAACCCGGTAACCGGGTCTGCCAGGTTCAACGACGTCCTCGTGAACAAATGCGTCCCCTTGCTCCCCAGATAGCCTGCTTCAAACACGGTATCCTTCAGCAACTCCTGCTGAACGGAGAAGCCCCACGATTGCACGTTCTGGTTCTTCCGGTGCCTGTCCAGTCCGCGTGGTGTCAGGCTGTTCGTACTGGTCGCCAGAAACCGGTCCACCGGATAGCTCAAGCCCGGCGTGCTGCCGCTGGTTAGCGCCTCCCGGATTGCGATGTTGTTCACCGGCGCATTCAGATCCCCTAATTGCGCCTCGCCATAGTAGATTCCGTAACCGGAGCGCAGCACTGTCCTTCCATGCAGCGCGTCAGGGCTCCACGCCACCGAAACGCGTGGCGCGAAATCGCCCAGATCGGGAAAGTAGAAGTCCGATCCTGCTGGACAGAACCCGCCCGCGCAGCTACGCGGATCGAAGACCAGATCGTGATTGTTCACCTCGTGAAAAACGCTGAAGTACTCGTATCGCAGTCCCACATTCAACGTCAGGTTCGGCCGGAGTTTGAACTCGTCTTGAACGAATCCGAATGCCGATGTCTTGCGCAGCCCTGTAATCGGCACCGCCGCGTTCAACACCACGGAGGACGCTACGTTGTTCGTGAAATCCGCGGCACTCGCGTATGCTACCGTAAGGTCGTTCGTCGCCGTTGCTGATTGGTTGATCTGCACGCGCCGGATCTCGACGCCCGCCTTTAACGTGTGGCGGCCGAACACGAACGTCGCGTTGTCCAGAAATGAGAACGAATTCGAAACGGCGATCTTCTGAATCGAATTGTTCAGAGTGCTGAATGTGGGCACCGTCACGGCGAAGGGAAGCACGGATTCGTTCACCGTCAGAAAGTCCGACCGGTTGAACCCTACTTTTGCGTCGTTCAGAACGCTGGGCGAGAAGATATGCTCCAAACTCGCGATCGCATTGTACGGCTTGATCGTTGTTCCAATGCGGTCTGCCAGGAAGCCGTTTCCCCCGATGGGTGCGTCGGCAATGCCGCTGTCCATGTTGAAACGCAGAAAGCCCGTTGTTTTGTCCGTGAAGCTGTGGTCCAGCCGAAACAGGCCCGCGTCTTCCGTTGCGGTCTGCCGTCCCGTACCGAAGTACGTGTATACGTCGGCGTTTGAGGTCGGCAGATTCCCCGCCGGATACGCATCCAGAATCGGCTTCAATGCCGGCGATGCCGCCAGCGTTCGCGCTCGATACGCCGGGCTCGGCACTACGCCCGTCAGTGTCTGTCCCAGAACTTGGCGGAAGCCCTCGTAGTTCACGAAGTAGAACGTTCGGTTCTTCAGAATCGCGCCCCCCAGGCTTCCGCCAAACTGGTTGAGCCGGAACGGGGGCAGGGAACTGCTCTTGGAATCGAAGGAGCGCGCATCGAATACGTTGTTCCGGAAGAACTCGAACAGGCTTCCGTGCAGCGCGTTCGTTCCGGTCTTGGAAACCACCTCAACCTGTCCGCCCGCGCTGCCGCCTGTCTCGGCTGTGTAGAGCGTCGCTGTCGCGCGAAACTCCGCAATCGCCTCGGTCGAAATCTGCAGCCGGGCCGATGTCCGCTGGCCCTGGTTTTGGATACCCGTCGCATCCACGCCGTCGAAGCGGTAGTTGTTGTCGTCCGTTGCGCGTCCCGCGAAGCGGATGCTCTTCTGATCGTCCACGCCGGTGTCGACCGCGCCAGGCGTAAGCACCGCCAGGCTGTTCCAGTTTCGGCCGTTCACAGGAAGGTTCTGAATTTGTTCGCCCGCGATCACGCCCCCCACTGCGGCCGAAGTTTGCGCCAGCGGGGCCTCCGCCGTTACTTGCACCGCACTCTGCAGACTCTGCACCGTAAGCACCGCGTCGATGGTCCGTGTCTGCCCCACTTGCAACTCGAAACGCTCAATCTGGAGCTTTTCGAGATTCGGCGCCATGATAGTCTCTGTGTAGAAGCCGACCGGCAGGGCGGAGATGGTGTAAGCGCCGGCGCCCGTGGTCGTGGCGGTGCGGGTTAACCCCGTCGCAACATCGAGCACGTTAACCTTCGCATTGGGAATCGGCGAACCGGTTGCATCAGTGACGGTTCCCGTAAGAATGGCGCGGTCGGTTTGCCCCAATGCCGCGGTCGCAAGGGCAATCAGCAGGAAGAGTTTTGTGGGTGTCAAACCCCGATTGGAGCATTCACATGTTACAGCACTATAAATACGGCGCAAAAACGTTGATTTCCTCTCTCCTATTCACCGTTTTCTGCTTCGGCCAGCAGGTGCGCGTGCCCCAGGCGCAACATCTGGTAGACGAACTGATGGCCGCCCATCCCGAAATGCAAACCATCGGCATCCATATGACACCGCCCGGTTGGACGCACGACCTCAACATTGCGGGCAGCAAGCCGGGGAAGATCGGCAAGCTTTCTGCCGACATCGATATCGCCGTCGCTAAGACACGTAAGCCGTCCCTGCGGCTCACTCCAAAGGGCGCCTACGATATGGGCTTGCCCCTGAGTGACGCATCGGGACGGCCGCTCGGCATGGTGGTCATCGTCATCCGGGAAACCTTCACGGCGAACAAGGACGCTGCGATGGAAAGAGCCTCCGCGATTCGCGATGAACTCCAGGCGAAAATCCCTGACAGGCAAGCCCTTCTGGTGGGCGCGTCGCTGATTCCTTCAAAGGCCGCCATGATCGCGCAGACGCCCCTCCCCGAAAACTCCGGAGACTTCCGATACTTCGCTTTGGACGCATCGCAGGATCGCCTCTATCTCTTCGGCGATCACAAAACGCTGGTGTTCAATCGAAACGGAGACCTGCAGGAGAGTGCGGCATCTCCCGACGCCTCGCCACTCACTCCCGCAGCCAGCGGACTTTGGCGGGACGGGAAGAGGAACCGAATCTACTCAATTGGACCAGAAGGGCTCGCCGTCTACATCGGAGAAAACGGAAACTTCCGTCTGGATTCGAAGTTTCCCATCATGCACGGCACCGTTCGTTCTATGACCCGGATCGAAGTTATCTCTATGCCGCTCATCCAAAGAACTAGGAGGACGGTGCGGCCTTGCTGGTTTACAAAGTGGAGTAAGTTAAAGCCAGCACCGCATATCCTGTCGCGGCATCCGCCATAAAGCGGCCGACATCCGAAGTAAGAATTCGGTTCTTATTCAGCGAGTAAGCCGGCCAGGAACCTTCCGTGGCATTCTGATTCTTCACTAGCCAGCTCAGCGCGCGCTTCAAATCCTTCTGGTCCCGGGATACTCCCGCGGTTTGCAACACGAACGCCGCTAATCCGGTTCCGTACCCATCGCTCTTCGTCTCAAGCGCAGTTCCATCCCGCCGTTTCCACTCACCCGCAAGGGACGTCAGGCTCCAACCGCCATCTTCCTGCTGCGCCGCCCAAATCCGGCCAAGCGCGGCCTGTTTCTGTTCCGGACTCACCACGCCGGGCAACTTTGAGGACGCCCAAATCGCTAACAACTGATTCGCCAACGACTGCTGATCGAACCTGGCCCTCAAGTAAGCGCTCAACGCCTCGATTCCGTCCTGGCTGGTCCGATCGCCCGCCGTACCTACCGCAACCGCGGCCAGCGCCGCCCCATAGTAAGGAGAGTCGTCTGCCTCCCACGGCCGGTTCTTGAAGTCAAGCCACGGGAACGAGCCCTTCGCGTCACCCGTCTGGTACTGCTCTTTCCACATGTTGTTGAAAGCTGTCTTGGTCTCGGGAGATTTGTAAGTCGCCAGAATCAGCGCGTTCAAAACCGCCTCCGTCCCTCGCGATTCCGCGCTCTTGGTGGGACCCGTCTTACCGTCCTTGTAAAAGGGTTCTACTTCGTTCCACATCTTCACGCGTTTCACGACGTTGTCGACCAGCTTGGTTTCACTCGGGGACAAGCCGTGCTCGCCCAATGCGCCGCGTAAGGCCAGCCGCGAAATCGCGTAAGGGGCAGCCGTATGGCAGGACACGCAAAACGTGCCATGGTCGCGCGCCGCGCTCGGCCATTGCATCCACCACTCAGAGCGCGCATCCAGGTAACTCGCCGCCGCTTTCTCGTTCCACGAAGATTCGCTGCCGGCGAAGGCAACGAAAAGTCCCAGAATCGCCAGGTGTGTCACTTACAAAGCATACCGGATGCGAAGTGCGGAGATATACGTCGGAATACACTCGGCGGTGCACTTGTCCCAAGTCAGGAAACCGCCCATAGTACCGTAAGGGCATCTTGTTACACCTCGATCTTCAGACACTTAGCATCGCAACGATCGGTAATCTTCTGATTACCAGCTTTGCGATGTTCATTTTCTGGAATCTGAATCGCGATCTGAAGGGCATTCGTTCTTACTGTGGCGCCAACGTTTTGATGGCGGCCGGCTTTCTGGCTCTCCTGTTGGGCACCTCTCCGCTCCGGCTGCCACTGGCTCTCCTGGCGCACTTACTGCTGTTCGCCGGCTCGTTGTTATTGCTCAATAGCATTCGCGTGGTCCGCGAGTTCAAACCTCATTCCAACGATAGTGATGGCACTCGCCACCGCCGCCTACGTGGGTGTTATTGCCTACTGGCTCTTCGCCAATGACAATGTGACCACGCGCGCCCTGATCAGTTCGCCGGTGTTCGCATTCATCTCCCTCGGTTCGGCATGCTCCCTCGCCTTTGGAGTTCCGGAGCGGGACCGTACCGCTTACTGGTTCCCCGCCGGGTTCTTTACATGGCACTCCATCTCCCTGACCGTCCGCGCCGGCCAGATCTTCAATGAAGGGCCTTATCCGGATCCATGGGCAATGCACGCTCTGGACTGGATGAGCATGGTTACCTTCAACCTGGCGATCACCTTCTGCGCCTTTGGACTGTCCACCATCACCTCCCTTCGCGCTCGCCGCGAGACTGAACTGTTGGCCTTCTTTGACCCCTTGACCTGTTTGCCAAATCGCCGGTTATTCGAACAACACCTGGAGAAAGCATACCGGCGTGCGGCAGGTTCCGCGCGCGGACTTGCGCTGGTCTACTGTGACCTGGACAACTTCAAAGAAGTGAACGACCGCCTGGGCCATGTAGTCGGAGACGAAGTGCTTCAGCGCATTGCACGCCGCCTCACGTGCGCCATCAAGCAGAGCGCCTGCGTTGCCCGCATCGGCGGGGACGAGTTTCTGTTATTGCTCGAGGATGTCTGTTCTCGCCAAGAGGTGTTCGTTGCCATGGACCAGATCAAGCAGGCGACCAGCAAAGAGATTTCCGTCGGGAACCGCCCACTCGTGCTGCAGATGAGCTGCGGCTATGCTCTGTTCCCGGACGACGCCAAGAACGCACGTGACCTGATTCGCGAGGCGGATGCCGCTATGTACCGCATGAAAAGGAGCACGTACTCGGAAGTGTAGTCCGGACTATCACCCTTGGTAGTCTTGCCGGGCTTTCACGAGCCATGTTATTGATGGAGCTTCGCCACTTATGACTCACTTACCCAATATTCTGGTTGCGCTTCTTATTTGTCTGGTTTCCATTGCCGGCATCTGGGATATACGCACACGCAGGATTCCCAACTGGCTGACACTGGCCGGAGTACTCGCCGGGTTGGCGATAAAGTCGTTCCTCTTCGGTTTAACCGGATTGTGGGATTCGGCCGTGGGTCTGGCGTTCGCGTTTGGATTATATTTCGTTCTCTATGCTTTGAGGGCCATGGGGGCGGGCGATGTGAAGCTGATGGCGGCGGTGGGTGCCATGGCCGGTCCCGCGGATTGGTTTGGCATCTTTCTGATTACGTCATTGATCGGTGGTCTTTCGGGGCTGGTCCTAATCCTCTGGAAGAAGAGGGCGAAGAGAACGTTTTCCAACGTTGGGTTCATCCTGGGCGAGATGGTGCAAATGCGGCCGGCCTATGTGGGCCGGGAGGAGCTGAGCGTAAGCAGTCCTGCCGCCGCAACCATGCCCCATGGAGCCCTCATTGCCGTCGGTACATTCTTCTTTCTAATCTGGTCGACCACGGGTGCCATATAGGGGCTTTCCCGTGACCGCCGATAACCTCCCTCTACTCCTTACCTTCTTCTATCTGCAGTTACTCGATTACCTCACCACCGCCATTGCCCTAAAACGGGGCATGGTGGAAGCCAGCCCCTTCATCCGATGGTTGATGCATGCGGGAGCGGAGTCCGGTCTTCTGGAATCGAAGCTCCTCGCCCTGGGCCTGGCAGCGGTATGCCTGTTCCTGAACCGCATGAAGCTGGTGCGCTGGATCAATCGCTGGTATGCGGTCCTGGTACTCTGGAACCTTTGTATTCTCTGGTTGGCCCGGCCCGCCGCCTGACTAGATCTGCATATACCGGAATTCCGGTATCAGTTCAAACGGCGTAACAGCGGCCTCAAGGGGCGTGTCGATCTGCCGAGCCACGGCCGGCATCAGCAAATACGGGACCTTGTTGGGATCGATGCCCATGATCCGGCAGCACGTTGCGTCCACCGCCGGAAGGCTTGCGCCCGCAACCAACACACCCGCCCGTTTCGAGCTTCCCTGTATCGGCCCATTTCCTTCCATGCCCACGATTCCGTCAACCACCGCGAAGGTGTTGTTGAACACCCGGTTGATGTCGAGAATACACTCCGGAATGCCGGCCCAGTGAAGCACGTTCTTCGGCCATCCGTAGACGCCTCCCGGAACCAGGCCAAACAGGTTCTTCATGGCCAGCGTCGCGCCCACCCAGTGATGTGTCTTCAACTTCGGCACGGAAATGATCAGGTCCGCGGCAAGCACGGTGTTGGGAAGGTACAACTCCTTCAACTTAGACGCGGGACTCTTCAACTTCACAAGCGTCACCGAATCCAGATTCAAATCAACGAAGTTTTGTTCGAAGCCGGGAACAGTATCGAAGTATCCGGCTGCATCCGCCAGATCGAGCGTTCCGCGCCGGTGACCCGGCCCTTCTGCGATCTTCACATCACTGGCTCCCAGTGACCGCGCTGCTTCGAACACAGCATGCACCACCTGTGGATGAGAGTTGATGCAACTGGCGGTCTCAAACTCAACCAGGTTCGGCTTCACCACGATACGCTTTCCGCGAATCGCAACCTTGTGTGCCGCCAGAATCTCGCGCACAGTTGCATAAACGGATTGTCCGTACTCCGGCGCTTTGGTAATGGAAACTCGGGCTTGCCGGAGATGGCTCGAGTTACATCCAGAGGTCAGGAGCGTGCTGACCATGGCTCCTCCGGATCCTGCGATCAATTGACGTCGCGTACAAGTGTGTGTCATGTGGTGGGTAACCAAACGTTCAGTCCTGCTTGCCCGCACTTCAGCATCGATAACAGCGCGGTGTCGATCACAGTACGCGGCTCTAACTCGGGCGCAAGCCGGTCCGGGCTGCTCCCGTTTGCGCTCAATCCAAGGGAAAGCCAGGCAAACCCTTCCGCCGAGGAACACTTCGGTAGAAAGTGCTGAGCGGCGCGGATGCCGGCCTCTTTGATGGGAGACTCGGTTCCACTGAGAGCCAGCAGCGCGACGCCCGTCGTCTCCGGGTACGCATTCGCCTGGTACCCGAGTGCGCGTGCGCTGCCGTGGTTCCAACCTCCGGAATCGCAAGCATGCATCGTGAGGAACTGCCGCCCTTCTTCAATCCGGTGCTCCACACCGGCCAGCGAGGTCCGGTGTTTCCGTAACGCCAGAATGGTGAGGGCTGTTGGTGTAACCCACGCGGAGGCGCCCGGGAACCAAGGCCACCCATCTCCGGTTTTGACGTGGGGATTGCCGATCATCCATTGCCGCAGACGATTCAACGGCGTCGATTCCTGGCCTGTTTCCACCAGAATGCGATTCAGGTTTGCGAGACGGCGATCGAGGGATATGAGGTTTTCGGGCAGGAGAGCAACAAGAGCGCCCACCCACGTGCTCTGCTTCACCGAAGCTTGCGGACGCCAGCCTCCGTCAGAAGACTGTACGGTTTCCAGCCATCGGGCTCCTCGGCGGACCGCCTCGGTCTCGCCTCGCCCCGCCGCAACCAACGCGAGCAAAGCGTAGACGGTCGGTTCGGTCCATGACGGACCGGCGGCACCGTAGGGCCACCCACCGTCTTTGTTCTGAAAAGTCTCGATTGTTCCTTGCATTCTTCTCTTTTGCGGCCCGCTCCGGGTTTGCCGGAGCGGGCCTCCTCTTGGTTGTCGTCGTTTACCGGAGCAGTCGGCGTCGACGGCGGCGGCCAAGCATTAAGACCAGTAACATGGCCGCAATTAACCACATGGCGGTTTGCAGTAACATGCTATTCATTTCGTAGCTCCTTGTTGAAAGTTAGGGCCTGGGGAAACGCCGGCCCGGACCCGCGGCACTTAATTGCTTGTGCTGTTGTTCCGGCGGCGCTTCCGGTGTCCCAGAAACATCATCAAAATGGCGCCTGCAACCAGCCAGAGCGTCGCTTCAACCCATACGTTCATCATTGGTTTCTTCCTCCTTTGTCCTAGAGTTATTAACTTCCGAACTGTTGCATCATCGGGAATAAGTGTTTGAAGATTCCGAGCATCCCGGGCCCCACGCTGACCAACAGCATGGACGGCATGATGAAAAAGAAAATGGGGAAAACAAGCTTCACGCCGATTTTGGCGGCTTTCTCTTCAGCCAGCTGCCGCCGCTCGATCCGCATTTGTTCCGAATGCGTCTTAAGAGCCACAGCCATGCTGGTTCCGAATCGATCTGTTTGCGTTAACACTGAGACCAATTTGCGTATGTCGGGCTCGTTGGTCCGTTTCGCCATCTGGTTCATGGCGTCGGATCGGCGTTTGCCCGCCCGCATTTCGAGACCCATGAGACGGAACTCTTCACTGAGTGCCGGATGCACCTCGGTAATCTCCTTGGCCACATAGCTGATTGCCTGGTCCATACCGAGACCAGCCTCCACCGCGATTACCATCAGGTCTAATGCGTCCGGCAATCCAAGCCGAAGACTGAGCTGGCGCTTCTTGATCTTCTTTCCCAAGATAAAACTCGGCGCGATGAATCCCATACCGGCGCATCCCAGGATGAAGATCATGCGGAACATCGGATTCGGCCCCAGGCGATTCTGCATGACGAATCCCAACCCGGCCATACCCGCTGCTCCCACAATGCGTAACCCGCTGAAGATCACGGGCGCGTTGTCCGACCGGTATCCCGCGTGAATCAACTTCTCCTTTGTCGCCGACGACTTCTGGGGTGAGGAAGGCAGCAACCTTCCCAAACGGCCAATCAGATCGATGGTTCGCTTGTTCTTGACGGCCCCATTCTCAAAGGAGGGCCTGACATTCAGGGGAATGCCGAGTTGCTCATAGATCTGCGCGGGCTTGGAATAGCGGCGGTGCCCGAAGAGCACGATCGCTCCCATCAAAAGACAAAACAAGAAGATGCTGGCTGCGATTTCCATGAAGTTTGCTCAGACTTGAATCTTGATAATCTTCTGAATACAGACGGTCCCCAGGACCACCATCCCGATAGCCGCGGCCACCATCTTCTGGCCGTCGGGGTCGTGAAACATGCTGCCCAAGTAATCCGGCGCCACCATATTCAACAAGACTGTCGTGACAATTGGCAGCCCGGTGAGCACCGACGATGTCATACGCCCATGCGCGGACAAAGCCTTCACTTGACCCTTCAAGCGGAAGCGCTCCCGAATTACAGTGGACAGTTGCCGCAAGATTTCCGCCAGGTTGCCGCCCGTCTGTCTCTGCAACAACAGAGCGGAGGCGAAGAACTTCAGATCCTGCAAAGGCACACGGTCGCAGAGATTATGAAGCGCGCTGTCCAGCGGCCCGCCCAATCGCTGTTCATTGAACATGGTTCGGAACTCACGGCCCAACGGCTCTTCCATCTCCTCGCCCAACATGCTCAGACTCACGGTAAGGGCATGTCCCGCCCGCATGGAGCGAGCCAGAAACTCCAGAGCATCCGGAAGTTGGGCGTCCATGGCGGCAATTCTCTTCTTGCGTTTACGCCCTACATAGAAGTGAGGAAGATAAGCGAACACTAAACCCACAGCGCACGCCCCAGCCGTCGGATTGATAGCTACAAAGCGCGCCCCCGCAATGGCGCCGAGGATCCCCAATCCACAGGAGATCACGACGAACATTTCAACCTTCCAATTCAGATCCGCCTGTGACATACGCTTGCGCAGAGTCGTTACGAAATTAATACGCGCCAACATCTTTTCAAGCAGCGTCGGCTCCGTCGGCTTCACCTTCATCAGGTTTGGCGTTGGGCCATTCGATTGTCCGGCCACCGTCTCCAGCATTTTGAAGACCTGCTTCTTGCGCGCGCCCTCTACGTAACGGAGCGCGACGCTTACGGCCATCAGGATGACGGCGAAGAGAACGAAGAAGAGAATAACGGCGACGGTGACCGACATATCAGTTCACCGCCACCGTACCTTCAAACATTTCCATCGGCAGGTACATGCCGCAGGCCTGGATTTTTTCGGCGAACTTCGGCCGCACGCCTGTGGCAGTGAATTGGCCGATCACGCGGTTTTCGCTGGTTAACCCTAGCTTTTGGAAAAGAAAGATGTCCTGAGTGGTGAC
Source organism: Bryobacterales bacterium (assembly GCA_963795835.1). GTDB lineage: Bacteria > Acidobacteriota > Terriglobia > Bryobacterales > Bryobacteraceae > JALYXI01. Next base: position 820,930 of record CAWCJC010000001.1, on the reverse strand, counting down.
GATATCCTCTTCCATGCCGACGCACTCGGTGATGTGGGTGATGCGGCGCGCGCCATCGCTGAAGCGCGCCACTTGAACAAACACGTCCACCGCCGAGGCAATCTGCTGCCGAATCGAGCGGACGCCCATATTGCCGTTGGCCATTCCGACCATTACTTCCAGACGTCCGACGGCTTCACGAGGACTGTTCGCGTGAATCGTGGTGAGCGAGCCATCGTGACCCGTATTCATAGCCTGCAACATGTCAAGCGCTTCTTCGCTACGGCACTCGCCGACAATGATTCTGTCGGGCCGCATACGGAGAGCGTTGATCAGCAATTGCCGGATGTGAATTGCGCCGTGGCCTTCTACGTTCGCGGGCCGGGTTTCCATGCGGGCGACATGGGTTTGGCGCAGTTTCAGTTCCGCGGCATCTTCAATGGTGACGATGCGCTCGTCATCGGGAATATAGGAGGACAGCACGTTCAGTAGCGTGGTTTTACCGGCGCCGGTTCCGCCAACAATCAAGATATTCAACCGAGCTTTTACCGCGGCCTTGAGCAGATTCAGCATGGCCGGAGTCATCGCCAGTTTCTCCACTAGCGATTCGCCGCTGATGGTGTGCGAACCGAAACGCCGGATGGAGAGTAGCGGGCCATCAACCGCAACCGGCGGTATGGCTGCGTTCACGCGCGATCCGTCAGGCAACCGCGCATCTACCAGCGGGGACGATTCATCCACGCGCCTTCCCACGCGGGCCACGATCTTTTCAATAATGCGCAACAGATGAGTGTTGTCTTTGAACTCTATCGGCGTGCGGTACAGCTTACCGCCGCGCTCTATATATACGAGTTTCGGGGTGGTGACCAGGATGTCTGAAATTGTTGGATCCTGAAGCAAGGGTTCAAGCGGTCCGAGCCCGAACACTTCGTCCAGAACCTCTTCGATGATGCGATCCTTTTCGGCCAGATTCAGAGGAGGGTTGTCCTCCTCCACCAGCTTGGCCACTACAACCCGGACTTCAGCCGATGCTCGCTCATTCTCGAGGGTGGAGAGCGTCTCCAGATTGATCCGGTCCAACAACTGCCGGTGCAGTTTAAACTTCAACTCCTGATATTCGGGAGAAGAGGACTGTTCCGCTATAGGCCGCTTTACACAGTCCGGTTCCGATGCCGCAGTCGATCCATTAAGTCTCATAATCGTTATCCAAACAATCGGAACATTCCCTTCTGCTTCGGTTCCGACATTCCCGTCAGCTTTCGCGTCAGCCGGCTTACGTGTTTACTCAGGTTGGCGGACACGGGCAGCAACTTGCCTTCTGAATAGGCTTCGTAAAGAGCCGGTCCGTCTTCCGGGAGCAGCGCGTAAATGGGCCATCCGAAGAGTTTCTCGATTTCGACAAGCGTGACTTCCGTGCGGCTGGGTACGCGGTTGAGCACCAAGCGAAGCCGATTTCGGCCATACCCGCTATCCACCAGCTTCTGCATGATCTGCTTCGCGCGGTGCAGCGCGGGTACTTCGAACGTGGTGAGCAGGCATAACTCGTCAACATCGTCCAGGATGCTCAACCCCAAATAGTCAAGGTTGCTCCCCATATCCACCAGGGACCAATCGTACTGAGTTCGCACGAAGGATAAGACTTTCCGCAGATGTTCCGGATCGGGCATCTCCCGCATGGTTACCGGATCCGGGGCGGCGATGATCTCCAGGCGGGGCGTGCCATTTGAGACGAGAGCCTTCCAATAATTTCGGTCCAGACGATGCAGATTATTCAGGGCATCGAGCACCGTGTATTGAGATTTGGCTTTCATGAGGAAATGAACCATCCCGGAGTGCATATCCATATCGGCGAGCAGGATGTCGCTGTTGCTCTGGCGTTGCAGATCGGCAGCGACATGGCAGGCTACCGTAGTGGCCCCACATCCACCTTTCGCGGAGAGAAACCCCACCACGCGCCCGTGCCGGCCCACGGCTTCGCGGGTCCTTCGCTGTTCGCTGATGCGCCTGTCGATGGCCTGGTTGAGGTCCTCTCCGAAAGGAGGAAAGAGAAACTCACTGGCTCCGCTCCTCATGGCGCTCAGGATCAGTTCCGGGTCTGCCGAGGAATTTACTGCGATGATCACCGGCTTTACCGGGAGCTCCCGAACCATCTTCAGAAAAGGCTCCAACGGGCCCGGGATCAGTTTGGCATCCAGCAGCACCACGTCCGGCTTCTGTTCGCTGAAGTTGTGCAAAAAGTTCTTCGCCTCTTCGGTAATCGCCTGGCCGAAAAGAATGCGCGATGGCATCTGATGCAATGCCGTGGTTACTGCTTCGCGTAGTTCATTGTTCGCGATCATCAGGGCTGCGGTAAACGGATACACGGCGGTATGGATGTCCTTAAATCAAGCTGCTAAAGGTCAGGAAGGCGGAGTAACGGGAGGCGCCGATTGCGGAGTAGCCGAGGGCGCCGTCGTCGGAGTGGAGCCTGGAGTACCGCGAGGGAGCATTAATTCAATGCGGGGCGATTCCGGCGTTTCACTTCGCTGTCTGCGGTTCATCTCGATCAAATCTTCGACGGGCAAGGCATGGACGGAAGCTTCCACAGGAACCGTACCGGTAACATCAAGGCCCGGGGTTCTGGGCGATTCGGCCCGCACACCGCTCATGAAATGTAATGGCAGGTCAAGAGAAGGCGTGGGCATACCGGCTGGAATAGGGCGAACCAGTTCCGGCGTTACCATCACCAGCAACTCAGAATGGTTGCGCGTCCGCGTTCGCGATTCGAACAGCTTCCCTAACAGCGGGATGCTGGAGAGCCCCGGGATCTTATTCAGAGTCTCGGCTTCGCGGTTGTCGAGCATGCCCGCGATCACGAAGCTCTGGCCGCTCTGCAATTCCACCTCGGTTTGTACCCGGCGCGTACTCAGGGCGGGAATGGTGAAGCCTGAGATCACCACACTATTGGCGTAGTCAAGCGAACTCACTTCGGGCGTTACCTGCAGGCGGATGGTGCCGCGGGCCGTGATGTGTGGCACGAAATCGATGCTCACGCCAAAGCGCCGGAAGGAGATGGATACAGCACCGGAAGTAGCTCCCCCTTGTACCGTAGGAAAAGGGAATTCGCCGCCGGCCAGGAAGCTTGCGGTCTTGCCATCGATTGCGAGGACATTCGGCTCGGCAAGAATTTGCAGCAGGTTTTTCGTCTCCAGTGCCTGAATGGTGGCGCCCAAATTCAAATCGGGCCGATAGAGGAAAAGATTCAAGGCGTCGCTCAAGGAGAAGCTGCTTCCGACTTTGGTTGCCACTACAGGCGGACTGAACTGGCTGGTCGTGATCGAGCCAAGAGTATTGCCGGCGCCCGTGCTAAACAGGTTCCAGCCAAGCTGCGAGGTGGCGGTACGGTCTACGTCCATGAACTTCACCTTGATCAGGATCTGCCCTTCGCCCTCGGGTACGTTGACGTTCAGCAGGTTGATGGTCTTTCCCAGGGTGGCCGCAATGGTCGCGGCGCGGTTCGAACTCGTCAGGTTGTTTACCGTACCGCGAAGAAAGACTGTTTCATTGGCGTAGGAGACGTCGATTGTATCGCCCACTTCGCGGGTGATCTCCCGCCGGACCGCGTCTACTCTTGAAGGGCTGGAGGCGACGGATAAATCGAAGACCAACCGCGTCCCATCGTGTTGCCAGACAATCAGCGATGTTTGTCCCGCCGCCTTGCCGTTGACAAGCAGCTCGTGCGGACTGATTGCGAGAGTCTCCGCAAGCTCCGGGTTGGCAATGGAGACGCGTTCGATAGAGCCATCGCTCTCGAGAATAGTAGACTTCCCAACGACCAAAGACATGGGTCGGGAGACGAGGGCAACCTCGCGGGCATGCACCGGAGCAAGTCTATCGGTGGCGCTAGTGCTTTGAGCATCGGCCGACATCCACACGGGCGTCTGGATCAGGGCGAACGCCGTTACCAGCAAAGAAGAAATCAGCCAGGATCCAATCCGGCCTGGCGCCGGGAACCTTCTTAAACTCATCATGGCCGTGCGCCTGGGAAGCTGGTCTGCACTCGTTTTACGCCGTTGATCATCTCCACTACGGGGACGGCTTCAACCGGTTTCGGGGCCGCCGCCATCACGGTTAAGGTCCGCATTCTTGGGGGATGCGGCCGGCCTTCGCCCAAGAGTTCGCTCAATGCGGTCCCCTTGGTGGTTGCCATTTTCCGATCGATCGGGTTTCTCAAAACCAGTTGAATCTTCATATCGTTGCTCGCCAGGCTCAGAATCTCCGCCTGAACGGGAGTGACCAGAAGATTCACCACCTGAACCAAAACCGGCTTGCCTTCTGCATCTCGCTGGGCGTTTTGCCCGGCGGAAAGTACTTCAATGTCTTGCAAAATCGTTTTCGCGACAGTGCCATCGGTTGTGTTCGGAATGTTTCCCATCACCAGGATGTCCACGTGAGTTCCGGGAACAACGAAGCCCGCGACGCCTACCACCTCATTCACTCGCACTCCCACCGCGCGCATCCCATCCGGGATTTTTGCCGCGAAGCCCGCACCGGCTCCTTTCGCGCCTAACCGCGTCTCCACCACCGGCTCTTTGTCATAGATGGCAGAAACCACGCCCCGGCCGACGATGTCCGCTTTGGAATTCAGCGCGCCTGGCGGAATAGCGGCGGGCCAGTCCGCTTCCACAAGGTCTTCATCCTTGATGAGAGCGCCGGCCTCCATATTGTGAGCTGCCACCAAAAGCTTGCTGCTCTGGACTGCTTTGGCCGGCATGCGAGACGTAATCATCCGGTACAATGCTGCGCTTGCGCCGCCAGAAACCAGCAGAGCAAACAGAAGAACACTAATCATTCGCCGATTCATAGATTTTTTGGTCTCCAGGCAGGCAGTGCAATACCTGCCCAGACCTCGTTATTTTTGTTAACTTCCCGCAACGCCAGCCGCTGTTGTCAACTGAGCGCTCCCCGAGCCCCAGATGCCTGAAATGCTGCCCCCAGCGCTAATGAACAATCCCGCCGAGGCTAGCGCGACAAACGCCAGCAGCAAGGTGTACTCAATCAGATCCTGGCCTTCTTCTTCATTCCAAAACCGTTTCATCATGTTTTTGTCTCCTGGGTTGAAATTAAGAGAGGAAGAAGAGCCGGTCGGGGTCCCTTCTTCCTCTCCACGCGTACATTTAGCTGGCTGCTGAGGTGTTCGCGGAAGCCAACTTGGTGTTTGCAGAGGTCCAGATGCCGCTGATGCTGTTGCCTGCGCCGATGAAAATCGCCGCCGACGCCAGCGCGACAAACGCGAGCAAAAGCGTGTACTCGATGAGATCCTGACCCTGCTCGTCCTTCATAAAACCGTTGATAAAGTTCTTCATTGTTCGTTTTTTCCTTAGATGTTTGATTGTGGTTATTCAGGCGCCTTGACGCCCTACGTGAATGTCCTGCTGCTGGCTTTTCGTGAAGCCAGCAGCACCTCCGAGGTAACAGGCTCCGCAAGTACCGGCCTGTTTCCCTGGCAGAACGCTCCGCAGCCAATTCCCGGACCTTCGTGAACGATCCGTGGCAGCTGCTTTGCGGTTTCTTCCGTCGCCTGCGACAGCGAAGGAAACTTGTTTGTCTTCGCCCGGGTTTGAATTCACCGGACGGAACACGATGGCAATGCCATCGTCGTAAGTGCAGCGCCAATTCCTGGATTCCTTGATCGCGCTCGATAAAGGGGAATCGGCCGGCAACAAAACTGTTTGGATACCGTTCTGCCGGAGATGGGCTTCCCAGCCCGGCTTCACGTTCATTACGTCGGTATAGATCTTGTCGAATACCGGTCCGTAGAAATCACTGCGCCCGTCCACAAACACCCTGATCTGGGGATACAACCGATAGATCAGATAGCCACCCCAGACATCGGTACTGAAAATCCTTCCGCTGCCGGCAAGTTGAACGTTTTCCAAAGCGCGCTCCGGATACTCATGCGAGTTGTAAACCGAGGAGAAACGCTCGGAAGGCTTTGGCGCTAACAGAAGCGCCGCGAATAGGGCAAAACCGGCCAGGCTGACGGCCCGGTAGCGTGGGACGGTCTCAACGGCCGTCATATTGGAACAGAAGATCTGGAGCCGCCGGGCAATCCCCGGCCATCGCAATCCGGACCGCTCGCCGGAGATCTTCGAGAGCAACTCCTGCAACATCGGGGCGATTAACGGCGCCGCCATAATCACGTAGATCGGGATGTTCCGGGTAGAAATCAGCGCCATGTGCGCCCATGAAATCAGCAGCAGAAAGTGAGTGACGCGCCCTCTAACCAGGCTTACGAGCGCCGTGCCCAAGCCGAGCAGGAAGAGCAATTCCACCACGCGGCTCAGTGGGTGATGAAAATTCAAGGACTGGAACTCCGCAATGCCGACGAATTGACTTCCCTCCGTCAGGTACTCAAAGACATGCCGGTGGAGCGCATATCCGTAGGGGTTCATCAGCGTAGCCGCCCCGCAGAGCCCCACCGATTGCGCGAAGAGCGCGGCTCTCCGCCGGGAAATGGAACGCTTTTCTGGATTTGGTGAGAAGACCGCTTGCCAGGCTTCGCCTGCAAGGTAAGTCCCGCCCAGAATCAGGCCTACGACAAAGCCCCCGTGCAAATTGGTCCAAAGGATCATCAACAGCGGAAGTTTTACCAGCAAATCCGCTGGCTTCCCCCTTTCCAGCGCCCGGTAGAACAGAACGCAAAAGAGCAAGGTAAACAGATGAGGGCGCGCAAGCCAGTGAATCGACGACGCCATGATCGCCATGAGAGTCACCACGGCGGAGATCACAGCGTTCCCCGAGTTCTTGCGGGCGGTGTCATAGACCAGGGCGAAGGTTAGCGAGATAACCGCCATGCTGGCCACGAGCACCGCCGCCATTCCCCCCCAGCGATGCAGGAGCGAAAACACCACATCCCACAACCATTCCCAGGCAAACCAGGTCTGGCCGGGTTTGGTGAACGAGAACATGTCGGTATAGGGGACCCCATGATTCGAAAGAATCCATTCGCCCGCCCGAATATGCCAGCCGGTGTCTCCATCACCCAGGAGCGTCTTCGCGCCATCCACCCGGCCACATAGAAATACGATGGGCGCCAGGAAAACGATATCCGTTAAAGATGGAAGGAAGCGAGCTGCGCTGGGACGGGAGAGTTGCATCAGATTACATCACCACTTGCTTGGTCGGGACAGATGGCGGAGCTGGCTTGGTCGCTCTCGATTTGAGATCTGCCGCCTTCATCCGATCAATTCGAAAGGCGACTTCCCGTTTAGTCCGGGTTGCCGGCCCCACGCGGACGATCATGGCGTCGCAATAGAAAGCGTTAGGGGCGAAGTGGTCGTGAACGGGTAATTCAATCTCAACCTGCCAGGTTTCGCCAATAATCGGGGCAGCCGTTTCCCAATCTTTCGGATTCCAGACCGTCAGAATGCCGATCCGGCTCATGTTTTTTACTCGGCCCGTATAGCGCTGTTTGGCTTTTTGAAAGCAGCAAACCAGGTTTACGGAAACGCGATCTTTTTCTCTTACCTTCATAGTGCGTTTTTCTAAACTACGTTGCGCAGGTCAAAGAAAACAATGTGCAATTTGGTTTGCATACTCCAGTACACACCTAAAGAATATGTAACAAGATGTATAGGAAATATTGATGTTTTCTATTGACACGCTATATACAACGAACTATTGTTGACGAATGCCTCTAAACAGTTCTGGAAGTCGTCTTCTTTTCTATTGTGAGCATCCGATATTGGCTCTAGGCTTACAGGCCATACTCCTTGATCATCACGACTTCGCAGTCGAACTCTCCTCGAGCCGTGACGAAGCGGTCCAACTCCTGCGCGACACCCAACCCGAAATGTTGCTCTTAGATTTACATTCAGATTTCAATTTGGGCTTCTTGCAAGAAGTTAGAAAGATATGTCCGAGCTGTAAAGTTGTCCTCTGGGTAGACTCCATTTCCACTGAAACGGCCTACCAGGCCTTTAGCATGGGCGTGCGTGGGATTTTGCAAAAACTGCTTTATCCCGAGGCATTTTTACTGCACCTTCGCAGTATTCGTGATGGAAATCTGTGGATCGAGAAGAACCTGATGAACAGCATTGCGTCCGCCAAGACCGTTTCCCTAACGCGCCGGGAGGCTCAATTAGTGTCTCTTTTGGCTCAGGCGCTTAAGAATAAAGAAATCGCATGGGCTCTCAATGTCACTGAAAATACAGTGAAAGCGTATCTTTCGCGCTTGTTCCAGAAACTCGGAGTGAAGGACCGGCTGGAGCTGGCTCTTTACGGCCTCAAGAATCTAAATGGAAGTCAAAATTGGGCTCAGGTAGAAAATGGGACCTTTCATTTCGCTGACCGCGATGCAAAGGGAGACCGTTCCTTTCAATCGATCCTGCTGCAGCCGGACATGAGGCCCAACGGTTTTCCTTCCACTCCACAAAGCCCGCGGCTGTAAGAGCCTGAAACTGATGAAGAAACGTCAAGCGGGCCAAGCCTTAATCATGGTCACCTTTTCTCTCTCGGTGATGCTTGGAATGATAGGATTGTCCGTCGATTTGGGGTGGTCGTATTATCGGCGGCAAGCGGCTCAGACGGCCGCGGAATCCGCCGCTTTGGCCGCGTCTCTGGCAACGATGACGAACACCACGATCACTTGCTCCAACTCGGTATGCCAGGCTGCAACTGCTTGCCCGGCCAACCCGACTGGTCCTCCCGCCAATAATATTGCGTCAGGGTGTTTATATGCCAAGGCAAACGGGTTCGTGAATGCGGGGCAGCAAACCGTTCAGATTGCATCGAACCTGACTACTCCCCCCACCGCGCCCGGAGTCTCCGCGCTCTATTGGGTGACAGCCACCATCACGGAGCAAAATTCCCAATTATTCTCGGGCATGCTGGGCAATCATACATTCGGCAGCATTCTCGCTCAAGCTACCGCGGGCGTATTTCAGGGGAGTGTTTCCAATTGCGTCTACGTTTTGGACCCGCATGCCAGCTCCGCGCTGTTCGTTCAGGGTTCGTCCACTCTTTTGACGACAAGCTGCGGGGTGTACGTGAACTCAAACAGTGCAAGCTCCATCACTGTCAACGGAAATGGCCACGTGAACGCGGCGGTGATCGACTCAGTGGGAGGTTATGCCACATGCACCAATGGCCAGGACTGCTTTTATTACGATCCGACGGCCACTTTCCCAAGGCTGCCGCTCACCAGCCAGCCCACGGTTACGGACCCGTACGCGAGCCTGCCAGCCCCATCTTATTCCGGTTGTGGCACATTTCCGAACGGATCGGCGAGCGCACTTACGATTAGCCAGGGAAGCCAAACATTAGGGCCCGGAGTGTATTGTGGCGGGATCAATGTGCAGGGCAACGCACAGGTGACGTTGGGGTCAGGGGTTTACATTCTCAATGGGGGTGGGCTGCAACTCCTCAGCGCCAATGCCACCGTTACGGGATCAGGAGTCATGTTCTACAACACCGCAAACGGCCAGTCGTATGGTCCGGTGGTGTTCTCAGGCCAGCCAAACGTCAACCTGACCGCGCCCGTATCGGGTACCTATGCGGGAGTTCTGTTTTATCAGGATAGAACCATCACCTCAACTTCGCAAAACGTGATCAATGGTGCTTCAAATCCCAACATGGTGGGATCTTTCTATTTTCCAACTACGCCTTTGCTTATTACAGGTGGAAGCAATACGACTCCCTTTCACGGCAGACTTGTTTCGCGGACCCTTCAGATTAACGGCAACGGAATGTTTATTTCCTTGAGCGGAGACGCCAACGCCGCAAGTGGCAGCGCCAAGTTTTCAGCCCTTATCCAGTGAGCCGGCCCAGAACTTATCCATATTTTTTGACTCCTTTTCTGAAAGGTTCTATATGTTCAGTGTGCCGATTGTTGCTGTTCTGAAATCTCTTAAGCATCGCGAACCGCAACAAGGGAGCGCGGTTGTAGAATTGACACTGCTGCTGCCGTGGTTCTTATTTCTCTTTGTCGGTGCCATTGATTTAGGCTTTTACGGATACGCGCTGACATCTCTCCAGAGCGCAGCACGCGTCGCTGCCCTCTACAGTTCCACAACCTCCGCCACCTCAACGGATGGTGCGACGGCTTGTTTCTATGCAATCGAAGAGTTGAAGAGCAATATCAACATGTCTGGCGTGACGACCTGCGGAGGCGCCAGTCCTGTTGCTGTTACCGCGACCCAGATTTCGACTGTGGATGGAAGCCCGGCCGCTCAGGTGGTGGTCACCTACACAACGCCGCAGCTTTTTGCTTTTCCTGGGGTGATCAGCGGACAGTTCACCATCTCGCGTGTAGTCCGAATGAGGATTCGAGGATGAGAAAGAACAAGAGATCGGGCAGCACCACGGTGGAATTCGTACTCGTCGGCATCCCAATAATCTTCTTGATCATATCCGTGTTCGAAGTCGCTCGAGCCATGTGGATTTATCAGACGCTTTCGCATGCGACGCACTACGTTGCTCGCCATATTGCGGTTCGCGGGGCCGGCTGTGGGGGTACAAATACGTGTTCACTCACCTTAGGCAACTTTGCGACGGATTTTGCGTCCACAGCCAGTGGAATGGATGCATCCGTTGTAGCGGTTACATTTTATTCGCAAACAAATTCGATTTCCTGTAGTCCCTTGAATACCTGTTATTCAAACAGCACGAGTTGGCCTCCGGCCGCCGACAACGCGGTGGGTAACGATGTTCGCGTTTCCGCCTCGTACGCATTTCCGAATGCACTGGCGATGTTCTGGCCAGGTTCTCGACCCGTTTCCTTTTCGAATTTGCAATTTTCAGCATATTCCAGACAGAGAATTCTTTTTTGAAAGATGATGACCGCGCTTGACACCACTCTCCGTGGGACAGAACTCTTTTGGGTCTAAAAGGCAGAAAGTGGCCAAAGAGCTGATTGCCAGAGCGGACACGCAAAGTTCCTGAACTCTATTCATTGAATCACCTGAAAAGCAGGACATTCAAAAGCACGCACAAACCCGTTTTTAAAAATCGGATTGATTTTCCAAATCCAACTTTCTTTATTCTTCCAAGCAGGGTCCGTGTCTTTGGCGATAAATACATTTACAGAAAGAGCCCGGCACGCAGTCTCTAACGTCTCTTGCGGTTTGGCACAGTAAAGCCGCTCAAGCAGCCCGAGAATGGGCGGGCACCGGCTGTAATCGCCACCGAAAAACGTGCTGCATTTCGCATCGCCCGCAGCTGTTTGTCTTTGCCCATAAAGTCCGAAAAAGGTATCTTGCAGGGATATGGCGGGGTTTTGCTGGATCACTGCTTGGGGCGACGTCCAATTTCGAAGCCATTCGTATGCTTCTCGATTCGCATAAGTGCGCAGGCCGATTTGTTCGTCCATGCCGAGCCACTGGATTTTCGGAACATGGCCCGTGTCCGACAGCACCGGAAAGAATCGTAAGATCGCCAGGTCGTAAACGACCCCCGCGGCTCCGATCACCAGCAGACAAACCAGAACTCTTTGCCGCATGCGCGAAAATGTCTGAAACGCGGAGAGTACTTCCGCGCCCCACAGTAACAGCACAAACTGAGCAATGAGGAACCCTCGCCAGCCGAGATCGTTATTGGCGATCACTCCAGACTTGAGGAAAGTGCAGATCGTAACGCTGGTGGCGATGAGAAGGCTTCCCGCCAGAATATTGCGGTTGACGACGCCACGCTGCTTTCGGAAACCGAACCAGAAAATGACACCTGCCGCGAAAAAGAAACCGAGTTCTACGAAGTAGTTCAGCGGAAGGGTCAACGCGTTGGCAGCCGCGACTTCCCAGGCGAGATTCAATCGCAGCAGTTGGAGCAAGAGTTGAACCGGCTGAAACGGCCTTAGCGTCAACTGAAATAAGCGCCCGGCACTCACGCCGGCGGAGGAATCCAAAGTATGCAAATAGGGCAGGACCAATGCCGCGGCAATAACGCCGGAGATCAAGAGCATCGCGGCCTGCCGGTACCATTTCTTCAAGAGAGCCACGACGGTCCAGATCGAGAGAAAAACTGCAAACACAAAGGCAACGTAGATGCCTGAGCCTGTAGCAGAGGCGAACGCGGCTCCAGCCACGGCGGCGGAAGCCAGACTTCTGGCCCAGGATGCCTTTTCCTCAACGTCCCAAAGGACCAGAAAACCCATAAAGCACGCCACTACCGCGCAGAGATAGTGCGGCTCCCACAGCATGGTGTAGAGCCACCCATCCACCTGCTCATTCCACCATTCCACCGAAGGTGCCACACCGTCAATCAACCCCAGAGCGTTCAACCGCACCATAAATAGAGCCGGGAAGACATCGAGGCCCGTGATGGACAGAAGAAGAATCCCGATCAGACTTTGGCGCCGCAGCGTGCTTCCCACTCGCCCGCTGAAAACCCGAATATAAAGTGGGATCAGACAAATCAACCCGATACCGCACCAGAGCGTGCCGGAGATCAAAGCCTGTCGCGCATCGACAAACGCCCTGGCAGCGTGCGTTACCAGCCCACACTGGATGAGCCAGAAGTAATGATAACGGAGCGCGGCCGCGGAACCGGGAAAGTAAAATGGGTTTCTTGCCGGGATGCCGAAAGTGGCGATCGATTGCGTGAAGCCAGTCCGGATAGCGTAATCGAAGCCGATGATAGAGAAGTAAAGCCGACGGCCCACTTGCATGTCCGCCAGTGAACAGACCGCGATGCACACCCAAGCCAGAATGAGACCAAAGAACAGGCGGAAGCGCGTAAACAGCCCCCCGCCGGAGTTTCTCGCGACCCACGCGATTCGGTAAGCGGCGAACGCGGCCAGGGCCAGATAGACCACCCAAGCGGCATTAAGAGAGAACCAGCGCCCTGTGCTGTAGCTGAGAACGGGGCCCACGGCGATTGCAAGCGGCGCGCTACACGCAAGTTGGAACGGAAGCGTCCGATGCTGGAAACGAAACACGTTCGTAAGCCAACCGATCGCATAGCCAGGCAGAAATGCAATTAGTGAGAAGATGCAGAAGCCTTCCAGGATGGCCAGGAAGTCTGCTCCCATAAAGTTGTGAGGCGGCATGTGCGGGTGAGCGCACATCATTGTTACACAACCGAGTAAGTGCCAGTAACGTTCTCGACAGATGACATACCAAAGTGTATGAACCAATGCGTACTTGGAAACGCGCAGCTAAATCTGCACAATTAAGATCGCTATGTGGAAAAAGTTAGCGGTGCTTGCGCCTCTGTTGATTCTGCCTTCGCTTCGTGCCGACGCGGTTTTCTCAAACTTCGGGACATCGGATATCTTCGACAATAACACCGGACTGACGGTAGCCGACAGCTCGGGAAACAATCTGAAGACATCGCTTTCCTTCACTCCCGCGGAGACTTTTCAACTTACTCAAATCGATTTCGTTACGACCCTGTTAGATGCGGGCGACCAAAACCAAGTCACTCTTACGCTTTCCAGTGCAGGTGCGGATGGATTCCCAGGCAGTAAGATTGAGATCTTCAGCTTCAGCGGTCAGATGGGGGTACTCGGATCGCTCTCTAGTCCGCCTTTGATTCTCAATGCCATCTCCGGTATCAATCCGGTGCTGCAGGCAGGAGTTACCTATTGGCTTACAGCGGAAAGCTCGCCCGACGTCACCGTGGTTTGGAATCAAAACATCTTATCCCCGAACGACGTGGGTACCATGGTCCAGTTGCAATCCGGTGTGTGGGTTACTCAGCCGGTAACGCGCGGCGCATTTCGCGTTTTCGGTATTCCGCTCGGCAACTCCTCTAGCGCAAGCTCCGCGCGCGGGGCGGTCTGGGTTGCCGCGCTTCGCATTCCAAAAGATTCTGAATTACTGTTCGTCCCCAGGAAAAAAGCCAAATGACTTCATTCACGTTAAGATTCGCTCTTGCTCTTTCGTTATCGACGGCAGCGTCCGCCTCAACCATTAACTTCAGCACGAATGCCCCAAGCGGGTCGTGCTTTTCCAACGTTTACAACAGTGCATCCGACGGATGCGCTGGCTCCGGAGTGACTACAACTGTCACCAACGCTCAAGGGGATAGTGCTTCTATTGTGTGGACAGGCGTGACCAATTCGATCAACTTCAATTCCGGTCCCACACAACCGGTGAATTTCGGTAGCTTCGCCGTGACTTATACGTCGAACGCGGGAGACACAACGCCCGTGATTATCTCTCCGGTTACCTTCCTGCTCATCGTAAAGGAGTTTTCGCCCGTGACTATCTTCTACCAACCCGTCCTGGTGAACTTTTCCGGTACCCAGAGTTCAGCCGGCCAGGTTGGGCCGGCATCCGCCGACTTAGAGGCAATATTCAGCCCAACGACGGTCGGGAACGGAGTGGACACAACATTCTTAGTCCCGTCTTCCGCCGATATCTTGAACTATGGCCCAACGAATAACATAGCGGGACAGGTTCAGTTCAACTCGGTAACGAGCACTCCAGAACCTTCCTCGTGGATCTTGCTCGCCGCGGGTTTGCCACTGCTGTTTATAAAGAAGTTTTCCGCAGCCGTAATGCGTTCGCGATCACCGAGACAGAGCTAAAGGTCATTGCGGCGCTTGCGAGCATAGGGCTGAGTAATACTCCGAAGAAGGGGTAGAGTACGCCGGCCGCAATCGGGACGCCGAGCACGTTATAGAAGAAAGCGAAGAAGAGATTCTGGCGGATGTTGCGCATGGTGGCCTGGCTCAGGCGGCGCGCGCGCGCAATCCCGCGAAGGTCACCATGAAGAAGCGTGACTCCGGCGCTCTCCATCGCAATATCGGTTCCCGTGCCCATCGCGATTCCCACTTGTGCCTGCGCAAGCGCGGGAGCATCGTTGACGCCATCTCCGGCCATGGCGACGATGAAACCCTTATTCTGCAAGGTCCTGATTGCCTCGGCTTTCGCTTCCGGCAGTACGCCCGAGACTACTTCATCAATCTTTAGCTGACGGGCCACGGCTTGCGCGGTGACCTCATGATCCCCGGTCAGCATCATCAACCGGAGACCTTCTTTGTGAAGAACCTCGATGGCTTCGGGGGTTGAGGATTTGATTGGGTCTGTAACACCGAGCAATCCAGCCAACCGCCGGTCTGCCGATACGAGAAGCACGGTTTGCCCGTCCCGCCGCAGGGCTTCGGCCTGCGCGAGCAGTGGGCCGGCATCTACGCCCGCGCGTGATAGCAGCTTTTCATTGCCAACTCCGACCTCCCTTCCCGCGACGATTCCCGTAACACCCTCACCTGGGTAGGAGCGAAAATCCGCTGTTTCATCCAGAATCGCTCCGCGTGCCTTTGCGCCGGTAACTAAGGCCCCCGCCAGTGGATGTTCGCTCGCCTGTTCCAGACTGGCTGCCAAGTGCAGCAGCGTGGTTTCGTCCACCCCGATCGCGGTGACGGTAACCAGGCTGGGCTTGCCCTGGGTCAGGGTACCTGTTTTGTCGAAGACAAGAAAGTTTACCTTCTCCAAGACTTCCAGCGCCTCCGCACTGCGAATCAGCACGCCTGCCCGCGCGCCACGGCCGGTTCCCACCATGATCGACATGGGCGTGGCCAATCCCAATGCGCACGGGCAAGCAATGATCAGAACTGCGACCGCGTTGACGAGCGCGTGGGCGAAACGAGGCTCCGGTCCCCACAGCATCCAGCCAAGGAACGTCAGAATCGATATCAGCATCACGGCAGGAACGAAGTAAGAAGCCACGACATCTGCCAAGCGTTGGATGGGAGCGCGCGTGCGTTGCGCTTCATTCACCAACTTCACGATCTGGCTGAGCAGCGTGGCAGAGCCGACG
Source organism: Bryobacterales bacterium (assembly GCA_963795835.1). GTDB lineage: Bacteria > Acidobacteriota > Terriglobia > Bryobacterales > Bryobacteraceae > JALYXI01. Next base: position 805,210 of record CAWCJC010000001.1, on the reverse strand, counting down.
CGTTCCGCGCGCATGAGGAAGCTGCCCGCCGTGTTGACCGTTCCTCCGGTAAGCGCCGATCCGACAACTTTTTCGGCAGGCAGGGGCTCGCCGGTCACCATCGATTCGTCCACATTGCCGGAGCCTTCGAGCAACACGCCATCGACGGGGATCTTTTCGCCAGGGCGCACACGAAGCCGATCGCCTGCAGCAACTTGATCGAGCGGAATGTCTTCTTCGCGCCCGGCTTCGCGTACGATTCGCGCGGTCTTCGGAGCAAGTTCCAGAAGAGCCCGCAGAGCGCTGCCGGTTTGGCTTCGAGCCTTAAGCTCCAGCACCTGCCCCAGCAGCACCAGCGTGACAATCACAGCAGCAGGTTCGAAGTAAAGCGCCCGTTCGCGAGTGAACAAGAGGGCAAGCAAGCTGTAGAGATAGCTTGCACCCGTGCCGAGAGAAATCAGGGTGAACATGTTGAAATGTCGGCTCTTCAGCGAAGCCCAGCCGCGCTCAAAGAAGGCCCAACCTCCCCAGAGGACCACCGGCGTGCTCAGCGCCAACTGCAACCAGATTGCGCCCGGAAGGGACCCGACAAACATCAACAGAATCATGGGCGCAGTGAGGACGGCGCTAACCCAGAACCGGCGAGTCATTTCGATGAGCTCGCTGTTATCCTGTTCGCCTGTCACTTCTCGCGGTTCCAGGGCCATGCCGCAAAGGGGACACGGGCCGGGCTTGTCGCGGACAACTTCCGGATGCATGGGGCACGTGTAGGTGACTGCTGCGTGCGAAGCGACAGGGGCAGCCTGAGCGGCAGGGGGATTGAGATAAGCAGGCGGATTCGCGCGGAATTTCGCTGCGCAGCCCTTGCCGCAGAAGTAGTAGGTTTCGCCTTGAACTGTTTCCTGGTCCGCGCTCTTTTCGGGCAGGATCTTCATCCCGCATACAGGATCGGTTACGGTTTCGCTCATGGCTGCATTGCGCGCGTGGAAAGACCGTCAGTCAAACCGAAGCCGCGAATCTGCAAAGCGCCGCGCCACGCGCTCTCCAGAGCTTGCACATACCCGGCTTCCAGCTGGAACAGCGTCCGTTGCGAGGTGAGGGCCAACGGATAAGCCGCCGCCATCTTTTGATAATTTTCGTAGTAAAGCCTGTAGGCCTCCTCCGCCCGGGGCAGCATCTCGTTTTGAATTGGCGGACCGTGGTCCGCGCTGAATCGTAATCGCGAAACGAACCGGCAAAATTGCGCGCGATTTGCAGCTTCACGCGCTCCAGCTCTGCCTTTGCCTCTTCAGTGCCCGCTTTGGCCGCTGCGATATTGCCCTGGTTGCGATTGAAGACCGGCAATGTCAGGCCGATCTGCACGCCTGCGTTCACGCCCACCGGTTTGTGAGTAGTCTCCAACGGTTCGAAGTTTTGGGCGAGATTTCCGTACAGTTGCAGATCAGGGATCGGCGCCTTCCTGGCCTGAGTTACGGAAGCTTCAGCGCGTTCGACAGCTTGCTGAGCGAGCGTCAGCTCCGGGCTCTCCTTCAGGGTTGTTGCCAGCCACTCCTCATAATTGAGATCCGGAATGGCCTCCAGATCGCCTTCGACAGAAGTTTGGGGGAGCGCGGGCTTGCCCGATACCGCGGCGAGCATAGCCCAGGCTGACCGAAGAGCTTGCTGCGCGACGCGAAGGTTCACGATTGCCTGCTGCTCTTCTACTTCGGTCTGCAGAACGTCGGGACGGTCGGCCTGTCCGACGTTGGCGAGCTGGTGTGAGGTCTGGGTCGCGTCGGCTGCGAGTTTGGTTAGGTTCTGCCTGACTTCGACGAGCCGTTGAGCGGCAAGCACCTGGTAGAAGCCGATGCGAACGTTGTTGAGTACTTGCAAGCGCTGAGCAGCTCCGCTGGTCTCTGCTTGTTTTGAAGCAAGCTGCGCCACGCGGCGGGCTGCGCCTAATTTGCCGCCCATGACAATTGTCTGGCTGATAAACCCGCCTTGTTTTCCGCCTCCATAATAGCCGCCGCGAATCTCGTCCCCGTAATAGCCCACAGTGGGGTTCGGATACAGTCCGGCTTGACGGGCCAGACCGGCGGAAACGCGCACATTGGCCTGAGTTTGGGCGAGCGTGGGGTTGTTCTGAAGAGCCATGCGCTCAAACTCTTCGAGATGCATTCCTGCCTTTGGTTGAGGATCGGTTGAAGGAGCCGGGTGCTCAATTTCAACGTCGTAAAGCATCATGTCGCCTTCGTAGAATTTCGCCTTGATGCGGTCGCCCTTCTTCAAGCGCCCGAGCACATCTTCCTTGTCGACGGAGTACGTCATCGTCATCGCGCCCATGCCGCCGGGAATGGCTTCATTGGCTACGCTCAGGCGCTTCGCGGCGGCATTGACCTGCTCCACGGTTCCGCGCAAGACGAAGGCCTTCTTTTCGTTCTGCTGAGCTGGCGATTGCGCGCTGAAGAGCAATGCAAGAACAGCGGCTGCAAGAGGGGATCTCAAGCGTTCTTCCTCCTCTGCTCTGCTTTCAGGCGCTGCTCCGCTTTCAGGGCCATGATCCTGTCGTATCGATCGGGAGGCATCACCCGGACCAGCGTCATCATGCCACCCACGAATCCACTCCAACCGGGAGGCAAGCCGTCATTCTCAGGTTTGGCGACTTCCTCATCCATCGCCATCATGGTGCTTTCCATGAAAGCGTCCTGGGGATAAAGAGGCACGCGGTTTGGGGCGCCGCCGCGCGTCATGGGACCGGCGATGGAGGCCATCTGATTCATCATGTGGTGCGGCAGATGGCAGTGAAGCATCCAATCGCCCGCGCGGTCCGCCACGAATTCAATGTCCTTGGCTTGTGCGACCCCTACCAGGACCGTGTTGCCGCGCACCCACGCGGATTCCTGCTGCCGCGCCGCTTCCCGCCCGGTCTCCCAGAACGTGAAGCCGTGTAGATGGATGGGATGGTGATCCATTCCCATGTTGATCAGGCGGATCCGCACCCTTTCGCCCTGGCGGATGATCAAGGGCGTGGTTGCAGGGCCGGCTTTCCCGTTGAACACCAGCCAATTGAATTCCATCTTCATGCTGTCCGGAATTGAATTGTTCGGAAGCACGGCGTACTCCTGGAGCGCAATCAGGAAATCCTTGTCCACATGGGGAGCGTAGGCCGTTTTGGGGTGAATGATGAATCCCCCCAACATGCCTGCCATCTCCTGCATCGCCATGTGCGGATGATAGAAGAACGTGCCATTCTGGTGCAGCTCGAATTCATAGGCGAACCGCTCCCCAGGCATGACCGGTTTCTGTCCCACACCGGGAACGCCATCCATTTCGATGGGCAATTCCAAACCGTGCCAATGAATTCCTGTCGGCTCCGGCAGGCGATTCTCGAATATGATTCGGACACGGTCGCCTTCGTTGGCTTGAATGGTTGGCCCGGGCGCGCTGCCGTTGAAGCCCCAAAGATCAAACGTGCGGCCGGGGACGACGGTTTGCTTCACGGGTTCGGCAGTTAGATGAAACACTTTGACGCCCTGATCGAGCGTGAAGGGCAAATCACCCACGTCAAGCGTACTCACCGGCACCGGCGGAGCACCACGTGTTTCGGGCGGTGCGGAGATGAGCTTCGGTCCGGCAAGCACGCCGGCGGATAACGCGGAAATACGAGTAAAGAAATCTCTTCGATTTTTCATGACACTCTCCAACTTCGGAACACATCGCTCTTGGTTTATCGACAAATGATGGGTCGCGGACGTGCTTGGCCGCAGCCTCTAAACGCGGAGTAGGAAGCGAGAGGGAGAGTGCTGAGATCCAGGGGGGCTGTTTGCCGCCGGTGTCTTCGCAAATTGGTTTGGGGGCTCTTGGTCCAGCACGCGAATCAAAACGAGCGAAGCGAACAGCGGCAAATCAAATTGCTGAATTTCCTCAACAGGGGCGCTTGTGCCTGCTTCGGGCAGCGGATCCGGACAAAGCGGCTGCGAAGCCGGCATTTTCTGGCCCGGGCAGCAGGAGTGCGGACTCGCCTTGACCTGCATGAGCGGAGGACTTCGGAGCACCGCGTTGCAGTGAACAGGAAAAAGCGCATTGCGCATTGACGGCAGAAGCCACCAGAGCGAACATCGCAAGGACCTGTCCGAAATATCGATGCATCCTATTGCTAGGATAGCAGCGGCACCGATGCAGCAGAGAGCGACATTGATCTTCGCGATGATCGCGACCTTTCAGCCGGCGCGGGCCGCCGACCATGGGCCTGTCTTCGCGTTAGCAACACCAACGAATCCTCAGGGTGGGTGGAGCTTCGATCTTGGGGTGAACGGGCGGGCAGGGAAGGCGGCTCAGCTCGAGGCCGAGCTCGGTTATGGTCTGACAGCGAACCTCAAGCTCGCCATATCGGGCCCTGTTGTATTGAGCGGAGATTCCTTCCCGCGCTCGTCCGTTACAACAAACACTCCGCCAAGCGGCGACTTTAGCGGTTTGGCATGGTGGCGGTTTCAGCGCAAGGACCTGGCCGGCAAACGGGTGGAGAGCACTGCGGTCGCGGGGATTCTTGTTCCTGGACCGCAGGGGGAATCGGGGATCTTTCGAGGATTACACAGTGGCCCGGGCTACCTGGTGGGAGGGGTCACCGGTATCGCGTCCCGGAGTAACTATTTGTGGGTAGGAACAACCTATCAACGCTATTTGGAATCGAAGGGCGACAGGCGGCCGGATCTGCTCACCTACACCGCCGCCTACGGGTACCGCCCGCTTTCCTGGCGTACGGATTATCCCCGGTGGGACGTGCGTGTGTTTGGCGAGTTAACCGGAGAACGGACGAGCGAACTGCAACGCCAACATGAGGTACTACAAGGCAGCGGGGCCAAGCAGATCTTTTTGGGGCCTAGTTTGCTGGGGGTGTACCGGGCGATCGGGGTGGAAGGAGGAATGCAGTTCCCTATTTACCGCGATGCCGGACCGCTGTACCCGAAAGAACGATACCGCTTCGCCTTAAATTTTGCCTATTTTTTCTAAGACGACTCCATGCGAAAACAACTTGTATTCCTCACCTGGTATTTCCTAATTGCAGCCATACCGGCGCGCGCGGAACTTCTTGAGGCCGACCTGACTATCTTTGGCATGGACTGAATGACCTGCGCCCACGTGGTCGACGTGGCCTTAAAGAAAGTTGCCGGAGTGAAATCAGTAGAAGTGAGTTTGAACCGGCGCCTGGCGACGGTGAAGTTGGAACCGGATAATGCGGTGTCGGTACCGCAGCTATGGGAAGTGATTCGCAAGAACGGGTACACGCCCAAGTCCACAATGGTCGCGATACGCGGCACACTCGGCAGTGGGAATGGCCAGCTTGAGCTAAAGGTATCGGGATCAAACAAAATATTGACACTCGTGCCCAACCTTCAAGACCTCGGCGCATATCGCGACGCTCCCGGCAAACTGGGAAAGGCAGTTGTGGTTCGGGGAGTGATGGAACCTGGTAAAGACTTGAATGTTGCTGTGCCGCTACGGTTGACCAAGATCGAGTGAAGAGCATTCGTGGCGTGGCGGAGTATGATAAATCGAGGTTAGCCCAATGCCTGTTTTTGACGGAGCAGTCAAAGTTCCAAGAGCGGTTGCCGACCCGAAAACGGATAAGTCTCTTCCCTCAAACGGGCTGCTGTCCTGGGGCGGAATTAAGTCGCCGGCGGGTTTGGCAGGGACGACGGGCGCAGACGCGAAAAAGATTACAGGTGACGAGTTTGAGATGGTAGTAGGAAACGTGATCACGAATGTCACGCAGAACCGGACCCAAACCTTCACAGCATTTTGAACTACATCGTAAATCACACGAGACGAAGTGGGCTAATGCTTTCTAGATCGAATTGCGACGGAGTATGAACCGAACTGTTTTAGGCGGCAGAAGGGGATTCCTTCGATGCCGTTGGCTGGGGCGCCGCCTCTTTCCCGGCGAGAACCGCTTCCTTGACCGAAATCTCAACCCGTTCCTTTTTCAAATCGAGCCGAATCCGCCCGAATAGACCCATGTAGACGTTTGCGATCCAAACCAAGGCAAACTCGGCAATCAGGTAGCCGCGCCAATCCGTATAGAGCAGTTGATAACGCGTAATGATCAGGAACGCCGCTGTCACGTAATGGCTGAAGCAATATTCGCAGGTAAACAGATAGAAAAACTTGCGTTCGTAAAGCCTCTGGCATGTCTTGCTTTCCGCAACGCAGTAATCCCGGAACTCCCGGACTACTTCTTCGTGCGTAATGGTCCAAGCCACCGAGGCAATCGGGATGGCCAGGATGAACAGATACAACACTTGTAGGCTGATACCCATATGCTTCTCTCTCATCGTCTCTCAACGTCGGAGAGATCGGAAGTCCGCGGTGCCGTGGCGTGCTATCCGGGACGCACCACAAAGTAGGGTTGGTTGTTCAGTTCGGGCTGGAAGCCCGGGTAGAGCGACGCCGAATCCCGCCCGTGTTGGACCTCGAAATAATATTCCAAAGGGTACGCTGAATCCGTGTAGGAACCGGGAATGGCAATGCGGTAACGTTCACCCGAGAGCAGCATGTCGGCCGATTTGTAGCGCTCCGCCTGAGTAACATGGCGATAGTAAAGGCGGACAAACAAGGGCTTCGATCCTCTTCTAATCGCCAGTTCGATTTCGAGAGGCTGCCCGGCATTAAAGTTGGGAGCGGGCTGGTGCCTGCAGGGCAGAGACGCTCGTTGAGGTTGACCCCGAATGGCGCCGATTCTCGCAACCTGGTCCTGCGGCGCATTTCCGGAAGCGACCTGTTTCTCCATCAGCTCGATATCCGCATCGATGGCGGGAAGACGGTCGACCAAGCCGCGGGTGTCGAAGCCGGATGCGAGCAGTACCGGTTTTCCGGCCATCTTGCCGGGGACGATACCGAGCGACTCCGGAACTTCCGGAATGGATACGCCAGCCTGTTTGAGGATCTCTCGGGCGACTGGGTTCTTCGAACCGGCCGCGATAATCGATCGATTGCCCGCCTTGGGGTTGGCGGCCAGGGCTTGTTCTAATTCGCGCGCAGCCCAGCGCGCCGGGCCGGCGGAAGCCACCGGATCGGCAAGATCGATGACGACGGGGACGCCCTGGGCGGCCGTTCGGCTGGGAACTCCCAAGGCGGCTGAGGACGCCGCTCTCTGCAGAAACCGCCGGCGATTCAGGGAACTCATGCTACCTCTCCACGGTCGCTACGACGTAAGGAGTTTCGGAATCCGCGTCGGGGTACATGCGGCCCGAATGATTCTTGCCGATTGTTTCGACGAAATACATCAGGTCCCATTTGGGGCTGATGAAGGCGGCGGGAATGCGGCCGACATACTTGCCAGTCTTCGCATCGAGAACCATGTCCGCCGTTTGGTAGTCCTCGACTTGCGTAAGGTGGCGGTAGCGCAGACGGACGGATTTAACGCCCGCCGGAGCCATGACGTTCGCGGAGACAACGTAGTCAGTATTCAGCTTGGCTGATTTGTCAGAAAAAAGTTGGGCGACGGGCGGCGCGGACTGAGCGCTTAGAGGCAGGTAATGTTTGCCGCCGGCGTTGGGCTTCGCGCCGGCTCGTTCCGCAAGCAGGGTTTCAAAATCGCGGCCCAGGAGGGAATACTCTTCTTCCCAGTGGCGGCTGAACCCGACTGCATGCGCGCCGAATGCAAGGTTCTTGTTGTACACGTCGGCCGCTGAATCCACCATGTGTTTCCATGCTTCCAGAGCGTGTCTTTCGGAGGCAATGGCGTCGTCGAGCGTGGCAAGATTCCCTGTCTCTTTGTAGAGGTTGTAACTGACTCCCGCGAGAAGCCGGAACGAATGAAAACGGGCGAGCCCCGCAAGGATCTTCAGGTCAGTCACGGTGGAGCGAAATTCGTTGGGTGAATGGGTTCCGATACCCTTCTCCGCTTGGGTCACATTCGCTAGAATCGCTTCGGCGGTGGCCGCGAACCAGCGGCTGGTTTCTTCCGGACGGCGCATGGGGGTGTCGCTCTCCGCGAGAATGCTTTTCGCCTCGTCGCGCACATTCATGAACTGTTGGATATCGCTTCCCTCTTCGCCTGCGTACTGCTGAAGGCTGCCCTGCCGGTTCATTTCGGCCCAGCCGCGCGTGGTGGGAAAGTTCTTATAGAGATAGCTGGAGGCAACGATGCGCGGCAACACATTGCTGGCCAGATGCAGGGCGTTCATCAAGGGGGCGCCCGCCGCTGGACCGAACCGCTTGCTGAATTCCCGGCTCCAGACTTCCGGTTCCGCATTGGGGTTGTAAGTCAGTCGGCCCCAGACCCGGTAAAAGTGCCAGTAGCGTTCGAATTCGTAGTCGTAGTAGCGATACTTAGGATTAAGAATTTCCAGCGGCGCTTCGTCCTGAGGTTCACCCAGCATCTTAGTCGCGAGCATCTCGTTCACCTCGAAACTATTGCCGTCATAAAGCCGGACGGTTGAGGCAAAGCGGCGGACGTAATCGGGATCGCCCCACAGCAGCAGGCGGCTAGTCCCCCCGCTCCAGAGCTGCCAGTGAATCCGGTAACTCTGTGGGTAACGGAGTAGGTCGGCATAGCCGTGGCGGCGTTCCTTCTGGTTCTGGATATTGATGTGAGTCGGGTGAAAGGGCATGCCCATCTGCTCCATCCAATACTTTGTGGACACGCACGCTTTCAGACCAAGATTCACGGCATCGTTGATCACGGCGTCGGGCAGTTCTTTGGCGCGAAGGTCCAGGCGCAGGGCTGGATGATCTTGCTTGATGCCTGTAAACACGTCGTGCCAGAACGCTTGCATCTCTTCATGCTTCAGACCGGATTCGTCGTGCATGCGAAACTGAATCGCATCCACCTCCGGGAAGACTTCCAGGAATTGGTGCAGCGACGCTTTGGTGTAAGCAGAAAGATTTTCCGTGGTGACTCCGAAAACCAAGCCCGGCACGCGCTTCCCCGCATTTTCGGAGGCCCCGGGAATGCCGCCGCCCTGAACGCCGCCGCGGTAGATATGGTCCCAAATTCCAGCGGTAACGTCGATACCGCGTTCATGCGCGATGCGGATCAGAGCTTTGAATGCAGCAGTGTTCTTCTGTTGCTGAGCGGCGGTGATCCCGACCATCTCTACATTCGGGAAGCCTGGAGTGTTGAAGAAATAGGGGTAAAGGGGCGCCATGAATCCGCCATCTTCGTAGCCGAAGATCACGACGAAACTGTTGATGCGGTCCGCCGCAAGCATGTCGAAGTAGCGGGTCCAGTAACGCTCGTCGTAGAGCCGCTGTTCGAAATAAGCGCGCTGCATGGTGTAAGTGGAAATGCCTCGTTCGGCAAGATAGGGAGTCTCGGACAAGTCGTGCACGAGTTCAAATGGATCCGCGCCATTCGCTGCGGAAATTTTCTCGGCCGTGTCGAGCGCGGCGTACATCAGGCCCCGTGAATCGGCTCCGGCCAGCACGATTGCGGACTTTCCCCCGATCCTTTGCCGGCGCACGGAAAGTGATTCGGGGTTCTTCGAAATCGGCGTAGCTCCGCCTACTTGAATTTGATAATCGGCGCCGGCCGGGCTTTCGATGACCTCAAACCCACGCGCGCGAACTGCTTCGCGCAAAACGGTGGCGCCATGAGCAGCAGGTGAGCCCGCGCTCTCAGTCGAGACCACGGCGACCTTTGTGGCGGCCGCCAAAACAACCGGAAATAGCATGAAAGCTGCGAATTGAAATTTCTGCAAGTTCGTACTCCCTTAGAAGGTCAGTTTCATCGATGCCTGCAAAATACGTGGATCGCTGGCAGAAGTGATTTGTCCGAAGTTACTGGATGAGATATTAGCGCCTGGCAAATTGAAATTCGGATGGTTCAACAAGTTGAATGCCTCTGCCCGCGCGTGAAGCATGAGCCGCTCGCGCAGTTTGAAACAGGACACTTATCACATGACGCAGCAGCTTCGAGAGTATAGGATCCAATGGGGATGCTCGGAATGGTGTAGAGTCCTTCAGCGTTGGTTTGCGCTGTGTGTACCGTGCCAGTTTCGATTCCATTCATCCGAATCTGTGCACCCGATATCGCCGCGCCCTGCTCGTCGGTAACGCGCCCGGTTACAGAGGCGACAGAAACAGCCTGCGCAAGCAAAGAAGGAGCTACCAGCAGCAAAGCAAGGCCGGCCATGCACGCGACGTGGCGAGGGCGATTCATCATGCGCAGGATTCTATACCATCGCTGAGATTGCCGCCAAAGGGATTACACTGTCGCCATGCGCAAGGCAACGCTCCCGCGATCCGCAACCCGCATAAACTTCTTTGACCCCGGAATAGAATGTACGTTCTCGCTCTTGCAGATGATATGACGGGCGCGCTGGAAGTAGGCGCCAAGTTCAGTGGGGCGGGTCTGGAAACTACCGTTTCGGCTCAGCCCATGGCGGCCGCTTCCGCTCAGGTGCTGGTTCTAGACACCGAAACGCGCCATGTGAATCCCGAGACCGCACGGGAAAGGATCCGCTGGTTCGTTGATGCCTGCGGAACTGAGCGGCCCTTGCTGGTATATAAGAAGACCGACTCTACCTTGCGCGGAAATATTCGAGCGGAGCTGCATGCGCTGGCCGAGATCTATCCGGAGTGGAGCATCGGATATGCCCCCGCGTATCCTGCCCTGGGACGAACGGTGAAATCGGGCATTTTGTACGTTCACGGCCGAGCGGTGGCGGAGACGGAATTCGGCTTACGATGAGCTGAATCCCGTTCGCGGCAGTTCTGTCGCGGCATTGCTGGACCCGCGCATGGATTGCCACATCTTCGATGGGGAGGCGGACGAGCACCTGTCGGAAGCTGCTTCTGCGATTCTTATGGATAAGAAGATGCGAATCGCGGCTGGTCCCGCGGGCTTAGCTGAAATGATTGCGCGCATGATCGATCTTCCCCGCCGCCAGTTGGAGCCCTATCCTTGTGTTCGCACTTGCCTGGTGCTAAACGGAAGCAGGCATCAGCGCTCTGCTCTCCAGATTCGTGCGGGCTCGATAGCGGGGTGGCGCGTGCTTGAGAGCGTCCAAGAGGATGATGTTACGGCAGCTCAGGCAGCGGCGGTGAATAGCCGAACTCTGGTTCGCGAGATCCCTCTCGATGAACCGGACGGCATCTTCGTAGTAGGGGGCGACACCGTTTATGCCGTTATTCGCGAGCTTGGATTCCCGCCGCTCTCGCCCATTGGAGAAGTGGTCGCTGGCGTACCCGTCACGAGAATCGCCGTGCCGGGAAGAACTCGAGACTTATTCTTGATCACGAAGGCGGGCGGTTTCGGAGATGTGGATGTGCTCACCCGTGTACACGCACAATTGAGTTGTGGCGCAAAAATCGATGCAGCATAAACCAATCTATGGAATCACAGCCGGTGACGCGAGTGGCGTAGGCCCTGAAATTCTGCTCAAGGCTTTTGCTCAAGGAGAATTGCAACTGCCCTTTGTGGCTTATGGCGATCTGGCGGCCTTTGAAACTTACAACCACCGGCTTGGGTATAGCGTCAATCTGCGCAAGATCAACAAGCCCGAGCAACACCAACCCGATGGACTCAATGTCATCGATGCGGGGCTGCTCCGCTCAGAAGACATTACGCCCGGCCAACTGAGCCGAGCTGCCGGGCACGCGGCACGCGAGTACGTGGTGTCAGCCACGCACGCTGCGCTTTCGCGAGAGATCGCCGCCTTCATCACACTGCCAATCAACAAGGAAGCAACACGCTTGTCCGATCCGAAGTTCACCGGCCACACGGAACTGATCGGCGAGCTCTGTGGGGTGAAGGATGTCACCATCATGCTGGCGTCAGATGATTTGATCGTCACTCACGTGAGCACTCATGTCTCGCTGCTTGAAGCGATTCGGAGTGCCAAGCAGCCGCGCATTCGAACCATCGTCCAGCTTACGGTGGAGGCTTTGCGGAAGTGGATGCCCAATCCCCGTATCGCGGTCGCAGGGCTAAATCCGCATGCGGGAGAACATGGCTTATTTGGCAACGAGGAAATCGAAGAGATTATCCCGGCGGTTCAGTGGGCGCAGGCGCAGGGCTATCCCGTGGAAGGACCGTTTCCTCCGGACACGCTGTTTTACCTGGCGGTTCGCAAGAAAAGGTTCGATGCAATCGTTTGCATGTATCACGATCAGGGACACATTCCTTCGAAACTGCTCGACTTCGAAGGCGGGGTAAATATCGCGCTCGGTCTGCCGATTGTTCGCACCTCGGTCGACCATGGCACGGCTTTCGATATTGCTGGAAAGGGTGTGGCTTCTACGCATAGCTTAATTCGGGCAGTGCAATTTGCGGAAAAACTAGCGAACCAGGTATAAAACAGGGAAAAAGCTTCGTGATGAAATAAGTCGGCTTACAATCCCTTGTCCCTGCTTCGAAAATCGCTCGAGAGCCATTGACCTAAGCTGACAAAGACCATACTATTAACTCCCATGCGGCTGCTATTCCTCAGCTTGGTGGTGCTTGTTATTAACGCGGCACCTCCTCCGCCCAACTTGCGATTAGGGAACCAGGTATACCCGAACCGATACTCAGCAGATTTGACTTTGGATCCCGATAAAGAGAGTTTCGCTGGAAACATCGAGATTGGGATCACGCTTCGCGAGCCTATCTCTCTGATGTGGCTGAATGGCACCGACCTGGAAATACAGAAAGCCACCATCAGTCGTGGGCCAAAAACCTTTCAAGCAGCGGTTGAGCCCGGGGGAGACGACTTTGTTGGCCTGTCCTGGCCACAATCTATGCCTGAAGGTGAGGCAGTGCTTAATATTTCCTACCGTGGCAAAGTGCCTAATAAGAACAACCAGGGCTTGTTCCGAGTAGAAGAGGCAGGTAGCAGGTACATAGTCAGCCAGTTCCAAACGATTTCAGCCCGGCGCGCGTTCCCGTGCTTCGATGAACCCGGCTTCAAGACACCGTGGCAAATCACCGTTCACGTTCCCGCGTCCGACTTAGCATTTTCTAACACGCCAATTCAAGCCGAGTCCGTCGATGCGGATGGGGTAAAGACAGTTCGCTTTTGGTCGACCAAACCACTTCCCTCGTACCTGATTGCGCTGGCGGTGGGCCCGTTCGAAGTGGTTAACGCCGGGACCGCTGGGCGGAATCACGTGCCCTTGCGGGTCATCATTCCCAAAGGGCGCAAAGCGGAAGCAAGTTATGTGACAAGAGTTATTCCTGAATTCCTCTCCCGTTTAGAAACATATTTCGACATTCCCTATCCGTTTGAGAAGCTCGACAGTGTTGCGGTTCCGCACTTTTCGGGTGAAATGGAGAACGCTGGACTCATCACTTATAACGAAGCTCATGTGCTTGCCAAGCCTGAAAATGAAAGTCTTCGGTTCCAGCGGTTTCTTGCTTCAGTAGTGGCGCATGAGATGGCTCACCAGTGGTTTGGTGATCTGGTCACCATGGCTTGGTGGAACGACACTTGGCTAAACGAGGCATTCGCCACCTGGATGTCGTCCACAATTGTGCGGCAGTGGAAGCCGGAGTGGCACTCCGAGATTACTGATCTGCAATCCCGGCTTGGGGCTGCCCGCGTGGACGGGTTGCCCTCTGCTCGGCGCATTACCCAGCCCGCAGAAACGAAGAGCGACATCAGTAACGCTTTTGATTCGATCACTTATGAGAAAGGCGGCGCAGTTATCGGGATGTTTGAGGCGAATGCGGGTCGTGACACTTTTCGGAAGGGTGTACAGTCCTACCTTAGAGCTCATGCAAACGGGAATACGAGAGCGGAAGATTTCCTAAGCGCCCTCAGCACCGCTGGTTCTTCGGACATAGGAACAGCCTTCCGGACGTTTCTGGATCAGCCTGGCATCCCTGAGATCTCGGTGAGACTTCGATGTGTAACGGGCCAAACGCCTGTTGCCCTGGTGAGCCAGGTGCGAGCCCAACCGCTTGGGTCGACGCTCCCGCCGCAATCCTGGCAAGTCCCGGTTTGCATGAAGTTCGGCACAGCCGACAGTGTGGCGCAGCAATGCTTCTTGTTAAAAGAAAAGACTGCTGAACTCACGTTATCCGTCGTGCAATCCTGTCCTGATTGGGTAATGCCTAACGCTGAGGGCCGCGGCTATTATCGAGTGAACTATGCAGGCGATTCGCTGAAGGCTCTCTTGGAAGGGACTTCCGACCAGCTGAGCCTTGTGGAACAGGTATCCGTACTTCAGGATGTGATCGCGTCGACAGCCAGCGGTGCGATTTCTCCTGGTGAGGCATTGTCTATCGTTCCCATCATCGCCAAAAAGCAGGAACGTGAACTGATTGAAGGTGCAATTCAGTTAGTTTTTCTTGGCGGGTCAACTTTTCCAGAAAATTTGCGGCCGAATCTTGCCAGGTTCATCAAGCAAGTGTTAGGACCGCGCGCGAGTGAGCTAGGCTGGCTCGAAAAGAAGGGGGAATCCGAGGATGCCCGTCTACTTCGAGCGGCATTGGTTCCGCTTGTTGCCGGAAATGGCCAAGATGAAGTACTCATTTCCGAAGCTAGAAATCTGGCCCTGAAATGGCTGGGCGACCACCGATCACTTACGCCTGACATACTCCCTTCACTTCTCTTAGTTGCGGCTAACCGAGCGGGCGATCGCAAGCTTTTTGACCAATACCGGGCCGCTGCTCTCGCTTCAAAGGATGACAATGAACAGCAGATGCTGGTCCGGAGCATGGGTTTCTTCCGTGACCGGGAGATTGCTCAGGCAGCACTTCAGGAGACTCTCCGAGACGATTTCGATCCTCGCGTAAGCACGACCATCCTTTACTCAGTTGGGAATGTTTCGGTGAATCGGCGGATGCCGTTTGAATTCGTGCAAGCTCATTATGACGAACTGGTGGCAAAAGCGCCGAAACACGGGATCGAGGACTGGGCTAGCAGACTGCCGTACACCGCATTGAATTTTTGCAGCGCCGAGGAGGAGCGGGAAGTGGAAGCGTTCTTCGCACCGCGCAGTCAAAAGCAGGTGGGCGGCCCGAGGATTTTAGCTCAGGTACTGGAATCGATTCGCGGCTGCACAGCCCGGAAAGCGAAGCAACAAGATAGCCTGCGAGCTTTCTTCGAACGCTACTGACTCTGATCTACGCATCCGCACGCTGGTTCTGTAACCGACTTGTTATATGCTAGACCAGGATGATTCGCGCGCTCCTGCTTACTGCAATCGCGACTAGTCTGCTACTCTCCCAAGCAACAAAAAACGCCATCCTCACCCAATATTGTCAGGGTTGCCATAATCCATCGCTGAAGACTGGCGGCTTCGTTCTCGACCCGTCTGCTGCCGATCATCCCGAAACGCGCTCTGAAGCGTGGGAGAAGATAGTTCGCAAGCTGCGAAGCCGCACTATGCCTCCCGCGGGATTGCCTCGTCCGGATGAGACGGCTTACAAATCCCTCGTGGCCTCCCTCGAAAAATCCCTCGATCGCGACGCCGAGCTTCATCCCAATCCGGGCCGCACCGATACGTTCCGCCGCCTGAACCGTACCGAATACCACAACGCGATTCGCGACTTGCTTTCCCTGGAGGTAGACGTATCGGGGCTCCTGCCGGGCGACGATGCCAGCCACGGCTTCGACAATGTGACAGTCGGGAATCTCTCGCCAACTCTGTTGGAGCGATATCTTTCGGCAGCCCGGAAGATCAGCAGGTTGGCGGTTGGTAGCCCGATCCACTCGCCGGGCGGCGACACGTTCAATCTGCCGCCGGACTTAACGCAGGAGGAACATTTCGCTGAACTGCCGGTTGGGACGCGCGGCGGAACGTCCGTGAATTATACGTTTCCGCTGAATGCCGAATATGAATTTCAGCTGCGCCTGGCGCGCGACCGGAACGAGCATGTGGAAGGCTTGAAGGGACCGAGTGAGGTTGAGCTGATGCTGGATGGGGACCGGCTCAAGTTATTCACCGTGATGCCTCCGCCGAAAGGCAACGACCATCACCTGGTGGATAAGGACCTGAACATCAGGGTACCCGTCAAGGCCGGTCCGCATGTGGTGAGCATCGCGTTTCCCAAGGGTCCGTCTTTATTGCTTGAAACCGAGCGGCAGCCTTATCAGGCGCACTTTAATATGGATCGCCATCCGCGTATCCGTCCGGCGCTGTACTCGGTTTCCGTCAACGGTCCTTACGAGGCGACTGGGCCGGGTGACACGCCGAGCCGCCGTCAGATTTTTGTCTGCAAACCTTCGCGCCCGGAAGAAGAGGACGCGTGTGCGAAGCGTATTCTTGGCAAGTTGACACGCCGCGCGTACCGGCGTCCCGTGAACGATTCGGATCTAAGTAGACCGTTGCGGTTCTATCAGGAGGCGCGCAAGGAATCAGGTTTCGAAGCGGGAATTGAGATGGGCGTAAGCGCGGTGCTAGTCAGTCCGGAATTTCTGTTCCGCGTGGAAAGAGACCCTGCCGGCATTGCTCCGAATACGGCTTACAACCTGAGCGATGTGGAACTCGCCTCTCGCCTATCGTTCTTTCTCTGGAGCAGCATTCCCGACGACGAACTGCTTGACTGTGCCACCGCAGGCAAACTGAAGAACGCGGCGGTTCTCGAAAAGCAGGTGCACCGGATGCTGGCGGACGACCGCTCGCGCGTGTTGGTCACCAACTTCGCCGAACAATGGCTCCAGCTGCGAAGGCTGGCCGCAATCACTCCCGACATGCGGACATTCCCCGACTTCGACGACAATCTGCGCAAAGCTTTCCTGACGGAAACGGATCTGTTTGTAGAAAGCATCATGCGCGAAGACAGAAGCGTGCTGGATCTGCTTCGGGCAAATTATACCTTCGTGAATGAACGTCTTGCCAAGCACTATGGTCTGCCGAATATTTATGGAAGCCGCTTCCGCCGGGTGACATTCGACGATAACGCCGAACGCGGCGGATTGCTGCGCCAAGGGAGCGTGCTGATGGTGACATCCTATGCAACGCGCACCTCGCCGGTGATCCGCGGGAAATGGATTCTGGACAACGTTTTGGGTGCGCCTCCGCAGCCACCTCCGCCGTTCGTGCCCGCTTTGAAAGAGCATCACGAAGGAGCAAAAGTGCAAACGATGCGTGAGCGTATTGCCGAGCATCGCGCTAATCCGGCGTGTGCGGGTTGTCACAACGTGATGGACCCGCTCGGTTTTTCGCTAGAGAACTACGATGCCGTGGGCCGCTGGCGGACGCAGGAAGAGAGCTTGCCGATCGATACGTCCGGCGGGTTGCCCGATGGCTCAAAGTTCACAGGAGTGGCGGGGCTACAAAAAGCCCTGCTGAAGCGCCCAGAGATCTTCGCGGGTACGGTAAGTGAAAAGCTTCTGACTTACGCTGTGGGCCGGGGAGTAGAATCATACGACGGACCGGCCATCCGTAAGATCTTGCGCGAAGCAGAGCCAACCGATTACAGATTCTCATCGATCGTTATGGGAATTGTTCGCAGCACGCCCTTTCAGATGAGGAGGTCTCAGTGATCATCACCAAGAAGGCTTTACCAAGACGAACGTTTCTGCGGGGGTTGGGTGCGGCAGTGTCGCTTCCGCTCTTAGATGCGATGATTCCCGCCATGACAGCCTATGCGGCGACTCCTGCGGTTCCTGTGCGCCGTCTGGGATTTGTGTATATTCCGATGGGCGCCCACATGCCCAGATGGACACCTGAAGGAGACAGCGCAAAGCTCACCAATCTTTCGCCGATCCTGAAATCGCTGCAACCGTTCACCGACCAGCTCACAGTGGTCAGCAATCTGGAATTGAAGAACGCTTACCCTGGAACTCATGCGACTTCGAACGCGGCCTTCCTGAGCGCCGCGACCGCGAAGTGGACCGAGAGCACGGATTACTGCCTTGCGACAACCGTGGACCAAGTAGCTGCACAGCAGATGGGAAAGTCGACGCGGCTGCCCTCGCTTGAACTTGCGATGGATCTTTTGACCACGGTGGGCCAGTGCGATAACGGGTATGCGTGCGTGTACCAGAACAACTTGTCGTGGTCCTCGCCGACCACGCCGCTGCCTGCCGAAGCTCATCCCCGCATCGCGTTCGAGCGCCTTTTCGGAGAGGGAGGAAGCGCCGCGGACCGTCAGGCGGAACTGCGGAAAAAGGCGAGCCTTCTGGACTGGATGACCGAAGATATTTCCCGTCTTCAGAACAAGCTGGGAGCAGACGACCGGAAGAAAGTGAGCCAGTATTTGGATACGGTTCGCGAGGTGGAGCGCCGGATACAGAGGGCGGAAGCGGATACGGCGGATTCGCCGATGAAGGATCTGGATCGCCCTGTGGGTGTGCCTTCGGCTTATGCGGACCACGCGAAATTGATGTTCGATTTGCAGGTGCTTGCGCTTCAGGGAGATGTTACGCGGGTCATCACGTTTCAGTTGGCGCGTGAAACCAGTACGCGGACCTATCCTGAGATTGGGGTTTCCGATCCGCACCATCCGCTGACTCACAACGCGGGTGACCCTGACAAGCTGGAACGCGTGGCGAAAATCAATGAGTTTCACGTCTCGCTGTTTGCCTACTTCCTGGACAAGCTGAGATCCACGCCGGACGGGAACGGAACGCTGCTCGATCATTCCGTTTATCTCTACGGAAGCGGCATGGGCAACCCGGACGTGCATGACCACGTAAACCTTCCCATTCTGGTAGCGGGCGGAGGAGCGGGCAAGATGAAGGGCGGCCGCCACATCCGTTACGACGAGCCCACCCCGTTAGCCAATCTGCACCTGACTCTGCTGGACAAGGTGGGAGTGAAAGTGGATTCCTTCGGCGACAGCAACGGCAAGATGGAAGAAATGCTGCAGCCGCTTTCTTTGTGACCTGCCGGGCATTACTGGTTCTGTTGTGTTTCCCGGCGCTGGTGCCTTGCGGCAAACCGGCAGGACGCGGCGCTTGCGGATGCCGCGCAACAGAATAACTCCGCCGCTGTTCGAGCTTTGCTCGCCAAGCACGCCGATGTGAACGCGCGCCAGGTTGACGGCATGACGGCGCTCCACTGGGCGGCCGATCAGGACGATGCCGAAACCGTAAAACTTCTGCTGCGCGCCGGAGCTGACGCGAAGGCAGCAAATCGCTATGGCGTCACGCCGCTTTCGCTCGCTTGCACAAACGGCAATGGCGCGATTGTCAAGGCCCTTCTGGATGCGGGCGCGGATCCGAATGGCGCGCTGCCGGGAGGCGAAACGGTTCTTATGACTGCGGCCCGTACCGGCAAGGTGGAAGCCATCAAGGTATTGCTGGAGCGAGGGGCGGCTGTTGATGGAAAAGATAAGGTTCTGGGCCAGACACCGCTGATGTGGGCAGCGGCCGAAGGCAACGTTGCTGCTGTCGAAACCTTGATTGGGGCAGGTGCGGATATTCATGCTCGTCTGAATTCGGGATTCACGCCTTTTCTGTTCGCGGCTCGTGAAGGACGCATCGGTGTGGCACAAGCGCTGTTGAAAGCGGGTTCCGATGTAAACGAAACGGTGCAGACGCGGCAGGGCCCCGGAGCACGTCCGGCATCGGGTGCGGGCGCTCCCCGGGTCGGCACTAGTGCCCTGGTGCTGGCGGTCACCAACGCCCACTACGAGTTTGCGGCGAAGTTGCTGGATGCCGGGGCAAATCCCAATGCGGCTGGTTCCGGCTACACCGCGCTGCATGTGGTCTCACAAGCGCGCAAGCCGGGCGGGGGAGACAACGACCCTCCACCGGAAGGTTCCGGCAATCTCACCAGCCTGCAACTTGTGAAGCTCTTGGTGCAGCACGGCGCCGATGTTAACGCCCGCATGACGAAGAAGATCAACTTCGGACTCACCAGTCTCAACCTGATGGGCGCGACACCGTTCTTTCTGGCGGCAAAAACTGCCGATGTTCCCTTGATGCGGACGCTCGCTGAGTTGGGCGCGGATCCGCTGATTCCGAATGCCGATGGTTCCACTGCGTTGATGGCAGCGGCGGGACTGGGAACGCGCTCACCGGGCGAGGATGCCGGAACGGAAAGTGAAGTTGCCGAGGCTATGCAACTGGCTCTCGATCTGGGGGTGGATCTGAATGCGGTTGACGCGAAAGGCGAAACCGCGATGCACGGCGCGGCTTATAAGAACTTCCCCGGCGCGGTGCAGTTCCTGGCTGCCAAGGGCGCGAACATTGAAATCTGGAACAAGCCGAATTCGCATGGATGGACGCCTCTCACGATTGCGGAAGGATACCGCTTCGGGAACTTCAAACCGTCGCCCGATACGGTAGCCGCTTTGGTGAAGGTGATGAAAGCCGCCGGCGTGCCGATCCCTCCGCCGGGTAAACCGCCCGTTAAAGGGAATTACTGAGGCACGGTCTTACAAGTAAAGTTCACTTGGTCATCCGTACTCCCACGCCCTTGGTACACAGCAACCTGAGGAAACCGGCATAATGGCCGCGTTCGTTCCGTCTTTCCATTGCGAAAGCGGGAAGCGATAATGCGCGCCGGTGCTTTCTTCGCCTCCACCCATTGCTCAAGTGCGCCAACCATATCGAAAGAGTCTGTTCCTTCCCCTCCCGCGCAATGGCCCATGCCGGGAACCATGAACAGGCGATAGGAGCTATCGATGGTGCTGCCTAGCCTGTCTTTGACGCTCTGATAGTAAGTGAGGCTATTGCCGGGAGAGATCTGCGGATCGCTCCAACCGTGGTACTGAATCAGCTTGCCGCCATGGTCGAAGAACGGCTTCAGGTTAGGGTCCGTCGCGTTGATGCGGCTGCCGTCCATCTGTTCCGCCTTGGCGACATCGGTATCGAAATTAAGCGTGCGGAAATCCCAGGCCGGGTCTTGAAAAACGATATAGCGGAAGTAATCGAGCGCTATCGCGAGTGGCCGCGGGCCGGCCCAAGTGGCCCAACCGAGCTCACTGCCTTTCTGAAGTCCGGGGTACAAATGCTGCCCCGTTCGCGGGTTGACCGAATCCGCATAGAGCTTACGGGCTGCTTCCACCTGCGGGCTGCTCAAGCATTCCGGGCCGTCCGCCCCTTTACACTCCAGAACTTTAGGATCGAAGCCGCACTTCTTCGGATTCTCCAGCACCCCGTCTCGCACCCCATCCAGTGCGTCGCATGCGGCCAGGACGGCATTATGCAAGAGCGGATACTTAGCAGGCGGAATATAGCTTGCTTCGTTCCTGTGAACAGCTTGGGCTGACCAGATTGCCTGTGCCGCGCGTCCGGTCCAATTACTGGCGGGAGCGCCAGCCACGATGCCATCGAAATCGGCCGGATATTGCTGAGCCTCTTTCAGGCCTTGTTTGCCTCCAGCGGAACAGCCGTTCCAGTAAGATAGCCGAGCTGGCTTGCCGTAATAAGCCGCGATGATCGCCTTCGCTTTCACAGCCATTTCGTGTTCGGAGCGGTAGGCGTAATCAATGAGCTTCTCCGGGTGGCCCAGGGCGAAGCTGGCGCTGCCACCTTCGTGGCCCGTGTCTGTAGAGCTAGTGGCGTATCCGCGATGAACACCATCCTTCAGACCGCCGTAGTTGATGGATCCCTGCCAGCCGCCATTTCCGACAGCCATGTATTTTCCGTTCCAGTAGTCCTTAGGTAGCCAGAGTTCTATCTTTATGTCTGATTCAGGGGTGGGTGTCAGAACAGCGACAACCTTGCAAACTGAGGCGTGATCTTGTTCAACGTTCTGAGCAGATGTGACTTTCGCATCCGCAAGAGTGAGCTTGGTAAGCTCATCGCACGATTCAGGTTGGGGACCCGGCTGAGTGTGAACGTTTTGGCCAATCACGAAAACAGCAGCTACCAGAACGAGTGTCTTGCGCATCGACTTTCTGATGGCGGAGAGGGTGGGATTCGAACCCACGTTAGAATTTCTCCTAAACACGCTTTCCAAGCGTGCGCCTTCAACCACTCGGCCACCTCTCCTCTTGGGTAGGAATCTTTAGCGTAACATGCGGCCGTCAGCCGGGGTTATTGTTTGATTACGCTGCCGTCACGCTTGCGGACTTCGCCCCAGCCGCCATTTAGATCTTTGCGTTCGCCTCGTTCATTGGTGCCGAAAGGAAATTTCGCGGCCTGTTTTTCATCGATTTCGATGCCCCAACCTGGCGCGTCGTTCGCGTAGAGGTAGCCGTTCTTCATTACGGGGCAGCCGCTAAAGACCGTTTGCAACTGCTCGCTGAAAGGCGAGTATTCCTGGATGCCGAAACTGGTGCTGACCAGGTCGAGCGTAACGTTGGCGGCGTGGCCGACCGGTGAGACATCGCCCGGCCCGTGCCATGCGGTCTTGACGCCCATCAGTTCGCACATAATCGCTACTTTGCGGCAGGGAGTAAAGCCGCCTGCCTGGCTTACATGGATGCGGATGTAGTCGATCAGGCGCTCTTTGATCAGCATCGTCCATTCGTGCGGGTTGTTGAAGAGCTCTCCCATTGCTTGCGGGGTGGAGCATTGCTGGCGAATTTGGCGATACCAATCGATGTCTTCGGGCGAGAGCACGTCTTCGAGAAAGAACAGCTTGAACTTTTCGAGGTCTTTGGCGAACTGGACGGCCTGGCGCGGGGTGACTCGTTCGTGGGCGTCATGAAGAAGTTCCACTTCAAAGCCCAATTGTTTACGGACCTCTTCAAACATCATCAAGACGCGGCGGATGTAGTACGCGGGTTCGAACACCGGACCCGGCCTCAGACCAGCCATGGGCGCCACTTTCGCAGCCCCTGTGCCATAAGCCGCGAAGCCGGGAACGCCGACCTGCGCGCGCACGTGGCGGAAGCCGCGCTCCTGCCATTTACGGATGTTGTCGACAACTTGAGCAGGATCTTCGCCATCGGCATGGCCGTAACAATCCGCCGCTTCGCGTGTCTTGCCGCCGACCAAGTCATAAACCGGAAGGCCAGCCTGGCGGCCTTTGATATCCCAAAGCGCCTGGTCGACACCGCTGATCGCGTTGTTCAGGACCGGGCCGTTCTTCCAGTACGAGCTGTCATAGCAACTCTGCCAGATGTCTTCGATGCGGTCCGTCGTCTTGCCCATCAAGAACGGCTTGAGGTAGCGCTCTACGGCGGGCTTTACCAAATCGGCGCGCTGGGTGAAGGTCGCGCAGCCATAGCCGTGCAGGCCGTCCTGATCGGTGAGGATCTTGACGACGGTGAGGCGCACGCCGGCCGGTTGGGTCTCAATGACCTGTACGTCTTTGATCTTTGGCGGGGGCATCCCTTTCGAGGCCTGGGCGGCGCGCGGCGCCAGTGTGACAGCTGCGCCTCCGGAGAGCGCCATCTTCAGCAAACTTCTGCGATTCATCGTCGTGTTCCTTCGCGGTCTTCCATCATGTTTTTCAGGCGGCCCAGCTCTTTCGAGAGTTTGCGGTCGCGCTGCACCAGATAGAAAATATATCCGATTACGATCAGCCATGCAGCCGCCAGGGCGTAGCAGAGGAACTGAAAGTTGCGGGCTTCAATCATTATGCTTCCACCAGCGCCAAGCGCCGGAGCGATTCAATCTCACGCTGCACGTGTTCGCTGCGGAGGCGGACCAGTACAAGCGCCGTTCCGATCATTATGAGCGCGATGAAGTTATAGAGGAGAGCCATGGCCATGTCATGTGGCAAGCCTCCTGTCTCCAGCACCGGCCCGGGATGCTGCGTGCGCCACCAACGGATGGAGAACCAGACGATCGGTACGTCGGCAAAAGCGAATATGGAGAGTACAGCGGAGAGCGTGCCGCGCTGCGTGGGATCCGTAATGGCGGGGCGCATGATCAGGTAGCCCAGATAGAGAAGCGCGCAGACGAACATGGACGTAATGCGGTAATCCCAGGTCCACCAGATCCCCCAGATGTTCCGGCCCCAGATGCTGCCGGTGACCAGATTCACGATCGCGAACACCAGGCCGACTTCGGTTGCGGCGACGGCGACCGCGTCCGCTTTGAAGCTTTTTGAGATCAGGAACCAGATACTGCAGAGCAGCGCGACAAAAAAGAAGGTGAACCCGATGATAGCTGCAGGAACGTGGAAGAAGATGATGCGGTAAATGGCCCCCTGGTTGGCTTCATCGGGAAGGACCAGGAAGATGTTGTAGATATTCGCCATCAGCGCAATTGCGCCCAGCAGGCCTAAAACGTAGATTGCTTTCTCTCGCATATTCGTTCTCCTATCCAACTAACACGATATCAATCAATGCAAGGGCGAGCGATGTATAGATGATGTCGAAGCCGACCAAAAGCCGCAGCCACGTCACGTTATCGCCCGTAAAACGTCTGTCCCTCAAGCACGTTACCGGTCAGGATCATGGACGCGATCAGCGCCGGAATCAGCGTCGGGTAAATCAACAAAGGCAGCATCACCTCGCGAAGTTGCACATTCACCGTAAGCGCACTGAATGAGACTCCGACAACCACGAGAGCCCAGGTTCCGAGCAGAATCACCGGCGCCATGCGCCACACCAGATTGAGGTCGTAGAAGATGGCGAAAACGGGGAGGGCAACGAGTTCGACTACGGCCATCATGATGAAGCTTGACGCGGCTTTGCCGAGAAACAGCGCCCAGCCCGGAACGGGTGCGGCGATCAGAGCTTCCAGCGCGTCATTCTGGAGTTCGCGGGCGAAGGTGCGGTTCAGGATCAGAGTGCCGGAGAAGGCAAAGACAATCCAGAGAATGCCGCCGGACATCGCTGTCTTCTCTTCGCCGGTGGGCTCGAAGGCGAAGCTCAGGATGAGCAGGATGACGAGCGCGAAGGAAATGGCGGCGTTGGTCGCTTCTTTCGACCGTAATTCGCTCCGAAGGTCCTTGCGCGCGATCGCCCAGGCGGCTCTGAGTGCAAAGCTCATCCTTCGCCATAGCGCGCATAAAGCCAGGTTGGGTCGTCCACCATTTCCTGGACACGCGGGCCTGAGTGCACGACTTTGCCGCCCTTCAGGAGCGCGACATCCGTTGCGAGTTCCAGCGCTTCCCGGAGTTGATGGGTCGACATGACGACCGAGGCTCCGCGTCCGAGTGCCTCTCGAAGCAGCGATTGGAGCAGCGCGATGGCGCGGTCATCGAGCGAGGTGAAGGGTTCATCGAGCACCAGCACCGCGGGCGAGTGCAGAAAGGCTCGTGCGATGGCGAGGCGCTGGCGCATGCCTCGCGAGAACTCGCGCGCTAAACCTTCGCGAACCCGGAGAAGGCCCACACGTTCGAGCCATACGGGAATCTGCGTTCGATCGACACCATAGAGAGTCGCGAACAAGCGCAGGTTCTCTTCGGCCGAGAGTTCGTCCCAAACGGCGATGCCGTGGCCGATGTATCCGACGCGGGCACGTGCGGCAAGATCGCGAGGGGCAGAGCCATGGATCGTAACGGTGCCCTTTGCCGGTTTCGAAAAGCCCGCTAAGATTCGCAGGAGTGTCGTCTTGCCCGCGCCATTACGGCCGAGCAGCGCAAGACACCGTCCGGGAGCTACGGTGAGCGAAATATCTCGGAGGGCGGGGAAGTCGCCGAAGTACTTCCAGACGCCTTCAACGGCGACCACTTCTTGCCTTAGCCGGTGTGGCGGGCGGCTTTTCCGAACCGGCACGATAAAGGATTGCGAAGCCGACGCTCAACATGCCGAGGACAACCAGGAGAATCCATTTCACGCTATCGACCGCTCCGCCAAAACCTTCCTTCGGGTCGGAGGAGGCGTAGAGCTTCGGCATGATTTGCTTGATACCGCTACCCGAGCTTTCCGACTGATCGGGCGTGTCGTTTTCCTGGCCGCGCAGCACGCCGGTGCCGGTGATTTGCA
Organism: Bryobacterales bacterium; assembly: GCA_963795835.1. Classification (GTDB taxonomy): domain Bacteria; phylum Acidobacteriota; class Terriglobia; order Bryobacterales; family Bryobacteraceae; genus JALYXI01. The sequence goes on along the minus strand of CAWCJC010000001.1, from coordinate 779,598 downwards.
TTTTCAGGTCGGACGACTCGGTGCTGTAAATGGTCGCTTTCATGGGCCCGGGTCCCATGTTCGTCAGGCCAGCGCCGGCGAGAGAAACGCCGGGGGGAACGATGACGCGAGTGGGCCCGCCCTTATAGTAAATTTTCGAAACGAACTCCCCGGGGCTCGAGAAGGGCAAACCGTAACTAAGGTCGATGCGCGATTCGCCCGGCTTGATCGGGAAGTCGACTTTGTAGACGTTTGGGATACCTGTTTTTTCCGGTGCGCGGCGGATGGGCATGCCCTGCGGCGCGAGAACGTTGACGGTAACCTGGCCCTGAGTTTCGGGGGGCAAATAGAACTGCAGCGTGCCGCGGGCGGGATCGTTAAACGTCGTTTTGCCATCGTTTGACCAGACGTAGCTCTCGCTGACGGCCATTTTGCCATCGGGCTGGGGTTCGATCAGCATCATGTGCTGGTCTACCCGCGCAGCGCCGGGCTTCGCAATCGATTGATAGACCTTGATTTCAAGGTTCGACGACGGTGTGCCGGGCGGCACCATCTTGTTGTAAGTGACGCCATCGTAGGCGGCCTGAATGAGACGAGGACCGGGAATGTCGCCTTGCAGAACGAAATGTCCTGCCGAATCGGTCTTAACGGATTCCAGCGTTTCCGGGCCGTTTTGCCCGACGCGAAAAAGGGTGACGGTCGCGTTTGCCTGCGGCTTTCCTGTAGTTCCGTTCGTAACAATACCATCGACAGGCGCGGCAACCGCCGTGATGGCGACCAAGAATAAGGCGGCGAATTTCATGCTTTCATGGGTTTGCCGCATTCCCCGCAGAACTTGAGCGCCGTAGGGAATTCGGCGGAGCAACTGGGACAGACGTGGCGCTTCACGGCTTGGGGGACGCTCTTCACTTTCACCGGTTGAGCCTGCCCCTGTGCCACGCGATCCACCTCGGCGAGCACGCGCGCGAGTTCCTTTTGCAAATCCGTCTTTGAGCGCTGGTAATCTTCGTCGGACATCTTGCCCAGGCGGTATTCGAATTGAAGATCGCGCAAATTCTCATAGATGGAGGCTTTCCGTTCATCCAGATGCGCGAAGGGAGAGAGGGGCGGAGTAGCCGGGATATCCTGCGCTCGAATGAACAGCAGAAAGAACATGACAGCGGCCGTGAGTACCGCCGCTAACGCAATTACCATTGATTCATCTCGCGATCCATTTCGTCGCGGTATTTTTCCAGTGCCGGATCGTGAATGGGCGTGGCGGCTACCAGGACTGGCTTCTTATTCCGCCGGAGAAAATATAAAATGCCAAACGAACCCAATACGATGACCAAGGTGGGGGTGAGCCAAAAGAAGGAGCTTGGGTCCGAGAGGTAAATCTTGTCGCCAAACTCCTTTTTGTAAGTATCGATGATGGAGGCATCGGACATGCCCGCCTTCTGCATCTTGTAAATTCTGGCTTTGGCCGGCACGCAAAAGCCACAGCCGCGCTTCGACATCGGACAAGAGACGCTTTCCTTGCAGCCGCCGCACTGGCAGGCGATGTGAGCACCGACGCGTTCCACATCGTCGCTTTCGATCTGGGGGGCCTGGGCTGTAGCAAGAGCGCTGAGCGCCAGGACCAGAATGCTAGTTTTCAACCGCAACGGGAGTCTCCGCCATTCCGACAACTTGTGTGCGGGCGTATTGGCGCGCGACCTTGCTCGGAACCAGCGCGATCAGGGTCCCCGCGATCAGGACCAGCGTGCCGATCCAGATCCAGCTCACCAGCGGAAAGACGTAGGCCTGCAGTGTAACCATCCCCGTCTTTTCATCCGAGGAAGCGAAGTTGATGTAGAGATCTTCGTCCAGGCGGTTGCGCAAGGCCACGTGCCCCAGTCCTTGTTGCGCGGCCATATAGTAGCGGCGTTCCGGCTCCATCTGGCCGATGGAATTGCCGGACTTGGTGACGTTCAAAACCGCGGCGTCCCACTTATAGTTTGCGTTCTGGCCCTGGTTGATCTTGGCCACCTGCATTTTGTACTTGCCCAGTTCGAAGCTTCCCCCTACGGGCACTTCTGCCGTGAAGTTTTTGTTGAAGGCCGAGCCCGTCCAGCCGATGAACATCAGCACGATGCCCATGTGGACCAGATAGCCGCCATAACGGCGGGTATTGCGGTGAGTGAGTTCGACGACGGCGTGCGCGAAGTTCAGCTTATTCTTTTGGCCGATGGCGCGCGCGCCTTTGAAAAACTCAGAAATGATGGAAGACGAAACAAACAAGCAAAATCCGAAAGAAATCAGCGCCCAGTAGTTGTGAATGCCGGCGGCGAACAACCCTACAACCAAAAGACAGCCCAGCACGCCGGGGACGAGGAAGTTTTTACGGAGGCTTTCAACTGAAGTCCTGCGCCATGCGAAGAGAGGACCCACGCCCGTGAGGAAGAGCAGCCCGAGGCCGATCGGGATCATCAGCCGGTTAAACCAAGGCGGATCGAGCGAAATCTTTTCGTTCGTGACGGCTTCGGAGATCACCGGGAAAAGCGTGCCCCACAGAACGGCAAAGCAGCTTGCCAGAAGCAGCAGATTATTGAAGAGGAAGCTCGATTCGCGCGAAACCACGCTTTCGAGTTCGCTCTCGCTCTTCAGGTAATCGAGCCGGTCGAGAATCAGATAAATGGTTGCCGCAATGCCGAGCGCCAGGAAGCCGACGAAAGTACTTTCCGATTGGCGATTCAGCGAAGGCGTGCACGGAACTCACAACGCCGGAGCGCGTCAGGAACGTGCCGAAGATGCAAAGGAAGAACGTGCTGGCAATCAGCACCATGTTCCAGACCTTCATCATGCCCTTCTTCTCCTGCATCATCACGGAGTGCAGGAACGCAGTTCCGGCAAGCCAGGGAAGCAGGGAAGCATTTTCTACGGGATCCCACATCCAATAGCCACCCCAACCCAGGGCGTCGAAGGCCCAGGCGGAGCCGAGCATGATGCCGCAGCTTTGAAAAAGCCACGCCACAATGGACCAGCGACGCGTGGTGTGGATCCAGGTGTCCCCCGGCTGGCGGGTGAGCAGGGATGCCATGGCGAATGCAAAGGGAACCGCAAATCCGACATAGCCCAGGTACAACATGGGCGGGTGAATCGCCATCGCGTAATACTGCAACTGCGGATTCAAGCCGAGCCCGTCGGCGACCGACGTGACCACCTTATCAACCGCCAGCATCTGAAAGGGACTGGCGAGAAAGGTATTGAGCAGCAGGAAGAACACCTGCACCGTCGACATCACGGCAACCACGTACGGCATCATTTCGCGCAGCTTGTTGCGGTTCGTGAAGACGACGACGGCGCTGTACGTCGAAAGAATCCAACTCCAAAAGAGCAGCGAACCTTCCTGGCCGCCCCACCAGGCTGTGAACTTATACAGGCCCGGCATGTCGCGGTTCGAATGCCCGGCAACGTAAGCGAAGCGAAAATCACTGGTGAGCAACGAGTAAACCAGAATGCCCGAAGCGGAGGTAATCAAAAACCACACGGCGTAAACTGCGCGGCCGCCGCTCAAAACAAGATACGGGCGGCCTTTCAGCTTCCCCACAACGCTCGCGATCACCGCGTAAATCGCAATGCAAAACGCAAGCAATACCGCTAATGCGCCTAGATTCTCCATAACTGATTAGATGCTCTTGTTCGGCGCGGGAGCGACTTTCAATCCAGCGGGCGCCTCGCCGGGTTTAATAGCGTATTTCGAGGAGCACTTCGCTTGGATCTTGCTGGCGTGGAAAACGCCATCGGAACCCATGCGTCCATCGGCCAAGGCTTGCGCCCCATCCTTGAAAGTATCGGGAAGCGGATCACGCCCGGTGTAAGCGACGCGAAGGTGCAATTGATCCTGGGCGAGCGTGAACTCCACCAAATCGGCCTTGCGGAGGATGGAACCCTTCTCGACATCACCGCCCACGCGCACACGCTTTTCTTTCTGGGGCGCGGGCATCTGGTTCAATTCGGAAATCGTTTTGTAATAGGTCTGCGATTCGGAAACGTTCGCGGTGCCCAACCAAATCAGAACGCCGACGATGATGACGATTAAACCAGCAAACTTCACGTACTTGTTCATGGAGATCCTTCTCTGATTAGTATATGCCGCGCGACGTAATCGGGTTGCCTCATGTTAATCTAACGCGCTGAATCGCATGTACCAATCGAGACGTTCTTCTCGCCGGAATGGTTGCTGCCGCCGTCGTGCCAGCAGTTGCGCAAATTCCTGCTTTTTCCATCAGCACGTTCGCCGGTGTTGGCCGGCCAACGGGAGATAACGGGACGGCTTCCGCCTCCCTGCTGAACAATCCCTCCGGCGTGGCGCTCGATTCGGCGGGCAACCTGTTTATCGCGGAACAGGGCGCCCACCGAATCCGGAGAATCGACAAGAGCGGCCAAATCACCACTATCGCGGGAACCGGCGTCCGGGGCTATTCTGGCGATGGCGGACCGGCCCTTGCGGCACGGATTTTTTCTCCCGCGAGTATCACGGTCGACCCTTCAGGAACCATTTACTTCACCGACATCGACGTTGATGTCGTTCGCAAGATCACGCCCGATGGAATCATTTCGACCGTCGCCGGGACGGGCGTGAACGGTTTTTCGGGTGATAACGGCCCGGCTACCGCGGCGCAACTCAACTTGCCCTACGCAGTGGCGGTACAGTTCGGGTTCCTCTATATCGCCGACACTGGGAATAATCGGATACGGCGTGTATCACCGGCGGGAATTATCTCGACGGTGGCCGGTACCGGCGAGGACGCTGGACTTCGCCTGGGTGGGCCAGGAATTACCACGCCTATCTCCGAGCCGGACGGCTTGGCTTTCGATTCAGCGGGAACTTTATACATTTCCGAGTACGGGCTTGACCGCGTGTTGAAACTGGATGCCGCCGGGAACATTACACCCATAGCTGGTTCCGCGGCCACGGGCGAAACAGGGGACGGCGGACCTGCGCTGCAAGCAACGCTCAATGGGCCGACCGGCTGGTGACCAAATAACTTCATTTACTAGCCGACCAGACGGTGATGGTGAGTGATCACCACTGCCGCCCGCGCCGGGTTTGGTTTATCAGGGCGGGTCCCGCGCACTTCACCACGATTGGGTTGCGCGCTCGATCCGGCCGGTAACCTGTTTGTCGCGGAACGCGGCCCGACAGTTACCAACACTTCGGTTGCAGCGGGCCAGACAGTGATGGTGAGTGTCGCACCGCCTTCCGCGCCGGGTCCCGTGACCTACACCGCGGATTCCGGAACACTACACCACGAGTTTGCGGTGGCGATCCCCTCCGCGACAGGGCCTATGATCAGCGCGGCGGGAATCGCGAATGCCGCTAGCTTTAGTGCTGGGCCGGTTGCTCCAGGGGAGATCGTTACCATCTATGGATCCGGTTTGGGCAGTGCAACGTTGGTGTCGGGCGTGGTGGATGGGAACGGGAAGCTGGCAACCTCAGTCGCGGGCACAACGGTTACGTTTGATGGCCGGCCTACTCCCCTTGTTTACCTGAGCGCTGGGCAAGGTGCTATTGTCCCTTATGGATTGACCGTCTCCTCCCTGGTGCAGGTGGCGTATAACGGCCAGAGATCGGGACTGAAACCTATCCCAAACCTGTCCTCCCGGTTAGCGTTACTATCGGCGGCCAAATTGCCCAGGTGCTTTACGCGGGCGCGGCCCCAGGCCAGGTAGCGGGATTATTCCAGGTGAATGCCACGGTCCCGGATGGGGCAGGCTCCGGAACAGTGGCAATTTCGGTGCAGGTGGGATCGCAATCGAGTCCCCGAACCGGCGTTACTATTTCTGTGCGGTAGCGGAATCTCACGTAGGGCCCAACTCAGAGGGTCTGATGCTGCGATGCTTTCACTTGAACGAACTTGCGAATCCCAAGAATCGCAACAGGGATGCAGGTCAGCAGAACTGTTGAAGGCTCAGGAAGGTCCGAGGTCTCAGTACCAACATCACTGATGACTGTGTAGTTCACGCCGGCCACTGTTACAAAATTCATGGCAGCTTCCGTTTGGGTCGAGTTGATCGTTAGATCCAGTGGGATGGCGGGATCAGAAAAAAACGTAATCAAGCCACTTGGGGCAAACAACACCACGTCACTGATGACGGGAGGGGTGGAGCCTGGTGCCTCATTGAGGGCTAAAGCAAACGGAATTGTGGTAGTCGCAAAACCTGCCGGGAGCATGCACGTGGGCGTGGCCGGCTCGCCTTGAGCTTCGGGGGCTTCCGTAAGAAGGATTCCTCCATTTCCGTTGCCTGGGCAGGTAACGACTGCTCCGAAGGAGCATGTTGAAAAGAACAGCGCGAAGGCGAAACCGATTTTGGTCATCTGAACTCCAGGTTGTGAATGTATTCAAAACTCAATTTATTAGGGTGACAGCTCGTACTCTCCGGGGCGGCGAATTCCGAAGCTTCCACACGATAGTCGGTGCGATATGTATTGAGGGACTTATGGTCACCATCGGACCTGCGCCGGCGTCGGCGAGTTGAGAGAAACTCACGACTGAGAGGCTAGCAAAGTACTGGGAAAAAGTTTCGTAATCAATGATCCAGCGGCCCTCATTCGGCCACTTTCGTGTGGCACTTAGTACTATCGCTTCAGTCTTAATAGTCTCGCACCAGACGCACGAATAGCTCCATAGACTGAATTGATACGGCTAGATCGATATCCCTGTTGGCAATTACATTCGTATTTGATAGCTTTGCTGCAGACCGGGTGCTTCCCGGTCTAACAACTAACTGGTGTAACTAGTTAAAACCCCCATGACTCTTAAGTCTTTCTCTACCTGCTGTCAATTGATAGCAGCATTTTTTTGTGCCCTCATTTCCGTTTCGGCTCAGGTTTCTGTCACCACAAGCCAATTCAACAACTCCAGAACGGCCTCAAATCTAAGCGAAACTACTCTGAACCTTTCTAACGTGAATGTCTCTTCCTTCGGGAAGCGATCCACTTTCAATGTAGACGGGCAAGTCTACGCTCAGCCTCTTTATGCGCCGGGTTTGTCCATAGGCGGTTCCCGCACTGATGTGCTCTATGTCGCCACAATGAGCAATAACATCTACGCTTTCGACGCAAACAATGCAGCTCGGGGGTTTCTTGCCCACAGAACTCTGAGCCCCTTCGTTCCTGCTAACCATGCCGGCACCTGCCCCGATCCCACAACCACGGCGTCTCAATTGGGAATTCTGAGCACACCGGTCGCGGATTTGGCAACCAATACGTTATACGTCGTCGCGGCGACTCCGAACGGGCAGGGCAGGTATATGCATCAGCTTTTCGCCTTAGACATGTTGACGCTGGCTGACCGGCACGCGCCTGTTACCATCTCGGCGAGCGTGCCCGGAAACGCCTCCGACGGACAGGGCGGTTTAGTTTCGCTGAATCAAACGACCCAGATACAACGGTCCGGCCTGGTCTTGGCAAATGGCAACGTTTACGCCGCCTTCGCGAGTTGCGGGCCTGATCCTCAGCCGTATCACGGTTGGCTGATCGGCTACAACCAATCGACACTGCAACAAACAGTGGTTTTCAATTCGAGTCCGAACGGGGCCGACAACGCAATCTGGCAATCTGGGCGGGCGCCGGTCGTTGATGCCGGGGGCTCGATCTATGTCTTCACCGGTAATGGAAGCTATAACGGTGGAACTGATTTAGCCGATAGCGCCTTGAAGCTTTCAGCAAGCGGCACCATCATGGATTGGTTCACTCCTTCCAATTACCCGGCATTGGATCAGTTCGATCTGGACCTGAGCTCTAGCGCACCGATCCTGATGCCGGACTCCAACCGGCTCGTCGGGGGCGGGAAAGAGGGCGTGGTGTACGTTCTAAATCCGAATGCCATGGGCAAGAATGACCCTCCATTGCAGGCCTTTCAAGCGACGACGACTTGCTCGCCCTTCCGGGAGAACGGATGTTATCAAATTCACTCTGTCGCTTATTGGAACAGCTCCACGCCTACCTTTTATGTCTGGGGAGTGAACGACGTGCTTAAAGCTTATCGGGCCTCAGGAGGAACCTTTAACACTACTCCAGCCTCGCAATCGGCTCAGACGGCCAGCTACCCTGGCGGCGTGCTCGCTGTATCGTCCAACGGACAGCAGCCAAACACTGGCATCGTATGGGCCACAACTGCTCCGGGTGTTCTGCATGCATTTGATGCCACCGACCTTAAGCGTGAGTTATGGAACAGCGATCAGAACGCCAGCCGTGACAGCCTCGGCCAGTTCTCAAAATTCGGCCAGGTGGTAGTTGCGGACGGAAAGGTCTTCGTACCGACCTTCTCCAATGCTGTGGTCGCTTATGGCCTTGTAGGCTCCAGTCCCGCCGCCCCCACCGACTTGACTTTCACGGTAGACTTCAGTTCCTCAGGACACGTAAACCTGGTCTGGACTGATAACTCCACTGACGAGACGGGTTTCAGCATCGAACGATCTCTTGACAATGTGAACTTCTCGCAAATAGCTACAGTAGGTCCCAACGTAACGACTTACACAGACTCGGATGTGGCCCTCTACACCTACTACTACTATCGGGTTCGGAGTGTGAACTCTTTCGGATATTCAGCATACTCGAACGCTGCTTCCTACTACGTAATGTAAATGCAAATGACTAAGCGCGGCGTCGGTCTGGAGCAGAAACCCGACGCCCGGAGCCCACTGCAGAGCGAAAGCCCCAGCGTTGAAAAAAGGTTGATGCACGCCGGCAGCCTGAAGAACATAAGACTGGCGGGTTGGGCGGTTCTCCTGATTGCTGGGCTGGTGCAGACATGGGATGTGCGGCATCGTATTTTCAGCGATGGCATCTCTTACCTGGATATTGCGAGCTACTACTCTCAAGGCGACCTGGCCCATGCCGTGAACGCCTACTGGAGCCCCCTGTACTCCTGGATTCTCGCAGTTCCGCTAAGTCTAATTCGAGTGGACGGCTACTGGGACGTGATGCTGCTTCACCTGGTAAACTTTTCGGCCTATGTCGCCTCGCTGGCCCTGTTTGAGCTGCTCTTAGGAGAGTTGCTGAAATACCGAGCCGGGCTGATTGATGCACCGTCCAGGGCTGTGCACCTTCTTTCGGACACCACGGTCCGGATAGCTGGCTACTCGGTATTCGCTTTGGCCGAATTACGGATGATCGGCATTGGATATTGCTCGCCGGACATGATTGCAACCTCGACGGGCTTCTATATCGCATACGTCCTATGCCGGATTGCAAACAAGCGGACCAGCATATTGCTTTTTGTGGGGTTAGGCGCTGCGTTAGCTCTCACCTATCTTGCTCGCGCCGCTTTTGCACCGATGATCGTGGTCAATGTTTTGGTGCTGGCATGGTTGCTTTTCAAAACCCGCCAGCCCGTGCTCGTGCCCGTTTGCGTTGCGTGCGCGGCCGTAGCCGTGATCGCGCTCCCTTGGGTCACAGTTCTCTCCACTTCCAAGGGTCACCTGACCTTGGGCGAATCAGGGAAGCTGAATTACGCCTGGGAAGTAGACGGAGCAGCGCGCTCCACGCACTGGCAAGGTGAACCTTACAACATTGGAGTGCCGAGACACCCGACACATCGGGTGATCGATCATCCCGAGACTTACACCTTCGCCGAACCGGTTCCCGGCTCTTACCCGCCGTGGTACGAACCGTCGTATTGGTATGAGGGAGTCGCTCCCCGATTGGAGATCGGCAGGCAGTGGAACGTTCTGCGCGCTAGTTTGGTACAGGACGTATATCTCCTGCTCCTATCACCAGTAACCATTCCGTGTATAGGATTACTGTTTTGGGCAGGTCTCCGTCTTTGGACATCAAGGCGGGGCATCCTGGCATACTGGTTTCTTATCGTTCCTGCTCTGGTATACACAGGCGCCTACTCTGTTGTTTATATGGATCGCCGCTACATTGCGGGGTCTCTTGCACTGTTATGGGTGTGTTTTACTGCAAGCCTGCTCTCGAAGCCAGGCAGAATTTCGCCTTATCTAAATACTGCGATGCAGGCGTGGATCATACTTTTTAGTTTCGCCTATGTTGGTTCCCGCATGGTTCAACCCACCGCGCTTGCGCTGAGGGACTTGGCGCACCGGAGCGAAGCTGAGTGGAATCTCCAGTGGATCCTCGCTCAACACATCCGGAAGCTTGGAGTTGATTCAGGTAGCAAGGTGGCTTACATAGGTGAATCGATCAATGCAGAATGGGCGAGACTGGATCACGTCCGGATCGTTGCAGAGGTGCCGGTTATCTGGGAGAGGCTCGATAATCTCAACCGCGGAATCTTCGCCGATCCTCGCGAGGTAAAGGCATTTTGGAGAGGCGATGAGCAGAGCCGGGTTCGCGTGCTGAATGCCTTTCGTAAAGCAGGCGCCTCGGTGGTCTTCGCAGATCCCCCACCACCGGGATCCAACATGGCGGGTTGGCAACGTGTTCTACCCCCGGACATCGCGCACCTACCCTGGAGCGGCGGTCAGGTGGGTGTTGTCCCGGGACTTTTGTACCATCGTCTGGCTGCAGGTTCGGACTGAGCTACTCGAGGAGCTTGGTTTTCTGGCACAATTACAATCGTTCCAGAGGACGTTCACTGGATTGCCCGGACAACCATGTACCCACATTTTACGGTCACTGACATCTCAGCTACTGTTGCCGCTATCTTCATTTTTCCGCTATTCGTCATCGTTCCGGGATATGTTTTAGGGTGGCTTTTTGATCTTGTCTCCTTTCGTCATCGCACTCCACTGATCCGGCTGCTTCTTAGCCTGCCACTCTCGATTGCAATAACTCCAGTTCTTGTTGACCTACTGGGGCGTTTGTTCTCGATGCGGGCCGTGTGGGTCTTCTACTCGGTGATTTGGATCATCTTTGCGGTCATGCTGGCGATCTCACCAAGTCGTGAGGGCTCCCCTAATCCGCGTGCGGGAAAATTTCCGGCAAATATCCTCACGACCCTCGCACTTATTTCCATCATCTGGATACTTTTCGCCGTACTATCGCTTGTCGACTTACAGATTGGCAACAAGCTTTACTTTTCTGCAGTGTCGTACGATTATACGGTCCGCAGCGCCGCAGTCAGCCAGTTGGCGCGCACCGAATGGCTGCCACCTTCCAACCCGTTCTTTTTTCCAGGCAGCCCGGAACCGTTTCGCTATCACTATTTCTGGTTCTTGATCTGTAGCCTTCCTGTACGCCTTCTGGGTGGTCTGATTGGTCCGCGCCACGGCCTCTTCGCTGGCGTAGTGTGGATTGGTTTCACTCTGATGGCCACGATAGCCCTATATCTCAGGTTGTTCAACACAGACGGGCGTAGCACCATTCGCAGGCGGACGCTTCTTGCTCTTGGCTTACTGTGTGTTTCAGGATTCGACATTCTACCCACCGTCTTCCTGGCTTTATGCCGCTTGCTGTTCCATCGCCAGAATATCTATCCTTCTGTGGATTGGTGGAATCGTGATCAGGTTACTGGATGGCTTGACTCATGCTTTTGGGTTCCTCACCATCTTTCCTCTCTCATAGCGTGCATGACAGCGTTTTTGATCCTTTGGGATTGGTGGAAGAAGCGTGTCGACCTGGCCCCGTGGCAACTTGTATTTGCAGGTACCGCGATCGCATCGTCCAGCGGGTTGTCCCTCTATGTGGCCTTTGTATTTGGAACATTTCTCGTAGTCTGGACCATTCTGGTTTTGTTTCGAAAGGAATATCGGCTCGTGGGCGCTCTAGTGCTAGTAGGCGTGGTTGCAGTAGTCACTAGTGCTCCTTTTTTATGGGACTTGGTTAGAGCGGGCACAAGTGGCACAAGTGGTCATGCAACCGGCAAGAGCGCCTCATTCATGCGATTCGGCATTCGGATGTTTGATCCTGCCCATCTGATTTTAAAAGCACTTCACGTCGACCGCCTTCGGTGGACTATTGTCGCCGACCTCCTCCTTCTCCCAGTCAATCTACTTTGCGAACTCGGTGTGCTTTTCCTGATTGGGCTGATCAAGATCCGTCGATGGCTCAGACAGGACTCTCCTTTGTCTCCTGTCGATCAGACCGGTGTTGTGATGATGGGCGTCGCTCTGACCATCTGTATATTTGTTCGCTCAAATACTATCGAGACAAATGACCTTGGCATCCGGGGAATGCTGATTGTTCAGTTCCTGCTTGTAATCTGGGGTGCGGACGTTATAGCTGAGTGGCGGGCAAAAAGCGCAACTCGGGATAGGGTGATCCAATTGGCCCAAGCTTGCCTGGGAGTAGCATTGGTCCTAGGACTTGCAACTAATGTCTACGAGCTTTGTATATTGAGAACTTACACAATCCTGACCGACGCCGGAGTGAATCCAGGTGAAAATCTGATTAGTCCTGGCCCAGATTTCGGGAGACGTACTTTCTCTGCCCGCCAGCTATACAGCTGGTTGGATACAAATACCTCCAGATTAGCGGTGTATCAACCGAACCCGCTGCAAGGGAGCAACTTGTTGGGGGGGCTGTATGCAAATAGGCAGATGGGACTGGTGGATGTGGGAACCGCAGTCTCTTTCGGTGGTGATCCTAAGAAGACTGCCGTCTCGCTTTCTACCCTCACCCCACTTTTCTCAGGCAACTCAGCGCCTGACCAAGTTGACCTGATTTGCACAAAGTTGAAGATCAGCTACTTAATCGCGCAGAGTGATGACACTATCTGGCAGAACCCGGAGAGCTGGGTTTGGAGGCGGAAGCCTGTATTCGCCAGCGCACAGGCTCGCGCGTTTGCCTGCGGTGACGTCGCCCGGTAAATGCGGAGAGTTTAAAGCCCGTAGCGCCACTTTGTTGGTACCTATGTTTGCTTTCGCCTGCATTCCCGCGCTTCTGCTCGCCCAAACCATTTCGCCCAACGGAGTCACCAGCGCTGCCAGTTACTCTTCGGGGTTTATCTCCCCGGGTGAACTGATCGCCATTTTCGGACGCGACCTTGGGCCAGCCACGCTGGTCCCCTTGCAATTGGACAACTCGGGACGCGTTGCCACCAGCTTGGCGGGCGTGACTGTTTCGATCGATGGGCGGCCGGCGCCTTTGCTGTACGTCTCGGCGACGCAACTCGGAGCGATTGTGCCTTATGGAATCGGTGCTACGCCCCGCGTATCGGTCACCTATAACAAGGTCACTTCGCCTTCAGCGTCTCTAACTTTTGCCGAATCTCAGCCGGGGATTTTCAGCATCGATTCGTCCGGCGCCGGACAGGCCGCCGCTTTGAATCAGGATGGCTCGCTGAACGGCGCCTTGAATCCTACCAGCAAGGGTGCGGTGCTGTCGCTCTACGCGACGGGTGAAGGACATACCAATCCCGGGGGGCTCGACGGGCAAATCAACACGGCTGTGAATCCGCGCCCGGTGCTGCCGGTAAGTGCAACGGTGGGGGGCTTTCCGGCAACCATCCTTTATGCCGGCGCCGCGCCCACACAAGTTGCCGGCATGTTTCAGGTGAATCTGCGCGTGCCCTCCGAAGCTCCTTCCGGACCCGCGGTTCCCGTCGTGATCCAAGTGGGGGCGAAGAGCAGTCCCAAGGGAGTTACGGTCGCCGTCCAATAACTACTTCGCGTGCGTCAGGTTTTTGCGTTCCGTGGGTGTCAGTTCGCGCCACTTGCCGACTTCCAGCGACCCAATCCGCACCGGCCCGATCGCGACGCGTACCAGCTTCAGCACTTTGCTGTCGATCCCTTCCACCATGCGCCGCACTTGCCGGTTGCGCCCCTCGGTGATCTGAATTTCGAGGAACGAATATTTCTCGGAGTCGCGCAGGCGGTTCACTCCGGCTGGGCGCGTGCGGCCGTCCGTCAGCTCTATTCCTGCCCGCAGCCTGTCGATTTGTTCATTGGTGACGCGCGTCGAGCACTTCACCTGATACGTCTTCGGGACCTTATAGTGAGGATTTGTGAGCAACTCAGCGAAGCCGGAATCGTTGGTCATGACCAGTAGACCGCTGGTATCCAGATCGAGCCGCCCGACCGGAAAGACCCAGGTGTCCAAACCGGCAAGCAAGTCGTAAACAGTGGGGCGGCCGTCGGGATCGCCATAGCTGGTAATGTAGCCTTTCGGTTTATAGAGCAGAAGATACAGCTTCTCCGCGCTTTCGAGCGGTTTGCCGTCGAAGAGCACCTGGTCGTGATCCAGATCGATCCACTGATCGGGGTTTTCGGTGGGCCGCCCGTTTACGCGAACGCGCCCGGCGCCGATCCAGCTTCGGGCCTCGGAACGCGAACCGAGCCCTGCTTTCGACAGCACGCGCTCCAATGTCTTTAGGCGTTTCACGACGATAACTTCAAGGGAGGATGACTTTCGCCTGCCCGGAGTTGTTCGCCTGATCGAGTACGCGTACGACCACCGCGTGTTCTCCCGGCGGCAGGCCGCGCAGGTCGAGATGGAACGCTCGCTTCTTTCGTGTCGAGGATGCCCGTGAGCGGATCAACCGGAATCCAGGTTCCTCCATCGACTGAATATTCAGAGCGCTTCAGAGGCGATGTGGCATCGGCGGCTTGAAAATCGAATTGGCGGTTCCGAAGCTCGCCTATGGTGATGCGCGGCGGCGTATTGTCGATCACAACGGCAGAACTGACCAGTTCGTCCTCACGCGCGGCGGCGCCAGCATTCGATTCGCGGTCGGAGGCGGTGATGCGGAAGAGATAGCGGCCGTCGGCAAGCGCTTCGGCATCGAATGTGACTGTGTTCTCATGCAAATTGCGGCGAAGCGGTTTCCAATCCCGCTCGCCTTCGCCACGGAAATCAACCTGGTAGACCAACTTATCGCCATCGGGATCGTCGGCCTGCCAGCTTAGGATCAGTTGTTGCGAAGCGGCGCGCGTAAGCGCTTGCGTCGGCGTGCCAGTGGAAGTGCTGGGGCCGGCGTCTCCGGTATCGGTCACGGTGAGCGTGTAGCTTGAGGTGGCGGCAGCGCCACCCTTGGCGGGTTGGGCGGCCGGTTGCAGGGTGGTGAGCGCAGTGATCGAACGAACCGAGGGCGGGTTGTTCTGGGGCAGGTAACCCACGGTGACGCCTTCCACGGTGGCGCCCGTGCCAAGTTCTGCTTTCCAGCTCAAGTATCGTGCGAAAGGGCTCGCGACAGCGCCGTCACCGGACACCGGAGTCCAATTGCTCCACGTCCGGTCAGGGCGAAGCGAGTTTCCGGACCGCGTCCAGAGGTGAACGTTCCCCGCACCGGCGTGGCGAATGTGACCCCAGCGGGATACGGATCCCCCATCGAAGACAGGCGATTCGTAAGTGCCTCCCTGGACATTTGGTTGCTCGCCTAGCCTATAGATTTTGCCACCCATTCCGGCGGCCGCAAGCACGCCCAAGCGAGTGCGAAACAAACGGTTCAGATCTCCTTCGCCTGTTTGCGCAACTAAGGTGAGGCGGTGCTGGGCGTCCATTCGATAGAGGCGTCCTAAATCCGTCGCGAATAACAGGCCCGCTGGTTCGGGCAGGATGTCATAGACGTTCTCCTCTTTTGAGCTCCACACCGTTTCGACCGTGTTATCCGGCAGAATCTTGTAAATCGCGCTTTTCTCCACGCCGGCGACTTCCACCGCTGGCGCTGCAGCTACGTTCGTGACATTCACCGTGGGTTGCGTGGCGGGCTTAGCCGGTTCTGCCGGTTTGATTTCACCAGTAACGGCAGCTTCCCCCGTCACAGTGATGGAGGTAGTTAGAGTGGGAGTTTCGGTTACCGTAGCGCCGCCCGCGGGTGCAGCGCTTTGTGCTTTCTTCGCCACCGCGCCGCCCAGTCCCGCCGCGTAAATGGCTCCATCGGGAGCTTCGGCCATGGCGCGGATTTCGGGAAGATTCGAATCGTAGAGCGCGAACGCTTTGTCTTTCGCCGTAATCCGGTACAGCACGCCATTCGGCTCGCTTCCCGCTAAAAGCGCGCCGTCGCGGGCGAACTGAAGGCCTGTGACATTCGTTTGTCCAGTAGCGAAATATTCTTCGCCAATGCCGGGCGCGGTGATGCGGAAAATTTTGCCTTCGGTGCCGGTGCCGGCGTAAAGGGCACCATCGCGGCCCAGCGCGAGCGCCCAGATGTAAGTTGCTTTCGGGTTGAAATACTCTTCCGCTTTTCCCTTCAGAATGCGGTAGATTTTGCCGTTGGGCGAAGTGCCCGCATAAACAGTTCCGTCCGGTCCCGCCGCCACTGCAAAAATCTCGGGCTGCGGCGCGGTCCATAGGATCTCGCCCTTTCCAGTGGAATCGATTCGGTACAACCTTCCCTGGTTCCCGGTTCCCGCGTAAATGGTCCCGTTATCCGCAAGCGCCAAGCTCCATAGGTAAGCCTGGCCAGTCCCGAAGACCGAATCGAGCGGTGGCGCGACGCTCAGCACACCGTTGCGGCTGAGCGCTATGTGATCGAACTTGCCCTTCAGAAATTCCTGATAATTTGAGATCTCCCAGAATGCCGGGCTGGAGCCGAAGAGTGCTCCGGCAGAGAAGAGCAGCAGCGCCGCTCTCAATTCTTGACCTCAAGTTGCACAGTTTTCGCACCCGCCACCACCCAGCCCGTTACGGGCATCTCAAAATCCGTAATCTTCGAGTTCTTCACCTGCTGATTGCCTGCGTTGGTGGCGAGCAGCATGGCGACGGAGGGCGGCGGGTCCGGTAAGTCGACGCCCGCTACCTGAAAATCCGGTTCCGCCCGCCAGATTCGGACGTATGCGCGGTCGTTCGCCCGCACCAGATTTACGGCCGCGATTAGTTCTTCGGCCGATCTTGGGTTCGCGGCATAGAGGGTCCGCAGGTCCGTCGCGCTAGTTTGTACTCCATCGGCGACGCTGAAATAGATCAGCCCCGGGGCAATTCCCGCAGGAACCCGCCACTCAACTTGACGTGCCAGTTCCAGGCCGTTCTCGCCAGTCATGCGCGCCGTCAATTGCACCACATCACCCGGATGCGCCTCCCGCTTTGAGAGCGACACATCTTCTATTTGTAGCTGTTTGTGCCGATCAGCGGAATCGATGTGGAGCTTAACGCCGGTTACCTGAAGTTCCGGGAAACCGCCCTGCAGAATGTAGCCGAGCGGAATGGCCGCGGCAAGCGAGGCTTGCAGGCTGACAGCACCTTCAGCAGAGTAGGAGCTTCGGATGGGAACGGCTTTGCGGCCGGCAAGCTCAATTTCGCCGGAGACGGTGAGCGTTACGGGTCCTGCGGCGCGCTCTGTTCCATCGATCGCATTGAACACCGCCATTTGCAGAAGGATAGGCGAAAGGTAACGGTCGTTCACCATCCGCATCTTGTAAACGTTCCGGTTTACGGAGACTTCAATCGGTACCAAATTCGCGCGCTTGCCCAATTCGCCGGTGATGGCGGTATTCCGATCCTGCTGGATGACTCCCATCAACTCTTTTGCTGCCGAAATTTTAAACGAAGAGTTCAGATTCGGCACCAGGGCGAGCACTTCGGAACGCGCGAAAGGCAGATCCGTGGGGCCGGTGCCCAGGAAACGATGGCCGAAGCCGTAAACGCGCGCGCCATCGATATAAGTGACGGTGCCATCCGCGCCCACATTCAGATCCCCGGACATCAGTTGCACGCTGATCATGGAGCCGGGACGCAGGTCCGAAGGCTTACCCATCACGTCGGTAAGCGAGCCGCCGACCCCCAAACCCTGCCGCGGCTCAAAGCCGAAAGGCTTTAACTGCCCGGCATAAGCTTCCAGAGTCTTGGCCGTAAACCCACCAAACGCCATCGGTGTGGCAATTTCCGACATTCCTGCCGGAATCACGGGCT
The DNA here is from genome assembly GCA_963795835.1 of Bryobacterales bacterium. Taxonomy (GTDB): domain Bacteria; phylum Acidobacteriota; class Terriglobia; order Bryobacterales; family Bryobacteraceae; genus JALYXI01. Next base: position 761,903 of record CAWCJC010000001.1, on the reverse strand, counting down.
TTCCCGGCATTTCGCCCGCGGCGATCATCTCTTCTATAGGACGGATCCCGGCGATAGGATCTTTGGAATAGGGAAAGCCCAGTGCAACCGCTCCGATCAATTTGCCGCCGACATAGACAGGGCTGCCGCTCATTCCCTGCATCACGCCTGTGTGTTCCAAAGGTCCGCCGCTAAATTTTCCGAGGATCAGACTCTGCTTCGGCCCCACATTTTCCAATACCCCTAGAATTTCCACGTTAAACTCTGAAATTGTGTTGCCCGCAAAAACCGTTTTCCCCGTTCCCTGCATACCGGGCCGGATCTCATGAATAGAAAGAAATGGAGAGTCTGCGCCGCTTGCCAATACTATCGTTAGAGTTAAGAGAGAGATAAGCCGGAACACTTCTTGATGATATGATAGGCCTCGTCTGAGCATGGCGTCTGTACTTACTACACCTTCACAACAGAAACGGATAGGCTTCGACTGGTCCTTCGTTGGGTGGTTCGGGCTGCTGCTTCTGGTCTGTTATGCCCCCGTCCTGATTGCACTTGTGAAGAACTGGAACGACGATGCCGATATGGGGCATGGATTTTTCGTCCCTGTCATTGCCGGATACATTGCATGGCAGAAGAAAGGCGAGTTGGCCGGTGTGCGCGCAAGGCCCAATTGGTGGGGTTTAGCCATTGTGATTTATGCGGCTTTTCAGCTCTATATTGCGACCCTGGGCGCCGAACTCTTTCTGGCGCGAACTTCTTTCGTAATTTCCATTATCGGGATGGTTCTGTTGCTGGGCGGGCGCGAATATCTTCGAATTTTCTCCTTTCCGCTGTTCCTACTGTTCTTTATGGTTCCCATTCCGGCCATCATCTACAACCGCATCACCTTTCCCCTGCAGATTCTAGCGAGCGAAGCGGCAGATTATACTCTCCAGCTTTTAGGGTACGCGGTCTTGCGTGAGGGCAACATCCTGGAATTGCCGAGCCAGCGCTTAAGCGTGGTGGAAGCCTGCAGCGGCATTCGCTCGCTGCTTTCGCTCTCCTTCCTTTCGCTGGTTTACGGGTACTTTTTCGAGAAAAAGACGTGGATCCGTGTGGGCCTCTTCCTGAGCACGATTCCCATTGCCATGATCGCCAACGCCGGCCGCGTCACACTGACCGGTATCTTGAGTGAAATTAAACCGGAATACGCGGATGGTTTCTTCCATGAGTTCTCCGGCTGGGTGATCTTCATGATTGCGCTCGCGATTATGATTGCCTTGCATCAAATAGTGATTCGAACGACTCAACATATCCATGCCCGCCGCTAGCTTCTCTTCCGTTCTCAATTCTAAATATGCGCGCGTCCTGACCGGCGTGCTTGTTGTGCAGGCCGTGCTTTTTTATAGCGCGTCTCACGGCGAAAATATCGTTCCTGTAGAGCCTCTCGATAAGCTTCCTTCCCAAGTCGGCTCTTGGCGTCTGGTGCAGCAAGGTGTTGTAGAAAAAGAAACGCTCGACGTTCTGAAAGCAGACGATACTTTGAGCCGCACCTACTATTCTCAAGCGGATAACGGCGCGGCCAACCTGTTTGTGGCTTATTTTCGAACACAGCGAACCGGCCAATCGCCGCACTCGCCGAAAAACTGCCTGCCCGGCGCGGGTTGGAGCCAGACCGTCTCCGGCTACATCGACGTTCCCGTCGAACAGACGCACCAGACGATTCGCGTCAACCGGTATATCGTTTCAAAGGGCGATGACAAGAGTGCGGTGCTGTACTGGTATCAGACTCCGCATCGCGTGATCGCCAACGAATATGACGCGAAGTTCTGGCTGGTGGCGGATTCGGTCCGGTATCACCGCAGCGATACTGCGCTGGTGCGCGATCGTGGTTCCCGTCCTGCGCAATCAGACAGATGACCAGGCCGTCGATCTGGGCGTGAAGTTCGTGCAGCAGATGTATCCGGTTCTGCGGAAATACTTGCCCACTACAGAGAAGAGCTGAGACCTTCTGAGGAAGTGATCACGGCGCCGGAAAGCTCGACGGAGAAGTAGCCATCTTCAGACTCTCCGCGGAAATTGGTGCCGTCATCCAGGGTGACGGTCACGCGCTTCCATTTTCGCTGCAGCACCTGTTTATAACATTGAAAGAACCGGGTAGCCCATTCTTTGTTCTCCCAGATGGAACGGTATACCAGGGAAACGCGATCCGTCTTGCGCTTTTCCCAGAGCTCATACATCGCGCCGCGCAGGTGGGGACTCACTTCCGATGAATCCTGATCCGTCGTGTACTGGCGAAGAAGAATGGAATGCTCCAGCTCGCCCAAAGGCCCCCGCACCAGTTGCCGCATTCCCGGCAACTTCGGCAGTGTGACACGGGCGGGCGAAACCCCGGCGAAATACAACTCCGGGTGCAAGATCTGCTGGGTGGAGACGGGCGGCTGCTCGAAGACTCTTCGGAACGCCTCTTTGCCGAATTTCGCATACACTGCCTGCTGGAAAATTTGTCCCTGATTGTAGGGAAAGACGAGGGTTTCGCGAAGATATAGCGGAGCTTTGTCAAAGATTTCAGAGTCCGGCTCCGATTCGGGCACTGCGCCGGGTTCGGGATGCTGTTTGAGCAACTCGCGCATCAGCCAGTTGGCTTGGCCTTCCACTACGGCCTGGCGCGCAGCGGCCTGCTCGCTATCATGCTCGGCGTGTTTGGCGAAGCGCTCCAGCGGATAACTCTGGTCCGCCAGCGCGTGGGCCAGTTCGTGAATGGTGGCGGCTTCGCGAAGGCGCGCCGATGTCCAATCGGTGAGGAAGAGGCGCTTGCGGTGATAATCGTAAAACGCGGCGGTTTGCTCGGTCAGCAGGGCTATCGTTGTCTTGCGAAGGTCAAAATCGGGCGGGACAAAGCCCAATTTCTTCAGTGTTAATTCTTCGGCGCGAATTTCTTCAGGCTTGATGGCTTCCTTGAGGCGCTCGTCGAGAAATCGGTTTACTTCCGCCCGCGAGAGCACCTGGAAAGAAACCGGCCGCTTCACCGGGAAACCCGTTAAAAGGGCGAGTTCGTGGATGGTTCGATCGACGATTGCGCGTTCGGGAACCTGCGCCCACGCGAGCGATGCGAGCAAGAGAAATTTCGGTACGATCCCCTTTAGCAAGTGAGTACCTCTACGATAGCGCTACAATAAAGGCTCATTTCCATGGCAGACGAAAGCAAGTTATTCAAAGCAGAGAACCAGGGCAGCGGCACGTTTTTGATCACGAAGCCGAAGCGCAAGAAGGCCAAGATCCGCCAGACGCAATTGAAGAACGTGCGCCGCGGTTCCCGTAAGTAACAAAGGCCCCGCCCGATCCATGAAGATCGCGTCCGTCACCCTTCACCCCATCGCCATCGCAGATCCGCCGCTCCGCAGTTCCTACGGACTCCATGCTCCGTTTGCCCTGCGCACGATAGTGGAACTGAAGACGGACGATGGCCTTACCGGAATCAGCGAAACGTACGGAGGCGATTTGCCCCTGGCTGCATTGCGGGCAGCTTCCGACAAAGTGGTCGGTATGGACCCGTTTCGTCTGGCGGGATTGTTCGAAGACCTTACTTCGCGCACTGCGCAGGACGCACAATCGATTCCCGGCGGCCGCAGCCAGACGTTTCTCGTTCCCGGTGAAAATCCGCTTGACCAGAACGCTCGCACGTTTGCGGCTATCGAAATCGCGTGTCTCGACATTATCGGCAAAGCGGTTCACCGTCCTGTCTGCGATGTGATCGGCGGGCGTGTCCGCGATGAGGTCAGCTTCAGCGCGTATCTGTTTTATAAGCACGCAGGCGGGGGAGGCGTAGGGTCTGATCAGCGCGAGGACGAATACGGCGAAGTCCTCAGCGCCCAGGCGACTGTGCGTGAAGCGAAGCAGATGATCGCGCAATACGGTTTTCGCGAGATCAAGCTGAAAGGCGGCGTGCTCGACCCTGCTGAAGAGATTGAGAGCATCCGGCAACTGCGCCAGGAGTTCGGGCCCTCCGTCCCGCTGCGCATTGATCCGAACTGCGCCTGGAGCGTGGATACCTCGGTGAAGGTGGGCGAAGCGCTTCGCGAAGAGCTCTCAAACGGGGGATATCTGGAAGACCCTTGCGCTGAACTCGAGGGCATGGGCGAGGTGCGGCGCCGGCTGCTCGGGCAGGGCATCACGACGGATTTCGGGAGCAACGTGGCCGTCACGAGTTTTCCGGATGTGCCGCGCGCCAAGGCGCTAGACGCAGTGCAAGTAGTTCTTTGCGATCCGCACTACTGGGGCGGCTTGCGGCAAGTGCAATTGCTCTCGCATTTTTGCGGAGTGCTGGGGATGGGTCTGTCCATGCATTCCAACAGTCATCTTGGCGTAAGCATGATGGCGATGACGCATGTCGCGGCGGCGTGCCCAAACCTGACCTATGCGTGCGACACGCATTATCCTTGGCAAACCGAGCGCGATGAAGTGATCGTGGGCGGCCGCGTGAAGTTTCATAATGGCGCCGTCCGGATTCCGGACAAGCCGGGATTGGGCGTAGAGCTTGATTACGATCAGCTGGCGCGCGGTCGTGAGCGGTACGACGCGATTCCTTACCGCAAGCGGGACGACACAGCTGAAATGCGCGCGCATGTCGATCCCAACTGGGAAAGAATCCTGCCGCGCTGGTGATTCAAAGCGGCTAAGTCAGAGCCTAAGCGCCGCCTGCCGGCATGCGGATGCGAAAGGATAGTGATGCGGCCGGGGGTCGTACTGCTGCGCCGGAACTTCCGAACTGGCGCTGGACCACTGCCACTGCTCGGCACGCTGGACCAGATTGTCCTTCACCGCATGGTTGTGAATGTATTGCATGCATTCTAGATATTCGGCCCGGGTTCTTACTGGCCGCTCCCAACTTTCGCGCTCCCAAAAACGGCGTGCGCTGGCAAGTTCGCTTGCATCCATGATGGTTTCAGCGATGCGAATCGTGCCGGTATGGGGGTCCAGGAGCACGTGAACGTGGTTATGCAGAATCACCCAGGCGTGCAGATCGTAAAAGCCCTGCTCGTGATCCCCATAAAGCAGCGAATCGCGAACGCGCCGGGCATAAAGCGGATCAGCCAGCAGAAGCTTATCGCCCGCCTCGCGGTCTAGCGCTTTCTCAACGGAGGTAGCGGTGGCGCAACGCGGCTTTTGCCGTAGAGATCCGCGCAATCTCCAAGTTACGAAAATCATGTTCAACGGTAAAGTAAGCCAGTGCCGGGAAAGTTCTCGTAGATTTCAGCCGTGCTACAACAGAATTCGTGACTCAAAGAGACTTCGCGCGCAGACTGACAGGCGTGTTCGGCTTTCCAGTAACTCCGTTTCGCAAAGATCTGTCTCTCGATCTGGACGCATTGGGACGCAATGTGAGCGAGATGGCCGCACATCCTTTCTGCGCGATGGTAGCGACGGGCGGGACCGGCGAACTCTATTCCCTGACGGCTCAAGAAACCGAAGACGTGGTGCGAGTTGCGGTTGATGCCGCATCCGGACGCATGCCGATTGTAGCGGGAACCGGATATAACGCCGCAATGGGTGTCGATATGGCACAGCGCGCGGAGAAAGCGGGAGCGCAATGCCTGTTGGTCTTGCCGCCTTATTACAGCAATGCGCCGGAAGAAGGACTGTTCGCGTATTACGAGGCGATCGGCAGGGCTACCGAGCTGCCGCTGATGATCTACAGCCGCGATTGGGCAAACTTTTCTCCGGATCAGGTCGCCCGCCTGGCCGACCGCGTCCCCACGCTGGCCGCCTGGAAGGACGGACAGGGCAACGGCATGCGCTACGGACGGATCATGCAGAAAGTCGGCGACCGCCTGGCCTGGCTGGGCGGGCTGGGTGACGATTGCGTACCTACTTATTTCGCCGTCGGCGTGCAGGCTTATACATCGAGTATTTCGAACATCTCGCCCAAGGTATCGTTGGCGCTGGCCAAAGCAGGTATGGCTCGCGACTTCGCCGCGCTTACCGATTTAATGACGCGCTTTGTGAATCCGCTTTATGCGTTGCGGGAACGCGTCAAAGGCTATGAAGTCGCGGTGATGAAGACCGCGATGGAGATGATGGGTAAACCCGCGGGCCCGGTGCGTCCACCGCTAGAAAACACGAGGACGCAAGACTTGGCAGACCTTCAGAAAATTCTCGACGTATACCGCGCTTACGAACAGGAGTGAGATTCCGGCGTACGGGAAGAAGCGCTCCTCAACGAAGGGAGCGGGTAGGGTATGGGAAGACTGCGAGAACTGCTTGGGATGTGTTACCTGGCTGGACCGGAATCTCTCTCCGCGACACTACTGTATAGAGCGAAAACGCGCCCCTAGTTGGCTGACTGGGGTAAACCGTTGATTCCACAAAGGAAATAAACCAGAATCTTGGGTTATTGATTGACGGCAACCAAGCGAAGAGGTATCGTTACGTATCCATAACATCGGATATAAGGGGTATGCCTTGTATTTCCAAAGAGTTTTCACGGCTTTTGGCTTCGCGATCCTGTTCGGTTCCAGCTTAATAGCCCAGGTAAATGGGACGATCACCGGCTCCGTGCAGGACGCCGCAGGGGCGGTTGTGCCAAGGGCGCAAATTGAAATTTTTCTCATGGGTGGATCGAAGCCGGTGCTCAGTTCGAAAACAACTTCGGATGGCCTATTCACTTTGAGCGGCGTTCGCCCGGAACTTTATGAAATCCACATCGGCTCGGCGGGGTTCGCCCCGTATGTAGTCACGAATGTGAGGGTCGACCCAGCGCACGAAACGACTCTTGAACCAATTCGGCTTGTGGTCGGCACTGTTGCTTCCACCGTTGATGTCTCGACGAACGCCGAAGGCGTGCAAACCCAGAACGTGGAAGTCACGAACACGGTATCCATCGAGCAGGTCTCCCGCCTGCCTGTTGTGAACCGAAGCCCGCTGACTCTAATCGGTACTCAGGCAGGCGTGCTTACCACGGGGAGTGATACCACCACCATCAACGGCCAACGCACCAGCTTCACGAACGTCACGCTGAATGGCGTCAATATCCAGGACAACTTTATCCGTACCAACTCGCTGGACTTCCTGCCCAATCTGCTCCTCAGCAGTCAGGTCTCAGAATTCACGGTTTCGACGTCCAACCAGGATGCCTCGCAATCTGCGGCTTCGTCGGTCACTTTTGTTTCGCCCTCCGGGACGAACACCTATCATGGACAGGCGATCTGGTCGAACCGAAACAACTACTTTGCCGCGAACTCGTTCTTTAATAACCAATCCGGTGTCAAACGGCCCTTCCTGAACCAGAACCAGTTTGCCGGATCTCTGGGTGGTCACATCTTGAAGGACAAATGGTTTTTTTACGCGGCCTATGAGGCTTTTCGGCTCCGGCAGCAATCGACGTTCACGAGCACGATCCTTACCGATGCCGCAAGAAATGGCATTTTCACGTTCCGGGACCCCAGTGGCTCCGTCCAGAAAGTGAATATCCTTAGCCTCGCAGGAGCATCGATCAACCCCTACGTGAGTTCGCTTCTGTCACAAGTGCCGGCAGCTTCAAACATCAACACCTTCAATCAAGGGGACAGTTCCTCTTCGTTTCTGCGCAACACCGGAGGCTATAGCTTCTTGGGACGAAACAACCGTACGCGCGACAACGTGACCGGAACCACGGACTACATTCTTTCGTCGCGTCAATCGTTAAGCGGGTCCTATAGTTGGAACCGCGATTTGTTGGACCGGCCAGACCAGCAAAACAACTTCGCGTTGATCCCTAACGTGACAAATAGCGATTTCATCAAATTTTTCAGCGCTTCCTGGCGGATTACCCCGACCCCGACCATCACCAACGAATTGCGCGGGGGCCTTAATTTCGCCCCGGCCGTTTTCGACACCAACCAGCAATTCGGAAGCGCCATTGTGGATGGATTTGTCTTCAATAATCCGTTGAACACGTTTCGCGCCCAGGGCCGGAGCACGAATACATACAACATCAATGACAACGCCACCTGGGTCAAAGGCAAGCACTTCGTCAAATTCGGTATGTCCTATCAATCCATACGAACCGCCCCCTACAACGATGCCGCAATTACCCCCACTTACACCATTGGTCTGGGGACCGGCCATCAGGGGTTGGTTGCCGGACAGTTCCCTTCCGGGATCAGCGCGAATGATCTCACTGCAGCTAACAATTTACTGGCCAGCTTAGAAGGCGCGGTAACCAGTGTGGCGCAAACCTTCAATGTCACCGGCCAGAACGTCAGGCTTCGTCAACGGGGCTACCAACTTGAGGCATTTCGTTTACGACAACTACGGGTTTTACATCCAAGACAATTGGAAAGCGTTCAAGAATCTCACTATCGAGGCCGGCCTACGCTATGAATACTACAAGCCGCTCAGTGAAACGAATAACCTGGAGCTTGCGCTCGATGTGCAGCAGAACAACCTTCAGGCATCGCTCCTGAATCCCAATGGAACCTTCAATTTTGTAAAAGGTGGTTTTTACAATGCCGACAAAAAAGACTTTGGCCCTAGAATCGGCTTTGCCTGGAACGTCTTTGGCGATGGCAAAACCTCACTCCGCGGAGGGTATGGAATCTACTACGTCAACGATGAAGTGGTTACCACGGTTCGCAACAGCTTGGAGACTAACCCGGGTCTCTCCTCCAGCGTAACCGCCCAAGGGCTTTCCACATTCGCGAATAACGTTGCTCCCGTTACTGCACCTGCTTTCCAGGTGCCGCGCACCAACTTGTTGAATTACTCCATCAACAGCAGCAATGCAATCGGTGTCACAAATCCCAATCTGAAAACCCCGTACGTGGGCCAGTATAGTCTTTCCATTCAGCGTGAGTTCAAGGGGGCCGTCATTTCGGCAAGTTACATCGGGAACCATGGGACTAAACTGCTGCGGGGAATCGATTACAACCAGGTGGATGTCAGGTCTTCCGGCCTTCTTGCAGATTTTCAGCGTGCGGAGAAGAACGGCTATCTAGCATTGGCATCCACCGGAAGATTCACTCCGGCCTATAACTCCGCGATTCCCGGCAGCCAGCCGCTTACGTTTTTTCCCACGCTTCCCAATGGAGGCCTTCTGACCAACTCAAGCGTAATCTCCTATCTGCAAACGGGACAGGTGGGAACACTGGCTCAGTTTTATCAGACCAACGCGATCAATGGAAATGTTAATTTTTTCCCTAACCCGAATGCACTTGGCGTAAACTACACCTCTAACGGAGCGGATTCCACTTACAACAGCCTGCAAATCGATGTGAGGCGGCGTTATTCCAGGGGCTTGAGCTTACAGGGAAATTACACCTACTCTAAGGTTCTATCAAACACCCTGGGTGACACGCAGACCAACTTTGAGCCATTCCTGGATAACAACAATCCGCAAGCGGAACGCGCGCCTGCTCCTTTCGATCTGCGGCATGTTTTCAAAGCGAATGGAATCTATGATCTTCCGTTCGGCCCGGGTCACAATATCAACCCGAAGTACTTAAGCCGGGTGATCGGGGGTTGGTCAATCGGCAGTGTTCTGGTTTGGGAGTCGGGAACACCGTTCTCCATCTATACGGGCGCGCGGGGCACCCTGAATCGCGGTGCTCGCTCCACCTATAACACCGCAAATGCGCTCGTGAGCGGCAATGGACTGTTCGGCCAATTCTATCTTCGGGAGACCCCGAATGGTCCCTATTATGTGGCCGCTTCCGCTATTGGCTCGGACGGCCGCGGGACGGCTCCCGATGGCTCTGCCCCGTTCCAGGGGCAGATTGTCGCCAATCCCGACGCGGGCACCATTGGAAATCTGCAGCGCCGTCAGTTCTATGGCCCCCACCGCTTCAATCAGGACCTTTCCATTCTGAAAGATGTCAAGATTTCTGAGCGCCAGTCCTTCCAACTTCGCATGGATGCGACGAATATTGAAAACCACGTCACCTTTGCGGTTGGCGATCAAAACATCAATTCCACCACCTTCGGGAAGATCACCGGCACTTTCTTTGGCCGCCGCTTGATCCAGTTCCAACTCACCTACAAGTTCTAGCCGGGCCAGCGGCGGCAATTTGACGGGGGATTGGCTTCTGTTACAATGGAAGATTCGCAGCGACCCTAATACAAACTCATGGCAGATACCCAGAAGCACCTTTTCACGTCCGAATCCGTCACCGAAGGACATCCGGATAAAATTGCGGACCAGATTTCCGATGCCGTTCTCGACGCGGTTCTGGAACAGGATCCTTATGGACGCGTAGCGTGCGAGGTGCTGGTGACAACCGGTATTTGCGTTGTTTCCGGTGAAATTACTACGACTTGCTATGTCGATGTCCCGACGATCGTGCGTAAGACGATCGAGCACGTTGGCTATACCGACGCGGCGTTTGGCTTCGATTCTAAGACCTGCGGTGTGTTGAATGCCATCCAAAGCCAGTCTCCCGATATCGCCATGGGTGTCGATCCCGGCGGCGCCGGCGACCAGGGCCTGATGTTTGGTTTTGCCTGTGATGAAACGCCCGAATTGATGCCGCTTCCGATCACCCTCGCGCACAGGCTCAGCAAGCGTTTGTCCGATGTGCGCCGTGCCGGCATTATCGATTTTCTCCGGCCCGATGGCAAAAGCCAGGTCACGGTGGAATACGTCAATGGCAAGCCGAAACGCATCGATGCGATCGTGATTTCGATTCAGCATCATGATACTGTCACTACCGAGAAATTGCGGGAAGAAGTGAAGAAGCACGTCATTGATGCCGTGATTCCGCAGAATCTGGTGGACTCGAACACGAAGTATCACATCAATCCGACCGGCCGTTTCGTGGTCGGTGGTCCGCATGGCGATACCGGCTTGACCGGGCGGAAGATCATTGTCGACACTTACGGCGGCATGGGCCGTCACGGTGGCGGAGCGTTCTCCGGTAAGGATGCAACCAAGGTGGATCGTTCCGCTTGCTACATGGCCCGCTACATTGCCAAGAACCTTGTCGCTGCCGGCCTTGCCACACGCTGCGAAGTTCAGCTTGCCTATGCTATCGGCGTGGCCGAACCTGTGTCCGTCATGGTCAACACGTTCGGAACCGGAACGGTGCCGGAAGAGAAGTTAACTGAAATCGTGCGCGCGAACTTTCCGCTCACGCCCAAAGGCATCATCGATCATCTCCAACTGCGCCGGCCCATCTTCCAGAAGACCGCTTCGTTTGGACACTTCGGCCGCGCCGAAGAGAGTTTTACCTGGGAAGCGACCGATAAAGCCGACGCTCTGCACAAAGCTTCCGGAGCTCAGGTTCCGGTCGGTGCCAGCGTTTAGTTAGCGCTCGCGATCGAAAAAAGAGGTCTTCGTAGTTCCCACGGGAACTGCCACCTCAAAAAAACCGATCATCATTTCTTCCCAGCTTTGCTCCCCATAGCGCACTTCAACTTTGGGGTCAGGATTCTTTGGATTGTTCGCGGAGTTGTCGAACCATGCTTCCCACTCGAACTTCGTACCGGCGGCGAGTTTCAAGCGGCTCCGGCAGAATGTAATTGAGCTGCCAGTAGAAGTTGTACGGCTCCACGCGTAGCAGAACCTGAGCGGGTCCGCGTGCCGGAATGATGCGGTATTCGAACGCGCGCCCACGCAAGTGCATATGCGGAAACAGGCTCAGCAATTCCGCGTCGTTCGGCAATGTGCCCCTCACCAGCACGGGATAATTAGCCTCGCCTGGAGGGATGCGAAACGTACTATTGCCCATCTGAAGCGTGAGCACTCGTTTCTTTGGCGGCGATTGCTGCAAACTGCAGTCCGATTTTCGTTCGGTCCAAGGCCGCTTTCCCATTGGTGGTGTAGTGAATCTGAAACACAAGGTCACTTCCGGCCTCAATTTTCAGCGCCAAACCTTCGGGCAGGATTCGGGCTTGCGTTCCGGGCGTGTAGATCGCCAGGATGTCGTTTTTCGGGGGGATTTTCGTGTTGCCGTCTTTCAGCCACAACGAATCTTTCGGACGGACATACACCACCACATGATGAACATTGGCGCGCGCGCCGGGACGAATCTCGGCCGCCTGAATCCAGCGATCCGTTTTGAAATTCGTCGGAACCACGAAGTATTGATACTCAACGGAGGTGGACTCCGGCACAGGAAACGGTTCCGGCATCTCGAAGATAGCGTCCTGGCGCGCAATGTTCCACCCTTGTGGCCATTTGCGGGGCTTTCGAGCCGGGTCTTCAGGACCTTCCCGCGCTCCGGAAGCCGCCCACTCCCGCACGGTCGCGATCTGCTGTTCTGTTAACGAAGGGTCATTCGCAAAATGCCCCTTGGCGGCGAACCAAGGGGGCATTTTGTGTAGTGCGATTTGTTCGACAATAGCGCTCGCCCATGGCCGGGTCTGCGCGTAACTCTCGAAAGACATGGGCGCGGCCTCACCTGCCCGGTGGCAAACCTGGCAGTGCTGCTCCAGAATCGGCTCCACATCGCCGTGGTAAGTTACGGCGGCGCGCGCCAGACAAGCAATCAGGAACAGGAAGCCGCGCTTCATTCGGTAAGGCTAGTAGCGGTAGTGCTCCGGCTTATAAGGGCCATCGACCGCCACGCCCAGGTAATCCGCCTGCTTCGCGCTTAAGGTGGTCAGCTTGACGCCGATCTTATCCAGGTGCAAGCGCGCGACTTCTTCATCGAGCTTCTTCGGAAGCGTGTAGACGCCGACTTTGTATTCGTCTTTGTTCTTCCAAAGGTCGATCTGAGCGAGAGTCTGGTTGGCGAAGCTGGCGCTCATCACGAAGCTCGGGTGGCCTGTGGCGCAACCCAGATTCACAAGGCGGCCCTCAGCGAGCATGAAGATGCTGTTTCCGTTCGGGAAGGTGTACTGGTCCACTTGCGGCTTGATATTCAGTTTCTTGACGCCCGGCGCTTCGTTCAGCAAGATCCACCTGAATTTCGTTGTCGAAGTGGCCGATGTTGCAGACAATTGCCTGATCTTTCATCATCTGCATGTGTTCGAGTGTGATGATGTCGACGTTCCCGGTGGTGGTCACATAGATATCACCGCGGCCCAGTGTTTCTTCAATCGTCGTGACTTCGAAACCTTCCATGGCAGCCTGAAGAGCGTTGATCGGATCGATTTCGGTCACGATCACGCGCGCGCCCATTCCGGCAAGCGAATGCGCGGAGCCCTTGCCCACATCACCATAACCGCAGATTACCGCGACTTTACCGGCGAGCATGACGTCCGTTGCGCGCTTAATGCCGTCCGCCAGCGATTCGCGGCAGCCGTAGAGATTGTCGAACTTCGACTTCGTGACGGAATCGTTGACGTTAATGGCGGGAACCAGCAGCTTGCCCTGCTCCTGCATCTTATAAAGACGGTGAACGCCAGTGGTTGTCTCTTCCGATACACCGCGCCAGGCTGACGCAATCTTGTGCCAGACCCCTGGATTTTCAGCATGGGTGCGCTTCAGCAGATCCTTGATCACTTTCTCTTCGAGACTGCCTGAGGGCGAATTCACCCAATCGCTGCCTTCTTCCAGTTCCACGCCTTTGTGAATCAGCAGCGTTACGTCGCCGCCGTCATCCACCACCAGCTGCGGACCCAGATCCTTGCCATGCGTCAGCGCCTGCATGGTGCATTCCCAATATTCTTCGAGCGTCTCGCCCTTCCAGGCAAACACGGGTACGCCGGCGGCGGCGATCGCGGCTGCGGCGTGGTCCTGAGTCGAGAAGATGTTGCAGCTTGCCCAACGGACATCCGCGCCCAGATCGACCAAAGTCTCGATCAGCACGGCGGTCTGGATGGTCATGTGAAGCGAACCGGTGATGCGGACTCCGTCCAGCGGCTTGTCCGCGGCGTGCTTGCGGCGGATTGCCATCAAACCCGGCATTTCGTGTTCAGCGATGCTGATTTCTTTGCGGCCCCAATCGGCCAGGCCGATATCGGCCACTTTATATTCGGTCTTGGTCTTTGTAGGCGTAGAAACTGCTGTGCTCATTCGGGCGTCTCCTGATGTATCGATGAATCTTGATACATTGATAGCTTACTAAATTTTCGAGATGACGTCTATTCTAAAGTCGCTCCGGCTGTTAGCCGACCCCAACCGTTTGCGATTGTTGCTTTTGCTGGAACGCGAGGAACTATCGGTCGCGGAACTGCAGGAAATCCTGGGCAAAGGCCAGAGCCAGATTTCGACGCACCTTGCTCAGCTAAAACAAACCGGTCTGATTGAGGACCGCCGTACCGGCAAGAACATCTTCTATCGGCTGAAAGACGCGCCCGAGGAGTTGCTCGCCGTCGCGAAGCTTGGGGCGGGAGAGACGCCGTTCGCCGCTGAAGATAGCGAAGCGCTTCGCCTGGTGCTCCGAAAACGGCGCGATAAGATGCGCACGCACTTCGATCAGCTCGCCGGCCGCCTGGGCCGCCAGTACGTGCCTGGACGATCATGGAAAGGTCTTGCTGAAGTCTTGCTCCAGCTTTTGCCGCCTCTGATCATTGCCGATTTGGGCGCCGGAGAAGGCAACCTTTCTCAATTGCTGAGCCAGCGCGCGAAGCGGGTCATTGCTGTCGACAACTCCGAAGCGATGGCCGAATACGGCCGCGACCTGGCACGCAAACATGGGATCAAGAACCTGGATTATCGTCAGGGCGACTTGGAAGATTTGCCTATAGAGGATCTGTCGGTCGATGTGGCGTTCTTCAGCCAGTCCCTGCATCACGCCCAGCATCCGGACCGAGCCATCCATGAGGCGTTCCGGATTCTGAAACCCGGCGGCCGTATCGCGATACTTGATCTGGTGAAGCATAACTTTGAAGATGTCCGGGAACTCTATGCACACCTCTGGCTCGGGTTTGCCGAAGCCGAGATGGAACGCTTTCTGAAGCGCGCCGGCTTTCGCGGAATCCACACCGCGGTGGTCCATCGCGAGAATCAGTCGCCTCACTTTGAAACTCTGCTGGCCGTCGCCAACAAACCTTAACGGGCAATCCCGCGATTTCCAGCTCTGCAAAAAGCAACGAGTTGCCGGATATGCTCCGAAGCGTCTTCACGCTCCAACTCGCAAAGAGCCTGATTCAGATGCAAACCTTTGTGATAAATGGTCTGGTAGGCCCGTTTTAATTCCCTGATCTCGCCCGCAGAAAAGCCGGCCCGCTTCAGCCCCACCACGTTGAGCCCATGCGGATCCGGATCGAAACCCTTATAGATGAAGAACGGCGGAGCATCCACGTTCATCCGCGTGTTCCCGCTGATCAGCGCCAGCGTTCCCACACGGCAATATTGATGGACCATCACACCGCCCGAAAGATAGGCGCGATCGCCAATCTCGCAATACCCTGCGATTAACACATTGCTGCAAATCACGGTCTCATTCCCGATCCGGCAATCGTGCGCGATATGCCCCGCCGTCATAATGTAATTCCGGTCGCCGATCACGGTCGCCGCTTCGGGTACCGTGGCCCGGGAGATGGTAAAGTGCTCCCGAATAATGTTGCCTTCTCCGATCACCAGATAACTACGGGCCCCTTTGAAATTCTTATCGAGCGGGTCCGACCCGATCACAGTCCCCGACGACACTGAGTTGCTCGCGCCCAGGGTGCTCCAGCGTTTCACATAGACATAGGGTTCCAGAATGCAGCCCGGCCCCAGCGCCACGTCCTGCTCGACAACACAGAATTCGCCGATCCGGCATCCCTCACCGATCTTTGCCGAAGGGTGAACCCTTGCCGTTGGCGCAATATCACTCATCGGTTCACTGTAACGCGCGGGTTGCGCGAGGCATGATAGGTAAGAACAGATGACAGCTGCTGAGTTGGCACACTTGATCGCTTGCCCTTGCGAGGGTGATGCACAACGACAAATAACCGGAGCCGCATCGCTTGATTCAGCGGGGCCGTCCGATGTTGCTTTTGCCGCGTCACCGAAAGCCTTCTCCAGCGCAATCGCCAGCGCCGCCGGATGCCTGATTGTTCCGCCAGACTATTCCTCCCCTTCCCAAACTCTCATCCGGTCTTCCTCCCCTCGACGATCTTTCGCTCAAGCTCTCCATTTCCTGTTCCCTCCGGATTTTTCCCCCGGTATTCATCCATCGGCGGTTGTTCCCGCCGGCTTTAGCCTGAATCGAGGAGTTTCTATCGGTCCCGGATGCGCCGTCGGCGAAGACGTCGTGATTGGCGAAGGCAGCGTTTTGCACGCAAACGTCACGATTTATCGACGCGTGCGCATCGGCCGCAATGCTGTGATTCACTCTGGCGCAGTGATCGGCGCCGATGGCTTCGGCTTTGCGCTTGATGAAAACCGCCGCTACGTCAAATTTCCGCAAGTCGGCACTGTCGAAATCGGTGATGACGTGGAAATCGGCGCGAATACCTGCATTGATCGCGCCGCGCTCGGCGTCACTTCCATCGGAAACGGAGTGAAGCTCGATAACCAGGTGCACATCGGCCACAACTGCCGGATCGGGAACCACGTGGTGATTGCCGCGCAAACGGGCCTGTCGGGCGGCGTAACCGTGGGCGATTACGCCATCATCGGCGGACAGGTCGGCGTGGGTGATAAGGCGCGAATTGAAGCCGGCGCGGTGATCGGTTCGGGTGCCGGGATTCTGACTTCAAAAATCGTGCGTGCCGGCGAGCCGGTGTGGGGCACGCCCGCTCGCCCTCTTCGCGACTACCTGCGGTCCCTCGCGACTCTTTCGCGGGCGGCGCGCAAAAGCAAGTAAACTAAGAGGATTCGTTTCCGCTTCGCTCTCCCTGACATCTCAGAAGTCGCTCTACTCACCGCTTTCTTCGAGTTAATGAAAAGCAGGAGCGAGCAGGCCAACCTGTCCACCTGTTTTTCCGGCGTTACCGTGACCGTGCCCGCGGCGGAAGTGTCGGAAGACCGAGTGCGCACGGCGCTGCTTGACGCTCTTGAAGGCGTCGCGGAGTCTGTCCCGATTGTGCCGGACGCCCTGACGCTTACCGAAGACGGCTTCGATTACGACGAATCGGTTTATAGCCCCAGCCAAATCGCGCAACTCGCTGAGGAGTTCCTGAGCTTGGCAGTGTTGCCCGCCGCACTCCCTGACCGGCTCCCCTCCACTCCTCTTGCCGCGCGGCTCAAGCGCCTCGGCCTATCCGGCAAAGTCGTCGCGATCGACATGGAACGTTCCGCCAATCTCGCAACTGCAATTCTCGCGATCTGGCAAGCCGGCGCCGCTTATCTCCCGCTCGATCCCGAGTATCCGTCGTCTCGCAAGCAATTCCTGATCGCTGATTCCGGAGCAGCCTACACTCTGACGGATCGCGATTTTGAGGAGCTTGAGGCTGAAGGCCCGTCAGAGTGTTTGCCGATCCACCCTGATTCCCTGGCATACATCATCTACACCTCCGGTTCGACCGGCCAGCCAAAGGCAGTCCCCATCACACACGGCGCGTTTACGAATTTCCTCGAATCCGTTCGGTACAGGGTCGGAATCGGGCCAGACGATCGATTTGTCGCCGTGACTACCGTCGCTTTCGACATCTCCGCCATGGAACTGATGCTCCCGCTCGCGGCTGGCGCAAAGCTGATTGTCGCCACCCGCGAACAAGCCCGGGACGGCGCGCAACTGGCGCGGCTGCTTCGGGAGTCTGGAGCAACAATGATGTTCGGCACTCCGGCGACATGGCGATTGTTGCTCGACGCCGGTTGGGAAGGCAGCCCTGAGTTCACTGCGCTTTGTGGAGGTGAAACGCTGCCCCGCGATCTGGCCAACCGCATCCTGGAACGGACGAAAGCACTCTGGAATCTGTACGGTCCCACCGAAACGACCATCGCTTCGACGATGTGCCGCGTGCAACCCGGCGAGGGTCCTGTACCGATTGGCCGCGCGCTGGCACGGACGCAGCTGTTTGTGATTGATGGGGAATTGTGGATCGGCGGCGCGGGAGTCTCTGCGGCTTATAGCGATGACGGCCTGTTCCGAACCGGCGACCTGGTTCGCTTTCTACCCGACGGAACGCTGGAGTTTCTGGGACGCGCCGATCAACAGATTAAGATCCGCGGCTTTCGCATCGAGCCGGGCGAGGTGGAAGCGGCTCTCAAGAGCTGCGGCGCGGCTGAGGCGATCGTAGTCGCGGAAAATGGCGCGCTCGCGGCTTATCTCACACCCGACTTGGCTACCGAACCAATCCACTCCCAACTGGCCTCACTGGTGCCGGCCCACATGGTACCCGGCAAGATCCTCGCGATGTCTCGGTTCCCGCTCACCACCAGTGGCAAAGTGGACCGGCGCGCGCTCTCGGCAATGAAGCCGGAACAGGCCCGGGCACCGTTCGAACCGCCCGTGGGAATGGTGGAGAAAGCGCTTGCCGAGATCTTCAGCGAAGTTCTGCAAACACCCCGGGTTTCCGCCACGGACAACTTCTTCCATCTGGGCGGCCACTCCCTTCTTGCAGCGCAGGTTCTCTCGCGCGTTTGGGAGATGTGGCGCGTCGAGCTTTCCACGCGTGTCCTGTTCGAAGCTCCCAGCTTGCGCGAGTTGGCGAAGCGAATTCAGGCGCTGCAGTCGCAACGCACGCCCACGCCGGTACCCAAACGTGACCCACATCCTCCGCTTTCGCCCGCGCAGGAGCGTCTATGGTTTCTGCATCAATTTCACAAAGAGGAACGGGCTCTCTACAACATTCCCGCAGCGGTGCGCCTCACCGGACCTGTTGACGCGGAGCGCCTTACGGATGCGCTGAACCAGCTCATCGCGCGCCATGATGTGTTGCGGTCTTCCTTCGCGAACGTAAACGGCGAGCCGGTGCAGACCATCGCTCCTCATGTTCAGGCCTCCATCCCGATCCTGACCTCTGCCGAGGCCCGCGCAGATGCTGCTCAGCCGTTCAATCTTGCGCAAGCTCCTTTGCTGCGCGCGTCGCTTGTGCCGTTGGATGCGCAGGAGTGGGAGTTTCTCCTGACCATGCATCACATTGTGAGCGATGGCTGGTCAATGGGCGTGATCTTCCGCGAATTGAGCGCGCTCTACCGGGGCGCGGCTCTGGCGCCGCTTGCCTTGCAATACGCGGATTGCACATGGGGCGGCGGCGAGCGCGACCTCGCTTACTGGCGGGAGCACCTGGCCGGACTGGGGCCGCCGCTCGAACTTCCTTCCGACCGGCCGCGCGGAGCCGCGCTTACTTATCGTGGCGCGCGGTTCTGCTTCAGTTGGACCGAAGACCTTGCGGCTCTGCTGGCGAACTTCAGCCGAGAGCAGGGCGTTACTCCATTTACAACGCTGCTCGCCGGCTTCGAGGTGCTGCTCCATCGCTACACAGGTATTAGCGATCTGGTCGTCGGCACTCCGTTCGCGAATCGTGTGCGTCTCGAAACGGAACCACTGATCGGCTTCTTCGTGAACACGCTTCCTCTGCGGACGCGCCTTCAAGGGGCGGATTGCTTCACGGATCTACTGGCTCGAACGCGGGAGACCGTGCTCGATGGCCAGGCCCATGGCGAGATCCCCTTTCAAAAGCTGGTGGAAGCCTTGCAGCCGGAGCGCACCCTGGCGCACACACCGTTCTTCCAGGTGATGTTCGCACTGCAGAATGCCGCGCCGAACGTGCTTGACTTGCCGGGCGTGACTGCTTCGGAGACGCGCTATGAACCCGAATGGGTGAAGCTGGATCTTTCGATGAACATCGAGACCACGGCCGGTACGCTCAGCGGGTCTATCGATTACAACCGCGACCTGTTCGACGCGGCCCGCATCGAGCGCATGGCCGGACACTATGGAATGCTGCTCGAAGCGGCGATGCGGGATCCCGGGCGCCCGATTGCGGAGCTTGCGATGCTCACACCGGCGGAGTTGCAGGAGTTTGCAGCGTGGAACCGGACAAGCGCGCCTTATCCCGAGGGCGATTTCGTGGCCGCGTTCCAGAGACAGGCCGAGCAACGGCCGGATGCGATCGCCGTCGAATGCCGGGGAACGAGCCTGACCTATGCCCAACTGGACTCCGTGGCACCCGCTTCAGAGCGGAATCGGCTGGTGCCTGTGGTGGTGGATCGGGCAATCGAATTGATCCCAACGCTGCTCTCGATTTGGAAGGCGGGGAGCGCGTACGTGCCCATCGATCCCGCGTATCCCTCGGAGCGGCAGCAGTTCATGCGAGATGAAGTCGCGGACGTCCCGAATGGATGATGGGACGGCTTACGTCATCTACACTTCGGGATCCACCGGCAAGCCAAAGGGCGTGCAAGTCTCCCATCGCTCGCTCCTGAACCTGCTCGAATCCATGCGGACCACAGTTCCCGTAGGTCCGGAAGACGTGATGCTTGCGCTCGCTACCGCGGCGTTTGACATGTCTATACCGGAGCTCTGGTTGCCGCTCTATTGCGGGGCCAAGGTGGTGCTGGGCACCCTTGAAGAACTCCCCGGCTTGCTCGAATCCAGCGGCGCGACCATCATGCAAGGGACACCGGCGCTTTGGGCGTGGCTGCTCGATAGGGGGTGGCGGCCAGCGGCGGGATTCAAGCTGTTGGTAGGCGCTGAAGCATTGCCGCCGAACATCGCGGAACGTCTGGCTGAACTGCCTTGCACGGTCTGGAACATGTTCGGACCAACCGAAACAACCGTTTGGTCCACCATGGGGCGCGTGACGAGCGGAAACGTAACCATCGGGCGCCCGATCGCGAACACGCGGTTGTTCGTGCTCGATCAACACGGCGAGTTGGTTCCCGTGGGCGTGCCGGGCGAGCTGTTTATCGCGGGCGACGGAGTAGCGCTCGGCTACTGGAAGCGGCCTGAGCTAACTGCACAGCGCTTTGTTACTCTCCCAAACGGGGAACGCGCTTACTCTACGGGGGACCGCGTACGATACCGCCGCGATGGGCAGCTCGAGTTCCTTCAGAGACTCGACACGCAGGTCAAGCTGCGGGGTTACCGCATCGAACTGGGCGAAGTAGAAGCGGCGGTGGCGCGGCACGCCAGCGTGACCGGGGCGGCCGCGGCGATTCGCGAGCAAACCCTCTACTCCTGGTACACGGGTGAGCCAGCACCTGAAGAGGAATTGCGCGCGCATGTTGCCGATGTGGTTCCTGCCTATATGGTGCCCAGCCGCTTCTTCCACCTGGAGCGGCTACCCGTCAACGCTCACGGCAAGCTGGACCGCTCGGCCCTGGCCGTACCGCAATTTGAGCCCGCTCCCGACGAACCAAGCCCCGCCCCCGACCCGATGGAACTGCAACTCCTCCCGATATGGCGCGAAGTGTTGGGCAACAACGAATTCGGCGTTACGGACAGCTTCTTCAACTTCGGAGGCCATTCGCTTTCCGCGATGCGGTTAGTTACGCGCATTGAGCAAGCCACTGGACAACCGCTACACGTACAAATGCTGTTCAGCACGCCCACCATTCGCGACACCGTCCGATACCTGCGCCGTAACGCTCCCGCCGCGCTTCCCGAAAGCGTGATTGCCATTCAGCCGCACGGCAGCAAGCCGCCCATTCTCTTCTTCAACACACGCGCGGGCTGCTGGAATCTGGCGCACGCTTTGGGTTCGGATCAGCCCTTACTCGGGGTGGCATCCGTCGCGGAGGTCCGTGCAGTATCGCCCGCCGGTCCTTATCTGCTGGCCGCATTCGAGACCGGAGCCGCACCCGCACAGGCAGCCGCTTCGGAACTGAAAGCGAAACTCGCGGTGATCGAAGGCCAATCACTCACAATCTTCCGCCCCGGCCAACCCCGTGAAACCCTCTTCTTTGGCGGCCCCCCTTTTGAAAGCCCTGCGGTCGAGCTCATTGCACAGTGTCTGAAATCGGCATAGATTTCGGCACCACCAATAGCGCCATTGCGGTGCATGACGCTACGGGCGTGCGCATGATTCCGTTGGGCAACGCCGACACGTTCCGCAGTGTGCTCTTCTTCCCCGCCGGAGGAAAGCCGGTGTGTGCGGGGCCCGCCGCGATCGAAGCCTACCTTGCCGAGCACGCCGAAGGCGAAAGCGGCGGGCGCCTCATTCAGTCCTTCAAGTCTCTGCTCGCCGCGCGCAGCTTCACTGCCACGAACATTTCGGGTCGCCGCTACACCGCGCAAGACTTAGTGACCGTGCTTCTGCGAGCCCTCCGCAAAGAGGCGGGCAGCAGCTTGCCGGAGCGCACTGCCAAAGTTACCGCGGGCAGGCCGGTTCAATTCGTCGGCGCGCAAACGCAAGAAGACGATGACTTGGCGGTCGAGCGGCTCAAGGCAGCGTACGTGGCGGCGGACTTCGGCCACGTGCAGCTGGTCTTCGAACCAGTCGGGGCAGCTTACGCTTACAAGAGCCGCGTCGATCAAGATGAACTCATTCTGATCGCGGATTTCGGCGGCGGCACCAGCGATTTCTGCCTGATGCAAAGCCGCAGGATTCTAGGCAACGAAGGAATCCCTCTTGCAGGCGATGCGTTCGATGCCACCATCATCCGCCACGTCGTCTCGCCTCTGCTCGGGGAAGGTTCCAGCTATCGCTCGCTCAACAAGACTCTGCCAGTCCCTACATCGGTTTACCGGAAGCTGGAGCGATGGCATCACCTCTCGTTCCTGCGCTCGCAGGAAACCATGCGAATGCTGAAATCCGTCGCCGCGACCGCACTTGAACCCGATCGCATCGAGAAGCTGATAGCGCTGGTCGAAAACGATCTCGGCCTGCAACTTCATCGCGCCGTGCAGAGGGCGAAATTCGAGTTGTCCCGAAACGAAAGTGCGCTGTTCCGGTTTGAGCACCCAGCCCTGAAGATCGAACAGCGAATTGAGCGCGCCGACTTCGAAGAGTGGATCTCGCCCGAACTGGACCAGATCCGCGGCGCGGTCGATCGGCTGATCGCGCGGACGGACCGGAGTATCGACCGGGTGTTCCTGACCGGGGGAACTTCGCTGGTCCCCGCTGTCCGCCGGGTATTCGAGCACCTGTTCGGAGCGCAGCGGATCTCCGGCGGAGAGGAATTCACATCAGTGGCGAAAGGCCTGGCGTTGGCCGGGCTCAAACCCGGAAGTGATCGGCGCGCCAGTTCTTGATGGCGCCCTTGATATCCTTCCCTTTCCAGTTATTCGTAACGGTTTGTTGCACAAGCCCGGGCAGCTCTTCATCAGAGGCGAAGCGTAGGGCGACGAACTGCCCATGCCGCAACTTCGCCACATCCCCCTGCATATCCGGGGGCAAAACGTGTTGCATACGCAGAGTTTCTTCAAGCTTGATCAACCGGTCCTGCACCTTCAGCGCGTAAATCCGAATCTTGAATATCGCTAGAAAGAACGCGATTGCCAGAACCAAAGCCCACAACTCGGAGTATGTGGGCCGCCGGTACATGGCCAACAGCTCTACCACTACGTTGGCGAAGCTTACCGGCAGCAGAAAGAAGTGGAATACCGGGTCGAACCTTGTATGATTTGCGGCGTTCTGTTCAGCCATGATTCTCCTTGGATTGATCCTCTATTCTAAAGGTTATGCAAACCAGGCAGCTAGGCAATAGCGACATGAATTTGACAGCCATCGGGATCGGCGCGTGGGCCATCGGGGGCGGAGGCTGGGCGTTCGGATGGGGGCCTCAAGACGATGACGAATCCATTGGCGCGATGCGCGAGGCGCTGGATCGCGGCATCAATTGGATTGACACCGCGGCCGTCTACGGTTTGGGCCACTCCGAAGAGGTAGTCGCAAAGGCGCTTGAGGGGCGCGCCCGCAAGCCTTATGTCTTTACCAAGTGCGAGCGCGTGTGGAATGAGAAGCGCGAGATCGGGAAGAGCTTGAAAGCCGAATCCATCCGGCGCGAAGTGGAAGATAGCCTGCGCCGCCTGAAGCTGGACGTTATCGATCTTTATCAAATTCACTGGCCCGAGCCCGACGAGGACATCGAGGAGGGCTGGACGGAGATGGCTCGCCTGAAAGAGCAAGGCAAAGTGCGGTACATCGGCGTCTCAAACTTCAACGTGGATCAGATGAAGCGGGCCCAGAAGATTGCTCCCATTACTTCGCTACAGCCACCCTATTCGCTGCTCTCGCCTGAAATCGAGCAATCCATCCTGCCTTACGCCGGGCAGAACAACATCGGTGTGATTGTGTATTCGCCAATGAAGAGCGGATTACTCACCGGGTCGATGACCCGGGAGCGGATTGCCGCGATGCCCGATGACGATTTCCGGAAGCGTACGCCACAATTCCAGGAACCGAAGCTGACCAAGAACCTGGAGTTGGTGGAGCGGATGCGTGAGATGGGCAACCGCTACGGCCGGACGCCGGGCGAGGTGGCCATTGCCTGGACACTGCGCCGTCCGGAAGTAACCGCCGCGATTGTTGGAGTTCGTTCGCCCAAGCAGGTCGACGGAGTTATTGGCGCGCTGGATTTCCGGCTTTCACCGGCCGAGGTCTCCGAATTGGAATCGATGCGACCTTAACAGGGGAGGGAAGCGCCCCCGCCGGGACCCATTGATAAAAGAACGGTCCCAGTGTGCGGTCCACCGTTACGGAGCAGCCATTGTCGCAATCAATGGCTTCTCCAAACGCTTCGATGTTGCTTTCATAGAGATAGCCATAACGCAAAGCGTTAGGAGCACCCGGCGTCTCCGGCGTGAACGAAACGGTATCCACCGGGGACGTTTGCGCGTTTGGAAAGATATAGGCCACGGTTTCGCCGGAATCGAGCGTGATTGTTTCTCCCGCGCTATCGGGCTCTATCAACGTGCGAATTCCGGTTTCGCTTACCCGGTAGCGAAACGCGCCGAAGCCGAATTTGTAAGGAGTGAAGTCGACGTTGATCTGGCGGGGGCCGTCCCAGGAATTCACAATCATCAGCATGCGGCCAGCATCACTTTGGCGCGCAGCGGTAATCAGGTTGCGGCCGTAAGCCGGACTGTTGATCGGTGTGCTTAGCAAGTAAGACTGCAGCGGTTTCGTCAAGACATTGGCGCCGTAAGCCATCGCCTGCCAGTTGGCGACCTCTCCATAAAAGGGACCAGCGCCCGTTTGGATTCCCCCTCCGCCTAAGCCCTGCCGCTTGGTGCTGTCGTAATTGTCAAAAGTCTCGAATTCATAGAGCCGGAGTCCGACATTGCCAACTGCCGCCGCTGAAAACATCCCGCTTACGACGCTTTCGGTAAGAAGCCTCCATGCTGCAAATCGTCGAGTGGGGGATTGTAAGAACCGAATCCCACGGGGGAATTTTTCGTGTAGTTGGGCCCGGAAATACCTTGAAGTATCACTTGAGGTTTATCGAGCTGCATGTAGGGCTGACGGGCATAATAGGCAGCCAGCATGGAGTTGGTGGTCTCCCGAATCCCTTCCCCGAAAACGTAGGTTTTCCGTTGTTGGTTGGAATCCCAATAATGCGAGGCGTAGTCGCTCACGCTGCCATTTCCCATCCAATTTGCCTGGGCAGTAGGGAGCGCAATGCCCGCTGGCGGCCAACTGATCGGAAACGTAAAAGGAGCGGAACGAACCCAATCACTGATTGTGGCGAGCGCGTCATTCAAAACCGGTGGGGCACAAGGAGCGCCGGAGCAGGTGTTCTGGCGCGCAAACCATTGGAACTCTAAGTTCTGATTGAAGGTATCGGAAACGGGCAGAGCACTCGTAAAAACGAAGCCATTTTCAGTTACCGTGCCAACCTGATAGGTTTTCCCGGCCGGCGTGGCGAGACGCGGGTCACCCGTGAGCGTGAATGTCAAACCGGGATTGACGGCATCATGAAATTGCGTCGAACCGATTTCCGGCCATAGAGCCGTACATACTCCTGAGTCACAGGTAATAGATTGAATCGCGTGAGCACTCCCGATCTTGCCGGGTGGAATGGGATTCGCGCCCCAAAAACCGGAGCTTTCGTCCAACATGTCGACGGAAATCGCGGTGCCGCTCTGGGCCAAGCTCTGGACAGCGTACTGTACTGCCTGCTTTCCATAAGGCCAGTTGAGGGTCCGCCAACCCTCGCTGCCGATGTTGCGCGCCACGTCATCCCCTGTCGGTAGAACGTGAAAGCCATTGTCCTTGGCCCAAGCCCAATCCGGCGCGACCAGAGCGTCAAAACCCTGTTTCCAATCGGCGAAGGAAGTCTTGATGTCCTGAACGTTCTGATAGAAACCTCGGGAGAGGGTGTTCACGCCCGCAAGCTTCACCTGAGCGAGCAGCGCCGGATCGCTCCGCACGGAAGCCGGGTCGAGCAGAAAGGGAGAGATGACGAAAACGGAACTTCCCTCGATATAGCTCGTGGACATCTGGCCGTTGCCGATGAAATGGGGCAGACCCGGCTCGGTCTTCACCCAGACGCGAATACTTGTGGTGAGATTCGCTTCGGTGAGCGTAACAGTGGTGAAGCCCGGAGCGATGGCGCTCATGTTGCCGCTCGCATCCACTGCGGCGACACTCGGATCAGCTGACGACCACTGCGGGGCTTGGCAGGCGTCCGAATCGAGATTCGTATAGAGGCGCTGGCATGTCAAAGAGACGGTATCACCAGGCGCGGCATAGACGTGCAGTAAGTTGGCCACCGGCTCCATATAGGTACGACCGTTATCGAACTGCACTCTCTGCGTTACACCACCGCGAAAATCGAGGTTGCCCCCTGACGGGTTTGAATTGTTGTAATCATTGCTGTGGACCGAGTAAGAAAATTCGTGCGTACCATTCGGATACCGCGTCGTGTCCAGTGTCTGCGTGATCGTGTTTTCGTTCTTGCCGCCCTGATCTGTAAAACGGAGCGCGGCGAGTTCACCATCGATAAAGATCTGCCAGTAAGCGGGAAAGTGCTTCGAATCAATAGCGTGGAGCGTGAGCGGGACGCTGCCGCTAACCGGACCGCCGCTAAACGGATTGTCGATGAGTTCCGCGATGATTGCCGTAATTCTGAATTGTTACGGGCTGGTCCGTCTCCCAGACAATTCTGTCCAGGTAGTCGCGCGCGATGGTTGTGATCTGGCTTGAACCATCGGCGGCAAAGGCGGAATTCCAATCGAAAGTAAAAGGCGGGCGAGTCTGTTTCGCGATCCGGAAATTGCCAAAACGGTATTCAACCGACGCCACGCGCGTAAGATCCCCCTGCGGCGAGAGGTGAAGTGTTCCCGCGACGCTCTGAACGGGCGGAGAAGCAGCTGCCGAGCGGGAAGCGACACTGCCAATACAGCCCAGTTCCAGCGCCGCCAAAAAGGCGAGTAAAGAACGATTCACCAAGAAATACCCTCTTTCTATGCTCCCATGCTAATCCGCGCGGCGAGCTGCCCAAAAAAGGCGGATTCCTGTTAAATCACTGTGTCTTAAACGCAAAAAATACCCGAGGGTTGCGGCACGACGAGCCCAAGGCCGTCCGGAGAAAGCTCCTAAACCGGCCAGATGGGCGGCGGCGTGCCTTGGCTGCAACGGCTCGAAAGCGATTCGCTCCACCAGCCAGCCGTGGCGGGCTCCGAATCGCGTGAGCGCTTCGGGGGTCCAGCGCAAAACGTGCTGGGGCGGGGAATCCCAAAAATCGCTGGATCCGACAAGTTGAGGGTGATGAAAATGGCGCGTGTACCGGCGCGAAGAGGGGCAACCAATCAACAGCAGGGCTCCGGGCGCGGCGACCCGGTCGATACCAGCGAAGACCAGGTCCGGCCTTTCCAGGTGCTCGATGACCTGGAACAAGGTAATGACCTGAAAACGGCGGCTGCCGGATACCAACTCATTATCGCGGCTCAGGTCCGCCACGTAGGCCTCCAGGCCGCGGGCGCGGGCGATGGCGATATCCTCAGCAGAGAAATCGATTCCCGTCGCCTGATGGCCCTGCGTCTTCAGCTCTTCTAAGAATTGCCCGGTGGCGCATCCGATATCGAGAACCGTGCGGGAGCCTAGCTTTGCCAAGGTCCGAAGTGCTTCCGCATGGTCCCACCCGAGAGAATGCTCCTCATGGGGGTAATGCGCGGCGTTCCAGGTGTGGGCAGGCTCGGTAAACTCCAGGGCGCATCGCGTGCAGCAGTGGATTTCGATTGCGTCGCAGCCAATATCCTGGCGGACAAAGCTTTCGATTTCAGCAGAGCTTGCAGGACCATGAGCTTTGGTGCGGCCCCAATGGCGGGCCAGTTCAGCGGTGGAAAGCGATTCTTGAAGACGGGCTTCGGAGAGGCAGGCGGGACAGGTCAACGGCCTTTCATCACAGCTTCGTAGACGGCGAGGGTGCGATTGGCCATCACCTCCACGTTGAACTCGGTGGCCACACGGATGCGGGCGGCGCTCCCCAAGCGGGCACGCATTTCCGGACTCTTCAGGAGCGTATTCAGGGCCGCAGAGAGAGCGTTTGCATCTGAGGGAGGCACCGTGATTCCGGTCTCCTCATGCCGCGAAACGAACGTTACGCCACTGGCAAGTTGGGTGTTGACCACGGGCTTGCCGCAGGCCATGGCTTCCACCTGCACCAATCCGAACGCTTCGCTGCGATTGACGGAAGGCAGGACAAAAACGTCCGCGGCGTGATAATACGGCACGACATCGGCAACTCCGCTCAGGATGGTGACGCGTTCGTGTATGCCAAGAGAACGCGCCAGGGCTTCCAGTTCCGCGCGCAACGGGCCGTTCCCGATCAGCAGCAAGTGGCCGTCCACGCGCTTCATGGCCCGGATCAGGTGCTCAAAACCTTTATAGTGCACCAATCGCCCCACGGCTACGACGATGGAAGGCCCATACTGATTCCGGATCCAGTCCACGATGTGGGGGTCGGGGCTGTGAAAGCGTTCGAGCGGGATGCCCAGCGGAATTACGCGGCACTTATCGCGATGAGCTTGCAGAATGGGCGACGTTTCAATGTACTTGTCCGAAGTCGCGATAATCGCGGCCGAACGGTCAAGTGCGCGGTGCAGGATGGCGGAGAAAGCAGATCCTAAGAGTTTCTGCCGCACGATATCGCTGTGATACGTGAAAACCAGCGGGCCCGAAAAGCCGCTAGCGAGATAGGCGAGCACGGCTATCGGATTGGGAAGGTGGATGTGAAGCAGATCCGCCTTGGTGGAGCGGAGCGCCTGCACCATAGATGGGCAAACCGGGGCACCAAAGAAATCGAGCAGGGCACCCATGCGAACCACGGAAATGCCATCGACGGTTTCAGTTAGGCTCTGACGAGTCTTATTCGCGACCAGGACGCTTTGTTCCACGGAATCGCGCAGTTCATTGCAGAGCACATGGAGATGGTTTTCCATCCCTCCATATTCCGGAGGATAGAATTTGCCCACCTGCAAGACACGCAATCGGTCCTTGAGGAAGCCGAAATGCCGGGTTTTAGGAAATGCTTCGCTTCTCTGTGAGATTGCGTGGGTTCGTCAGCATCTGCGCTGGTTACGTTTTCAAAACACCTTGGTACGCATACTCACGGTAAATTATGGCTCAAAGAAGTTTATTGTACACGTTAGTCATGCAAATGGAATAGTTTGCCCAGGAAAACAGCTGCGATTGCGCGATACCTTTCAATCGCCTTGTTTCCCAGGACTGTGGGAATTCATCTCGTTCGGCAATAAGCCTCAATAGTGCTGCTGTCCAGGAAGGAACATCGGCTGGTAGGCAGTATTCGGCAGCGTGTCCGCCGACCTCGCGGAGCACCGGCAAATCGCTTGCCAGAACCGGCGTGCCGCAGGCGAGCGCTTCGGTAACGGGAAGACCAAAGCCTTCTGCGTCTGAGGGAAGCAGGACCAGAGAGGCGCGCCGATAAATGGCCGCTAAGGTCGCGCGGTCCACAAACGGAAGCACCAGCACGCCTTCTCCCGCCATCGCCGCTTGTTCGGGGGTGAACGGGCCGCCTACCCGAAGAAGACGCAAATTCGGGATTGTTCTTTTGGCCTCAGCAAAGACGCGCAGAAGGACATCGATGCGCTTGCGGGCGATGGTGCTTCCGACGTGGAGAATGTCCACAGTTTGGCCGGGGGGGCCGAGGAGCGCAGCGGCTTTCAAGTCGGCTTCGGGATCGGGTTCCGGGGAGCAGGAGGGATGCGTGCCAAGCGGGACTACGGACATGCGGGCACGAGGCAGCACGTTGAAACGTTCCAGATCGGCCAGCGTAGCGCTGCTATCGCAGGCGACGTGAGCGGCGCGTTCGAAACCGGCGAGGATTCGTTTGGTCATCATCCGGAAGGCGGGACTGCGAGGGTGCTGCTTCGGTTCCAGTACGGAACGAAAAGTATCGATGTCGTGGCAGGTGATGACCGTGCGCTCCGGCGGAAGCTCGTGGGCTAACTGCGAATACGAATGATCCACAATGTGGAATACATCGAAGCGGGAGCGATTGCGCCGAACCCAGCGTGGGTAATCGACAAAACGAAGCCATAGCCGGTTCAGCGCAAGGTTGGGAGTGACTTTGCGAATCGGCCGCAGGATCTGTTGCGGCTCTATCGGAGGACGGAGGTTCTGTTGCAGCATGTCGCCGACGATATCCATGCTGGGCCAGTGTTCATCCGGCGAATCGCACAGGAGAGCTACTCGCATAGAACGTCGTCGATCAGATTCGTCACACGGCGAACCTGTGCCGCGCGATCGAACAGGGGAAGCGCGCCGGGGACGCAATCGCGCTTGCGCGCAAGCTCCGCCGGAGTGAGGGAATCCAGCAACTTTGCAAGCGCCTCGATATAGGTTTCGGTCCAGGGAGCGCGGCCGGGCAGGCGCCAGAGCCAGCCCTCGTCGAGATCGTAGGCAGCCGGAATCTGACCGGTGACCACGGGCAGCCCGGCGGTTAGATATTCGCTGAGCTTGGTGGTGTAGCGGAAGGAGCCGACGCCGTCGCAGCTTTGTGGCAGGCTCGCCAGATCCATTGCGGCTAAGTAGTCCGGCACAGTTTCGCGCGGAACGAAGCCGGTGAGAATCACGCGGGGATCGGAAAGGCGCGCCAATTCCGCACGGCCATTGCCCTCGCCGACAATCAGGAAGCGAATGTCCGGACGCTGCGTACGGCGCGCCGCTTCGGAAAGCTCCAATCCGTAGCAGTAACGGACGCTCGCGGTCCAGGCAAGCGAGCCCACGATGCCGATGACGAGCGCGTCTTGAGGGATCCCGAGTTGTTCGCGGGTGCGTGGGCCGTGACTGCTTCGAAGTGAGCTGGGGGACCATCCGGCGGCAGTGGCGGCGCGGGGAACGCCGAAGGTGAGAGCCCGTCCCGTGAGATACGGCGACCAGCCGATGAAGCCTGCCGCGTGCCGGTAGAGCAACCGCTCATACAGTGCGAAGAGCGGTGTCAGCCAGGGCTGTTTTTGCCGAACGAACGGTGCGACGGCATCGCCGCTGCTGACGATGTAGCGCTGCCCAGCCAGGAACTTGGCGGCGATCAGCGGAAGTCCGCCCGCAATCCCGGTTCCTTCCATCACGACGAGAGGGTAGCGGGACCTGATCAGCGTTCGCCAAAGATCGAGATTGAACGTGCGCCGGAATGGGAACCAATCCGCGGGATGGTTTGCAAGCAGTGCCCGGAGACGTGCTTCGTCATTGCCGCCGGCGCCCTGTGTCGCGAAGGCGAGAAGCTTCGGCGCGGTTCGGGCGCGTTCATAGACAGCCATGGTTTCGGCAGCCACGCGATCCCAGGAGTGAGCCAGCGCTGTTTGGCGGGCCGCTGCTCCGACATCACTCTTCGCGGCCTGCTGCATGAGCGCGGAAAGATCTGCGTTGTCCTGCAAGACAAACCCATTTACGCCATGTTCAATCAGCTCACTCGCGCCCGCGTTCCGGCTTACCACCACCGGCAGACCCGAAGCCATCGCTTCGAGGACCACCATGCCGAAGGCATCGTATGGCGTAGGGAGCAGCAGGACATCGGCTTTGGCGTAATACTCCTCAATCCTGTTCGTTGCTCCGTGAAACTCAACGCGATCCGCGCGCCCAAGCTGTTTCGCCAATTGCCGGTACGGCTCAGGCGGCGTGCTCCCGACGCAGACCAGACGGCCCGACTCGAGAGCACGGATAGCGGCTTCGACACCCTTTCGGAAATCGCCAACGAAGAGATAGTTCGGTTCGGAGCCGCGGTTCTTCACCGTGGGCGTGAACTTCTCCGCATCAACGCCGTGATGGATTACCGTAACCGGAGCTTCCACGCCATAAGCTGTTTTCAGATCGTGGCGCACCCGCTCAGAGACCGCAATCACCTGTGCCCGGCCGTACTGCCATTGCTCCAGCGCGCCGATCAGGGCCCCGAAGAGCCGCTCCTTCAAACCGGCATCCGGCCTTGCTTGCGACCACGCGCGATTCACGATGTGCGCGGTGATCACGTTTGGCTTTGTGGCGCAAAGTCCCTGGTCATGGACGATATCGAAATGCATGCCGCGCAGCATGCGGCTTGCATTACGCCGGAACGTGAGGATCAGTGCGAGCGCGTTCGAGCGGCTGGCCGGTACCCGGTGGAACGTGACTCCCGGCTCAGGTTCAAACGTATTCGCAAAGACGTGTACCTCATGATTCGCCGCCCATCGCGACGCCAATTCCGCTACATAGCGGCTATGGCCGCCGGAGCGATGGTAATCGTGAACCAGAAGCGCAATCTTCATCCGGCTTGCGCCAGGAACGCACGCAGCCGGTGGAAGTTCGTCTTATCCTTCACTGTCATTGGGACGCGCGGATCATTTTCGGCGCGGCCTCGAAGAGCGAGTTCGGGTCGGAGTCGCGGTCGATCACCAGCTCAAGAAACGCGACGTGCATCTCATCGGTGGTCTGATCGCCCCAGTGTACGGTCGCGGCAGGATCGGGATTGAACTTGTTGTTGGCAGTGTTGTCGTAACCCGCGACTGACACGATTCGCGTGCCCTTAGGCAAAAGGGCGGGCTGGGCCAGGACATACGTGGTCTGCCAATTGAAATCGTAGTGCGGGACGTCGATCAAGGTTTCCGAGCGGCCCTCCGGATAAAAGGCCTTCACGTTCATGCTGCTTCCGCGCACATGCATGTGTGGTTGCAGCGAGAGCAGGCGTGCCGGTTGACCAAGCGTCATGGAGGCTTCGGAATGGTAACTGGCGGAATCGGCAGGAATGGCCAGATCGACATCGCGTAAGGTGTCGATCGCCAGGATTCGATATCGAGGAGGTTCGGGCGCGAAGTAGAGGCCAAGTTCGGAATGGTCGACTGCCGCCTTACCATTCGGGTTGAAGTGCATCTCCAGAATGATGTCGCTGCCGGCGCGGATCAGCTTCGCACCATCGTCCAGCCAAGGAGTTGGCACGTAGCCGGGCTCATAACCGAGCAGCAGTTCGCGGCGGGAGAAGACGGCTTCATTGGGCCTTCGCTTGGCGCGTTCCGCTACGGAGGGGACAAAGAGCTGATTGCGGGGGAAGCCCTCCAAGTAACTGGAACCCGGAGAACGGATGAACGCATTGATGTGATGGATGGCCTGACGCTGGTCGATGCGGTATTCGGCGGCGCGAACCCAGGTGTCGTGCTCGAAGTGAACGGGCGCGATTAGGAATGTATAGGGGAGTGGACCTTGCGCGGGCACCTGAAAGCCAGGCACCTGGATCGTGATGTCTGGTTTCCCCAGCTTCCAGGTGGAGTTCGCAGCAGGGACGGCGAGCGGGGGAGTGGCGTCGCCTTCGGGAGCATTGTGATCCGCCCAGGCTCGGATGGTAGCCTTTTCGTTGGCGGAAAGAGAACGGTCGTTCTTGAACGCGTGCGCCGCGCCGGGAGCCGCGTGCCAGGGCGGCATGGTGCCCTGGGTAACGGCTTCGCGTATGGCAGCGGCCCAGGGACGAACCTGGCGGTACGTAGTAAAGGACATCGGCGCGATTTGTCCGGGGCTATGACAACCGGCGCAGTGCTGTGCCAGGATGGGCCGAATCTCATGCGAATACGTCTGGGCCGCGAGAAGATTGGCCGTAAACAGGAGGATCGCGATGGCGCGCACAGGCATATTGTATCGAGAGTATCTTCCCCGCGGAGCGTATCGCGGGCGTTTTGCTCCCACTCCCTCGGGGCCGCTCCATTTCGGATCCCTGGTGGCCGCGGCGGGCAGCTACCTGGATGCGCGGCGTAACAAAGGTGAGTGGCTGGTGCGGATTGAAGATCTGGATCCGCCTCGCGTGGTGCCCGGTTCTGCGGAGGGGATTTTGCACACCCTGCGCGCGTTTGGGTTCGAATGGGACGGCGAAATTCTGTGGCAGAGTACGCGACTTGAGGCATACCAGGACGCTCTTGAACGTCTGCAGGAGCGCGGGCTCTGTTATCCCTGTGTTTGCTCCCGAGCCGGCTGCGTCAGGGGATGCCGGGAGGAAGGCGTCCCCGCGAGTTCGGCCGTAAGCTGGAGAGTGCGCGCGGAAGACGAACCCGATTTCGTGATCCGGAGAGCCGATGGAGTCTTCTCCTACCATCTTGCTGTGGTGGTGGACGATGCGGAGCAGGGAATTACGGATGTGGTGCGGGGGGCGGACTTGCTCGATTGCACGCCGCGCCAGAATTATCTTCAGAAACTGCTCGGCTATCCCATCCCCCGCTACAAGCACCTGCCGATTGCGCGCAATGCCATGGGGGAAAAGCTCAGTAAGCAGACTCACGCACCGGCCATTTCAGCAAACGGGGATCCGGCTGAACTTCGAGCGGCATTCCACTTTCTAGGACTGGAGCCCCCGCAGGAGCTGACGACTCTTACAGGATTATGGCGCTGGGGTTTTGAGCTAGGCGGCTGCGCAGACAGCGATCCTCATCGGCAGACACGTCGGCATACCCAGTAAATAACCCTGGCCGATGTCGCAGCCGAGACGGCGGATGGCGGCAAGCTGCCCGGGGGTCTCGATCCCCTCGACAATTACCTTCATCCCCAGGCTGTGCGCGATGGAAACCATGGCGCTGGTGAGGGAGACCGCGTTCTCATCAAGCGTGATATTCCGGATAAACGACCGATCGATTTTCAGACTATCTATCGGCAGTTGCTGGAGGTAGCTCAAAGAGGAGTAACCCGTCCCGAAATCGTCGATCGAGACGCTGACGCCCAACTTTCGAAGACGTGCAATCTTATCTTTCACGTCTTCCACGCCTTGCATTACAACGCTCTCCGTTAGTTCCAATTCGAGCAGATCCGGAGGCAGACCGGAGCAGTGAAGAACGTCCTGGATCGTGTCGATGAAGTCGGGTCTGCCGAACTGTACCAAAGAGACGTTCACCGCCACGCCCACGCCTTCCGATCCGGTTTCCTGCCATTGAACAGCCCTCCGGCAAGCCTCTTCGAGTACCCACCTTCCAATGGGCACGATGAGGGAGGTATCTTCCGCGACAGGAATAAACTTCGGGGGGGACACGCTACCCCAACTGGGATGGTTCCACCGCAAGAGGGCCTCATGGCGCACGATTCGGCCGGTAGTCAGACAGAACTCCGGTTGGAACACCAGCGAAAACTCCTGGCGCTCCAGCGCGCGGCGAAGATGCATTTCCAATTCAAGCCTCTCCCGCGCAGTTGCCCCCAGCTCCGGGGTGAAAAACTGGACTTTATTCTTACCTTGGCGCTTCGCCTCGTACATGGCGGCATCCGCCTTACGGAGCAAATCGCTGCCTTCCAGACCGTCTTCGGGATAGAGACTAATGCCGACGCTAGCCGTAACCGAGAGATCGTGATTCTCCACCACAAAGGTTTCGTGTAGCTCTGCGAGAAGTCTGTCGGCCACCCGCGAAACTGCGTTGAAGTCGGCATCCCCCGTGAGAACCGCGGAAAACTCATCGCCTCCCATCCGGAACAGCATGTCTCCGTCGCGCAACGATCCTCTCAGCCGTGAAGCGATATGTTGCAGGAGTTGGTCGCCCACGCCGTGGCCCAAAGTATCGTTGACCAGCTTGAAACCGTCCAGATCCAGATAAATGACTGCTACAGGCAACTGTTCCGTCCGGGCGGACTCAATGGCCCGGGACAAACACGTTTCCAACAGACGGCGATTCGGTAATCCAGTCAGCGCATCGTGCTGCGCCTGCCGCGCCAATTCCTGTTCCGCTTGTTTCCGCTCCGTGATGTCACGGCACATGCAACAGATATATTCCGTGCCCTGGTAATCCAGAAAGTTTTGGTGAATTTCCACCGGATACACGCTGCCGTCTTTTCTGCGGTGGAGTGATTCGATGGTCATGGAACCGGCGTTTTTCAATTCCTGGCGGGACGCGATGAAGTCTTTCTGGTCGATTAGCGGATTGATTTCGGAAACATGTCGCCCGATCAGATCCGCGAGGGCATATCCCAGATTTCGAGTTGCGGCCTGATTCGCGTTGAATATGATTCCGCGCTGATCGATCCAGATCATGGTCTCCTGCGAACAATCGATGGAGAACTGGCTTAGCCTGAGAGCTTCTTCCGCACGCAGGCGCTCCGTGATATCTACCGCCACGCATCCCAGGAATTTTTCCCCGGACGGATGCGAAAACGGGAACTTATAACTGATGTAGTGGCGCGGTTCGCCCTTTACGTTCAAAGCTGTTTCGAGAACCTCTTGACTTCGATCCTGCGAGAGAACGAGAAGATCGTTCTTACGAAATTCATCTGCAAGCTCACGGGGCCACAGTTCGTAGTCGCTCTTGCCGATTGCCTGCTCCGCCGGCCCGGACAGAAGATCCGCAAACCGGTCGTTGACGAAAGACATACACCCTGTTGCGTCTTTGATAAAAGCCACAGCCGGCATATGGCGCATGAAAGCGTTGAAGCGCTGATTGCTTTCTTCAGCCTGATAGAGAGCGCTTTCAGCGACTTTTCTGGCCTTACGCAGGCGCTGAGTTTGCGTGCTGATCACAAACAAGATGATCACCATTACGCCCAGCCCATAACGCATCATGTCAGCACGATGTTGGGCATCCAAAGTATCTTTGATGTGGCGATTTTGATAGGAATTGTAGAGTGACGATCGGGAGGCGATTTCCGATAACGTGCCATCCGCGGAAAGTTGCGCAATTTCCTCATAAAGCAGGTCCGCCGCAGCGGACACGCGAGGCGCGGCCAGCGTACCCAACGAAAGACTCCCCTTAGGAATTGAGGCTACGTGCAGACTTTGATTGGCGCACCGGTTTTGGCCTTTAAGAAGTTGTGATTCTAAAAGCCGCATATCGAGAAAGAGTGCGTCGATCTCGCCGCCGCAAAGAGAACCGAGCATGTCCTCCATCCGCGGAATGAGTACTAACTCCGCCTTCGGGAATAAAACCTCGGCAAGGTGCTTCAACACGGGAAGCCCGCGGATGCCTACGCGTTTTCCCGCCGAACTCTCAGCTGTCTGTAGTGGTTTTGAATCTAAAGAAATGAGAGGGATCTCGTTCTCCCACCAGGGTTCGCTTGCATACAGCAGGCTTTTCCTTTCCGGCGTTAACGTTCCAAGCGGATATATATCAATTTCACCCTCTTTCAAAGACAGGTCGATATCTTTAATTCGCACCCATCTTATTTGAATTTTGGCGCGGGCCGCCGCCTTGGTCATCATTTCAGCGGCGAGGCCGCTCGGACTATCTCCTCCCGTATCCAGTATGTAAGGGGCGAATTGGCTGAAGCCTATGCGTAATGGGTGGCTTTTCTCGCGCGACTGCGCCCAAAAGAAAAGAGAACCGCATACCCCCAGAATACATAGCGCGATCCATGTCTTTATTTTCAAAGACACTTCGCGCCTGCGCTGGAAACACTGATTAAAGAACATATACCAAAGTTGCGAAAAGTATCCCTGCTTACTTAATCGGGCATTTCTCGAACAACTTTAGGTAATTCTAATCGAAATGAAAGAATCCTGCTGGTTTATTTATTTGTCGAGAATCAAGGCGCCGGTTCCGGCAAGTTGGTATACCACTAACCCTGATTTGATAGTCGAAGTATCCGCGTGCCGGCCATTCTCCTCGGCCTCGTGTTTAGCGGCTGCGACAGCTTCTTCCTGCGTCATCTCTTCGCGCTCCAGTTTGCCTTCCGCAATCGCTGTTTTCCCCACGGAAGATTGTGGAAACTTGATCGCGCCCTCATGGTCCACCTGAACGCGAATCAGGTGGCCTTCCCCGTCCGTCAGGCTCATCCAGCAACCCATCGCCTTGCAGACCTCCGTCACCTTTCCCTTCACTTGAACCGTCTTGCCGACGTATTGGCCGGGTGAAGCCAGCACTTGCGAAACGGAAAGGGGCTCGCCAGGCTGTAGCGGCTTACCCAGCTTCAGGTCCGCGGCGCAAAGGGCGGCGGAGTAGATCAAGGTAGCAGTAAGCAGTTTCATATCGTTTATGCTAATTATACGGCGTCCATTTCCAATTCTTGACTTCCGGGAGATCATCGCCATGCTCGGTGACATAGGCGCGATGCTCGACCAACTTGCCCCGCAGTTCCTGCTTGGCGTGCGCCCCGATCGCGGCCAGGCCCGGCACGCGGTCGATCGCATCGCCCGCCAGATGGAAACGGTCCAAATCATTCAGGACGGTCATGTCGAAGGGCGTGGTCGTGGTGCCCTCTTCTTTGAATCCGCGCACATGGAAGTTGTCGTGATTTTGCCGCCTGTAGGTGAGCCGATGAATGAGCCACGGGTAGCCGTGGTAAGCGAAAATGACCGGCCTGTCCGTCGTGAAAATCGAATCGAACTCATAATCTTTCAAGCCGTGCGGATGTTCGGTTGACGATTGGAGCGTCATCAGGTCTACAACGTTGACCACGCGGATCTTCAACTCTGGAAAATACCCGCGCAGGAGCGAGACCGCGGCCAGCGTCTCCAGCGTAGGCACGTCGCCCGCGCACGCCATCACCACATCCGGAATCTGTCCTTTGTCGCTGCATGCCCAGTCCCAGATGCCGATCCCCGATGTACAGTGCTTCACGGCGTCCGCCATATTCAGCCACTGCGGCGCCGGTTGTTTCCCGGCCACCACCACATTCACATATTGGCTGCTGCGCAGGCAGTGGTCGGTCACGGAAAGCAGACAGTTGGCGTCCGGCGGAAGATAGACGCGAATCACGTCCGCTTTCTTGTTCATCACGTGGTCGATGAAACCGGGGTCCTGATGGCTGAAGCCGTTATGGTCCTGCCGCCAAACGTGGCTGCTCAGCAGATAATTCAAGCTCGCGATGGGCCTGCGCCAGTGAATGCGGTTGGTGGTGCGCAGCCACTTCGCATGCTGGTTGAACATGGAATCGATGATGTGGATGAACGCCTCGTAGCTGGTAAAGAAGCCATGACGCCCCGTCAGGAGATAGCCTTCCAGCCATCCTTCGCAAAGATGCTCGCTGAGCACCTCCATCACGCGGCCCTGGTGCGCCTGATGGCTGTCGTAAGGTTCCACCTCGCCCGTGAACTGCCTCTCGGTCGCCTCGAACACATTGTTCCAGCGGTTTGATTCGAACTCGTCGGGTGCCATCAGCCGAAAATTCCGGCTCTCGCTATTCCTCTTCACCACGTCGCGCAACAAGCTTCCCATCACGCGCGTAGCTTCCGCTTCGCAGCAGCCGGGCGCTTTCACGTCCACGGCATAGTCGCGAAAATTCGGCAGTTCCAACTCGCGTTTGAGAAGACCGCCGTTGGCATGCGGATTGTCGCCCATACGGCGATGGCCCTTGGGCGCAATCTCCGCAATTTCAGCCTTGAACGCACCGCTTTCATCGAACAGCTCTTCCGGCCGGTAGCTCTTCATCCAGGTTTCCAGGATCCCGATGTGGTCCGGATTCTTGTTGAGGTTTTCGAGCGGTACCTGATGCGCGCGGAACGTACCTTGAATCTGTTTACCGTCTACCTTATCGGGGCCTGTCCAGCCCTTCGGAGAATTCAGCACGATCATCGGCCAGCGCGGCCGCTCGGTGAAGCCTTCCGTGCGCGCTTTCCGTTGAATCGCTTGAATCTGCTCCAGCACACGATCCATGGTCTCCGCCATGGTCTGGAACATGTGTTCGGGCTCATGGCCGGTCACGAAGTGCGGTTCCCAACCGTAGCCGCGCATTAATTCGGCCAGCTCGCCTTCCGGAATTCGCGCCAGAATGGTGGGGTTCGCGATTTTATAACCGTTCAGGTGCAGAATCGGCAGCACCGCGCCATCGCTGACGGGGTTAAGAAACTTGTTGCTGTGCCAACTTGCGGCCAGCGGCCCCGTCTCAGCCTCCCCATCGCCGACCACGCAACACACCAACAGGTCCGGATTATCGAATGCCGCTCCGAACGAGTGCGCCAGCGAATACCCCAGCTCGCCACCCTCATGAATCGACCCTGGCGTTTCCGGCGATACATGGCTTGGAATTCCGCCCGGAAAAGAAAACTGCTGGAACAGGCGGCGGATTCCCTCTTCGTTATGTCCGATGTGCGAATAGTATTCGGTGTAAGTGCCTTCCAAATACACGTTCGCGACGATCCCCGGTCCCCCATGCCCCGGCCCCGCGACATAGATCGCATTCAAATCGTGCTTCACGATCAGCCGATTCATGTGGACATAGATGAAGTTCAAACCTGGCGTTGTGCCCCAGTGCCCCAGCAGGCGAGGCTTGATGTGGTCCAGCGTGAGCGGCTGGCGAAGCAGAGGATTCTTGTGCAGGTAAATCTGGCCTACGGAAAGGTAATTCGCGGCGCGCCAATACGCGTCCATTTTGCTTAGTTCGTCAGCGGAGAGTGGACCCGTCATCTTTACAGGATAGGCTGAGTATTTGAATATTCCATGACACACGCAGAGCAAGGGTATTGCTTCTACCGTGAGCGGCGGATTTCGGAAGCCGTGGAACAGTTTCGATTGGGCATCGAGGCGGCGGAGAATCCTGACGATGCGGCGCTTGAACGATGGCTCGCTTTCATGACCGCGGGCGAATTCGAACTCGCCTGGCGGGAAAGCGACCGGGTGCAGGCTTGCCGCCGCGCAACAGGCGCTGTCTGCAGCCATCTGCCCGAGCACCAGCGCTGGCTTTGGGAAGGCGAACCGCTCGCGGGAAAGCGCGTTCGGGTGCGCTGTTTCCACGGTTTAGGCGATACCCTGCAGTTCGTTCGATTTCTGCCACGCTTGCGCGCAATTTGCCGCGAAGTGCAGTTCGAGCCACAACTGGAATTGCAGGATTTACTTCCGGCAGTGCGCGGTGGCGAAGTAGATTTAGAGATCGAATTGATGGAAGTGCCATACGCACTTCGAGTGACGCTCGAAACCATTCCAGCCGATGTACCGTATCTTAGTATTCCCAACGCCACGACTCGGGTTTCGGACAAGTTCCGCGTCGGGCTTGTCTGGGCTTCCGGCGCCTGGCGGCCGGAGCGCTCTGTCCCGCTCGAGCGCTTCCGGTTCCTGGATGGCATAACGGACTTGGAACTTACCGGGCTGCAGCGTGGCGCCGCCACGTTGCACCTCCCGCCCGGGAGCCCTACGTTCCACCAGGCCGACTGGGGGAA
Source organism: Bryobacterales bacterium (assembly GCA_963795835.1). Lineage (GTDB taxonomy): Bacteria > Acidobacteriota > Terriglobia > Bryobacterales > Bryobacteraceae > JALYXI01. The sequence goes on along the minus strand of CAWCJC010000001.1, from coordinate 720,796 downwards.
CGTCTCCGTTGCCGAAACCGCGCGTACCATCCGCGGTCTCGATCTTGTTATCACAACCGATACGATGGTGGCCCATCTGGCCGGCGCCTTAGGTACACCGGTATGGACCCTGCTTCATTGGGATGCAGACTGGCGCTGGCTGGACGGCCGGGACGATTCCCCCTGGTACCCCACCATGCGTTTATTTCGCCAGCGAAAGAGAGAGCGATTGGGACGAAGTACTGGCACGCGTGGAAGCCGCCCTATTGGACCAAAAAGAAAAGATCCGCCACAATCAAACCCGCGCTGGCAAGGATGCACACAGCGCTCATGCGCCATAAGATGTTCGATTTCATAATCGTTAGTGCCCTGACCCTGCAGGAAACGTTTCGAGAATTCTCACTGGTTTCCCTCCTGTTCTGATAGCGCTCTACAATGGACCGTGCCCTCCAGCGCACTCACTGAAGTCCCCTGTAATGGCTGCACCCGTTGCTGCCAAAGTAGCCAGCTCCTGCTGCTGCACCCCGAACAGGGCGATGACGTCAATTCCTACCACTCCCGATCCTTTACCGACGCCACTTCGGGTAAAACCGTCTTCGCTCTGGCCGCGGATCGCGACGGACGCTGCCTCTATCTCGGTGCTTCGGGCTGCACCATTTACGAACGCCGCCCCTTTTTGTGTCGCAGCTTCGATTGCCGCAAGCACTATCTCATGCTTCCCCGCCAGGACCGCGACAACTTAGTCCGCCTCGGTCTCTCTTCCCGGGCCGTATTTAACGCCGGCAAGTCACGCCTTGCTACCTTAAGCCAAGCCGAACGGAAAGACTGCCTGGAGAAGCGCCAGGAATTCTTCATCCTGCCGGACCAAGCCTGAAAAAACACGATATAGTTCACGACAAATGAAACGCGCCTATCGCCTATTTACTCTCACGGTTCTGCTCTCCCTCGCACTGGTCGCTCAACCCGCGGCTCCCGACATCACGGGCCGCTGGACCGGCATAGCCCAGTCCACCGACGAGGCAGGCACGAAGCGCAACGAAAAACACACAATTGAAATCCGCCAGGAAAATGGGAAGCTCACCGCAACCCGTATCGATAAAACCGGCAAGCCCGGGCCAAAGCTGGATATCCAGCAATCGGGAGCGAAAGTGAACCTCTACATCTTTCTCGATTTCGAAGGCGGTGAGCCCCAACGCTGGAAGCTGGAACTGAAAGACGGCAACCTGGCGGGCACCTTCTCCGCCCAACACCATAATCCTGCCAAATGGATTTACGACCGCGTCGGCACGATCACGATGACCAAGGAGTGATCGCAACGACTAGCTGCATTGCGGACGGCCGTGTGTAACGGAACAGTCGGCAGTTCAGGTTCTGCCCGTGATCTCCCAGGCCAATACATATTTCGCCCTGCAACGAAGAATCGAAGCTGTGAAATGATAACCAGATGCTCTGGATCACGCTGCTCCTGGCCGCGAGTATCGATTTCAAACAGCCCCAGCTCACCTCCGCCGCCAATGGCATCGCCGCTACGTACGGATCCGAAGACGCCGTTTACTACTCAACGTCGCCCGACGGCAAGACCTGGACGGAACCTGTGCAGATTGCGACCCCGGCAAAGCTTGCGCTCGGTAACCACCGCGGTCCGCGTATCGTGTCCGCAGGAAAGACACTCGTGATTTCCGCCGTCTCCGATGGTGAATTGAAAACCTGGCGATCCACCGACGCCGGCAAAACCTGGACTCCGGGCCCGACTGTCACCGATCGAGCAAAGGCCGCGCAGGAAGGCCTCCATACTATGGCCGCATCACCCAAGGGAGGTCTTTTCGCCACCTGGCTTGACCTCCGCAACATTCGCCCCGGCCAGCCGAGCATGGAACTCTGGGGCGCTTACTCCACGGACTCCGGCGCAACCTGGTCAAAGAACTTTGCCGTTTACAAATCGCCTGATGGAAGCATCTGCAACTGCTGCCATCCATCGGCGTTCTTTGATGCGCAAGGTGTTCTCTCCGTGATGTGGCGCAATGCCCTGGCCGGGAATCGCGACATGTATCTTGCGCGCTCCCAGGATGGCGGCCGCACCTTTAGCTCGCCCACGAAATTGGGCGCGGGCAACTGGCAACTGAATGCCTGCCCCATGGATGGCGGCGGGCTGGCGCAATCCCCCGATGGCAAAATCACCAGCGTCTGGCGTCGCGAAAAAGAGATCTATCTCGCTTCGGATAATGGCCCTGAAACTCCGGTTCACGAAGGCAAGAATCCTTCCATTGCCGCAACCAAATCCGGCGTATTCGTCGCATGGTCCTCGCCGGAAGGTATCTTCGCTCTCGTACCCAACCGCGCCGAACCCGTCCCGCTCGATCGCGAAGGTGGCTTCGTTTCGCTGACAGCTCTCCCGAACGGCGCCGTTATTGCGGCTTGGGAACGAAAAGGAACCATCCAATTCCACACGCTACCGTAACCGGCACGCCGCTCCTGTTTCTTACATTGGGCGCCATTGCGCTCCTGCTTTTCCTGATCCTGGTCGGTGCGCCTGCACGCCTTTCTCGCGCTGCTGCTCACCAGCATGGCGCTTGGACTTGCGTGCGGCCTGCCACCCGCGGCGCTCTTAAAGTCCATTCAATCCGGCGTTGGCGAAGCGCTCGGCTCCATTGCGGTCCTGCTCGGCCTGGGTGCCATGGTCGGCGCGTATCTGGAGCAATCGGGCGGCGGCCGCATCCTGGCTGATTGGCTCCTGAAACTGTTCGGAAAGGAGCGCGCCGTTTGGGCTCTGCTGGTTGCTTCGTTTCTGGTCGGGTTGCCGATTTTCTTCGAAGTCGCTTTCATCATCCTTGCCCCGCTGGTCTGGAACCTGGCGAAAGAATCGAAGAAATCGCTCATTCTTTACGGCCTTGCTATGGCGGCTCCCCTCACGGTCCTCCATGCTTTGGTCCCTCCCCATCCTGCGCCCGCCGCCGCAGCGCAACTCCTCGGAGCCGACCTCGGCACCTGCATCCTATACGGGACCCTGCTCTCCATCCCCATGACCATCATGGGCGGCATCGTCTATGGCGGCTGGATCTCGAAGCGACTCTTCATCCCTGTCCCGGAAATTGCAACCAAACTTGAGAACGCCGGTCCGCCGCTGCGGAATCCGCCCCCCGTGCCGCTCGTCATTCTGTTGCTTCTGCTCCCGGTGCTTCTCATCGTTTCCGCAACCCTTGCTCCCAAGAGCGCCGCGCTCGTCTTCTTGGGGCATCCCTTCACCGCACTCACGCTCACCACGCTCGCCTGCATGTATTTCTTCGGTGTGCGCCGCGGCCTCACTCGCGACGAACTCGCGAAACTCGCTCTCGCCGCCTTCCTGCCCGTGGGCTCCTTGCTCTGCATCATGGGCGGCGGCGGCGCGTTCAAACAGGTGATTGTCGATACCGGCGCGGGGGCCTATGCCGGGAAGCTCCTCGCCTCCGCCAATGTGTCGCCTCTGCTGCTCGCTTATCTGATCGCCGCTGGCATGCGCGCCGCGCAAGGCTCGGCCACTGTCGCCATCATCACCGCCGCAGGCATCGTCGCGCCACTGGTCAAAGGCATCCCCGGCTACCGGCCCGAAATGATCTACCTTGCCGTCTGCTGCGGCGGCACGTTGCTGTCGCACGTCAACGACGCAGGTTTCTGGATCGTCAACCAACTATTCGGCATGACGGTTCCGCAAACCCTGAAGAGCTGGACCATGATGAAGGTTCTCACCTCCCTCTGCGGGATCAGTATCCTGTTAGTAGTGCAGATGTTCCTCAGCAATCACTCGTGAACGAAATCGAAGCCCAAGGCCTCGTGAAGCGGTTTGGCGCCTTCACCGCCGTGAACAATGTAACCCTGGAAGTCCCGAAAGGCATCATCTTCGGATTCCTCGGTCCCAATGGTTCCGGCAAATCGACCACGGTAAAGATGCTGACCGGCCTGCTCGAGCCCACTCAAGGAACGGTCACCGTCGCGGGACTTGCTCCCAATCCGTCGGACCCTGAATCCCGCCGCGCCATTGGCGTTCTGCCCGAAGGCAATGCGCTGTTTCATTCCGTCACACTGCTGGAACATCTGCGTCTGAGCGGGCCGCTCTATGGACTTACCGAAGAGCAAACCGAAATGCGCGCTGAACAGCTTCTCACCGCGCTCGATCTTTGGGACGTTCGTGACACCTATGCGGACCAGGCCTCCTACGGCATGGCGAAAAAATGCTCGCTCGCCATGGCGATGCTGCACAATCCTCGCGTCCTCTTCCTCGACGAACCTTTTGAAGGCATCGATCCCGCGTCCGGGCGCGCCATCAAAGACCTGCTGGCGCTGCTTGCCAGCCGCGGCATCACCATCTTTCTCACCTCGCACATTCTGGAAATCGCGCAGCAATTAGTTCAAAGCTTCGCCATCATCCGCGAAGGCCAGATCGTCTGCACGGACACAATGGAGAACGCCGCCCGTCAAGGCCGCACCATCGAGGATTACTATTTCGAACAGATTGGCCGTCCGGATATTGGCGAGTGGGAATGGTTGGGCTAGTCAGACTGCTTCAATGGCAATGGCGCGCCTACTGGCGCAGAATTCTGCGAGGCGGAACCGCGGCGCGGAGCAATCTGGTGGTACTCGGTCTTATCACGGTAGCGGGCCTTGCTCGCTACATCACCTTCCTTCGTCAAGCCTCCGGCCCAATGCTGCCCCTGCTTCTCGCGGGGCTGCTGCTCGTCTGTTTTCAACCGGGCTGGGACGCCGTCAAGCTCCCGTTGGGGCCCCGCGACATGGCCCGCTTCCCGCTCAGTCCTCTTACCCGGATCGGACTGAGAATCCTGTCGCGCTTTGTCCCACCCACGTCCTGGATTCTCGTCGCTAGCGTGCGTCCTGGGGGTCTGGCCCTTCCTGAAGCTGCCGCATCCGGCCGCTTCCGCCATAACGGTAATCCTGCTGATGATCGCCGCTTTCACCGCTGGAATTGCGCTGATCGATTTCGCCAACACCGCCCGTGGATCCCGCATCGCGCCCTTCTTGTGGGTACTCCCGCCCGCGGCTGCCGCTGTTGCCTGGATTGCGGGCGTCCGCACTCTTCCCGCCTTTCCCCTGCTACCCATTGCACTCTTATGCGCCGTCGCGGGCTGCTTCGCCGCCTTTCGCTCGCTGCCGTGGATGTTGCGCCACTCGCCGCCCGATCAGCGTTCCGGCAAACACAAAAGCGCCCCGCGCATGACGCTGCTCAGCCGCGAACTGCGCCAGCACGCAAAGTACACAGAGGTGCGAACCGCCTGGTTCATCAGCGCTGCCCTGTGCCTCTATCTCGCCACCGCCGACCATCCTGAACCGGACGCTCTCCGCGTCATGCTTGGTGTCCTGGCGTTCCTGACCATCGCTGCCGCGATGAACAGCTTCGGTCCCGATGGCGTCCCCGGCTTCGATCGCATCCTGCTGTGGCCCGTTTCGAGCGCGCGCATCCTTGCCCGCAAGAACGCAGCCTTTGCCATCCTGATCGCCGGCCCGACACTTCCGCTTGCGGCGCTCTCCGCCTGGCGCTTTGGCTGGCGTGAGGGCACCGCCGATTTGTTCGAAGCCGCAGCGATTATTCTCGCCGTGCTGGCGTGGGGCAACAGCACCTCCGTGCGCCACCCCGGAACTGCGGAACTGATCGATGAACTCATTGGCATGGCTGCCGTCGCCCTACCCACAGCGGCTGCCATTGGGGCGCTACGCAATCAGACGCCGCTGTATGTCCCTGCGGAAGCGGCTGTCTTCGCAGTAGCTTATTTGTTTTCGCTCAACTGGAGCGCCCGCTATATCGAACGCAACCGCGAACGGATGCGCCAGGCCCTCACGTAACTCTTCTTACTGCGCCTGCGCTCCCCGGTACAACAGGAACGGTCCCCAATAATAGGGGTCCGCATACTTGTTCCCCGGCGTCAACAGTTCCAGCTTTGCCGCACGCAAAGCTTCCGGCGCACTTGCCCCCTGCGCCAACCCGCCGTACAGAGCGCCCATGATCAATGGCGACGAATAATCGCTCACGTCCCACAATCCCGCTACCACCGAATGCGCACCTGAGTGCAGAAACGCCCACGCGAGCCCCACCAGCCCCTCGCCGGCGTAAGTTCGCGCCCCTGCGCTGCGGCATGCGGAAATCGAGATCAACTCCGCGCTCACCGGCTTTGCCAGCACATCCCGAGCCGTCAAAGTGCCGCGCCCCTGTGCTTGCGACAGAATGATCGCGCTGTCCAGCGGCGCACTTCGATTCGCGGCCGCATGCGTGGCGAAATGGATATACCGGTAGCTCGGCAAATCCTGCCGTTCATATTCCGCGGGCGTAGCTTGGGCTTGGGTCAGTCTGGTTCGCTCCGCCCGGGGAAACTGCGCGGCGATGCGATCCAACTCTCCCGGCGAATTTAACAGGCGCGGGAAGTCAGCGCTCCACTCCGCCGCGTCACCCATCAGCAGCATTCGCCGATCCTGCGGCTGCGTCCCCGCTTTTCCCAGCAGCAGGCTTAACGAGGGCGTAATGGAAATCGTCGCATCCTGAATCCAATACCGCGCGCTGGCCGAGCCCTGCCGCAGAGTCTCGAAGTTCATGCCGTAGAGCGGTCCATCCGGCACAATCACCACATTCGTGACGCTGCTCAACTGCTTGCGCGCCGGCGCAACCAGCGTCTGGAACAATGCCGCGCCCTCTTCGTCCGCTCCTTCGCGCTCCTGCACCAGCTTTTGGAAGCGGTCGATGCGCTCCCGCAGTTCCCGTTCGTCGGGCATCGGATAGCACTGGAACGCATCCGGTGTAATCACCCAAAGAAACGAGCGCTCCGGGGCCAGCCAATATGCCAGGTATGCCGTCTTTGTCCTCTTTGCCGCTTCGCGATAAGCCGGCAACTGCGCGGCCTGGTCCCCTGCAGAACCCAGGTTCAGACTCTTGCGCAACATACCCGCGCGGCTGGCCTCCGCGGTTTCGAACGCCTCGTTCACCCGCCCATGCGCCATTAAACCGGCGACATACTGCTGATTCAGATTCATCACGCTTGCCGAGAAGGAAAGCTGATTCTCGGGATCTGCGATTCCAGTCCTCTGATTGTTGGCGACTTTCAACCCGGCAAGGTAGGCCTTTCTCGCCGATGCGGCATCGTCCAGATCTTGATAATCGCGGACCAGCTCCGAATACGCATCGAGTGCCACGCCGGCTTCCTCGCTGTTGTTGGCAATCTCCTGAAGTTTCTGAAACGCCCACGCAGTCTCGCCACGACGCGCGGCGATGCGCGCCTGATTCAACAGCACGTGCGGACGCTGCGACATGACGGTCAATTTGTCTCCCGCCGCCAGGGCGCATTGGTTCGCCGCTTCGGCCTTATTCAAATTCCCGAGCTCAATCCAGCCGGTCGCTTCGTTGGCGAGCCAACGTGTGTAATCGACCGGATTGGTGTCCTTAGCCTGATTCGCCGCTGTCTCATAGAAGGAAACCGCCTTCTCGTACTCACGCTGCTGATACGCCAGATTTCCCAAATTCCCCACGCCCAAATGCCTTTCACGCGGCTCTGCTTCCTTGAGGAACGCCTCGTATTGATCTCTCGCCTGATCGTATTGGCCCAACTCCCAAAGCGCCCAACCGAGACTGATGCGGACTTGCGCCGCGTGCCTGGTTTGATGCGTTTGCTGGAAAAGCGTCAACGCTTGCCGGACAGGACTGAGCGCTTCCTCAAAGTGCTCGGTGTTCTCTAAAAGAAGTGCTTGATCGTGCAGCAGAAAGGGTTCCAGGCTCTTGTCGTTCGCGGCCTTGGCGTACTCTCGCGCCTCTTCCAGCGTCTTCTTGGCTTCTTCGAATCGCTGCAGCTTCATTAAAATGCTGAAGCGGGCCGCCGAAGCCCGAGCAGCCAACAGCGGAAGTCCCGCCTCCCTTGTCACGCGAACGCAGTCCCCAAGATGGCGATCCGCTTCTGCCCAACGCCCGGCGGAATCCTCTGTACGCGCTTGATCCCGAAGCCGGTCATAAACCGCTTTGGCATTGTCCTCGCCGGTTACACCCCGAAACAGTCAAAGCCAGCGCTAAAAGCCATAACGCCATCCTCTTCTGTTTCATCAGGTACATTATGGCGGGTCGGTCTGCCCGCCGTTCGTGCTCACCGAAGAGACATCCACATCGCCCCCTGTGGGCGACCCCAGATCCACATGCAACCCCGTCAGTCTTCGTTCGTAAGGAAGCACAATCAGTTCGCCCAGTTGCAGCCGGCCGAAATTCTCGATATGGATCACATTCTGGGCCACATGAAATCCCGGTCCTGAGGGCGACAACACCCGGAACAAGGGCAGGAACGCCGCCTCACGCGTCTCATGCAGTTCCTCGTGCGGCTTTCGGTGACAAAACGGGAAGTAATGAACCAGCTTGTGTGCAGCCAGTTCTTCATGCCGCCCCACCATGGAAAGCTCATGCACCCTGCCGCGAAACTCTGAATCGCGCTTGTGCCGTTCGCGAATCGCGTCCAACGTGCTCAATTCCGTGAACGTGTCTACCAGCGACTCCAATTCGATCGGCGATCCGTGGATCTTGAGATTGATAATGGCCGAACCAAACGGCACGATGAAGGGCTGCCTCAAAGAACCCATTTGATACGAGGAGTGAAGCGTGGACCGGATCAGGTCCGCTGTGATGATGCCGTTCCCCAGGTTGAACTGTTCCGCGGTACAAGTCGCTTTGGTCTCGTAGGTTCCCGTTGCGGGATGAAAAACGCCGGTGGCACTGCTCGTTACGGACGCGACGTGCAAAACGTCCCGAATTCTTACATCCTTCGCCGAACCTGAGCTCACCCCGCCCGAAGGCGGCAGAGCCGCAGCTGCCTGCACTTCCAGAGTGTGTTCAAAGGGCCTGTGAATGTTGCCGCCCAAACCCGCGGCATACGCGTGATACAGAAACCGGCTTCTGCTCATGGGCAGCTACTCTCCTTGAATCGTGAAAGGATATCGTGCCACATCTTTCGGAGCGCCGTCGGACTTTCTTCCGGAAACTGTCAGGTCGAATTTTCCGGCGCCAAGCTTCTTCGCCGGAATCGTAATGAGCAGCGCACCGCGCCCAATCTCGGCCTCGGCGTGCAACACTGTTTCGCTCGCGCCACGCCGTGTCACACGTACTTCGTAGAGCGGATACTCCGCAGGCCACTCATTGGTAATCAACACCGGCGCGGTTTTCGGCAATCCCGCAATTGTCAACGCCGCCGCACCCCGCTGAGCGATCAACGGACGCGGAGCGGCCATCACCTGAAGCGAATCGTCCGAAGCCGCTTTCAACCGCGGGATTTCCACCGCATTTTGATATCCCGTAACCAAAACCAACAGCGCCAGCGCCCCCAGCGCGAACTGAGGAACCCACCGTGCAGCCAACCAGGGCGCCGCAAACCAGCCCAGCTTTTCGCTTTTGGGAATTCCTTGGTCGAACCGCGGCAGCACAGCGGGAGCCGCCAGGCGCAGCGTCGTTAAATCCTCTACATCCTGCGCGCAAGCGCCGCAGGAAAAATAGTGTTCTTCAAAAGCGAGTTTTTCCTCTTCGGGAAGTTCGCCCAAAATATATCGCTCGGCCGCGAATTTAAATTGGCTGTGGTCGGCGCTTTCCATAGGTTCTGTCTTATAGTGTGACTCGCCGGGGGATCGTTTCATGAATCACTCCGTTAGCATTACAGCCCGGTACAGGAATTTATTGATTTTCAGCTGTGCAATTGTCCAAACCGCTACATCCGCGCGGGAAATCGTTCCGGCGCGAAACCCTCTGATATTTTGAACGACGCCAAAGCGCGCGCGAGCCTGGCCATCCGTCATTTGCGCGGGCCGGATCAACATCCAGTCCCGGTCGCAAGCCCGAACCAGCTTCTCCTGCCGAGTCATGTCCTCATAAAAACTCTTGAAAAGCAGCGGCTGTAAGACTGCGGTCCTGGAAAGATCCCCCATGCCCCAAGCTTTCCCCAGCGCCCACCCCGGTGATGCACAGCAGTTTGCGCACGTTGTGCCGTTGCATCGCTCGAATCAGAACCTGTGTACCCTGGGAAAACAGCGTCACCGGCTTGGCTGTTCGTTCCAGTTCCAGACAACAGATCACAGACTCTTGATTCAGCAAGTGCTGATCGAGCGCCCCTGGTTTCAGCAACTCTTCCTGCTCGATACCCGGTAACGTCCTGATCCTGCTTCCGTGCCTCGCGGATGAGCGCCTGCCCCAACGCGCCCGCAGCGCCCACGATCAACACTTTCATCGGAAACGTTATGGTACTAACCGCCGGAACAGGTCTGCAAATTGCGCCATCGCCAAAGTTTCCGCCCGTGACCCCGCTTCCGGCTGTTTTTCCACCAGGTCGCGGTCATAAAACGGGATCAGATTGTTCCGCAGCGTCTTGCGCTTCTGCCGGAACGCCCGGCTCACGAACTCCAGAAACGCGTCAGCATCGAAATCAGACAACGCAGCACAAGGCGTCAAGCGGATTACTGCTGAATCCACCTGAGGCGGGGGCCGGAATGACCCCGGCCGCACCGTGAACAAAAGCTCGGGCCGGGCGAAGAACTGGACGGCAAGCGAAAAATAGCCGTAATCGCGCGAACCCGGCGCTGCGGTAATCCGCTGGGCCACTTCCTTTTGCACTAGAAATACGGCCTGCCTGTGCGAGCGAACCACGCGCGAGATGATGGGCGTTGCGACGTAATACGGGAGATTTCCCACCACGGGTGCGCCCGGCCAACGCTCCAGATCCACTTGCAGGGCGTCGCCTTCCACCACCTCCAGGGCAGGGAAGCGCGCTGGCAACTCGCTCGCCAGTTCCCGGTCCAGCTCAATGGCCGCGACATGGAACGCACGCTGTAGAAGATATTCGGTTAAAGCGCCTTTGCCTGGCCCGATCTCGACCACAACGGGTGCACCATCCGGACAAGCCGCCGCCGCAATGCGCTTCAAAACGCTTTGATCCGCAAGGAAATGCTGCCCAAGCTTTTGCCGGGCCATTACCCTTGAACCTGCATCAACCTCGAACGTTAATACGATGAGAACTCAGCAGGATCTTGCCGCTGGTGGGCTGTCCGAAAACCGTGGCCGGAGCGAAGCTGGTGAACAGAATCAGATTGCCTAACTGCTTCATATCGTCTCGCGTCACCGAGCCATGCGCGGAATAATTGGCGACCTTGCCTTCTTTATCGATCGTCAGTTCAATGACTACGTCGTGCCCCATATAGCCGAACGGCGAAAGCTGATCCACCTGCACCTGCGTCGTGAATCCTAACGGCACATCGTTCGTAGCCGATAACCTCGGAATGCTGAACGTTCCCGCCAGCATACAAAAACAGACAATCGAGGAAAGAATGCCGCCCGCAGCCGGCACCGCAAGCGGCCGCATCAAATCCCGGACGCTCAACCGCATCCGCATCCGCCATCGGCTCCATGCCGTAGCGAAATCCGCCTGCCCCCGATTCACTTCTCTTTGTTGCGAGGCCACCACGCGAAGCCGCATCGTCAACTCCGCAGGCACCTCACGCTTGGGCAACGCCCGCAATTCGTTCTCCACCGTGCCGCGAGTCATAAGCATTCCCGTAACTGCAGTTCCGGACTGATGCGCGCGGTCAACTGGGTACGCAAAGCTTCCCTGCCGCGCAGGATACGGCTCTTGACCGTTCCCATGGAGATTTGCAGAATGTCCGCAATCTCTTCATAGCTCAAATCTTCCACATCTCTCAACACCACGGCTTCGCGAAAACACGGATTGATGCGCGTCAACGCATCTTCAATCAACGCATGCTTCTGGTTGTCGAACGCCCGGTCGTAAGGCGACCGGCCCGCATCCGCCAGCGAACGGTCGCGCGGTTCGGAATCCTCAAAATCCTCCTGCAGCCCTACTTCCTTGTGGCGATGCCGGAACAGCCACCGCCGCTTGTTATGGCTTTCATTCACCGCAATCCGGTACACCCATGTCCGAAGGCTGCTCTTGCCTTGGAAATGCTTCACGTTGCGAAATACTTTTAGGAAAACTTCCTGCGTTACGTCGCAAGCATCGCCCGAATCGTTCAAAAGCCGGTACGCCAGATTGTAAACAGGCTGCTGAAACCGAGTGATCAGCCGTTCATAGCTGGCCTCTTCACTTGCCCGCAGCCCTTCAATCAGCCGCGCATCCTCATACGACAACGCGGATTCAGCGGCTTTGCCGGCGAGATCGAAAATGATCGGCGTAGTCACACTTTGCTTCTTAATTTATCTGACACCCAAACGCCTTCCAAAGTTCCCTCGGCTATTTTGGGTAGCCCGGGGACGCCTTCACCTCGGCAATCTGAAGGTTATGCCGCATGTTGTGCAGCGGAACATAGATCAGCCACTCATATCCATTCAGCGGCCCGAAAAAAGGATTGGGAACCAGATGTTCTTTCAGCGCGACATCGGTGGTTTTGGCAAATTCTCTGGTCTTCGCACGCGCCTCTTTGTAGCGGGACACAATCTCTTCCCGCGTGAGGTTGCTCTGGGGCTGCAGAGCCTCGGGAGCTTTTGCCTTTCCCGAGCGGTCCAACAGAGTCTTCTCGAGCTTCGCCGCCTTGTCTCCGGTCTTTGCTTCCCAATCGGAATCGGCCGGCACTTGTAAGCTTCCGGTCACTGCCGAGAAAATCAAAGACTCGGAAAGCATAATGTGCTCCGCGGTCTGCGCGATACTCCACTTTTCAGGCGCGGCCTTAAATTTCCACTGAGCGTCGGTCAGCCCATCGATCGAACTCAGGAATTCCTTCTGGGAGTCGTCGAGAAGTTGGAGTGCCTTCACACGTTCGCTCTCGGACAGATGGGGATCGGACCCGGCATACAGCGACGCAGTGGAGAGTACGAGAATTGCCAACGTTCGCATGACTGTTAGATATTATCAGGACCCGATGCGAGTTCCCCTCCTCTTAATCATGGCGATCCCGCTGCTTGCGCAAACGCAGGCGCAACTGATTGCCGCTCATCGCGCTGAGGCATCTCGCTTGATTCCTATCGCCGAGGCTTCCGCTCAGTTGCCTATCTATCAGTCGCTGCTGCAAGCGGCCGCTGCGGGAAGCCCGGCGCCGATTTGATTTCCTCGATCTGCAAATTGTGCCGCATATTGTGGAAGGCCACCGCGCCCAGCCATCCGTAAACGCTTAGATTTCCCAACACCGGATGCATCGAGAAATGCTGCTTGAAGGGTTGAGCGGAATCTGCGAATCCAATCGTTTTTTCACGCGATTCTTGAAAGCTGGAGATTGCCTGCTGCAAAGAAAGGGTGCCCTTCGAGTGTGTTGCATCGGGAGCAGCAATCCTGCTCCCGCGATTCAATAGACCCGCTTTCAGCTTTTCCAAATCCGCGGCGTTCGCTTCCCACTCGGGGTCCGGCGCGCTGGCCATGGCGCTGCTCATCCGCTGGCCGATCATTCCCTCGATAATTGCCAAATGCCCCACCACCTGGCCAATGCTCCAGTGGGCTGGGGACGGTTGAAAACTCCACTGCTCCTCCGAGATTCCCTCACAAGCTTTGACAAGATCCTGTTCAGATCCGCGAAGATCTTCGAGTAGTTTCGCCCGCTCGTCGCTGGTAAGTTGACCCAGATTCGTCATAAGCTGATTTTGCCACGGCGCGCGAAACGCGATGCAAGATCCAGGCAATCAAAAGAGCCAGCAGGGGATCGGTAATCTCAGCCGCGTGGTTCGGCAGGAACAGTTGTACCGCCTCCAGCGCGGCCAAGCCTGAGGCCATTGCAATCGCGGCTGTCCTCAAGCGCACGCCGGCATGTTGCAGCAGCCACGTTGCCGAGCCATAGAGGAAGAGCTTGTTGAGAAACACTGCGAAGCCGGTTTCCCAATTGGTGGAGAAGAGCGCCCGAAACGGAATCCAACTGAACGCCTGCGGCGCTTCGCTGAACCGGAACGGAGTCAGGCCGGTGAGCAGGATTGAAGCGATGACCATGCCGGCCAGCACTCCATCGTGACTCTGGCGGGTGAAGAACGCCAACCATATCAGCCAGGCGACGCAGAAGGTGGCCCAGTACGCCCATCCGGCGTTCAGTCCGGTAATCAAAAGGCGCGCCGGCATCACCAGACCGAGCACAGGGAATAGCGCACTGGACGCGCCACCTCCCAAGACGAGCCGTGCTGCCGTAAGCCACATCGTAAACAGGCCGAAGAGTGCCACAGGCCCGAAGCCGGCCGCGAAGAACGCGGACACCTTCTCCGCCAAATGTGTTCGACTGAGATCCGGAATCAAAGGAAACAGCATAGCCGCTGCCCAGCAGCAACCGAGCAAGAGCGCGCCCGGATCGCCAATTTGAACCGTATGACCCAAGCCACGACGCGCCACCAAACTCGCGAGCAACATCCCGATCGCCGCGCCCGCGATGTTCGTGGCAACATCCATCAGACTGGTGAACCGATGGGCATCGTAAAATTGCGCCAGTTCGATGGACGTGGAGAGCAGCGCGGCCAAGAACACCGGCATGGTAAACCGGATCCATTGAGCGCGGCGATGGAGCCAAAGATAGGCGGTGGCGCCAAAGGGAACATAAATCGCGATGTTCAGGGCGATGTCGCGAAGAATGAAAATGTTGTACGAAAACTGCCAGGAATGCAGTAACGCATTCACCGGACCACCCGGCGTAAGCCCTTCGTGAAACCGCCATGGATACAAAGATCCGTAAATCAGAAGGATCGTGATGGCGATGAGGATGCGGAGCAATCTTCAGTATGAGCCAGCCACCCGAAAGCCGCCGGACCGGTTCCGAACCGTCTGCCGTGAGCTTCCGCGACCCGCGCCATGCGATTCACCACTGCCGCCTGGAACGCGGGCTCGTGCCATTCGAGAAACCCCTGCTTCTCGCTAATGCGAAGCCCCGCCTCCCGGGTGGTTGCGCCGCGGGCTTTCGTTTGGCGCGTATGAAACGGGTCCGCGATCACCGCGCCGGTGGTCGCGCCGAGCGCCAGCCTGATCAACTCTTCCGGATCGCAAGGCAGAATCGGAGCGAGCGTGGCATGAACCCGCACCCCGGCATCGCGAAGCTCGCGTATGGTCCGCCATCGCTCTTCGATCGGAGCGCAGTGGGGTTCATAAAGCCGTCGAATCTCTTCGCGGTCCGTAGTCACTGAAAAGCTGACTCGTAGATTTGGAATCCGCCGCAGCAGCGCAAGGTCCCGCAGGATCAGCGGTCCTCGGGTTTGAATCACGAAAGCGGCCGGCGGGTTCTTCACCACCTCTTCGAGCAACGCCGGCATGGCGCGCTCCGCCGCTTCCGCCGGTTGATACGGGTCCACCAACGGCGAGCAATAGACGCGCTGCTCCGGCCTTAATTCGCGACGAACCGCCGCGGCAAGATTCGGTTTGAAGGTGGTGAACTGCCCCCACTGCCGCCAGTCCTCGGGCTTCAGACCGGCATAAATCCGCAGCGTCGGAACGTAACAGTATGTGCAACCGAAAGTGCAATTCCGCGCGGGGGTGAGTGAGTGCGTAAACCCGGCTTCGGCAAGAAAGCCGGAAACCGCGGTCAACATACTACAGCGCCAACTTCTCCCGAGCGTGGTTCAGGCAGAACTTGACGTTCTCGTCTTCCAGACGCATCTGCGCCGCGTGGCTCTGCCCGGTTACGCGCGGCAGACTTTGGAAGCGGGCGCTCTCCTGTTGCACCACCTTCCACGTCCGCGCCAGATACACGCCGTTCCGGTCGGGGAAAGTGGCCCAGTACTTCTCCGTTAGACACGGCACCTGAAGGGGATCCCGCGTCATCATCTCAAGCACGAAACGCGCCCTCGGACGTGCGGACTTCACCGCCGCCACCATGCGGGGCAGATCCAGATAGCCCTCGCCCAGCGGCACCTCGGAGAGCAGGAACCCGTCTTTGTAGCCTTCCACTCCCATATCTTTCACGTGGGTTGTGATGGCATACGGCGCGATCTGTTGGACAAACGTCATCGGCTCATCCAGAAGCGAGATATTATTGCCAAAATCGAGACACGCTCCCAGGTACTCGCTCGAATTCTCTTTCAGGATAGGAATCATCTCCTCCAGCGTCCAATCCTTGTGATTTTCGAGTCCGAGCGCGAACTTGTGTTTCTCAAGCAAGGGAAGCGCTGCCTTCAGGCCCGCCTTACTTTGCGAAACGAACTGCTGCCATTCGGCTAAAGAGGAGAAAGTCTCATAACGGCGGCCACTCAAAGCGCCCGAACGCCCGCAAGTGGCACCCACGGTCTTAGCATTCAGAAGCGCCCGTTCAAACTGGGCCGTGTCCCCGCCTTTGGGAAACGGCAGAATCGCTTCGATGTACATGCCGTACCGCTCGGCCCTGGAGCGAAGGGTAGGGAGATCCCCATTGATGCGGTCCTGGATTCCCGCCGCCCCTAAAGCGTGACAGTGCTCCAGGAAATCGAGAGTTGAGGCCGGCTTCCAGAAGCCCCCATAGGATGTGGACGCAATGCCCATCTTGCTCGCCGGAGGCGCGCCCGTGAAGACGGCGGCCGCCGCCAGCGATGAAAAGGTACGCCGTGTCATGCCAGTAGCTCCCGAAGCACATTATCCCAAGGCTTGCGATAAGGACGGCTGAGCATCGCGTTCGCCTCCGCGTCGCCCACAATCTCCTCGCGCTCCGCATCCCACTTCAGCTTGCGCCCGGTGCGCAGAGAAAGATTCGCCAGATGGCACGCCGTCGTCACCTGATGACCGCCCTCGACATCGGCGATTGGACGCGCGCGCGTCTTGACGCAATCCAAGAAATTGCGCGCGTGGCTGTCGAACTGCTGATCGCTCGATCCCGCTTCCTGTTTCGCTTCCATCCACGCTTCCGCTTTCACGGTGCTGCGCGGCGGCGCGCCGGCCGGTTGCCCCTGGAAGACCGGGATCGCGTTGCCCGGAGTGGTCTTGCGATCCGGGAAGACTTCGAACCCGGCTCGTCCAATTGTCAGGCTGCCCTTGGTTCCGAAGAACTCCAGACCCACGCCCGTACTGCTCCCGGCGCTCGCCTCGCGGAACGAGTAAACGGCGGTGCATTTCGGATATTCGAAAAACGCGTCCTGCGTATCGGGCGTCTCACCCGGCTCTTCGAGCGCAAAGCGCGCGCCCGTTGACGCTACCGCCGAAGGACCCTTCGCCCCGATCACCCACTGCATGATATCGATCTCATGCGCGCCCAAATTCGTCATCTGTCCTCCGGAATAATCCCAAAACCAGCGGAAATTGTAGAGCCCACGCTGCGTGTTAAACGGCCGTTTGGGCGCGGGCCCGAGCCACATATCGTACTCGAAATCATTCGGCGGGGCGGAATCGGCCGGCGAACCGAATCCGGGCATCATGTTGCGGAACGAGGCCGCCCGCATGCTGAGAATTTGCCCGATATAGCCCGATTGCAGCAGCTCCCTGGCATGCTGATAGTGGGTTCCGGAGCGCTGCTGCGTACCCACCTGAACCACGCGTCCGTGTTTGCGCGCCACATCCACCATCCATCTTCCCTCTTTGACGAACACCGTCAAAGGCTTCTCGACATAGACGTCCTTACCGGCGGCGCACGCCATCATGGTCATCAGCGCGTGCCAATGGTCGGGCGTCGAAACCACAACGGCCTGCAGGTCTTTGTCTTCGAGCAGTTTGCGAAAGTCGGAATAGGGTCTGGCGCGCTGGCCGGTCGCGGCCACGCCCTGCTCCAGCCGCGGTTGATACACGTCGCACATCGCGGCCAAGTCCACATCTTTCTGGTTTTTGAAATCGTGAACGTGCTGTCCGCCAATCAGTCCGAAGCCGATGAAGCCGACCTGCACCCGGTCGTTCGCGCCCAGAATCCGGCTGTACGAGGCTGCCGTCAACGCTCCCAAAGCGACACGTCGAGTGATCGGCATGGCGCGATTTTATCAGGCTTAATGCGTCATTGCGTAAACCACGTAGTTCACGCCCAAGCGAATGGCCATACCCGAAAACTTTTCCGGGTACCGGTCGGAATCGGCCCACTCCCACGCATCGCCCACATCGGAGTTGAAGGAGATTGCGATCATCACGCGCCCTTTATCGTCATAGATGCCGCGCCAGTGCGGCACTTTTCCGTCGCTCTTGTATCCCAGGCGAAGGTGGGCGGCGCCGGGCATCTGGATGCGCTCGTTTAAATCGTACACAGTGTGGAAGATTGGATCGTTATCGGGAATCTCCTGAATCGGGCGATCCGGAAACACGTGTTTGATCCGCTCCTCAAAAACGGCCCACTCTTCCGTCCCGTGAAAATCGTCCGCCATGAAGAAACCGCCACGCAGCAGATATTCGCGCATGGCTTGCATTTGGGCATTCGTGGGTCCCCACTCGCCCACCTGCACCGCATAGAGCCAGGGCCAATCCCACTCCTCGCCTTCATCGAGGTTGATGGGCTGCTCCACGCTGCGCACATGAACGCGCGTGAGCCGCGCCAGGGCCTGCGAAAAATGCCGGTCCGCGCGCGGGTAATCCTGAGTCCAAAGCGAGAGGCCCTGCCGCCAATCCCCATCGAAGCGGCCGGCATAGCCATCGTTCGCCCCCGGTGGGAACATCAGGCGCGCAAAGGCAAATTCGGTTTTTTCCTGGTAATTGGCCGGCGTTTCGAAACTTTCGTACTCCACGCCCTGATACTGCCGGAAGGGCTTTTGAAAGGCCCATACCGCGCTTACCAGCGCCAGCAATCCAATGGCGGACCGCTTCAGCATAGAGCGAAACACTCGCGCGCGGCCGCGACGGTTCGTTCAATATCCTCTTCCGAATGCGCCGCCGATAAGAACAGCGCCTCAAATTGCGAAGGCGGCAAATAAATTCCGCGATCGAGCATCAGGTTGAAAAACTTCTTGAAGCGTTCCGTCGAAGATTGCTTCGCCGTCTCGTAATCGGTCACGGGCCGGTCGGTAAAGAACCACGTCATCATCGAACCCACGCGATTCGTCGTGATGCCCTCGGGCGCAGCCGTGGCCAACAACGCCCCGCGCGCTTCCAGGACCCCATAGACTTCCGGGTGTGCGTGCAGATAGCGCAACATCGCCAGGCCCGCGCTCACCGCGATCGGGTTGCCGGAAAGCGTTCCCGCCTGATAGATGGGCCCGCTCGGCGCTACATAGCTCATCACTTCGCGCTTGCCGCCATAGGCCGCGATGGGCAATCCGCCGCCGATCACTTTGCCCAGCGCGGTCATGTCCGGGATTACGCCGTACAACTCCTGCGCGCCGCCCGGCGCTACGCGAAACCCGGTCATCACTTCATCGAAGATCAACAGCGCGCCATGCTTCGTGCAAAGTTCGCGCAAAGCCTGCAGGTATCCGGGCGCGGGCGGGACGCAACCCATGTTGCCGGCAATCGGCTCCACCATCACCGCCGCAATTTTTCCCGAATGCGCTTCCATGGCCGCTTCCACGGCACTGGCATCGTTGAACGGCAGCGACACGGTCGTATCGCTGAACCCTTTCGGAACGCCCGGCGAATCCGGCAGCCCCAAGGTTGCCACGCCCGACCCTGCTTTCACCAGCAGCGAATCTACATGTCCGTGATAACAGCCCTCAAACTTAATCGTCAGATCGCGGCCGGTAAACCCACGAGCCACGCGCAGCGCGCTCATCGCTGCTTCAGTTCCGGAACTCACCAGCCGAACCATCTCGACGGAAGGCACCATCTCACAAATCAGTTCCGCCAGATCGATCTCACGCTCCGTGGGCGCGCCGAAGCTGGTCCCGTGTTCCAGCGTGGTTCGAACCGCATCGAGCACAGGCGGAAAACAATGCCCTAAAAGCAGCGGACCCCAACTGCCGATGTAATCGATGTATTCGTTTCCATCCGCGTCAAACAGCCGCGATCCTTTGCCGCGCGCCATAAACGCAGGGCTTCCGCCGACGCTGCGAAAGGCACGCACGGGCGAATTAACGCCTCCCGGGATACTTTTCCGGGCACGTTCGAACAGCTGTTCCGATACGGGTCGCTGGTTCATGTGTGGCTCTTACCGAAACTAAACGCTACTTCCCTCAAGCTACCATTCAAGTTCCTGAGCAGCCGCTGCTTCAATCCCAAATAGCTTTGCGTACCCGCGAATAGATCCTGAATGGTGGCCTTAAAAAGCGCGCTGCGCCGCGTGAACTGCACCATTCGCGTGGGCACGCTGCCGAACAGGAAGCTGCCATGGAAAATTTGCCGGGCGAGGCGTGACGCAAATTCCAGGTCATGCATGAACTCGCGCCGAAGCACATTCCGGTAACCGGTCTCAGCACCGTTCAAGATCGACTCCGCTGCCAGATCGGCCGACCGCAGAGCATAATACAAGCCCTCGCCCGTGATCGGGTCCACCAATCCAGCGGCATCGCCCACTGCGGTCCACCCCTCCCCGGAAACGCGATTTTGCTTCCATCCCGCAGTCCCCAGACACGGAAGCAAGTGGCTGTAAAACTCGGCGCCCTGCGTCTTCCAGCCACGGGCCGACATGTAGTTCTCAAGCCGCTTGCGCAAGGAAGACGCTGGTTCCCCTTTCCCGCAAATCCCCACCGACATGTGCCCGCAGCGCGGAAACACCCAGATGTATCCCGCCAGCCGCGGCAGGAATTCAATATCGATCCCCGCCTGTTCCCCGGCAACATAATAGCCCAGCGCCGACATGGAATCGTCCGCTCCCAACCGCGTGCCGCATTCGCGCAGAGGATTCCGTGCTCCCATCGCGATCACGCAATGATCGGCTTGGATTGAGCCCCCGCGCGTTTCGATTCGCCAGCCCGTGCCTTCCCTGGTAACGCCAGTCACTCGCGTCTTTTCCAATTGCGCTCCCGCGTCTTCCGCGCGCTGCAACAAAAGCGCGTTCAGTTCTTTGCGCGAATAAATGACTAACGGGTGGTTTAACTTCAGCCTTGTCTGGGCAGCCCCAGGAGCGCTCATCGCGGTCTCCGTCACGAAGCGCTTCGGTGTGCTGTTTTCCACCAGAAATGGATACTGCGTGTAAGCCTTGTAAGTGAGCCCACCGCCGCAGGGCTTTTCCCAGGCGAGCTTCTCATCGAGCAACACCGTGCTCACACCGCCCGCGGCCAGACGAGCCGCCGCAAACGCCCCAGCCGGCCCCCCACCCAGGACGGCAACCCGCATTAGCGGCCCGGTGATTCCATGGAAGGATGCCCCGGCGGTAACGCGCCCGCACCGCCAGTGGCTCCGGTATGGCCCACACCGCTCATGGGTGCGCGGCTTTTCACCACCCACTCATCCTTCACCCGCTCCAATTGGTAATTGACAGAAACCCCGGTGCTGGCAGGCGATCCCTTTGCCGCGAACGCAACCGTGGCATCCGCCGTCTTTCCGTGGAAATTCACGCTGGTGACGTTCACGTCCATCTGGTTCACGTCGATGCCTCGCTGCGCCACGCCTTTACGAACGCCTTCCTGCACCGCGTCCTTATTGTCGATGTTCTTGGCGCAGCTGGTCAGAAACAAGGTGTTCAGAAACACCAGTGCCGCAAAAGATGCCGTCCGTTTCACGTCTCGATTATCCCATCCCGACAATGGCCTCAAGCAATCCATCCGTCGTATAGGTGGATGCTTCTGCCGCGGGTTCGATGCCAAATTCCCGCGCCGTGGCCGAAGTCACCGGCCCGATTGTCGCCACCCGCGTACCCTTGACACGCTCCGCCCCAACCGCAGCCACCGTGTTGCGAACCGTCGAGGAACTTGTAAACGTTACCCAATCGCTCGGCCGCAACTGGTCGAAGGCAGCGGTCATTCGCTCTGTCAATTCCTCCGGCGCTTCCGTGCGATAGGTCTCCGCCACATCCACCGCCGCTCCGCGTGCCCGCAAACCTTCCGGTAGAACATCGCGAGCCACCGCGGCGCGGGGAATCAGCACGCGGCTGCCGCTCAACTCAAGCGGCAGCGCGGCAAGCAGGCTCTCCGCCACGAACTCCTCGCCCGTCACGCTCACTTTCAGATGCAACTCGCGCAGGGCGGCCTGGGTCGCAGGCCCGATCGCCGCAATTTTCGCTCGAATCGCGCTTAAGTCCTTTGCCGACCGGTCCAGCCGTTCGACGAAAAACCGTACGCCATTGACGCTGGTAAAAATCAACCAGTCGTAAAGTCCAAGTTCTTCGATGGCGCGATCGAGGGGCTCCGGATTGCGAGCCTCGCGCGTTTCGATGGCGGGCTCTGCGATCGCAGCCGCCCCTAATTCCCGCAGCCGCGCACAGAGACCCGCGTTCTGATCGGCGGGCCGCGTCACCAGCACGCGCCTCCTGAATAAGGGCAGCCGCTCAAACCAGTTCAGCTTGGAATGCAATGCCGCCACCTGCCCCACAATCACCGTGGCCGGGGGCTTCATCCCATGCTCCACGATGAGCCGGGGCAGGGAAGCCAGAGTTCCCGTAAGCGTTTCCTGATTCGCGCGCGTGGCCCAGCGGACCACCGCCGCGGGCGTTTCCGGCGTGCGGCCCGCTGAGATCAGCAACTCCGCAATCCGCGCGAAGTTCGTTACCCCCATCAGCACGACCAGCGTGTCCGCCAAACCAGTGCGGCTCCAATCGATACGTTCGGGTTCATGCCCCGTCACTACCGCGACCGACGACGAATGCTCCCGGTGCGTGAGCGGGATGCCGGCATAAGCCGCCAGGCCCGACATGGAGGCCACGCCGGGCACCACTTCGAAGGGCACGCCAGCGTCAAACAGCGCTTCCGCTTCCTCGCCGCCGCGCCCGAACAGATAAGGATCGCCGCCTTTGAGCCGCACGACGGTCAATCCCGCTCGCGCGCGCTCAATCAGCATCCGCCCGATCTCTTCCTGCGGAAACGCATGCGCGGATTTTTTCTTGCCCACGTAGACGCGCTCGGCATCGCGCGGCGCCAGCGCCAGCAAGGCGGTGTTGGCGAGATTGTCGTACAGCACCGCCTGCGCAATGCCCAAACAGCGGTGTGCTTTGAGCGTGAGCAGTTCCGGGTCGCCCGGCCCCGCCCCCACCAGATAGACCTTACCGGGAATCCGCGTAAACCTCATCCAACAGTTGCCGCCCGCCGCCTTCGAGCAGGCGCTGGCCCACCGCCAGGCCAAGCGCGTGAGCGTCGGTACCGGTTTCGAATTCGCGAACCAGCCGGTTCCCGGCGGGGGAGGCGACCAGCGCCGAAAGATGAATGCGATCGCCATCCACCTTCGCAATTGCCCCGGCGGGCAACTGGCATCCGCCGCCCAAAGATTCGAGCACCGCGCGTTCGGCCGTAATCGCGGTCCAGGTGCCCCAATGATTCAGCGTGCGGGCCGCTTCGCGCCCTGGGCCTTCGAGAGCGGTCTCAATCCCGAGCGCGCCCTGGCCCGGCGCTGGACACATCACGTCAAAAGAAAGCGCCTCCGTAATCCGCGCCGCCAAGCCCAGCCGGATCAGTCCAGCGGCCGCCAGCACGATGGCATCGAACTCCCCTTCATCCAGCTTTCGAAGCCGCGTATCGACATTGCCGCGGATGGGCAGAATCTGAAGATCCGGCCGCAAATTCCGCAATTGCGCCGCCCGCCGGACGGAACTGGTCCCTACGCGCGCGCCGCGCTTCAGACTGGCCAGGCGACTTCCCACCATGGCGTCGCGGGCATCGGCGCGCTCCGGGCTAGCGGCCAGACAAAGCCCTTGCGGCAATTCGGTGGTCAGGTCTTTCAAACTATGGACGGCCAGATCGACCCGCCCTTCGAGCATGGCGTCCTCAATCTCCTGCGTAAACAGGCCCTTGGTGCCGATGGCGGAAATGGAGGCGGTTTGCATCCGGTCCCCGGTGGTGCGGATCACCTCGATGCGGCTTTCGATTCCGCTGTTCAGAAGAAGCTGACGCACATGGTTGGCCTGCCACAAAGCAAGAGGCGACCCGCGCGAGCCGATAACCAGCATGGACTTAGTTTAAGGGACCAGCGCGGATATGCGTATATGCGAATGTTTCCGGACGCCGGGTTTGTTTGGGTTGCCGTGGGTTGGCTTTGGCAACTCCCGGGAAGCGGGCGGGTTCGTTTGGAATGTCCGTGGGTTCGGTGTTTTGGAGCGTTTGTCTCAGTTTTCAAAGCCTTCCGAGCTTCGTTTCTGCAAAATCTTGCTTCGTTGTTCTTAAATCTTGCGAGAAGTTATGTAGCGGGTGGGATAGTAACGGCCTGAGCGTGGGATGTTACGGCGATTACGGTCCGAGAAATCGGGCGAACCTAGGTTCGAAAGAAACCTGCGATGATCCCGTGTTACACAACAAGTAGTCTAACATTATGGAACAAGCAGATTTATTCTTGCCCCAGTTGTCCCGGATCGTAGCAGACAAAAAGGTATCGGGCCTAGTTCAGGTGATGATCATTCTGAAAATAATGGCTGAGACCTCGGGTAAGTCAGTCCGCCCCGAGACTGGGCGTATGGCTTAACCGCACGAGTGCTAGCCCCATTTTGCGGATGTAAGGAAGACACCAAATACGTGGAGAAGGCCCTGGCAGACCTTTCAAACAGAGGGATGATAGAGAGACAAAGAGATGGTCGAAGTTGGCGATATAGAATTTGCTAGACAACTGGGACAACGCGAGCGCGTACATCAGAGAAGACCCAGCGATCTGAAGGTTTTCCACCCGATTCAAAAGGCTAGGAGACTAATAACTCATGGGCTGCCGTCTATCTGACACATAAGCTCAGTTCCTGTTGTGGACTAGTGAAACAGCGCCTGATCATCATTAGCGATATTTTGGAGCCACTTTTCACTGGTCGCTAACCCACAAGAACGGATCAAAGATCGCGAGTGGATTCAGTTTCGGACAGGACTGATAAGTCAAAAGTGTAAGTAGATAACGATCGACATGGTCCGTCGACTCATTCCCCTACAAATCGGATTACTGTTCGCTGTCGGGTGCAGTCATGCTGCACCCTCTGCCAAGCCCCTGATCGGAAACTTCGAAGCGACTGGTTCAGATACGGCCATCTTTGTACTTCAGAGAAGCGATAAGTGAATGCGATACATTCTTTCTCTGTTTTCATTTCTACTTGCTGACCTGATTCAATTGCGCAACATGTTGATCTTCCGAGCAATGTTTGATGAAGTTAATCAGAGACTGCCAGAGGCATCCTGCTTACCCGAAATTGGGCCAAGTTGGCTTCGTGGCCGAATCATAAAGCTCCATAGACATTATCTGCCGCAAAGCACTTAAAGAACAAAGATGTACTTCTATTGGGCGTTGCAAGCCGCGCTGTTCTTGGCCGCCTTATTATGCTTGGTGACCTTTAGATCAATCAAGTAGTTCAAGGTTCTATGAGGAGCCGGCCGGGACAACTAGCTTGCCGCGGCTCTTACATTCAATACCAGGCGTTATCACGAACCTTGCCGCTCCGCGGCCGTGTACCCGTCAAGCTAGCCCGGCTTCCGGCAGCGATCCGGCGGGGCTGGAGCAGCAAACCATTCCCTTCACGAACTCTTCGCCAGCTTCTTCCGCGTAAACGGCTTCGCAAACGCCGCGGGGGGATTATGGCCCCGCACTTCCGCCGCGCGCCGGTACGCTTCCTGCGCCTTGCCCGCGTCGCCCAACTTTTCATACGTCATGCCAATCAAGCATTGAATGAACGCATCGCTCTGGTTCGCCCCCGCCAGTTCGCGAAGGGCAGTCTGAAAGTCGCCGCCGTAAAGAGCGACATAGCCTTTCAAATAAGGCTGAAACACTTTCTGCTGGTCATAAAGTTTCGTATCTTTCGCCTGCAAACCGTCCAGAACCGCGGCTGCGGCATTCACATGTTTCGCCGCCTCCGCCGCATTCCCCCGGCGGGCCGCCAACCGCGCCTGCGCGTTCTCCCAGCGGTATTCCCACACCGCTCTCCGGCCCGGTGAGATGTCCGGCTCCTGAATCCCAAGCTCGTAACCGCGCCGATAGAGCCGCGCCGCCTCAGCCAGGTCTCCGCTATCGATGCACACGCGGGCCGCTTCGTTCGCCATCTCGCCTTCCTGATAGAACGCGTTTGCCGGCGCTTCCTTCTCCTGCGTCTTCCAATACGCAATCACCTTCTCTTCGTATTCAGAGGTCTTCGCGCAATTGCCTTCGAAGGCCCACGACATCGCCATCGCGCGTTGTGCATTGGCCTTGGCCGCCGGGGTCGCGGCCTCGCTGATCGCTTTCTCGAAGAGGGCGCGAGCTTCGGTCCCCTTGCCCTCCAGGTCCAATTGCGATCCTTCGCGAATCGTTTCGCTTCCCGGCCCGGCGGCCCGTGGCGACGGTTGTCCCAAAGCCGCACTCGTCAAGATGAGTGTCCATATGAGTGTCCATGCCATTCTCATGAAGCGATTATTTCAGCCTTCCGGTTTTTTTGCAGTTTCTTAACGCGGCTTCATCCGAATCCCAACGTCTCTTCAGCAGAGACACATGAAATGAACGGGAACAATCCTTATCTTGCCCTGCTGGCGTCAACGGCTTTCGCTCTTGCGCGAACCTATTTGCCTCCCGGATTCAACGATCCCGGAACGCTCACTTATTTCTGGACGCGCGCCATGGATTATGCGATGCTGCTCCAGTCCATCCTTACCGATTCCAGCCGTACCACCCTGTAGCCGCAAAGCGGCGACTGGAAACCGTGACTGTAAAGCTGTGTAAAGCTTCCCGCCTTGCCGCAGAAAAGCAGCGCGCATGACGCTACAGTTGGATCGTTTGCCCTTGCCGCGCTTCTTGAAAGGAATTAGCCTCTGGAAAGCGAACAGCCTCTGGCTTTCGTGGATCTTCGTGGGCGCCCTCGCGCTCTTGTGCGCACTTCTCGCCGTCATCCAAAGCCGCTGGATCGAACAGATCGGCAACGCGCAACGGCAGCGGCTCCAGACCAATCTGCAGAACGGGCTGAACCGGTTGAGCTTCTCCTTCGATAGCGAGATCGTGTCTTCCTGCTCCGCTTTGATCCCTTCCTTTGGAGATTTACAACGCCTGGGTACGGAAACCGCCTGCGCCCGCCAATACGCCGAGTGGAAGCAGACGCATGAGCCCATCTTCAGCAGGATCGGTATCCTTCATTCCGGCGACTTTTTGCTGCTCGATCTCGATTCGGGTACGTTTGCGCCGGCGGAGTGGCCGCAACCCTGGCCTGCGCTCCGCGGCCATGCCACTTCGGGGTCCGGCGGAGCCCAGCATCCGGCGCTTCTGGAGTTCCGGCTCTTTGGCACGCTTCATCCCCATCCGGATGCTTTTCCCGAACCACCACCGGTTCCGGAGCAGGGCCCTCCCCAGGAAGATTCCCTGCTGCTTGAGTTGAACACGGCATATCTCTCGCAAAAGATGCTGCCCGAACTGATTGCGAAAAATCTGGAGAACCCCGATTCAGCCACCTACGACGTGAAGATCATCTCCGCGCTGAAAGAGAACGCTCCCTTCCCGGTAGACGGCTCCGTGGCGATCCTGGAACCCGGCCGCCTTCAGGCCGCCGAGCACCGTGACCTGCCCCGCCCGGAGCCATTTTCTTCCCCCTTTGAGCAACCTGGTTGGCTTCTGGTCCTTCACAGGCGCGGCACTTCCGTTGACGACATGGTCTCCGCTCTCCGCTGGAGAAACTTCGCCGTCTCTGGCGGCATTCTGCTGCTCATCGTTACCATGGTGGCCGCGCTGGTTCAATTTAGCCGGCGGGCCAATCAACTGGCCCAGCTGCAATTGAACTTCGTCGCGGGCGTTTCTCATGACCTCCGCACTCCCCTCACCGTCATCCGGACCGCCGCTTATAACCTGCGCGGAAGAATCGCCGCGCGTCCCGAGCAGGTGGAGCGCTACGGGCAACTCATCCTCACTGAAAGCGAAAAGCTGACGCTGCTGGTGGAGCAGGTGCTCCGCTATAACGCCGCCCGAAGTGGTCATCTTTTGGGAGAACGCTATCCTTCGGCTGTTGCGCCGCTTCTTGAAAGCAGTCTGGAATCGAGCCTCGCGGTTCCAGCGGGTTCTGGCGTGATTGTGGAAAAGTCCTTCGCGCCGAATCTGCCCCTGATTGAAGCCGATGAATTAGCGCTTCGCCACGCTTTCCAGAACCTCTTCGACAATGCCGTCAAGTATGGCCTTGAAGGGAGTAACTGGATCGGAGTATCGGCCCGCGTGGTCGTCCAGGAAGAGACAAACTTTGTCGAAATCGACGTCTCGGATCGCGGCCCTGGAATCCCCGCCAGAGAGCAGGCCACTGTTTTCGACGCTTTCGTTCGGGGGGAGCGCGCGCTTCAGGATCATATTACGGGAACCGGCCTGGGCCTGAATCTGGTGAAACGGATTGTGGAGGCGCACGGCGGCAGTATCCGGCTGGTAAGCGGACCCTCGAAGGGCGCGTCTTTCATTTTGCGGCTCCCCGCCGCGGGGGAGGCATTGCAGAATGAGTTTGCGAACACTGCTGGTTGAAGACGAACCCGGCCTGGTGCTTACTGTTTCCGATCTGCTCACGGAAGCGGGCTATCTGGTGGAAAGCGCGCTCGATGGCCAGGACGGCCTTGAAAAAGCGCTCGGCGGGAATTTCGATCTGGTGATTCTCGATTGGATGCTGCCCCGCATGCCCGGCATTGAAGTCTGCCGCCGCCTGCGCGAATCCGGTCAGAAGTGCGCCATTCTGATGCTCACCGCGCGCGCCGAAGTGAGTAACCGCATTGAAGGCTTACGAACCGGCGCGGACGATTATCTAGTCAAACCGTTTCACCCCGAAGAGTTACTCGCCAGGGTTCAGGCTTTGCTTCGCCGTTTCGGGAAAGAAGAACGCCCGCACGTGAGTACGTTCTCCTTCGCGGATGTTTGCATCGATTTCGAGCGCGGGGAGTTCGTCAAAGACGGGCGCATTACTCCCATGGGCGGAAAAGAACTGCAACTGCTTCGCTACTTGATTACGAATCGAGGAGAAACGGTGACGCGCGAGGAGTTGCTTCAAAAGGTTTGGGAGTACAGCGGCGACGTGGAATCCCGCACTCTTGATGTTCACATCGCCTGGCTGCGCCAGAAACTTGAGGATTCGCCGCAATCGCCACGGTTCATTCATACGGTCCGCGGCAAAGGTTACCGCTTCACGCCATAAAGTGCGGGCTGCTCCCTCAGGAAAGCAGCCCGCAATCGCTTCAGCGGTGTCCTCCAAAACCGGTTCCGTAATCGTCTAAACCATGCGACAACAGGGCTTTATACTTCGTCTGCTGGTCTGTGGTTAAAGATGCGTAGAATGCCGCGTCGGCTGTAGCTTCCGCTTGTTCCTGCTGCGCGGTGAGCGTGCCGATCTGAGTAGCGGCTGTTACGATACCGCTCGCGCTGTTCGCTTCCACGGCGGCAATGATCGCCGTTTGCGCGGTGGCCAGGCCGGTCTGCAGCGATTGCAACGTGGTGATCTCTTTTGTGAAGAGAGTTGTCGCCGTGCTTTCCTGCGCCGCGGTAAGCGTAAGGATTTTACTCAGGCGCGCCACCCGCGAGGCCACAAGCTCCGCGACGGTGGGCGCGTTCGCCGAGGTCCCGACCGTTTGGGCCGGCGCAACTGAGTAAGTGAAGACAGCCAGCAGGGCTGTCCCAAGTAAGTTCTTCATTGATTATTTCTCCTTGTAGTTGATGCCTGTACATAAGACTTCCAGCGGTAGAGTTAAGTACTCTGCTGTGTCTGACGCGGGGCCGCGGGCAGGGAGAAGTAAAGGAGTGTTAAATCCGTTTTCGGCGCGGCTTCAGATTCTTTTCCGCACGCAGCCGCCAAGCGACTTGCAGCGCGCCCAGCAAGGCATCCTCGTTCGCTTCGGTCAGACGAATATGGGTCGCGCCCATCCGGCCCCACCCTCCGGAAACTGGCAGATACAACTCCGGCTGTTCCTCGACGAACACCCGCTGCTGCTCCGGCGTCAGCATTAAATTGCCGTAGCCTTTCGCGATGCTCGCCAGCGTTGCGAAAATTTTGCCGCCCACCCGGAAATCAACGGACCCCATGTGGCTCCCTTCTGTCGCTCCTTCCAAGCTCAGCGCCAAGCGCCGGAAATCGTCGGCATTCATGTTGTGCTTCCTATAGAGAGGAATCGGCCGAAGCGTTCCACTTCCGCATCGAACTGATTTCGAAACGCGGCTTCCAGAGGAGCTTGCTCGCGAAATCCCGTCTCCACCTGCAGCCCGTTGCCGCGCTTTGAGACATTTACCCACCCGATGACGCGATCCTGCCACAACAGCGGCATCGCGTAATACCCCATCTTCCTCTTCGCCGGCGGCGTGTAAGCCTCAAAGCGGTATGCCCATCCCCAGAAATGCTCGAAGCGCGCCCGGTCCCAAACAATCGGATCGAACGGTGCCAGGAACCGCACCTGTTCCTGCGCCCGTCCGCGCACCGGCATCTGGGCCGGCCAGACGTAGCGCACACCCGCCACCTCCCCGGAATCCAGGTCACCCGGTTGCAGCACCCGCTTGAAGGCGACGGAACTCTTCATGAGCCGCACCGCGCCTTGCAGGCTTCGTTCCGGAACGGGGGCTAACAGCTTCGCGATTAACAGGATCAAGCGCCGCAGACGCTCCTGGGGCGCCAAGTAGTCTTGCTCTCGGACGCAGGCTTCATACATGCGGATTCCTTTCTCCCGCCCTGCGATCCGCAAGAGCCCGCGATGGTGCAGAGAGTGCAGCGCGTGGGTGGTTGCTTTCGAGTATCCGCCCCATGCGTTTAGTTGCCGTTTGCGGCCCAAGTGCCGTTCGAGGTCGCGCGGATGCACTTTGCCCTCACGGGAAACAATGTCCAGTACCTTCTTCTCCGCCGCGCCTAAGCGCTTTCCCTGTTCGCGGGTGGAGCAGCGACCATGTCGAGCGCGGCATAAAACCGTACGCATACAGAAAATCTTCTTCAATCCCCAGTGATTCGTAACAGGCTTCCAGATCGCCCGCGCGGTAATCTTTCACGCGATGCCGGAGAATCAAATCCTGCGCGCGCGCGGGTGACCGAATCGGGTCTGCCTGAACGAAGCCCTAGCCTCGCAATCGCCCTCCCCAAAGTGGCCGGCCGGCCCAGCGAGGCAGAAATCGCAAAGTTTCTGAGTTGCGCGATCGTCAGTCCCATTTTGTGGCAACGCCGCCAGCGCAGGAGGACGGTTTCCGCCGTAATTATTCCTCAACTGCGGTCGATGCCAGTGTACGATAAGTGCCGAAGGAGCCCGGTTGGAACCTTAAGATCAGCAGGTGAAAGTAATTGCGATTACGGGCACCAAAAGCCATCAGAGAACTAGGCTGGGTGATCGCCCTCTCATTGACAATCCTTGATAAAACTGTCACAACTCTGGAACCAGCAGCCACGGAAAACACCTATGACCGCTCGAGAACTTCCGCTCCTCGTCCTGCTCGCGGCCGCTCCCGCTTTTTGCGGCGCCTCCCCAAAAAATTGACGAAGAATACACCCGGCTTATCAAGCAATATCTGAATGATCCCCGCATCACCACAGAACTGGTGGATCACATGCCCGCCTCCGCCACCGTTCCTTCTCCCCTCAAATTCCTCGGCCGCATCCCCGGTAAACCCGACGAACTCACCTACGCGAAAGACATCCACCGGTATTACGAAGCTCTGGCCAAAGCCTCTCCGCGCGCAAAGTTCTGGAAGGTCGGTACCACGGAGGAAGGCCGCGACCAGGTAGTGCTCGCGATTGCCGACGAAGCCACTATCAAATCGCTCGACAAATACAAAGCCCAGCTAGCCGCGCTGAATGACCCCCGCAAGACCACCGAAGAGCAAGCCCGCGCCATCATCAAAACCGGCAAGCCGCTCTATTGGGCCAATAGCGGCATTCACTCGCCTGAAACCGGCGGCCCGGAGATGCTGATCGAACTCGCCTACCGTCTGATCGTCGAAGAGAGTCCTTTCATTCGAACGATCCGCAACAACTCGATCACTTTCATTACGCCGGTCATTGAAGTCGATGGCCGCGAAAAACAGGTGGATACCTGGTATTACGGCAAAGAGACCGGCAAGCCGCGCCCGCCGTTGATGTACTGGGGCAAGTACGTGCAGCACGATAACAATCGCGACGGCATGGGCCAGTACCTCAAGATCACGCAGAATATGATGCGCGGCATTCTCGAATGGCACCCCACCGTATTCCACGATCTTCACGAGGCGCAATCTTATCTTTACGTTTCTACCGGAACCGGTCCTTATAACGAATCCCTCGACCCCATCGCCATCAATGAGTGGTGGCTGCTTGCCGAAACCGAGGTTATGGAGATGGCCAAGCGCACCGTCCCCGGCGTCTGGACTTATGGCTTTTACGATGGCTGGGTACCGAACTATCTCTTTTGGATGGCGTTGACGCACAACTCTTTCGGCCGCTTCTATGAAGTTCAGAGTTATGGCCCGGCCGTGCAGGAGCGTCTCCAACTTCCGGCCACCACCACCAGCCGCGAATGGTTCCGCCCGAATCCGCCGCTGCCCACCATCAAGTGGGGTCCGCGCAACAACACCAATATTCAGGAATCCGCGCTCCTGCTGGCCATGCATAAGGTGGCGACGGAAAAAGAACTCTATCTGGAAAACTATTGGATGAAAAATAAGCGCCAGGTGGAAAAGGGCCGCGCCGGCCCCACCTTCGCCTGGCTCCTGCCAGCCAACCAGCGCGCGAAAGGCAACGCCGCCGATATGGTCAACGCTCTCCGTGCTCAGGGACTGGAAGTCAGCAAAGCGATGTTGGACTACACAATCGGCGATACGCCTGTCGCCGCGGGCGATTACATCATCCGCGCTGACCAACCCTACCGCATTCTGGCCGACATGTACTTCGCCGTGCAAAATTACCCCACCGCCAACCCCCGCCCTTATGACGATACCGGCTGGACCATGCAATACCTTCGCAATCTGAAGCTGGTCAACCTCACTGACAAAGCGATTCTTACCTCGCCCATGACCTTGATTACCGCCGATGTTAAACCGATCGGGGGAGTGGTGGGCAGTGGCACGACGCTGATCATCGAGCACAATACCGACAACGTGCTCATGAGTTTCCGCTTTAAGAATCCCAAAGTCGAAATGCTGGCCGCCGAGGAAGATTTCGAGCTGAATGGACGCAAGTTTAAAGCCGGCGCATTCCTGATCCCCGATGCCGATCGCGCCGCGCTCGAACCCCAACTGACGAGCTTGGGAATTGCTGCGGTAGCTACGGCGACCGCGCCTGCCGTGAAATCGCACGCGCTGGAAATTCCACGCATCGGCTACGTCCATTCCTGGTCCCGCACGCAGGACGAAGGCTGGACCCGCGCCGCGCTCGATTATTATGGAGTCCCTTTCACCTACTTCGCCGATCAGAAACTCCGTGAAGGCAATCTGCGAGCAAAGTATGACGTCATTCTCTTTCCCCACGTGGGCGGCACCCCTCAGTCGCAACTGGCGGGCATCCCGATCACCGGTCCGGACCCCATTCCTTATAAGAAGTCGAAGCTGACACCCAACCTGGGCGCTGTCGACGAGAGTGACGATATTCGTGGCGGCATGGGAGTGGAAGGGTTGGCCGAGCTCTCGAAATTCGTGGAACAAGGCGGCACGCTGATCGCCGATGGATCCACGGCGGCCATGCTGGCGGAGTTTGGCGTTGCCTCCGGGGTAGCGGTGGAACACCCAACGGCTCTCTTTGCCAGAGGCTCGATTTTGCGGGGGATGCTTCACGATGCCAAGAGCCCCATCCTTTACGGCTTCGACCAGAAAGACATGCCTGTTTACTTCAACCAGGACCCGGTGCTGAACGTCCCTGCCGCGCTGGCGCCAGGCTTGGGAGGGGGTGGCGGCTTCGGGCGCGGAGTGGACTACGCTGCCAGCCAAAATGTAACTCCTATGGCCACTCCCTTACGCGTCTCGCCGCTGGACCCAACAGCGCCGGTGGCCCCGGCCCCGGTTCCGGATTCGCCGAGGAGAACGGGACGCGGTAACGCGCAAGGAACGGAAACTCGAGCGCTTGCCCCGCGCGTGATCATGCAGTTTCCGGCAAATGCCAGCACGATGCTGCTTTCCGGCACGCTGGCGGGCGGCGAGAGCCTGGCAAACCGCGCCCTGGTGGCCGATGTGCCGCTTGGCAAGGGGCATATCGTTCTATTCGCGCTTCGGCCTTTTTGGCGGTGGCAGACACAGGGGACCTACTTCCTGGCGTTCAACGCCATCCTGAACTGGAATCATCTGGACGCAGGGAAAGCGCCGCCAGTGGGCGCCCCCGTATCTACCAGCGCGCAGGAGTAAGCGATCGGGCTTCAACTGAAGCGCGCCCATCCTAAAACTGCGGGAAGATAAAGGGTAGATGGCTGAACAGATGCTTTCTGATGAGTTGATTGAACGCGTCAAACACATCGCGCATCACCAGAACCGCCGGCCTGCTGAAGTGGTGGAAGAAGCTGTTCGCAGGTACCTCTCAGCAGACAGACTGGCCATGTTTGCGAATGAGATGGGTAACAAGGCAGCGTCTTTGGGCATCCGAGAAGAGGATGTACCTCAATTGGTGGATGACATTCGCCGCGACAAAGCCCGCGCTCGCTAGTGCGGAAAGTAACAGCTGACACTAACGTTTTGATCTCAGCTCTGGTTTACCGTCGAGGCAAACCGTACCAGATTCTTCAACTGGCTATTGCAGGCGAACTGAATTTGGCCATTTCTGACGACATACTCAATGAAGTGGCCGAAGTCCTGGTACGAAAGTTTAAAGCTACCGAGCAGCAGGTTGCCGAAGCCCGTGCAATTCTGCGGGATGCCGCGACGATAGTAAGGCCTTCGAACCGGCTCGATGTCGTAAGAGACGACCCTGATGACAATCGAATCGTGGAATGTGCCATTTCAGCGGGTTCCGATTTTATCGTTACGGGAGACAAAGATCTGCTGCGCATGGGCCGCTATTACTCTATCGAAATGATCACCGTTTCTGATTTTCTTGAAAGATTTCTGCTGGACAGCGGTACGTCTTCCCGCTAGACGAATCTGAGAAGCTGAAGCCTCCCAAGAGCCCAAGTTTCTCAGCATCTGCCAAACTGAAACCTAGCCCCATGCCCCAGAGAATCACCATCGCCGAAGCCGCCCTTCACACGGATCAAACCGTCTCCATCCCCGGCTGGCTTTACAACATCCGCAAGTCCGGCAAAATCATCTTCCCCCAACTTCGCGACGGCACCGGCCTCATCCAATGCGTCGCGGTCAAGAGCGCCCTTCCCGAAGAAACTTTCGACACCCTGAAATCCTTAACTCAGGAATCCTCCCTCACCGTCACCGGAAAAATCCGCGCCGAAGCCCGCGCCCACGGTGGCTTTGAGCTCGATGTGGAATCGGTCGAAGTGCACCAGCGCGTCCCCGAAGATCAACCTTACCCGATCACGCCCAAGGAGCACGGGACCGAATTCCTGATGGATCATCGCCATCTCTGGCTTCGCAGCCAGCGCCAGCACGCCATCATCCGTGTTCGCCACACCATCATCAAAGCCGTTCGCGACTATTTTGACGCCCACGGCTTCACTCTCGTCGATACCCCGATTTTCACCCCCGCCGCCTGTGAAGGCACCACCACACTGTTTGAGGTGAATTACTTCGACGACGACAAAGCCTACCTCACCCAATCCGGCCAGCTCTATAACGAAGCGAACGCTATGGCGTTCGGCAAGGTCTACTGTTTCGGCCCCACTTTCCGCGCCGAAAAGAGCAAAACTCGCCGACACTTAACTGAGTTTTGGATGGTAGAACCTGAAATGGCCTACGCCGATCTTGACGAGGTCAAACGCGTAGCCGAAGAAATGCTGCTTTCCATCGTGGAACGCGTGCTCGACAGCCGCCGTGAAGAGCTAAAAGTCCTGGAGCGAGACGTCACAAAGCTCGAATCCATCGCCGCGCCGTTTCCCAGAATCAGCTATGACCGCGCAATCGAAATCCTCAAGGCCAACGGCAGTGAAATTGAGTGGGGTTCTGACCTGGGCGGCGGCGATGAAACCATCCTCACGCAACAATTCGCCCAGCCCATCATGGTTGACCGCTTTCCCAGCGCCATTAAGGCCTTTTACATGGCCCCGGACCCCACACGGCCCGAAGTCGCCCTCGGTGTAGACGTCCTGGCGCCTGAAGGCTATGGCGAAATTATCGGCGGAGGCCAAAGAGTGCACGATCTCGATTTACTCCTGAAGCGCATCGAGGAGCATCACCTGCCGAAAGAAGCCTTCGACTGGTATCTCGATCTTCGAAAATACGGCTCCGTCCCCCACGGCGGTTTTGGCATGGGAATCGAACGCTGCGTGGCATGGCTGTGCGGCCTGGAACACATCCGCGAAACCATCGCGTTCCCGCGGATGCTTTACCGCCTTCGCCCTTAACCAGCGGCCAGCATCGCCTTCCAGGCTTCTTCATCCTTGCCGATACTGAGCACTTTCCCGCCCCTCACCAGCGGCAGCTTCAGTAACTTCGGGCTGGTTTCAATCTTTCGGAGCAAGTCCGGATCGGTCATGCGCATATACTTCAATCCGGCTTCCACGTAGGCCTTTCCGTCGCGGTCGATCAGGTTCTGTAACCCGAACTTCTCCACAAAACGCCGAATCTCCCCCGCGCTCATTGGCTTTACCGTCAAGTCGACGAAGTGCAGCGTTACCCCCCGCTCCTTGAAGAACCGCTCGGCGGCCCGAGTTTCCGCCGAGTTCTTCACTCCGAAAACTTGCACCTGAACATTTGTCATAACGCTCTGTTTTACCGCAAACTAAAAAGGCTACTCAAAGCATGAAGCAATCACAAATCGCTGTAATTGGAGCACCGCTCGACCTCGGTCAAGACCGCCGTGGCGTCGACATGGGCCCGTCCGCCCTTCGCGTAGCCGGACTCTACCGGAAACTGACCGCGCTCGGCTACGAAGTCGACGATCAGGGCAACGTTCCCGTGGACCAGCAGGAAAACGTCCCCGAAGGTCCGAAACATGCGAAATATCTGCCCCAGATCGCCGCGGTTTGCGAGCGCCTGGGCCAGCTTGTGGCCGCTGCGCTCGATGACAACAAAGCGCCGCTCGTTTTGGGCGGCGACCACTCTATTGCGATCGGTACTGTCGCCGGGACCGCCAAACATTTCCGGAAAAAGCGCCAGAAGATCGGCCTGATCTGGATGGACGCCCACGCCGACATGAACACGCCGCAGACCAGTCCGAGCGGCAACATTCACGGCATGCCGCTCGCTTGTTGCATCGGCCAGGGTCCGCCCGAACTCACGAAATTGTTCGGCTTCGCCCCGAAGATCGATCCCCAGAACGTCTGCATTGTGGGCGTCCGCGATGTCGATATCATGGAGCGTGCGCAAGTCCGGGAAAGCGGAGTGCATGCCTTTACCATGCGCGATATCGATGAACGGGGCTTGCGGGCGGTCATGGCCCAGGCGATTGATTTCGCGACAAAAGGAACCGCCGGCTTTCATCTCTCGCTCGATCTCGATTATGTCGATCCCACCGATGCTCCCGGCGTAGGTACCCCCGTCCGCGGCGGAGCCACCTATCGCGAAGCGCACCTCGCCATGGAAATGATCTGCGATTCGGGCACGATGGTCTCCATGGAAGCGGTGGAGGTGAACCCCGTTTTCGATGAAGTGAACCGTACGGCCGATTTAGGCGTCGAACTGATCATGTCCGCGCTGGGAAAGAAGATCTTATGAGCAAACTCAGAGTGGGCGTTATCTACGGCGGCCGTTCCGGCGAACACGAAGTCTCCATCCGTTCCGCCGAATCCATCATCGCCGGCCTCGATCCCGCGCGTTATGAGGTGTCGCGCTTCCTCATTTCGAAAGAGGGCCGTTGGCAGCCGGGACCCATCCTTCCGGAACCCGGCAGCACGCCGCTCGATGTGGTCTTTCCCATTCTTCACGGCACCTTCGGCGAAGACGGCACGGTACAGGGCCTTCTGGAATTGGCTGACCTCCCTTATGTCGGCGCCGGAGTTCTGGCAAGTGCCATTGCGATGGACAAAGTCATGACCAAACGGGTTTGCCGCGAAGCAGGCCTGCCGATTGTTGATTACCTGGTCGTCAATCGCGGCCAAATTGACCCCGCGTCTATTTCGAAGGTTCTTCCGTTCCCTATCTTCGTAAAGCCCGCGAATCTGGGCTCCTCGGTGGGTATCTCGAAAGCGCACAACCAAATAGAATTGATCGAGGCGCTCAAGATCGCCTCCGAATACGATCACAAAGTGATCTGTGAACGCGGCGTGGAGGGCAGGGAATTCGAATGCTCCGTCATGGGGAACGCCAATGCCACCGCTTCCATCCCTTGCGAAATTCACCCTTCCCGCGAGTTCTACGACTACGACGACAAATACCTGCTCGACAAAGCCACAATCGAAATGCCAGCCAAGCTTTCGGCAGAACAGACCGGCGAAATGCAACGCCTCGCGGTGGGCTGCTACAAAGCCGTCGAATGCGAGGGCATGGCCCGTGTCGATTTTCTGATGGACCAAGCTACCGGCATGATGTTCGTAAACGAAATCAACACCATCCCCGGCTTCACCTCCATCAGCATGTTCCCCAAAATGTGGCAGCATTCGGGAATCGAATTCGGCACCCTGATTGAAAATCTTTTAAACCTGGCCATAGAACGCCACAAGCGAAAAAGCGAAACAAGGTTCACGAAGTGAAGCTGCTGTTACTACTCGCGCTACCTGCGGTTTCTTTTGCACAACAAGTCGCACAGCAAGCCGTACAACAAGCTCCAGAGCGCGAAATCAAACGCCTGATCGATGCATATTCGGTCGCGGAAGCTTATTCCGCCGACCCGATCAACTCCGAACAGGCCTTTTACCAGGGCGCTATACCGGGACTGCTGCGCCGCCTGGACCCGCACTCCGTCTTTCTCGACCCAGGCCAGTTCGAACAGCTGAAGCAAATGCAGAACAGCACTACCAAAGGTTTCGGGTCCGTGGTGTCCATCCTTCCCGGACGGGTTATCGTTCTGCAAACACTGCCGGGCACGCCCTCTGCCAAGTCGGGAATCTCGCCAGGCGATGAAATTCTTGCCATTAACAACCTGCGCCTCGACCGCTTGAACCTCGATCAGCTTGTCGAAGTTCTGGGCGAGGCCCGCCAAAAGCCAGCCCGCCTCGATGTCCGCCGCAGCGGAAATGTACGCCTGCTGCAATTCACGCTCACGCCGGAAGAAATGCAGTCCCCCAGTGTTGAGCGCGCGTTCCTGTTACGCCCCCATATCGCTTACATCAAAGTGGGCAGCTTCGACGAAAAAACCGGCGAACAGATCAAGCAAGCCATTGAATCCCAAGGGGGCGCAACGCTACAAGGTCTTGTGATTGATCTCAGAGGCAACCCCGGTGGCCTGGTGGGAGCCGCGCTTGAAACCGCATCGCTCTTCCTTCAACCCGGTCAAACCATCCTCACCATCAAAGGCCGCAATGTGAAAGAAAGCGTTGAGAAGGTGAGCCCCACTGCCAAACCCTATACCTTCCCTGTAGCCATTCTGTTGAATGCGAAAAGCGCCAGCGCGAGCGAAATTGTCTCGGGCGCGCTGCAGGACCATGACCGAGCCGTGATCCTGGGCGAACCCAGCTACGGAAAAGGTCTGGTGCAAAGCGTGTTCCCGCTCTCGAATAACACTGGTATCGCCCTCACGACTGCTCTCTATTACACTCCCAGCGGCCGCTCCATTCAGAAAGCCCTTAAAGATTCGGGGGACGAGTATGCGCTTTCGAACACCACCGCCCATCCCAACGCCCGCGCCGATTTCAAGAGCGATAAAGGCCGCCCGCTCCAAGGCGGAGGTGGCATCATCCCGGATATAGCCATCGTTCCTGAACCGACTTCGCGCCTTCACGCGGCCCTTGAGGGCTCCGGCTCTTTCCCGCAATTCGCCACTGAATATCTGAAGACTCACAAAGTAGACGCGCATTTCGAAGTGACTCCGCAACTGCTGGACACCTTCGAAGTCTGGTGCGGCGAGCGCCAGATCCAACCAAGCATCGGCGAATGGTCCCGCGAACGCGACTTTGTCCAAACCCGTTTGAAAACCGAAATTTTCAATCAGAGCCTCGGCGTTGAAAAGGGCGACGAAGTGGAAGCTCAGCGCGATCCGGCGATCCTGAAAGCCCTAGAGGTTCTCCGGTACTGATGTTCAAAAAGTATTTGCAGCATGCGTTCGTCCGGAACGCAATATCCCTCTATGGCATTCAGGTCGCGGGCTATATTCTCCCGCTTCTAACTTTCCCTTATCTGGCGCGTGTTTTGGGAAAAGAAAAGTTCGGGCTGATCGCGTGGTCGCAAGCATTCGTTGGTTACTTTCTCACCATCACCGAATACGGCTTCAATTTTAGCGTCGTTCGCGAGGTCTCACTCTCAAGGAATGACCCCGCCAAATTAAACCGAATTTACACCTCAGCCATGGCCGCGCGATTCCTCTTGATGGCGGGATGTTTCGTTGTGATGGCGATCATCATTCCGCTTGTTCCCAAGTTTCAAGCCGAGTGGCGCCTGTTTTACATCGGTTTTTTGGCTGTGGTGGGGATGGCCTTGTTTCCTCAGTGGCTGTTTCAAGGCATCGAGCGGATGGGCTACATTACGATTCGCGAGGTAGGGGCCCGATTCTTCGGATTGCTCGTTGTGTTTGTGCTGGTCCGCACCAGCGACGACTATCCTGTGGGCTGCGGCGATTATGTCCGGCAGCACGGCTTTGGCCGGCCTGATTGGACTGCTCTACGTGGAAAAGCTGACCGGCGTCAAATTCACCCGCGTCACGTGGGAGGAAGTCTGCAGGTGCTGCGCGAAGGTTGGCACGTTTTCTTGTCGACTGCGTCCATCACCGTGTACACCAAGAGCAATGTAGTCATCCTGGGGCTCATTGGTACGGTTTCGGAAATTGGGGTGTTCGCCGCCGCGCTCCGCCTGATTGACGCCACCAAAGTCCTGGTGTTCCCCATGTCCGGGTCCATCTACCCGCACGTCAGCCGCCTGGCGGGCGAGTCGCGGCCCAGGCAGTTGCCTTCATCCGAAAGAGCCTGATCCCGTGTGATGGTGCCCTTTTGTCTCATTTCGCTTGGCCTGTGCGTTTTGGCGCCGCTAGGGATTCATCTCGTTTTTGGATTGAAGTATGACGAAAGTATTCCCCTGTTAAGAATCATGTCGCCAATTCCGGCCGTCACCGCAGCCAGCGCCTGTTTCGCCACTCTTCACCTTCTTCATGCTCGGCCTGGGATACAAGAGGCAGTGGAGTAAATTGATCATCGCTACCAGCGTGGTTAACTTCCTCATTCTTGGTCCTCTTCTCCTATTTCTTAGGCCCCACTACGCGGTGGCGGTTACGAGTCTGGGCGTGGAAGCTTTTGTTGCAGCCGCCAGTTACTGGTTTTGGCTTCGTCACCAGAATGATTAGGCCGAATAATTGCTCCACCAGGCTTGCCGCATGAATCCACTGGCTGAAGCACGTTTGGAAACCGACAAACTTTTCAAACATCTTGATCCTGCCGCTTTTTACGATCGGCCGATTTCCGAACGGCACCGAATGATTTTCTATCTTGGGCATCTTGAGGCCTTTGATTGGAATCAAATGAAGCAAATCGGGATGACCGCCTCCTCACCCACGCCTGAGTTTGACA
Organism: Bryobacterales bacterium; assembly: GCA_963795835.1. Lineage (GTDB taxonomy): Bacteria > Acidobacteriota > Terriglobia > Bryobacterales > Bryobacteraceae > JALYXI01. The sequence continues at coordinate 679,395 of CAWCJC010000001.1, read as the reverse complement.
ACCTGTTTGCCTTTGGCATCGATCCCGAACCCGGCCAACTCCCTTCCGATCAGGCTTCCGATTGGCCAAGCGTTCTTCAGGTGGAGCAATACAACAAGGGTGTTCGCGAAATTATCGACCGCAATCTGCATCTGGCCTCACCCGATACGCGCGACATGATGATTGAACATCGTCACATGCATGCCGAAACTTTCGCTTACATCCTGCACAATTTAGAGTCCGGGAAGAAACTTGGGCCCAAAGACGACTTACCTGTGGAGACTCCGGTTTCGCCGGAAATGATCGAAATTGAAGCGGGACAAGCCACGCTGGGACTTCAGCCGGATTCGGGTTTCGGATGGGACAACGAATTTCAGCAGGTGCGCCCGTTCGTTCCGCAATTCGCGATGACCAAATACAAGATCACCAACGGCGAATGGCTGGAATTTATGCGCCAGACAGGAGCGGCGGCTCCCCATTACTGGTTTCAACAGAACGGACAATGGTTTTACCGCGGCGCGTTTCAAAATTTGCCCCTCCCCTTAAGCTGGCCGGTTTACGTGACTTGGAACCAGGCTGCGGGTTATGCAAAGTTCCGCAAGCTGGCTCTCCCGTCCGAAGCCCAATTCGATCGGGCTGCCTACGGAGTCAAGAAGCCGGCTTCCGGGAATTTCGGCTACAAGCGCTGGGATCCCGTCCCCGTGAATGAAGGTCTGGAAGAAGGCGTGGCGCAACTCATCGGAAACGGTTGGGAGTGGACCTCCAGCATATTCGCGCCGTTTCCTGGCTTCACGCCGCGCCCAACTTACCCCGGGTACTCCGCTAATTTCTTCGACAACTCCCACTACGTCCTCAAGGGAGCTAGCCCGCGTACCGCGGCGCAGTTAGTTCGCCGCTCGCTCCGCAATTGGTTCCGTCCTGAATATCCCTACGTCTACGCTACATTCCATCTCGTCCAAAACTAAATCATGTCCGCTCACGCGATCCAACTGTTTTCTGAACTTGATACCTCTTTCGCGCGCGATGTAGCGCAGGGCTTGACGCACCGAACGCAGAAATCCATACCCTCAAAGTATTTGTATGACGAGTTGGGGAGCATCCTCTTCGATGCCATCACGGTGCTTCCGGAATACGGTCTCACACGCGCGGACGTCCGCCTCCTTCGCAAGCATTCCGATGAGATCGTTGGGGCGCTACCGAGACAACTGTCCGTCGCGGAGCTTGGGAGCGGTACCGGATCGAAGACCCGCTGGGTTCTGGAGGCGGCCGTAAGACACGCCGGAGTGCCGGTGCTCTATCAACCTATCGACATCTCGGAAACAGCAGTTCAACAATGCGCCAAGGTGCTGGAAACTATCCCGGGAGTGACCGTCGCGCCCCAAACCGCCAGCTACCTGGAAGGTCTGGAAGCGGTAACCCGGCATCGCCGTCCAAAACAAAACCTATTGGTTCTGTTCTTAGGTTCCACCATCGGGAATTTCGATTTCAACGCTGCCCCGGTGTTCCTTCGCGAGATTCGATCTCTCCTCCAGCCCGGTGATGCGCTGTTGCTAGGTACGGACCTCATCAAGCCTCTGCCGCAAATGCTCGCGGCCTATGACGATCCTACGGGCGTTACTGCGGCTTTCAACTTGAACCTGCTAGGCCGGATCAATCGGGAACTCGAAGCGAACTTCAGCCTCCGGAGTTTCCGGCATGAAGCGCGGTTTAACCAGGATCAATCACGCATCGAAATGCACCTGGTTTCTCTCAAGCGGCAGACTGTGGAGATTGCTGCCCTGGAAGCGCAATATAACTTCAGCGCCGGCGAAACTATCTGGACGGAAGGTTCTTACAAATTCCGCCGTTCCGAACTGAAATCTCTCGCCTCGGAAACGGGCTTCTCGGTTCGCGACCAATGGATCGATGACGAGTGGCCCTTTGCGGAAACGCTGATGCTGGCCACTTAGGTGGCTGCGGTTGTCGAGTTCCGGTCGGTTTCCTACACACCGCCTGGCCAGCCGAATCCCGTGCTTCACGAGTTCACCCTGGCTCTCGAACCGGGCGAAACCGTGGTCCTGTTAGGCAGGAGCGGCAGCGGAAAAACAACGGCACTGAAACTGGTGAACGGCCTCTTATTCCCGACTTCGGGAGAGGTGTGGGTGGAGGGCCGGCCTACCACGCAATGGGATTCTGTGGCGCTGAAACGCCGCATCGGATACGTGATTCAAGAGTCCGGCCTGTTTCCGCACTTCACGGTGCGCAAGAACATTGCGCTGCCCCCGCGCTTGGCAGGCTGGCAGCCGAACAAGATCACGGAGCGAACCAATGAGCTTCTCGCCACGGTTGGCCTGCAAGAATTCGCGGACCGGTACCCGCGCCAGCTTTCCGGTGGCCAACGGCAACGCGCTGGTGTGGCTCGGGCGCTCTCCGCGGAACCTACGCTCCTCCTGCTTGATGAACCGTTTGGCGCGCTCGATCCCGTTACCCGCCTTGCGTTGCAGCGGGAGTTCCTGGCTCTGAAGAAAACCGCGCTCTTCGTGACGCACGACATCCGCGAAGCGCTCCAACTTGCCACCCGGGTCGCGCTGCTTCACCACGGCCGCCTGGCCGTTCTCGATACTCCGGACCGCTTCCCTAGTTCCGCTCATCCCGAGGCGAAGGCGTTCCTGGAGGTGCTCCACGGTGTGGGCTGACCTCGCAAGCGAAGTGCTCACGCTCAGCGGGGAGCACCTGTTCCTGGTCTTCCTTTCGGTCGTCCTCGCTTCCGCTATCGCGATCCCGGCGGCGATTGCTCTCACGCGCCGCGAACGTCTGCGCCGCCCCGTTGTGGCCATGGTCAACGTGCTCCAAACCATACCGAGTCTCGCGCTATTCGGCTTCCTGATCCCGATCCCCTTCATCGGCGGCATCGGCAAACAGACCGCCATCATCGCGCTGGTGCTCTATGCGCTGCTCCCCATTCTGCGCAATACGCTGGTAGGAATCACCGGCATCGACGCAGCTGTTCGCGAATCCGCTGTCGCCATGGGTATGACGCCTGCCCAAATTCTGCGCGAGGTAGAACTCCCGCTCGCCGCGCCGTCGATCTTCGCTGGCTTACGCGTCGCAACCGTGACTACCATAGGGACTGCCGCCATCTCAGCCGCAATCGGTGCGGGCGGCTTGGGCGTGTTCATCTTTCGCGGCATCGCGTCGGTGGATAACGTGCAAATTCTGGCGGGCGCCGTCCCCGCCGCACTGATGGCCATTGCGGCCGACGAAGGATTCTCGTGGATCGAAAGAAAACTCTCACCGCCTTAATTGCTCTCCTGCTCACTGGCTGCTCGCAAAAGCCAGAACTCACCGTCGGATCGAAGAACTTTTCCGAACAACTGATTCTGGGCGAACTGGTAGCCCAGCATCTGGAAAACACTTTGGGAATTCGCGTACGCCGGAAACTCGACCTTGGCGGCACCTTGCTGACGCAGAAGGCGCTCGAAGCAGGCGAAATTGATCTCTATCCGGAGTACACCGGCACTGGACTCACCACGGTTCTGAAACTACCGCCCGACCGCGATCCCGCTGAAGTTTTGAAGCGCGTGCGCGAGGGCTACCGCCAATTTGGTCTCGAGTGGACTGATCCCTATAGGTTTCAACAATACCTTCGCGATGGTGATCCGCAAAGAAGATGCGGAAGCACGCGGCACCCACACCATTTCCCAAGCGGCACAGTTTGAAAAAGGCTGGAAGCTTGGCGTCGGCTATGAATTTGTGCAACGTCCCGATGGCCTACCAGGTCTGATTGGGACTTACCGGCTGAATACAAAGGGCAGTGTTAAGACGATGGACCTAGGACTTCTCTATCAGGCTTTGGAGCAAGGCCAAGTGGATATGATTGCGGCTAATAGTACCGATGGGCAGCTTTCCGCAAAGCCGTTCGTAGTTCTGGAAGATGACCAGCACTATTTTCCTCCTTACGAAGCCGCCTGGGTGGTGCGAGCAGCGGCTCTGAACCGCCTGCCCGGCCTACGCGGCGCACTGGCCCAACTCCACATCACCACGGACCAGATGCGGGCAATGAATGCGGAGTTGGACCAGAAGCACACGCCGGTAAAACAAATCGCGAAAACGTTTCTCTCCCGAAAGCCTTAGCGAGAGGGCTTGCGGGAACTCTTGTGTCGCGATAACGCTTGGACGCTGTCCCCGCGAGTCGCCACCGGGGAATTGGGAATTGCGAAATCCGCCGCCTGGGATTGCGTCGCATTCCTGCCGAAGACGCGGGGAGAGACAGCCTGAGGAGCGGCAGAAGTCTGGGGAGCTAAAATCGGGGCAGCCGACGTGCCCGGGATCTCAGAGCCGCTGACGCTAAGCTTGGCAAGAAATGCATCTGAATTGCCCCCTCCGGGAGAATTTTGATAAGCGCCGGAATTAACAAACAGATCACCTGAGGCAGTTGAGCCCGTCAGATAAACCTGATTGAACGGGTCGACGGCAACCGATGAGGCCGAATCGTCGCCCCGGCCACCATAGAACGTCGAATACGTCAGGTTCTGGCCGTTCGTGTCAAGCACGGAAAGCACGGCGTCGAACCCGCCTCCGCGCGAGGATTGAAACGCGTCCCGGGTGACCGGGTATTGGTCGGAATCCGTATCACCGGCAACGTACACGTTTCCTCGGGAGTCGACCGCGATCGCGGAGCCGTCGTCAGTACCGTGAGAACCGAGGAACGTAGTCCACGCAAGGCTCTGGCCGGAGGTCGTGTATTTGGCGACGAAGATGTCGGAAGCGCCACCGTTATAGCCCGTATTGAAGGAGCGGTTCGGGATTGAGAAATCACTGTCGCTGGTCGTTGTTCCGACAACATAAATGTTGCCTGATGGATCGAGAGCAATCCCGTTCCCAACGTCGTCACCTGCCCCCCCAATGAATGTGGAGAAGATCAGACCCGAGCCATCGTTGTTCAGCTCTGTAACAAAGCCTTCCTGGCCGCCATGGCGGGAGTGCTGATAAGGCGCATTGGCTTGGGGGAAACTGTTGGAGAAAGTCTCGCCCGTGACATACGCGTTGCCGTTGTTGTCGACGGCGATTCCATAAGCGGCATCATCGGAACCTCCGCCCAGAAAAGTGGAGTAAACCGCCGTACCGTCCGGCCCGAACTTGGCGACAAATGCGTCAGTTCCTCCCTGGCGGGTCCGCTGGAAGGCGCCCGTGTTTGTAGGAAAGTCATTGGAAGTCGTATAACCCGTAAGATAGACGCTGCCCTGCGTATCCACAGCCACGCCATAACCCCGGTCGTCATTGCTGCCTCCAAGGTAAGTGCTGAACGTGACTTTACCCGCCGGATCCAAGCCAACAACGAAGGCGTTATTGGCACCGTAATTCTGGTTCTGGAAAGCATTCGCGGTGGGAAAATCGCCTGAATTGGTTCGACCTCCGATATACGCGTACCCATTCGCGTCGATTGCGATTCCGTTGCCGAAATCGTCGCCCGAACCGCCAAAATCGGCCGTGTAGAGAGCGGTGGTTCCATCAGCGGAAAACTTACGCGCAAGCACGTCGGCATCACCAGTTTGCGTCGAGTAAGTCGTTCCTGCCATATACATATTGCCGGATAGGTCCGCGGCAACGGAGTTACCGTAATCGTCATCGGTCCCGCCCAGGAAACTCGAGTAGATTAATACCGGATCAATAGTTAACTGAGCCGATCGATCATACTCACCAAGGTCAAAACTAACGTGATTCCGTCCTGAGACGTGGAACTTCGCCTGAACAATCTTTCGAACTCCGCCCAAAGTCTGATACGCGGTTGGTTTCTGCTCGATGATCTCTCCGGCCGGAGTAACTAACGCTAAATCGCCTGTCTTGGTGATTCGTAAGTGCGAAACACCTTCAACGGCCATCTGAATTTTACTCGGATCCGCTCCGGGCGAGACGACATAGTCATACTCCAGCTTGTTCTGGTTCCCGTAGTAAATCACGTCGATTCCGGGATAGGCGCCTGAAACCTTGATTTGGGCGAAGTTAGGGAGGTCAGTAATCCACTTCGCTGCGTCCTTACCTCTGTAGTAAAAAGAGCGACCCGGTAGCAAAGAGGACCCGGCCATTTCGGCACTCGGGCGAGCATCCACCAAGCGGGTGCGCACCTCCGCCGCTTTCGCGCCTTTTCGCAACAGAATCCGCGAACCGTCTTGATCCAATGTCAGGAAATAGCCGGTTCCGCGGGCGACGAATTCCGCTCCCGCTGGCGCCTGGCCCCGATTCGGTTCGAAAATGAGAGGGATTTTGGCTTGCTGAATTGCTGGAAGCCCCGCAAATGCAGGTGAACCGGCGCCAAGTAGAGCGGCGAAGAGCCACGTTCGAGTCATAAGTGTTGAATTCGAGGTGTGCAAGAAGATCTCCACTATTTGAGAACCGCCCGTGCAAGATCAGGTTTCACTGTATGAACATCCGTTAATGAGGGCTGGTACGTCAACGAACGGTTGCTATACTGAATGTTTCATTCCTTCTATGCCGCTGAAACCAATCGCTGCAAACACCACGACCGAGAAAAAAATATATCTCCTTAAGCCCCGTGGGTTTTGCGCCGGCGTTGTCCGGGCGATCGATGTCGTCAAGATTGCTCTGGACCTTTATGGTCCGCCTGTTTACGTTAGAAAAGAAATTGTCCACAACAAGCACGTAGTTGAAGAACTGCGCCAGGCCGGGGCCATCTTCGTTGAGGAGGTGGACGAAATTCCGGCCGGTGCCCGGGCGATCTTCAGCGCTCACGGCGTATCGCCGGAGGTTCGCCGCGAAGCGAAGGCCCGTAGTCTTCAAGTGATTGATGCGACCTGCCCTCTGGTCACGAAAGTTCATCTGGAAGCCGTAAAATTCGCCCGCGAAGGCTACACGATTGTCCTGATCGGGCACAAAGATCATGACGAGGTGCAAGGTACGCTCGGCGAGGCACCGAGCCGCTCCGTTCTGGTGGAAAATACCGCCGATGTGGATGCCTTGAACCTTCCGGACCCTTTGCGCGTAGCTTATCTCACGCAGACTACGCTCAGTCTGGATGAAACTACGCATATTGTGGAGCGCCTCAAAGAGCGCTTCCCTATGATTCAGGGGCCAAAATCCCAGGATATCTGCTATGCCACGGAAAACCGCCAGATGGCAGTGAAAGGCGTGGCTGCCGTCTGCGATCTTCTGCTGGTGGTGGGTTCGGCAAACAGTTCGAATTCGAAACGCCTGGTGGAAGTGGGCGGAAACTTCGGAGTGCGCGGCTATTTGGTAAACGATTGGAATGATGTAAACCCAATGTGGCTGCACGGCGTCAAAAACGTCGCAGTAACGGCGGGGGCATCCGCGCCCGAACATCTGGTGGAGGAGTTAGTGGAAGCATTGCGCAAAGAAGGTTTCCGGCAATTGGAAGAGGTGGAACTGGTCGAAGAAGACGTCCGGTTCTCGCTTCCCGGCGAACTGCACGGCCACAGCGGCCTCGCTCAAATCGCAATCCGATGACGGCGGGCGTTTCACTCCAGCTTCCCTTACAAGCCGCTGTCCTTGAGGCAACCGAGCGCGCGGCGGAAGCCTTGGTCCGCCAGCAGGATTCGAGCGGTTACTGGTGTGCCGAACTCACGGCCGATAGCACGCTCGAAAGCGACTTCATCCTGCTGGAACTATGGTGCAATCCTCCGGTAGAGGGCGTCTGGAAGCACTCGGAGACACGCCGGATCCAGAAAGCGGTCGAAGCGATTTTCGCGCGCCAGCTTGCCGACGGCGGCTTCAATATCTATGTCGAGGGTCCCTCTGAAATCTCGGCGTCGTGCAAGGCTTATTTTGCGCTTAAAGTGGCCGGAGTTCCGGTCGCGGACCCGCGGATGGAACGCTTGCGCTCCTGCATTTTGGGCTTGGGAGGCTTGCAGGCCGCCAATAGCTACGTCAAGGTCAATTTAAGTCTTTTTGATCTCTATCCGCGCGAGCACACACCCAGCATTCCTCCAGAATTGATGCTGCTGCCGGGCGGAGTGATCTACCAGATGTCCTCCTGGACGCGTGCCATCGTTATCGCGCTCGCGATTGTACATTCCGCAAATCCTAAAAAACCCGTCCCCGCTGGGTTCAGTCTTGACGAAATCCATCTTCCGGGCAAGAGCTTCGCCCTGCCCAGCGACGATTCCTGGATTACTCTCCGCAATACATTCATCCACTCCGACCGCATTCTGAAACTTTGGGAAAAATACGGTGTCGAGCGCATTCGGCGTAGCGCTATTCGCAAATGCGAGCACTGGATGGTGGAACATCTGAAGCACTCCGATGGACTGGGAGCGATCTATCCGCCGATGATGTACGCAATCATGGCGTTTGACGTTCTGGGTTACTCTCCCGAACATCCCATGCGCAGGGAATCGGTGCGCCAGTTCGAACACCTGCTGGTGGACGATGGCGAGCGCTTCTTTTTCCAGCCCTGTTTTTCGCCCGTATGGGATACCGCGATCGCCAGTTACGCACTGGGTGAGGCGCGAGCGGTTCCCGTGACCGATGCTGTGCAGCGGCGCACCGCGGATTGGCTGCTATCGAAAGAAATCCGGCGTCCGGGCGATTGGAGTGTCAAGCGTTCCTCCACTGAGCCTTCTGGCTGGGCTTTCGAATTCCGCAACGACCACTACCCCGATATCGACGATACGGCGATGGTGATGTTGAGCTTCAAGCACGCGCGCTCGCAAGACCTACAAGCCCAGGCGGAATGCGAAAAGCGGGCGCTGAACTGGTTGCTGGCCATGCAATCCCGTGATGGCGGCTGGGCCGCGTTCGACGTCGATAACAATTGGGAAATTCTAAGCTACGTGCCCTTCGCGGACCACAATGCCATGCTTGACCCTACCTGCGCGGACATTACCGGACGCGTCTTGGAAGCGCTTGGCGCGCACGGGATGACGCGGAAAGACGCAGCCGTCCAACGCGGCGTGGATTACCTGGTTCGTACGCAAACCGCGGACGGCAGTTGGTACGGCCGTTGGGGTGTTGCCTATATCTACGGCACTTGTTTTGCGCTGCGGGGCCTTCAGGCTGCGGGTGAGGACGATCACGAACCGCACATCCAACGCGCCAACGAATGGCTGCGCTCCATTCAACATGCCGATGGCGGCTGGGGCGAAAGCTGCGCCAGCTACGATAACGGAATTTTCACAGACGCGCGCTCCACGCCTTCGCAAACGGCCTGGGCGATTTTGGGCTTGATCGCGGGCGGCGACACGAACAGTTCCAGCCTGCAGCATGGCATTGAGTACCTGCTCGAAACGCAGAGTGCCGATGGTCAATGGCCGGAAGAACTCGCCACCGGCACCGGCTTCCCGAAGGTGTTCTATCTGAATTACCATCTGTACCGCTTGTACTTCCCCTTGCTCGCGCTTTCCGCCTACACGAAAACACGCCAGTGAAACCGGTGCTGGTTACGGGCGCCTCGGGCTTTTTGGGTCACCATGTCGCGCGAAAACTTCTGGATTCCGGGAGATCCGTTCGTGCCTTGGTGCGGCCCACCAGTGCTCTACGAGACCTGGGTGGGGCCGAAACCATCCCTGGCGATCTTCGCGACGCGGAATCGCTCCGCCGCGCCGTCGCGGGTTGTGGAACCGTCTACCACGTAGCAGCGGACTACCGTCTGTGGGCCAAAGACCCGAATGAACTCTATCTCAGCAATGTGGAGGGCACGCGGAATCTGATTGCGGCGGCAAAACAGGCCGGCGCGGAGCGCGTGGTGTATACCAGCACCGTGGGCTGCATTGAGCCGCCGGATGAAACGAAGCCCATCGGTTTGGAGAAGATGTCGGGAGCGTACAAGCGTTCCAAGTTCCTGGCCGAGCAGGTGGCACTCGAAGAGCATGAAATTCCGGTAGCGGTCGTGAACCCAACCGCCCCCATCGGCGACTATGACGTGAAGCCGACACCTACCGGAGCCATCGTGCTCGATTTCCTCAAAGGCAACATGCCGGCATATATCGACACGGGGCTGAACCTGGTGGATGTGCGGGACGTCGCCCAAGGCCATCTGCTTGCCGAGCAGCATGCCCGGCCAGGAGAACGCTACATTCTCGGCTGCGAAAATCTGACGCTGGAACAGATTTTAGGACGTCTGGCCGGGCTCACCGGCAAACCCGCGCCCACCATCAAGCTGCCCTATTTCGTTGCGTACACCGCGGGTGTAGTGACCACCGCTTGGGCGCGAATCTCCGGGCAGCCCCCTCGCGCTCCGCTCGATGCCGTAAAAATGGCGAAGAAGAAAATGTGGGTCTCGCATGAGAAGGCCACTGCGGAACTGGGCTACCGGCCCGGCTCCGTGGATGCCGCCCTGCAACGCGCGATCGACTGGTTTCAGGCGAATGGCTACTGCTGAAATTCTCTTTGTGGCCTCAGACCGGCGCGAGTTTACGGGCGCCCTTCGTTTTTGGCAGAATGTAAAGCCCGTCGATCTGCCCGTCCACTGGGCGCGGTCCGCTGAGCGGCAGGGCCGCCCCGTGCTGGCGATAGCGAACGGCGCCGGTTGGGAACGCGCGCGATTGGCTTCCGAAGCCGCGCCTCACCGCAAACTCTGCAACATTGGCTTTTGCGGCGCGCTGGATCCGGCGTTGAAAATCGCCGATATCGTTGTTTCTTCGGCGCATCTGCCGGTCGATTGCGCCAAGCGAACACACCACCGGACCCGTTGCCTCGTCACAGCGGATCGTTCGTACCGCGCAAGAGAAGCGGCAACTCTACGCCGCCGGAAATATTGCCGTGGAGATGGAGTCGGCCGGTATCGCGCGGGAGCAATTCTACTGCATCAAAGCAGTCAGCGACCTTGCGGGCGAGAGTTTCGCGAACGATTTTGAAGCAGCGCTGCTCCCCGATGGACGCATCGCGACCGGTCGTTTGCTCTCCGGAGCGCTGCGGGACCCATTTCGGCGATTTCCTGAGCTAATTCGGCTCGCCCAACGGAGCGCCGCTGCATCTGAGAAATTAGGAGAGTTCCTTCATGCCTGCCGCTTCTGAGATTCCCGCTACCATGCGCGCCGCCGTGTACCGCGGCCAGAGCGCCGTGTCCGTCGAGGAGGTGGAAACTCCCGTGATCGGCGCCGGTGAACTTTTGGTTCGTGTCGAAGCCTGCGGCGTTTGCCACACAGATCTCAAAAAGGTGGAGTATAACCTGCTTCCGCCGCCCCGCATCTATGGCCATGAAACGGCGGGAGTAGTTGCCCAAGTTGGCGCGGGTGTCTCCGGGTTTTCCCCGGGCGACCGCGTCATCGTCTTTCATCACATTCCCTGCCGTGCTTGCTTCTACTGTCAACGCAAACTATACGCCCAGTGTCCGGTTTATAAGAAGGTCGGCGTAACTGCTGGTTTCGAGCCGGCGGGCGGGGGTTTTTCGCAATACGTGCGAGTGATGGACTGGATCGTCCGCGATGGCGTGGAACGTATTCCCGAAGGCGTCTCGTTTGAACAAGCTTCTTTCGTCGAGCCCCTGAACACATGCTTGAAAGCGGTAGTCAACTCCGAAGCGCAGCCCGGCGATTGGGCGCTCGTCATTGGCCAAGGGCCCATCGGCCTGCTCTTCACCATGCTTTTGGCGGATCGCGGAGTGAGGGTGATCGCCACCGATACCATCCCCTCCCGCCTGGCTCTTTCGCTTGAATGCGGCGCGGAGCAGTCGTTCGATCCGCGATCGAACGACATCGCGGCCGAACTGAAAGCGCGCACCCAGGGTCGCGGTGCGGATGTGGTGTTTGTCGCGACTGCCGCGAAGGGCCTCGTGGAACAGGCGGTGGCCGTGTCGCGTCCTGGCGCAAGGATTTGCCTGTTCGCCCAAACTTCGGACAAGGAGCGCATTGAACTCTCGGGCGCTTCAGTGTGCGTCGGGGAGCGTATTTTGTTCGGTTCCTACAGCGCGTCCGTCGACCTGCAGAAAGAATCCGCAGCGCTGGTTTTCGGAAACCGATTACCGATTGCAAGGCTGATCAGTCACCGCATGCCGCTTTCGCAAATTGGCGAAGCTTTTCACCTGGCGACGCATCCAACGGGCGAATCTTTGAAGGTGATCGTCCAATGCAACAAATGATGACCGCCGCGGTGCTTCACGGCAAGGAGCATGTCGAAATCGAGCAGGTTCCTATCCCGGAACTGGCGCCCGGCGACATGCTGGTGCGCGTTCGCGCGGCGCTTACCTGCGGCACCGATGTGAAAGTGTTCCGGCGTGGGTATCACGCCAAGATGATCATGCCGCCCGCCTTGTTCGGGCACGAAGTTGCGGGTGATGTTGTCGCGGGACCGATGCTGGGCAAGCGCGTGGTCGCCGCGAATTCGGCGCCGTGTGGCTTGTGCTCTTACTGCCGAAAGAATAAGCCAAATCTCTGCGACAATCTTCTCTTTAACAATGGCGCGTTTGCCGAATACCTGAGAGTTCCCGCTCGAATCGCGGAAAAGAATACGCATGAAATCCCGGATGGCGTGGATTATCGCGACGCGGCGCTCACCGAACCGCTTGCGTGCGTTCTGAAAGGTCTGGAAGACACCGGAGTCGAGGCGGGCGATACAGTCACGGTAATCGGTTTGGGACCAATCGGAATGATGTTCGTGATTTTGGCGAAGCTGCGAGGCGCGCGTGTTCTCGCGGTGGGCCGCCGCTCTGAACAGATTACAAATGCGAAACGCCTGGGCGCATCGGAAGGCATAACGGGCGATCCCGTTGCGGGCGTGCTTGCCTGTACGGAAGGGCAGGGAAGCGACATTGTGATTGAAGCTGTCGGCAAACCTGAAACATGGGACGCCTCCGTGCGTATGCTGCGCCGGGGAGGCACAGTCAACTTCTTTGGTGGCCCGCCTTCCGGCACCACGGTTTCGCTCGATACGAATCTGCTGCACTATTCTGAACTCACTTGCAAGGCAAGTTTTCATCACACCCCGGATCACATCCGCCGCGCGTTTGAAATCATCTGCCAGGGCCACGTTACCGCGCGCGACTTCGTAAATCGGGATGAACCGCTCACCGAAGTACCGCAAATACTGGCGAGGCTCGCAGCGCGAAATGGCGGGCTGAAGACCGCGATCGTGCCATGACGGAACAGTTTCTCCCGCCCAAAGAGTTCGTGGCTGCTCCCGTGCGTGCGTGGACGCTTGCGGAATCGCTTGTTTACACGCGCTGGCTCGCCACCGCGCACTATGAGAACTTTCACGTAGTCAGCTTTCTGCTGCCCAAGCATTTACATCAGGATTTTTATAACGTCTATGCCTATTGCCGTTGGGCTGACGACCTGGGCGATGAGATCGGGGACTTGGCCGAAAGCACCCGCCTGCTTCACTGGTGGCGCGAGCAGTTGCATTCGATGTACCAGGGCCATGCGGACCATCCCGTGTTCCTGGCCTTGGCGGAAACCGTGCGGCGGCACGCCATTCCACGCGATCCTTTCGACGATCTGATTGCAGCTTTTCTGCACGATCAGGTCGTGACGCGCTACGCAAATTGGGATGAAGTGTTCGCTTATTGCGTAAACTCTGCAAACCCCGTCGGCCGCCTGGTGCTTTACTTATGCGGCTACTCCGATTCCGCGCGCCAACAGTTATCCGACAAGACCTGCACGGGTTTACAACTCGCAAACTTCTGGCAGGACGTGTCTGTCGATCTCACTAAGGACCGCGTCTATCTTCCGCAAGACTTAATGGCGCGCCACGGAGTCACGGATGCCGACCTCTTCGCGCATCGGGTTACGCCAGGCTTTCGTTCCGCCATGAGTGAGGCGGTGGCAAAGGCGCGCGACTGTTTCGAGGGAGGCCGCGCCCTGCCTTCCATGGTGGATCGGCGGCTCGCTCTTGATCTGGAGCTGTTCACGCAAGGGGGGCTTTACATCCTCACGAAAATCGAAAAGCTGAACTACGATGTGTTGTCGCGCCGCCCGAAAATCGCGAAATCCGAACGCGTGGCGCTGCTGCTGGGAACCATCGCCAGGATCGCGTTCGGCAAGAGGCGCGCCGCATGACGGTAGCGGAATCCTATGCCTACTGCCGCAGTGTGGCCCGGACGCGCGCGAAGAACTTCTACTACTCTTTTGTCCTGCTTTCGAAGGATCAGAAGAACGCGATGTGCGCGGTGTATGCGTTCATGCGCTATTGCGACGATCTGAGCGATGAGCCCGGCGCCTCGGTTGTGGCAATCGATCGCTGGCGAGCGGCGCTGACCAATGCGCTCGAGGGCCGGTTCGATACGCACCCCGTCTGGCCCGCCTTTCACGATGCGGTGAATCGTTTCCACATCCCCCATCAATACTTCTACGACATGATCGACGGTGTGGCGAGCGATCTTTCGCCAGTGCCCGTCCACAGCTTCGACGATCTTTACCGCTACTGCTACAAAGTGGCCTCCGTGGTGGGTCTCACCACGGTTCACATCTTCGGCTTCGATTCGCCACGCGCGTTGGATTTAGCGGAAACGTGCGGCATCGCTTTTCAGCTCACGAACATCTTGCGCGATGTTCGGGAAGATGCAACGCTGGGCCGCCAATATCTACCCACGGAAGACCTGGCGCGCTTTCATGTGCTTCCCGAAGAACTCGCCGCCGGCAAGCACACTGAAAACTTCGCGCGGCTCATGGAATTTGAGGAGCGCCGGGCACGCAAATATTACGAAGATTCCGCGCCGCTGATTGGGCTGGTGCATGAGCGCAGCCGCGCATCGTTGTGGGCCTTGATCTCCATCTATTCGCGATTGCTGGAACGGATCCGCAAGTCGGGGTACGACGTGCTCACGCGCCGTATTTCTCTGCCCGGCTGGGAGAAGGGCTGGATTGTAATGCGCGCGCTGGTGCGTTAGCTAGCCGCGCCCCGTGTGAATCGCGACCACCCCAAACGTCAGCCGCTCATAACGCACATCTTGGAATCCCGCGGCGTCCATCATGCGTGCGAGTTCCTCAGCGCCCGGGAACTTTCGCACCGATTCCGGCAGATACTCATAAGCATCGCGCGAGCCGGATACCATGCCCCCTACCCACGGCAACACCAGGCGCGAATACCACTGATACATCGCCCGCACGGCCCCATTGGGCGGCGTTGAAAATTCCAAAATCGCCAGCATTCCGTCCTGCCGCAACACGCGCCGTAGCTCAATCAACCCTGCTTCGTAATTGGCAAAATTGCGGAACCCGAAGGCAATTGTAATCAGATCGAGCGAGTCATCGGCAATCGGCAACTTCAGCGCATCCGCCTCCAGCAGCGGCGACCGCGAATCCTTCAGCGAGGCGGATTTCAACATGGGATGGCAAAAGTCGCTGCCCATCACCGCGCTTCCGCGCTCGTTCGAAAGAGCAATCATCAAGTCTCCCGTACCGCAGCAGAGATCAAGCACGCGCGCATGGTCCCGCGTCAGCACCGGACGAACCAGCTTCACCACGCGCCGGCGCCATAAGCCGGTCCATCTCGAACGACAAGAGATGATTCGCGAAGTCATACCGGTGTGCCACACGTCCGAACATCGCGCGTACCCAGCGCGACGCCTCCTCTTCCGTGCGGGTCCCTTCCGGCGTGGTCCCCTTCAGAGCAACGCCTCTTCGATCGCGGCAAGAGCTTCGGCCCTTGAGACACCGGTCACCACTTCCACTTCGCCAATCCGCACCGGCAGCACAAAGTGAATCTGTCCGTGAAGCGTTTTCTTATCCGCCACCAAACGGTCTTCCAATGCCCCGGCCCCGATACCCTTCATCCCGGGCAACGGACCATAGCTGGCCACCGTGTCCAGTATCTCCGCGCCTTCAAAGCCGCTCCTGCGAGTGGCGAGCATTGTCGCCGCGCGCATGCCCCACGCCACTGCTTCTCCATGCAGAAACCGCGTGTAGCCCGTCTCCGCCTCCAAGGCATGTCCAAACGTATGGCCGAAATTCAGAATTTTGCGAAGGCCATGCTCCCGCTCATCCACCGTCACCACATGCACTTTGATGCGCACCGATTCAGCAATCATTTCATCTACCGCGGCAGGCTCACGCCGCAACACAGCATCCCGCGAACCCTGCATCAGCCGAAACAGCGGCTCGCTCGCGATCACGCCATGCTTAATCACTTCGTATAACCCCGCGCGATATTCCCGCTCCGGCAAGGTTTCCACAACTGAGGGATCCGTCAAAACCGCAACAGGCTGATGAAAGCACCCCACCAGATTTTTCCCGTTCACCAGGTTGGCGCCGGTCTTGCCACCCACGGCCGCATCCACCTGGGCCAGCAGCGTGGTGGGAACCTGCACCACGGGAATTCCGCGCATAAAGATCGCTGCCAGAAACCCGCCCATGTCCGTCACCACTCCACCCCCGAAGGCAATCACCAGGCTGCGGCGATCCGCGCCGGCCGCGGCCATTTCGGTCGCCAGCCTCTCAACCTCCGCCATGCGCTTATACTTCTCTCCGCTCGGCAACAACAACTTCGTGAAGTCGCGTCCCGCAAGGCCGGTCTCCAGTTTCGCGCCTTGATGCCGCCAAACTTCTTCGGTGGTGACAACAAAAATCTTCGATATCTTTTCAGGAAGAAACGCCTGGGCCCGCTCTAAAATCCCGCGTTCCACATGGACTTGTGCCATTACTCCTTAATATAGATCCCGGCGTGGACTGCTAGAATCGCATCATTCGATGGATGTAGATTTTCTCGTTGTAGGCGCTGGCGTGGCCGGCCTTCGCGCCGCGATCGAACTTTCGAGTTCGGGCACAGTTCTTGTTGTGGCGAAGGATACCCTGCGGGAATCGTCTTCAGAATATGCGCAGGGCGGCATCGCTGTCGCACTAAACGATGACGATGAAGTCGGTCTTCACGAACAGGATACGCTTTATGCCGGCGATGGGCTGTGCAATCGCGCCGCGGTCCACACGTTGGTGGAGGAAGGTCCTTCCGCGATTGTCGAACTGATCGATTGGGGCGCGCAGTTTGATCGCCACGGCGAGCAGTTGGCTTTTACGCGCGAAGCCGCCCACAGCCGCAATCGCATTCTTCACTCGCATGGCGATTCCACCGGCCGCGAAATCGCGCGCACGTTGTACCGCAAAGCCGCTTCCATTCCCAACATCCGCTTTCAGAGTTACGCCGCCACCACGGACTTGCTTCTTTCGAACCAGGGGGAAGTGCTGGGGGCCGAAGTCTACGATGAAGCGCGTCGCGCTTACACCGAAATCTACGCGCGTGCCGTCCTCCTGGCCACCGGGGGACTCGGTCGGGTCTATACCGATACCACCAATCCCGACGTCGCCACGGGCGATGGAGTCGCCATGGCATATCGCGCTGGTGCGCGCATCAGCAACATCGAGTTCGTGCAGTTCCACCCCACTGCGCTCTATGTGGAAGGTGCTCCGCGCTTTCTGCTCTCAGAGGCCTTGCGCGGCGAAGGCGCCGTTCTGGTCAATATTCTGGGTGAGCGCTTCATGCCGCGTTATCACCCACTGGCCGACCTTGCTCCGCGCGACGTCGTCTCCCGCGCGGTGACAGCCGAAATGCGCCGCACTGACAGCACCCACGTGTTTCTCGATCTCACCTCTCGGGACCCTGCTTTCATTCGCGAACGCTTCCCGCGCATCTACCAGACCTGCCTTACGTATGGGATCGATATCGCGACGCAACCGGCCCCCGTCCGCCCCGCCGCGCACTATGCCATGGGCGGAATCGAAACGGATCTGGATGGACGCACGAATCTGCCGCGGCTTTTTGCCGCTGGGGAAACAGCCTGCACCGGCGTCCATGGGGCGAACCGGCTGGCGAGCAACTCTCTTCTGGAAGGCGTCGTGTTTGGCGCCCGGGCGGGCGCGGCCATGCGGGCAAGCAAGCCTGGTTCGTCGATCCCTGCGGATCGGGCTCCCGCGCTTTTCCCGCATATGGCCGAAGGGGAAGTTCGTGCGATCGCCTCGCAAGACTGCGGTATTTTGCGTGACCGCGAATCGCTCGAACGGGCTGTCCTGAAGCTTCAGGCCGCAACGTGCCACCCGTCGCCGGAGCCCTCGCTTGAAGACTATGGCTTGCGCAGCCTGCATACGGTTGCGCTCCTGATTGCGCGCTGTGCCTTGTGGCGGGAAGAGAGCCGCGGCGGCCATTTCCGCTCGGATTTTCCGCAGAAAGATCCGCGCTTCGAAATTCCTTCCGAAATTGTCAGACCCAGCCTGGTTCGCGCTTCTAGCAGCCCGCGGGAATACCTGGAATCGCAACAGTCCGCAACGTTCGGTAACCTCAAGTAAGTCTTGCGATTCTCAAAGTCCCCGCGCCCGAAGTTTACGCTGCCGTTGGTTCTGCTGCTTCTCTCTTCGGCGCCGGTAGCCGCCGATAACCCGCTCTCCATTCTTTGGACAGGCCCGGCCATTCTGGTGGCCAGTGTCATGATCGCGTGGGGCGCAGAATCGGCGCAGTTCTTCATGGCTCAAGGCTTTGCCTTGGTCATCCTGGCCTGGATGCAAACCCTCCCGGAATTTGCGGTGGAGGCGGTACTGGCGTGGCACCAACAGAGCCCGCTGCTGATTGCGAATCTCACCGGCGCGATTCGACTGTTAACCGGGATCGGTTGGCCAATGATCTACGCCACCGCCGCGCTCGCCTACCGGCGGAAATTCAACAAACCGATGTCGTCGATCGAGATCGATTGCGATCACTCCGTTCAAATTGTGGGCGTGGTGGTTTGTCTCGCGTACGTTACGGTGGTCTGCATCAAGGGATCGCTCGAAGTGATGGATGCCGTGTTTCTGCTGGCCATCTACGTTGCGTACTTGCTGCTTCTGCAGAAGCTTCCCGCCGAGGGCGGGGAAGACATCGAAGAGTTGGGCCGAATTCCCAAAGCCGTCGTGAAGGCCTCGAAGCCCACGCGCATCTTTTCCATTTTTCTGCTTTTCGGCCTCGGCGGTGCCATCATCCTGTTCGCCGCGGATCCCTTTGTCGGAAGCCTGTTCGCCATTTCCACCTCCCTCGGCATTTCGCGGTTTCTCTTCATCCAATGGATCGCTCCCTTGATTTCGGAATTTCCCGAGCAGGTCTCGGCCTTCTATTGGGCGCGTGGCATTGACCGAGCTTCGCTCGCATTGATGAACATGGTTTCCAGTAACATCACGCAATGGACGGTACTCGCCGCGACTCTCCCCATCGTGCTCTCCATCAGCCGTCACGCCGTCACGCCCATCGTCTTCGACCTACAGCAGTCGAGAGAAATGTGGATGACGCTCGGCCAGTCGCTCCTCGGAATTCTGTTCCTGCTGGAAATGCGCTTGCTTTGGTGGCAGGCTGCCGGAATCTTTGCACTTTTCGCATTGTCTCTGGCATTACCGCCGTTTCACGTTTGGTTCACCATCATTTACTTCGTCTGGTCGGCGGTTGAGGTCATCCGCCTCTTAGCGAGGCGCCGCGTTCCCAAAGCGCTTGCGAATTTCGCCACGGTCTGGAAGGAACACGTCGCTTAACTTTGACCAGGCGGCTATTTCTCTGCCCCAGGCCAAGAGCGTTAAACTATTGGCCACATGTCCCAAACGCGCCGCCGTTTTCTCTCCGCAGCCCTCGCCACTTCCGCTTTCCCGATCCTGGGCGCGAATGACCGCGTGAACGTCGGCATCGTCGGCCTGGGCGGACGCGGCACGGACCATATGAACTACTACGGCTCGCTTGAGGGCGATTGCCGTATCGCTGCGATTTGCGATGTCAATCAAGCCGCCCGCGAACGCGCCTCCGCCAAAATTCTCAAGGAACACGGCTACGCCCCCAAAGAGTTTTCAGACATGCGCGCGCTCTTCGAATCGAAAGAGATTGAGGCCGTATCGCTCCCGCTGCCGAACCACTGGCATGCGCTCTCCACCATTTGGGCGTGCCAGGCCGGCAAGGACGTCTATGTCGAAAAGCCCGCTAGCCACAATATCTTCGAAAGCCGCAAGATGGTCGAGGCGGCACGCAAGTATAAACGCATGGTGCAGGTGGGTTCGCAGAGCCGCACCATCCCTCATAAAGTTCAGGCTTGCCAGATGGTGCGCGAAGGTGCCATCGGGGACGTCTATATGGTCCGGGGCATCTGTTACCGGCGCCGCTTCTCCATCGGACATACGCCCGATGAGCCCGTCCCCGCGGGAGTAGATTGGGATAAGTTCCTGGGACCGGCCCAGTTGAAGCCATTCAGCAAGAATCGTTTCAATTACAACTGGCACTGGATGTTCGACACCGGCAACGGCGATATCGGCAACCAAGGTGTTCATGAGATGGATATCGCGTTGATGGGCCTTGGCGGCAACGCCTATCCAAACTCCGTCACGTCTACGGGAGGTAAGTATGTCTGGGTGGACGATCAGGAAACGCCCAACACGCTGCAGACTGCCTTTAACTTTGACAAGGTCGAGATGACCTTCGAAGTTCGCAACCTGCCCACGCCCACGGAAGCGCTGGCGCCGCTCAAGCCGAATTACGTCGGCAACATTTTCTTCGGCAGCAAAGGCTTTCTGGTTGTCGATCACGAAGGCTTCCAGCTCTATAAGAGTTCCGGCGCGGATATCAGCGGAGAAGCGGCTCTGGGTGCCGGGGCCGGAGCGAAGGAACGCTATGAAAAGGCCCTCTCGGTGAAACCGTCCGGTGAGGACACGGCGCCGCACATGAAAAACTTTCTCGATGCCGTGCGGTCCCGAGACTACAAATCGCTCCATGCCGAAATCGAAATCGGCGCGCGTTCGGCCGCGTTCTGCCATCTGGCAAATAATTCTTACCGGCTCGGCCGCACCATCAAACTTGATCCCACAAACGGCGATGCGGTCAACGACAAGGAAGCCATGGCGCTCCAGACGCGCAATTACCGCAAACCCTATGTAGTGCCGGAGAAGGTTTGACCTTGCGAAGACTCCTCGCCATTTTTTCCACCATCGCGATCGCCACGCTCGATGCCCGCCAACCTGTCCGCGCCGTTCACGCCATGGTTGTCGCACGCGAGTTCCACGCCACCGATGCCGGCGAAAAGGTGCTCGAAACCGGCGGCAATGCCATAGACGCAGCAGTAACAGTTGGCATGGTTCTCGCCGTGACGCATCCCTTCGCGGGCAACCTGGGGGGCGGTGGCTTCATGCTGATCCGCTTCGCCGATGGCCGCTCCACCTTCGTCGATTTTCGCGAACGCGCGCCTGCCGCGGCATCGCACGATATGTATCTCGGACCAGACGGAAAACCTACCAGGGACAGCCTGATCGGCTACCGCGCCTCCGGAATCCCTGGCAGCGTCAAAGGGCTTGCCTATGCCCACCAGAAATGGGGCAAGAAGAAATGGAAAGATCTGCTGAAGCCCGCGGTCGATCTTGCCTCGAAAGGCTTCCCCGTTTCTTACGGGCTGGCGACCTCTCTCCAGTCGAAAAACAACAGCGAAAAGCTGTCGCAGTTCCCTGAATCAAAGCGAATCTTCCTGAAAGGCGGCGCGTACTACCAGATGGGCGACGTTTTTCGGCAACCGGAACTTGCGGCCACGTTGAAACGGATCCGCGATAAAGGCGCAAAGGACTTTTACGAAGGCGAAACCGCCAGACTGCTGGCCGCCGATCAACAAGCGCATGGCGGCACCATTACGCTTGCCGACCTGAAAAATTACCAGGTCATCGAGCGCCCCACGCTCAAAGGCAAGTACCGCGGCTATGACGTGATCACCGCACCGCCACCCAGCTCCGGTGGCATCGGCATCCTACAGATGCTCGGTGTCCTGGAAGAACTCGATTTCAAGAAGCCGGGGGTCGGCTCCGCCCAGCAAGTTCACTTCGAGGCAGAAGCCATGCGCCGTTACTTCGCTGATCGCAGCGAATACCTGGGCGATCCCGATTTCGTCAAAGTCCCGATTGCGGCGCTCTTAAATCCCGCATACATCGCCCATCTGCGCGATTCCATCGATCCCGAAAGAGCAACGCCCAGCGCTGAAATCAAACCCGGCGTTCTCACCACTTTCGAGACTCTGGAAACCACGCATTTTTCCATCGTCGATGCGCAAGGCAACTCCGTCTCGCTCACCTACACCCTGAACGGCGGTTATGGCAGCGGCGTCACTGCGGCAAAACTTGGCTTCCTGATGAATAATGAGATGGACGATTTCGCGCCCAAACCCGGCGAACCAAATGGCTTCGGCTTGGTCCAGGGCGAGGCCAACTCCATCGCTCCCCGGAAAACCCCGCTCTCCTCCATGACCCCGACTATCCTTGCGAAAGACGGCAAGCTATTCTTAGTCGTCGGGACGCCCGGCGGGCCCACGATCATTAACAGTGTTCTGCAAGCCATCATCAACGTCGTCGATTTTGGGATGAACGCGCAGGAAGCAGTCGATCAACCCCGCATTCATCACCAATGGATGCCGGATACGCTGAGCCTGGAGCACACCTTTTCCCCGGATACCATCGACCTGCTCAAAGCGAAAGGTTATCAAGTGCGAATTCTCAACTCGATCGGCGAAGTCGCCGCGATTAAGTGGGACGGCAAGTTCCTGGAAGGCGCGGCGGATGGCCGTTCCGAAGGCGCCGCGAAAGGCTACTAGAATCCGGTCCGCCATCCCGTCATTCAAGCCCGTAAACACTTTGTCATACTGCCCACTCGCCGCCGCAAAGCGAAGAGGCTTCACCCGCTCCACGCAGATCTCATGTCGGCGTCGGATCGGTTTTTAGGATCGACATCACTTCAGCGATATAGTCTTTGAGCGGCATCGCGTGAGGGTCTGACCCGCCACCGGAAAGGTCCGTCTGAACATAGGGAGGGATCAGTTCCAGGACTTCCGTCGATGTGCTTCGCAATTGATACCGCAATGATTCCGTGTAGGAGTGAATGGCGGCTTTCGTTGCGCAATAAGTTGGCGTGAAAACCAACGGCACGAACGCCAATCCGGAGGAGACTGTCATCACCGTCGATGAGGGCTGCTTTTGTAAAAGAGGAAGCAGCGCCGCCGTCAATCGAATCGGACCCAGCAGATTGGTCGCGATCGTGGCTTCGGCATCGTCCAGATTCTCCTGCTGCGCCTGTAGCTTTTCCGGGCGCATGATTCCCGCGTTGTTCACCAGCACGTTCAACTGGGGATAGCTCTTTGTGATTTCCGCGGCAAATTCGCCAATCGCTTTCGCATCCCCGATGTCCACGGCCAGCGACTTCATGCCTGGATTCGCCTTCGTGGTCTCGTCCAGCATATTCTGGCGCCGCCCCGAGATCACCACCGTGTTGCCGAGCGCGTGAAAAGATTCTGCGAGCGCTCGCCCGATGCCCGAGCCGCCGCCCGTGATCAGTATCGTGTTGCCGGTAAGTTTCATAAGATGGGTTTAGGATGCGGATTCTACAGATTGGTTTCGCTCTTTCGATGGTTTGCTGTGCAGCCCAAGCCCAAACGCTAAAGAGTGTTCTCTTGGAGCAGTTGCACACCACTCACGACAAGACAGATTGGTTCGTTCCGATCGATGTTGCGGTAGAGGGCCTCACCCCTGAGCAGGCCAAGTGGACCGATGGCAGCGGCAATCACTCTGTCGGGCAACTGGCGGAGCATTTACTGTTCTGGAACGCCCGTCAACTAGCGCAATTTCGCGGCGAAAAACCAGCCGCCTACAGCGGGAAGAACGATGAAACTTTCAACAACTTCGATGCCAGGTCCTGGAAGGAAACGGTCCGCAAACTGGATCAAGTGATGAAAGATTTGGAACAAGCCGTCGAAGCAGCCGACGACGCCAAGTTGCAAAAGCAAGCTTCCACCATTGCGCACATCGGCGCTCATAACGCCTACCATGTCGGGCAAATGGTTTTCGTCCGTAAGTTGCACGGAGTCTGGAATCCTGAGAAGGGCGTCAAGTAATCGCGGCTGTGTCCGATTCCCGTGCCAGAGACCTGGTGATGACTTTCGGGTGGAATGCCACCTGTTATCAAATCCTGAATCCGGGCATTCATCATTGGTTTTCTTCTGTCACGCAAGCCGTGGTGGGCTATACGCGTCGTTACCGGATGCTGCTGGTGGCGGGTTCGCCGGTGTGCGATGCCCAAGATTTGGCCCGGGTCTGCCAGGAGTTTGAACAGTTCGCGCGAGACCGGGAGTGCGGCGTGTGCTATGTCTGCGCGGAGGAACGTCTCAGAGCATTGCTAGAGAACTCTTCCACTCACGCCACCGTCACGTTAGGGGCGCAACCCGTCTGGGTTCCCGCCCAATGGCCTCAACTGATTCTCAATCAGCGCTCCCTGCGCGCGCAGCTGAACCGATGCCGCAATAAGAGCGTCTCGGTGGAACGTCTCACCCCCGCCGAGGCCAGTCAAAACCCGGAGCTTCAAAACATTCTTGACCAATGGCTTAGTTCCCGCTGCCTGCCTCCCATGCATTTTCTGGTTGAGCCTCAGATCCTGGGTGAAAAGCGCGACGACCGGATTGTCTTCGTCGCAAAACGCGCCGGGGTCAGCCATTGCCTTCCTGGCTGCATGCCCCATGACCGCCCGGCATGGATATCTTGTCGAGCTGTTGGCCAGAACTCCCGCTGCCCCAAACGGAACCAGCGAAATGCTTATTGATACTGCGATGCGCCAGTTCGCGCACGAAGGCGCCTTGCGCGTCACGCTGGGTCTGGTTGCTCTCGCGAGAGCAGCTGACGCCGGTATTGAGCACAACCCCTTTTGGCTGAAATCTCTGATGAAACTGGCGCGGGCCCACGCGAATCGCTTTTATAACTTTCGCGGGCTGGAACAGTTTCGGGTCAAAATGTCACCCGGCGAGTGGGAGCCGGTTTACGCCATCTCTACGGAAAGGCATTTCTCCGCTCGCACGCTCTATAGCATCGGCGCTGCATTTGCCGGGCGCTCACCGCTGTTTGCCGTCGGCTTGGGCGCGGTGAAAGCCGTCCGCCAGGAGCTGGGCGGCTTACACTTACCGTTATGAACGTTCGCCCGGTTTTGCTTCTGCTTACTCTGGCCACCTGTTTCGCCCAAACCGGGGCGGACCCTTGGCCGGCGACAGAATTACTCAAGCCGGAAACTCTGGCGAAAGCCATTCAATCTCCGCATCCGCCGCTGGTGATTTCCGTTGCTTTCCCGGTGCTCTACCGAAATCGCCATATCCTTCACGCCCTCGATGCGAATGCCGCCTCGAAGCCAGAAGGGTTGGAGACGCTCCGCAAAATGGTCGCAACCACTCCCAAAGACGCCGACTTGGTCATCTATTGCGGATGCTGCCCTATGATCAAGTGCCCCAACATTCGCCCTGCCTACAAGACTCTGAAAGAGATGGGTTTCACGCGCGTCCGCGTCCTCGAAATCCCCGCGAACATGCATGAAGACTGGTACTCCAAAGACTACCCTTCTGAGAAGTAGCGCTACAATCGCGCATATGTTCCGGTTCCGTTACATTCTCTTGCTGGCCACCGTTGGTTCTTCTCTCTTAGCGCAATCTTCCGGCATCGACCTCAAGGCCATGGACCCCAGCGTCCAGGCTTGCGACAACTTCTATCAATATGCCTGCGGCGCATGGCGGCGAAGTAATCCCGTGCCCGCCGATAAATCCCGTTGGAGCCGCTTCAACGAACTTGCGGACCACAACCTCGAAATCGAACGAAACATTCTGGAAACGGCCGCGAAAAGCACGGGCACCCGAACGCCTGCCGAGCAGAAGATTGGCGACTTATACAGCTCCTGCATGGATGAGAAAACAATCGAAGCAAAAGGCGTCGAGCCCATTGAGCCTGTTCTGGCGCGCATTCGCGCGGCGGGCACGAAAGAGGAACTGCTCAACGAAGTTGCCGGCCTGCAGTCACAGGGGCGTGCGCGTGCTGTTCAGTTTCGGGGTTCGGCCCGATGCCAAGAATGCCGCCGAGCAGATCGCAAACGCCAACCAGGGCGGAATCTCTCTTCCGGAGCGGTCGTACTATCTGAAGCAGGACGCGAAGTCTGTGGAAACACGCGCGCAGTTCCAGGAACACGTAAACAGGATGTTCGCCATCCTCGCCGCAAGCGAACACAAACCGGGGCCCTCCAATCCGGCTGCCGCGGTCATGCGCATTGAAACCGCGCTGGCCACCGCCTCTCTCGACCGAGTCGCGCTCCGCAATCCAAACAACACTTATCACCGGATGCCGGTCGCGGAGTTGGCGAAACTTTCGCCGGCATTCGATTGGAATAATTACCTGGCTCACGTCGGGATCCCGAAAATTTCGTCTTTGAACGTCGGCCATCCGGCATTCTTCAAGAGCATGAACGATCTGCTTGCGCAAACATCCGTCGACGACCTGAAGACCTACTTCATCTGGCACGTTCTCAACACAGATGCCTCCCTCCTGACGGAAGCTCTGCGCAAAGAAACGTTCGCCTTTAACGAAGTCACCTTGCGCGGCGTGAAAGAGATGGAGCCCCGCTGGAAAACCTGCGTCGCTAGCGTGAACAGCTCCTTAGGAGAAGCGCTGGGGCAGAAATACGTAGAAGTGGCATTCAGCCAAAGCAGCAAAGAGAGAGTCCTGAAGATGGTTTCTGAAATTGAGCACGCTATGGAACAGGACGTGAAATCTGCGGACTGGATGTCGGCTGAAACCAAAGAGCAGGCGCTCGCCAAGCTGAAGCACGTAGAAAACAAGATCGGCTTCCCCGAAAAATTCAGAGATTACACAGCAGTCTCCATCAAGCCCGGCGAATACTACGCGGACGTGCGCGCGGCCCGCCAGGCGGAACAACGCCGCCAGTTCGCAAAAATCGGCAAGCCCGTGGACAAGACAGAGTGGGGGATGACGCCGCCTACCGTCAATGCCTACTACAATGCGTCTCAGAACAACATCAATTTCCCGGCCGGAATTCTGCAGCCGCCGTTCTACGTCGCGAAGGCAGACGACGCGGTGAACTATGGCGCGATTGGTGTCGTTGTGGGCCATGAATTAACCCACGGCTTCGACGATCAGGGCCGCCGCTTCGATGGCGAGGGCAACCTGCGCGATTGGTGGACCGAAGCGGATGGCAAAGCCTTCGAAACGCGCGCGGACTGCATTGCGCAGGAGTACGGCAAATTCAGCCCCACCGATGGCGTCACGCTGAACGGCAAGCTCACCCTGGGCGAAAATTCAGCTGACAACGGCGGTCTTCACCTTGCCTATCTTGCGCTGATGGACAGCTTAGCGGGCAAGGTGCTTCCTAAGCATGACGGCTTCACGCCCCAGCAGGAATTCTTCCTGGGCTACGCGCAAATCTGGTGCGAAAACGGAACGGACCAGGGCCGGCGTCTTGCCGCGGCGACGGATCCTCATTCTCCAGGCGAATTCCGGGTCAACGGAGTCGTGCAAAACTCGCCTGAATTCCGGCAAGCGTTCAGTTGTAAGGCAGGCGATCGCATGGTTTCGACGAACCCCTGTCGCGTTTGGTAGGTCGATTCGTAGTATCCTGATCGGAAAAGGGGTTTTCTGATTTGAAGCAATTACTGATAGTATTCTTCGCTGTTTCTCTGGCGTGTTTCGGGCAGGCATCCGCCATCAACGGTGAGATCGAAGGCACGGTTCTCGATCCCTCCGGAGCCCCTATTTCGGGGGCCGAGGTCACAGCCCGAAACGAAAATACCGGTTTCCAGCAAAAGGTCCAGACCGAATCGTCAGGCCTGTATCGGTTCAACGTGCTTCCTCTTGGGACGTATGAGATCAGCATCGCGAATGCGGGTTTCGCGCCCGTGAAGCGTACCGGCATCGTCATTTCCGCAGGAGAAACGGCGCGCGTCGATATCGATCTCGCCATGGCCGGCACCACCACCGAAGTTCAGGTGAACGCGGATGCCCCCATTGCGGAGCCCTCCAGGACCGATTTGGGCCTCACGCTCTCCCGAAACATGGTTTCCAATCTGCCGCTGGTATCGCGTAATCCCTACAACTTCATCCTGCTGCAACCAAACGTCAGCGGCCACGCGAACACCGAGTTCGGCGTGCCTCGCAAATTGGACGTTAATGGATTTAACGGTCGGACCAACTATCAGATCGACGGCAGCAACAACACGGAAAGCGACCGCGCCGGCATTCGCCTGATTCCCCTTTCCGACACTTATATCGAACAGATCCAGCAGGTGAACAACGGCTTCTCGCCCGAGTTTGGAAACACGGTGGGATCTGTTTACAATGCCGTAACTAAATCCGGCTCCAATCAATTTCACGGCGAAGCGGGCTACCTGTTCCGGCGCACGGATTTCAACTCCCGCCCAAAACTTCTCGCCGCGAGCCAAGCAACGCCGTCAATCAGCGTCGATTCCTTCATCGGCGATGTCGGCGGGCGAATCATCAAGGATAAGCTTTTCTTCTTCGGCGCCTTCGAACACGTTAAGCGCGACCTGCCCAGCGTGGTGGCGGTCACGCCCGCTACCGTGAGTTCCCTTGGTCTGCCGGCCAACTATGCGGCTGCCATTCCCTTCAGCCAGAGCTTGTACTTCTATATGTTCAAGGTGGATTGGCAGATCAACCAGAACAATCGCGTGTCCTTCCGCTACAACCACCATTCCAACGATTCTCCCTTTAACAACGGTGGCGGCCTGGTGCTGCTTCCCCTCACGTACAACTTCATCGATCGCTCCCATGCCGGAGCCGTGCAACTGGTCAGCACCGTGACTCCGAATGCCATTAACGAACTTCGTTTCCAGGTGGCCACTCGCAGCCAGTCGCAAAACCTGTTTGCCGCGTCCGGCACCGGTCCCACCATCAACATCTCCGGCGTTGCCCAATTCGGCGGTCCCAACCAGGTTGGCTTCGTTTATAAGGAGACGCTTACGGAGGGATCGGATAATTTCACGGTGAATCGAGGCTCTCATTCGTTAAAATTTGGCGCCGACCTCCGCGCCATCGGTGATACCCAAGTACAAGCCACCAGCGCCACCTACACGTTCGGCAGCGCGGCGGCCTATCTCGCAGCCGTATCGGGCGCAGCCCCTCGTGGATACACCACCTTCGTGCAAACGCTCGGAAACCCGGCCATCTCTTACGATTCGTTGTTTACGGGAGTCTACGGGCAGGACACTTGGAAGCCTCGGGCGAATCTCACCGTTGTCTACGGGCTCCGCTACGATGTTTACCGGATTCCGCAAGCCACAGCTTCCTCACCGTTCGCGCTTTCGCAATCATTCAAGACCGATAAGAACAACTTCGCGCCGCGCCTGGGAATCGCCTATGCGCTGAACTCGAAGACAGTCGTTCGTTTAAATGGCGGCATCTTCTTTGACCCCCCGCAGACAGATCAATACCGAAGAGCGATTCTGAGCAACGGCTCCCCGATCTTCTTCTCCGTCACGGCGCGCCCGACCGATGCGTACGGCCCCTCGTACCCCAATGTGTTCGCCTCCATCCCGACCGGTTTTTCTTTGCCGGCTCAGGACATCATTACGGTTGACAAGAACTTCCGAACGCTTTATTCGGAGAACGCGAACATCACGATCGCGCGTGAAATTTCGACGAACACCTCAATCAGTGCTTCGTACCTGTTTACACATGGCGTCGGCCTGCCGATCTATCGAAACATCAACCTGATTCCCTCAGGCCAGTTCCTGGCGGATGGGCGCACCATCTTCGGATCGACGCGCATCAATCCGGCTTTTAATAACATCCTCTCCGCTGAATCAGTCGGGGTCTCGAACTACAACGGGGGAAGCCTCAGTTTCAATCACCGTAACTCGCGCGGTCTGGATATTCAGGCCACTTATACTTACGCTCACGCCATCGACGATGCGCCGGAGCAAAACAATATAGATAGCGCGGCGGCTTACCTCTCTGACCCGGCAAATCGCCGGCGCGATCGCGGCAATGCTCTCACCGATCGGCGGCACGCCCTAAATGGCAGCCTGGTTCAATACTGGAAAGGTTTCCGGCTCAGCAGCACCTTCTTTGCGCAAAGCGGCGACACGTTCAATTTGGGAAGCAACCGCGTCCTGAACGGGGATACCAGCGCGGGTACGGCATTCCAACGTCCCCTTTACGTCGGCAGAAATACGCTGCGCGGCCCGGCAGTTTATGAATGGAATGCCCGTTTCGGAAGAACTTTCGGAATCCGTGACAAGGGCCATTTAGAGGCTTTTGCCGAATCCACCAATCTGCTCAATCACGACAACATCACGGGAATCAACTCCACCGCCCAAGTGGATGCCAATGGGGCCATCGTCACGCCCGCCACCCAGGCGCATACCACTGCGCTTGATCAGCGGCTGATACAAATCGGTTTCCGATTCGTATTTTGATTAGCGGACGCGTTCTAGCGGCAGTTCGAAGTAAAACAATTCTTCTCCGGTTTGCGCATTCCGTAAACCGGAAAGGACCAGCGAAGATCCCGACCGGTGCCCGGTCTGAAAGTAGAAGAAACCGCTCGCCGAGGCACCGGGCGGCAGAATGCGGGCCGCGAACGCCCGGCCTTCTATCTCCCACGCACTGAGCGGTTGCTTGGCGGGTTTCATTTTGGGAACCCCCGTCGAGTTGGGAACCTTCATGTGCTGCAGGTAGCGCAACTCTCCGGCGGGCGTATCGGAAATTCTTTGATGATCCGGCCCGATGTATTCAGCGCGTATCCGCTCCAGGGAAACAGCCGTCTTCCCATCATTCCGGATCACGACCAGCACGGGAAGCGCGCCCCAGCGGTAGGGGTTCACTTTGCCAAAGGCCGTTCGGGCCTGTTCTTCGGTTTCGAATGCGCTCGCCCCGGCGATCACCTGGCTCACGGTTTGGTGGTTCGGGAGACTCTCCGGTGTGGGCGGGTCGAAGCGCGCGTGGTCTTCCGCAGCTGATAGAGCGGCTATACTCATCAGGAGAATCAGGCGTTTGGGATCAAAGGTCATCTATTTCGCTTACCGGGTTCTTGGCGCAATCCTCTTTCCGGTTGTCCTCGTCTATTTTCTCTTCCGTGTCGCGGGCAACCGCACTTATCTTGGCACTCTTCGCCAACGGCTCGGATTTTTGCCCCGTGAATATCAGCAGACTGGCGGCGGCGCCGTGTGGTTTCATGCGGTCTCGGTGGGGGAGGCGATTGCGATTCTTAAGCTTGTACAAAGCGTCCGCGAGCTTCTGCCGGGCGTTCCCATTTTTGTCTCCACCACGACGTTAGCGGGGTTTGTCACCTTAAGAGAGAAGCTCGAAACCCGAATCGCAGGATGCTTTTTTGCGCCAGTTGATTATGTCTGGGCGGTCCGACGGGCGTTGCGGCGCATTCGACCCTCTGTCCTTGTCATCGCTGAAACCGAGATTTGGCCAAACCTGTTTCGCGAAACGCGCCGCTCCGGGGCGGCGGTTTTGATGATTAACGCGAGAATCTCGGACAAAGCGGCCCCCAGATACTTTCGCTGGCGATTCTTCTTCAGCGCAGTTCTGCGGCAGGCGACTGCGATTCTGGCGCAAAGCGAGCCAATGCGGCAGCGCTTCGTCCAGGCAGGAGCTACACCGGATTCGGTAACGGTCGGCGGAAATCTCAAGTACGATTTCGAGCCTCAACCCGTAAACCAGGATTCACCGGTTTGCCGGTTTTTTGACGGAGCCAAGGTTTGGATCGCTGCCAGCACTTCAGACGACAAAACATTCGCGGAAGAAGACGCGGTGATTCGTTCGTTT
Source organism: Bryobacterales bacterium (assembly GCA_963795835.1). GTDB lineage: Bacteria > Acidobacteriota > Terriglobia > Bryobacterales > Bryobacteraceae > JALYXI01. The sequence goes on along the minus strand of CAWCJC010000001.1, from coordinate 647,965 downwards.
CGCAATTTGGAAGGTTGGAAACTCCTGTTGGCTCCCCGGAAACCGGAGCGTTTCGGACAGGTAGCGCGAAAGCTGGAGGACGCCAAGATTGCCTTCACGCGCCGTACAGAATTGAAGGCCGATTCCAACACCAGCGTCCTGCTTCTGGACACGGTGGGAGAGCTTGCTGGCCTGTTCAGCCTGGCTGACTCCGTGTTTATGGGCGGTTCCCTGGTAAACCGGGGCGGTCACAACATCCTGGAACCGGCCGCGTTCGGGAAGTCCATCACCGTTGGGCCCCACATGGAGAATTTCCGGGAAATTGCCAACCAGTTCCGGGCCGCGAACGCGTTCCACGAAATCCAAAATCCCGCCGAATTGCAGCCCTACGTCGATTTGCCAATGGCGGAGCGAGCCCGGGTCTGCGCTTCGCAGAATCGCGGTGCCACAGAACTGGCCGCGAACCGAATCAAGGAATTGTTCCTGAAATCATTGCCGTGCCCGGTTCGCAGCTTGCCTGTGCGCGCAGGTCTCGCGCCTTTGGCGCAAGTCTGGAAGTGGGGCGGGGAACGGCGGCGAAGGAAGGGTCTCGCCGTCCAGGAGAAGCTGCCTGTCCCCGTAATCAGCGTCGGCAACATCACGGTGGGGGGCACTGGAAAGACTCCCACGGTTCTGCATCTGGCCGCCAAGCTCACCGAAGCCGGCCTTCACCCGGGCGTCTTGACCCGCGGTTACGGACGCGCGTCCCCCCACGAATTGACCATTGTCGGCCGTGGGCGAAACGCCAACCGGGCCCACACTGGTGACGAAGCGCAGACTCTGCTGCAGTCTGGGCTGGTGGCGATTGGGGTCGGATCGAATCGCGCGGAAGCCGGACGGCAACTGATTGAGCAAGGCCTCGCCGATGTTTTGCTCCTCGACGACGGCTTTCAACATGCCAGATTATTTCGTGACTTCGACCTGGTTTTGATCGATGCGTTGTCCCCGTTCGGGGGCTGCGAGTTGGTTCCGCTCGGCCGCTTACGCGAACCACTCGACCAGTTGCGGCGCGCGACCGCTTTCCTGATTACGCGTGCTGACACCACCACACCTCTGGGAGCCATTGAGGCTCAGCTTCGCCGTTCCAACCCCGGGGTGCCGGTTTTTCGTTCTCGAGTTGTGCCCCGCCAGTGGGTGGAAATCAACGGAGGGGAACGGTTCGAGCCCAAAGAACTTCCTTTCGAGCGAACTCTTGCATTTTGCGGTCTTGGCAATCCCCGCTCGTTCTGGAATACGCTACGGGATCTGAACGTGCGGCCGGTCGAGTGCCTGGAGTACGGCGACCACCATCTCTATACTCCTCGCGAAACTCGGCGTTTCGGACAAATTGGCCGTTCTCTGGGAGTGGAGGCGCTCCTCACCACAGAGAAAGACGCGGTGAACCTATGCGACCTGACTGCCGAGGCCGTGGCTCCCCTTCGCGTGTTTTCGCTCCATATCGCGATCGAAATCGAGAATGAAGCCGAACTGATGCGGCTGATTCTTTCTAAGCTCGGCCGCAACTAGAACCCAACCCGTCTGGTGAGGAAGGCGTCGAGTTGATCCACCACTGCCCCAGCTTTTCCGCAAATGGGAATGGAAATTAAGCTCCAGGAAAAGTTGATGGGCAGCAAGACCGCGCGTCCTTTCGATTCCACGTTCATCTCCAGGCGCGCCGAGGCAATAGGAGCAAACTCCCGTCGCACCATTTCCGCCGACCCTTCGCGCGATGCCAGAGCCAAAAACGCCGGTCCGCTCCAGCGGAACACCTGATCCTCAGCCCGGAAATGCCGTGCCAGGTGCTGTGAAAACATGGAGATGGTTTGGTCGCCTACGGACCGCCCGAACCGGGAGTTCAGTCCGTGCAGATGATCGATTACAAAGAAGGCGGCGTAGAAGCTTTTTCCGCTGTCAGCTGCTGCCGCGATTGCATTCTCCGCCGCTGGACGTGTCCCCAAGCCGGTAGTTCCATCGCGCGAATCCGCGTTCAAAGCCGGCGCATCCGGACGGGCCGCCCGTAGACCTTCGCTCAACTTGCTGACAGTCATATCAGATGTGGTCTTCTGGCGAAGTTTTTCCTCACGAATCCCGGTGAGGCATTCGGAGAGTTTGTGCTTCAACGAGCGAACATCCTCCAGACCTGCTGCCCCTTCCAACTGTCGCTCCAAAGCCTGAAGCCGGGAAACGCTTGTGCTTCCTTCTACGGCCAATCCGACGATCGCCTGCGTCAGCATGCCCGTGATTTTCTGCACCTCAACTGTTTGCGCCTGCAGCAAGTCGCCGGTCCGCCGGTTGTAGTCTTGAAGCGCCTTCAACGCCGATCCGGTGGAAATCAGCAGATCCGCCGAGCCCAGGTCGTCCGCGCTCACGCTCCTCCGCAGACTTACCATGTCGGTTTCGAGGCGCTCGTAATCCACCGGATCTCCCCGGACAGCATGGACTACAATCCCATCGAGCAACGACGCAATCATTCTTCGATGGGCGGAAAGCAAATCTTCCCGGCCATGATCGTCGCGATGCAAAAATGGTTTTAGCGATAACACCACTTACCTTATCGGCATGAATTCCCGGAACTTTAGTCCTGACTTTACGAGCAGTTAATACGGGCTCTGTTACCTTTTGGTTTGGGAACGCGCCATACTTGATGAAATGTGGAAGTCCATTGTTTTGAGCGCCATTGCTGTCGCTATTTTTGTCTCCTTCGTTCCGGCGGCTGCTCACGCACAGGAAACAGCGCCTGCAGCGGCTGCAAAACCGTCTCCCTACTCCAGTTTGCTCGGGGAAGTCACAGCGATAGATCCTGGCGGAAAGCAAATTACTTTGAAACCGGACACTGGGGCTGTTTCCGAGGTCGCGCTTGATGACAAAACGCATTTCATGAAGATCGCGCCCGGTGAAAAGGATCTAAAGAAGGCCACCGACGTGAAATTCTCCGAAATCGGAGTCGGTGACCGCGTTCTGGCGCGGGTCAGAAAATTACCGGAGGGAACAGTTTCGCCCGCCACGACGGTGATTGTGATGACAAAAGCGGCGATTACCCAGAATCAGGAACGGGAGCAAACAGAATGGCAGACCCGCGGCATCGTGGGCACCGTGACTCTCGTGAACCCAGCCACCAAAGAAGTTACGGTTAAGACTCAGGGTGCCGATGGCAAAACGATCGCGGTCGAGCCGTCCGACAAGGTTCGGGTCCGGAAATACGCGCCGAACTCAGTCAAGTTCAGCGATGCGGTTCCGAGCACTGTCGCCGACATCAAGACCGGAGACACCATTCGTGTGCTCGGTACGAAGAGCGAGGATGGCTCACGAGTCACCCCGGAACAGATTGTTTTCGGAACCATTGTTCGCCAGGCGGGGACGATTCTTGCTATCGATCCTGCCGCCGGAACCGTCAAAATGACGGATTTGGCGACTAAGAAGCCTGTGGTCGTCAAAGTAAACGAGTCCACCACTTTGAAGCGTCTCCCAGCCACGATGGCCACCATGATGGCTGCCTCCCAAAACGGCGGCGGGCGCCCGGGCGGCATGCCCGGCGGAGCAGGTGGACCTGAAGGTGGCGCCCAGCGGCCCGAGGGGCGCGCGGTGAGACCCGCTGGTGCTCCGGGCACCGGAATGGGCCCCGGCGGTCCCGGAGGCGCAGGTCCCGGAGGCGCAGGTCCCGGAGGTCCAGGTGCTGGAGGCATGGGCGGCCGAAGATTTGATCCGGCGAAAATACTGGATCGTGTTCCTTCCATCACCCTTGCCGAACTTAAGGTCGGTGACGCTATCATCATCTCTAGCTCCGGCGGCCCGGAACCCACCGCAATCTCAATGGTGGCGGGCGTAGAACCGCTCCTGACCGCTCCCAGCAAGGGCGGACAATCCGCCGGCCCCAGTACGTCCTGGAATTTCGAAATGTCTATTCCCCAGTAACGGCGGGGATCTTACGCAGGCAATAAACTTTATGGTCAGAAATCTCAAGTGTCTCTTTACATCTCTCTTTGCGCTGGGTTTAGCGGCGCTTCCCGCAGCCGCCCAAAACACCGGCGTGATAAAAGGGCAGGTTACCGACGTTTCCGGTTCCGCAATCCCTGGCGCAAACGTCACGATCACCGGTAAGGGCACAAACAAGACGTTCTCCACGGACGAAACCGGATCGTTCAGCGCCCCCGCGCTCGCGGCTGGTTCCTACGTCGTGCAGATTACCAAATTCGGCTTCGCCAACTATGGCTCGAAACCCATTGCGATCGCGACCGGCAAAACGGTGTCCTTGCAATTTCCTCTGGAACTTCAAGCCTCGAAACAGGAAGTCACGGTAACCTCCGATGCTGTCGGGACGGTGAGCACCGATCCTTCGAACAACGGAGGCCAGTTGGTTCTCAAAGGGACAGACCTTGAAGCTCTTCCTGACGACCCTGATGACCTCGCCGCCGATCTCCAGGCACTGGCCGGACCGAGCGCGGGGCCGAACGGCGGACAGATTTATATAGATGGTTTCACGGGCGGCAATTTGCCTCCCAAGTCGTCCATCCGGGAAATTCGGATTAATCAAAACCCGTTTTCTGCCGAGTATGACCGGCTCGGCTTTGGGCGCATCGAGATCCTGACCCGGCCGGGAACGGACAAGGTTCGCGGCTCCGTGAGCTTCAACGACAGCGACAGTGTCTTCAACTCCCGCAACCCTTACCTGGTGCAGTCGCAGCAGCCAACGGCGCTGTCGAGCGGACTGAATCCAGGAACACAGGTGAACAACAATCTGACGCCGACCTTCTCCTCACGCATTTACGAGGGAAACCTGGGCGGCCCAATCGGAAAGAAAGCGTCGTTCTTTGTCGATTTCCAGAAGCGCAATATCCAGGACAACGCCATCATCAACGCTTCCCGCCTGGACACCGCACTGCAGCCATATCTATACAGCACTGCCGTTTCTACTCCCAACAACCGTACCGAACTGAGCCCGCGGATTGATTATGCAATTAACCCAAACAACACGCTGGTAATGCGGTATTCGTTTGAACAGCAAAAGCAGACCCTGGCAGGCATCGGTAATTTTACGTTAGCGTCCCAGGGATACAACACGCTTACAACAGAGCACCGCGCCCAAATTACGGAAACCTCGGTTATCGGTACCAAGGTCGTAAACGAAACCAGATTCCAATTCCTGAAAGACACGGCCACGCAGAACGGCGACAACTCGCTGCCTTCCATCAATGTTCTCCAGGCCTTTAATGGCGGCGGCAGCCAGGTTGGCCGCTCTTACGATACCCAGAAACACTTTGAGCTTCAGAACTATACCTCCATTGCCCAGGGATCGCACTCCTTGAAGTTCGGCGCTCGTATCCGGAGCGTGGTTACCGACGACGCTTCGCCTCAAAACTTCGGGGGAACCTTCCAATTTGCCAGCGGCGTCGGTGCGCCCCTTGACGCCAGCAACAACATCATTGCAGGCGATCCCATCCGGATCACTTCTATCGAGCGATATCGCCGCACTCTGCTCTTCGGTGCACAGTGCTATGCCCCCGGCAACCTGCTCGGCTGCGGAGCTTCACAATTCTCCATTGCGGCGGGAAATCCCTATGTCGGCCTGAATCAGACAGATGTCGGGATCTTTTTCCTCGACGATTGGCGCTTCCGTCCGAATCTCACGTTGAGCCTTGGGCTCCGCTATGAGACGCAAACCAACATCAGCGACCATCGGGACATTGCGCCCCGCTTTGGTTTCGCTTGGTCCCCCAAATCTGGAAAGTCAGGCCGCACGAAAACCGTGATCCGCGGGGGAACCGGCTTATTCTACGATCGCTTTCAGCAAGGTAACGTTCTGCAGAGCCTACGCTACAACGGCCTGAATCAGCAGAACTACGTTGTTAACAATCCCAACTTCTTTCCCAATCTTCCTTCTGTCAGCCAGCTTCAGGCACTGTCGCAGACGCGCCGGCAAATCGACTCCAGCTTGCGCGCGCCTTACACCATTCAAACCGCCATCGGCATTGAGCGGCAGCTTCCGAAAAACACATCGTTAACGGTCACCTACACGAATTCGCACACCAGTCATCAACTACGCACGCGCAACATCAACGCTCCGTTGCCGGGCACTACACAGTTCGATGTCAACACGGGCCAGCCAATTACCGGAAGCGGAATTTATCCTTACGGATACGCAGCGGGCAATCTTTACAACTACGAATCGGATGGAACCTTGAATCAAAATCAGCTGATTACGAGCGTCAATTCGCGCTATAACAGCAGGATTTCTATCTTCACGTATTACACACTGAGCTATGCCCGTAGTAACACGGATGGCATCAACAGCTTTCCAGCCGATCCGTACAATCTAAGCCAGGAATACGGCAGATCGCTGCTCGATACGCGGCATCGCTTTGTTCTCGGCGGATCCTACACCGCTTTCTATAACATTCGATTGAACCCGTTTATCATTGCCAACACCGGCCGTCCCTTTAACATCACGACAGGAACCGACAACAACGGCGATTTACAGTATTTCGACCGGCCCAGCTTCGCGCCCGCATCTGCTTGCGGAACCGCCAATCTGAATATCAAGTGCACGAAATTTGGAAACTTCAATTTGGCTCCTGCGCCTAACGCGGTCGTGATTCCTCGCAACTATGGGCAAGGTCCCGGCTCCTTTACCGTCAACCTTCGAGTCTCGAAAACGTGGGGCTTCGGTGAAAAAACCGGTAGAGCCGCTACCGATGGGGGTGGATTCCCCGGTGGTGGCGGGCCTCCCGGAGGTGGTGGTCCTCGTGGTGGTGGCGGTGGTGGCGGCCGCGGCGGCGATCGCGGCGGCGGCAATTCTACCGGTCAGCGTTATAACCTGAATGTCTCCATCAACGCCAGGAACCTGCTGAACCACGTGAATCAGGGCGATTACACCGGCAACTTGACCTCGCCGTACTTCGGCATCTCGAACGCACTCGCTACGGGCGGCTTCGGGCCTCCCGGCGGCGCTACCAACAACCGCCGGCTCGATTTCCAGATGCGCTTCTCGTTCTAATCAACCTCGCGGAACGGTACCCTTATTTGGGTACCGTTTCCCCCGGTTTCAACAAGCTCGGGGCTTTCCGTTTCTTCGAGTTCGCATCTTCTTCTTTCTGAGCCAGAGCTCGTTTTTCTTCCTTATCGCGCGGCTGCAACATGCTGTCGCGCTCTTTCTTCTCCTGCTCATCCTTCGCGGCCACTTCAGTCGAACGCTTACCCAAATCCTGGCTGGCCAGTTCAATGCTGTCGTTCGTTCCCTCGATCGCCTGCTTGAGCACGAATTGATATCGCTGCTTATCCCGCGCCTCCATCTCGTCGACGGCTTGCAACGTTAGCAGCAGCTTCTTCTCGCCTTGCGCAACGGCCGCGCTCCCCAGGCTGATATCTCTTCGGTGCTTCAAAGCGTCGTCGGAAACAGTGTCGATCGCATCCAGAATCTTCGTATAGTCTTCAAGTAGATCGTGAATCAGCGCGCTCCGGCCTGGCTTCTCTTTCGCCATCAGGCTTTTCACCTGATCCAACCGCTGTTGGGCGAAGCCCAGATAGAGTTTCAGCCTTTCGTTCGGCTCCTGGATCTCACGTACCTGGTCCGTTTCATCGCTGGTCAGAAAATCGCGTTGCGCCCAGAGGGGCGAACAGAGCAGAAACACGCCAATCGCAATTCGTTTCACTGGTCACCTTTCTTCCGGCCGGTCATGATGCCGAGAAGCCACTCCTCATTTACCTGCTTCAATTTCATCTTCGCGCCATCCAGAAGCTTGCGATCGTCCAAGTCCATGTCGTTCTCGAGAGAATCCAGACGGCGCAGCAGTTCTCTCGTGCGGCTCTCGCCGAACTTGAACGCTTTCGGACGCCGCCGCGGATCCCGCCCCGTCTCCGCCAAGGACTCCCGCGCCAGCTCGACTGAATCCTCCAACTCTTTGAGATTGGTCGATGTCTCCGGCCCTTCCTGCTTTTTATACGATTCCCGCGCCGCGGTCAGCGCCACATCCGCATTTTCCAACGCCAACTTCGCCCGGCGCTCCGGATTCTGCTCGTTCTTAATGTCGCTCAAGCCTGCGAATGCCTGACCGGCAAGGAAGACAAAAAGCGCGAGTTTCATTTCTTGCTCAACTCCAGGCGAATGATTCGCGCCCGTTGCCGCGCTTCGAACTCCTGATCGGGATTCTTGCCGCCATCGGACGCGAGAAATTGCTCGTAACTCTCAAGCGCCGGCTTCCGCAGTTTCAGACGATCAAGCGTAATTGCTCGCATAAATTGATTGCCGGGCGATTCCTTCCCGAGCGCTTTTACCTTATCGAGAGCCGCCAAACCATGCGGATAGTCCTCGGCGATAATCAGCACCGCAGCCATCTCATTCCAAGCCTCAACCGAATCGGGTTTCTTCTGCGCGGCCGCAAAGAATTGCTGCGCAGCGGGCTGAAACTTTCGCTGATCGCGCAGCGAACGGCCATAGACCATCCGCAAAGCGTAGTCGTCCGGGTCCGCCGCGACTGCTTGCGCCAGCAGTGCGGATTCCTTGTCGGCCTGCTTGTTCATGCGATACGCGGTGGCCAAAGCCAGGCGGTTTGCGGAAGTCGGCGATTGCGCCACCGCTTGTTCCAGTCTGGGAATCGCATCTCCAAAGCGCTTCTGTTCCAGGAGCAATTCACCCATTCGTTCCTGCGCTCCGGCATTTCCGGGAAACTGCCCGTAGATCTCAACGGCCTGCTCCGGCTGTTTGGCCTTTTCATAGAGTCCGGCCAACTCTAACAACGAATCGCGAAACTTAGGATCAAGCTCCGCTGCCTTTCGAAAGTGCGGTGCGGCTTCCTCCAACCTTCCTTGCCCGGCCATCGCCCTTGCCACCCCGAGTTCCGCGTCGGGCGACGCCAACCCGGAGTAAGCCTTCTCCGCATCCGCGAACCGCTCCAGAGCCAGATAAGCCGTTCCCAGTTTCACGCGAGGCTGAATCTCCGTAGGCTTTTGGGCGACCGCTGCTTCCAGAGGTTTTACCGCTTCGGCTGCATGCCCGGCCCGCAACTCCGAAATGCCTAGATTGAGTTGCGCCTGATATAACCCGGGCTTTAACTCGAGCGTTCTCTGGTATTCGGGAATGGCATGAACATCGTCGTTCTTCAAGCTGTAGGCAAGGCCAAGATGGAAGTGGGCAGCGTAATCCTTCCCGTCTCGTGCGACAGCCTGTCCAAACAACTCAACCGCTCGATCGAACTGGTTCGCCTCGAGTGCCTTCCGCCCTTCATCAAGGGGATCCGGCGCGGTTTGAAGCAGCAGGAGGAACGCGGCGGAAAGCCACATACCAACAGTTTACTGCGAGGCTTTCAGATAGCGCCCGGTATGCGATGCCGGCACCTGTGCGATCTCATCCGGCGTCCCCACGGCGACCACGCGCCCGCCGCCGTCGCCCCCCTCCGGACCCATATCAATCACCCAATCCGCCGCGCGCACAACGTCCAGATTGTGTTCGATAATCAGCAGGCTTCCCCCCTGTTCCAGGAGCCGCTCGAATGCCTTGAGCAGCTTCGCGATGTCGTCGAAATGCAATCCCGTGGTGGGCTCATCGCAAATGTATAAAGTCCCGTGAGAGCTGGCCTGCGATAGATGCCCGGCCAACTTGACGCGCTGCGCCTCGCCACCGGAAAGCGTGGTCGCGGATTGCCCTAACCGCAGATACCCCAGCCCCACATCGTCCAGCACCTTTAACTTGGCCAGCAGCTTCGGTTGATCGCTAAAGAAAGCCATGGCATCGCGAACAGTCAATCCGAGTACTTCGTGGATGTTCAAGTCTTTGTATTTAATTTCAAGAATGCTGATCTTGTAACGCGTCCCTCGGCACTCTTCGCAGATTAGTTCCACGTCCGCCAGAAACTGCATCTCGACAGTCACCGTGCCATCACCCTGGCACACTTCACAGCGCCCGCCAGGGATGTTGAACGAAAAGTGGCCCGACGTGTAACCGCGCTTTTCCGCTTCTTTCGTAGAAGCGAATAAAGACCGGATCATGTCGAAGGCTTTGATGTATGTCACCGGATTCGAACGAGGCGTCCGGCCGATTGGCGTCTGATCGATCATCACCACTTCCCCCACGCGGTTCGCGCCCTCCACCCGCGTGCAGTTCAGCTTTTTCATTTCGCCCGGATCTTCCGCATTCTCGTCGACTGCCGTCCGATTCAGCGCGCGATAGATCACGTCGTGAACCAGCGTCGATTTACCCGATCCCGAGACGCCGGTCACCACCACCATCAGCCCTAACGGAATTTCGACGTCCACACCTTTCAGGTTATGAAGCCGCGCGCCGAAGAACTTCAGCGAGCGGTTCGGGTCCGGAAGCCGGAGTTTGCGGGGGGCTGAAACCTGCAGCGAGCCATTCAGATAACGGGCCGGTAAGCGAGTTCGTGCCGTCGGCCAGCAGCGCATCGTAAGAGCCCTCGAAAATCACCGAGCCCCCCAACTCACCCGCGCCCGGCCCCATGTCCAGAATGTGATCGGCTTCGCGCATCACCTCCGGATCGTGCTCCACCACCACGATGGTGTTTCCCAAATCCCGCAAGTCTTTCAGAATGGCAACCAGGCGATCCGTATCGCGCGTATGCAGCCCGATCGAAGGCTCATCGAGCACATAACAAGCTCCCACCAGCCGCGACCCCAGCGAGGTTGCGAGCTGAATCCGCTGCGCCTCGCCGCCGGAAAGCGTTGCCGCAAGCCGGTCCAGCGTTAGATACTCCAGCCCGACATTGTTCAGAAACAGCAGCCGCTGCCGGATCTCTACCAGAATCTTCTCGGCAATCCCCGTTTCCTCCGGCGTCATCGTCAGCCCGTTAAAAAAGTCCGCTGCCTGGGAGATATTCAGCTTCACGGCTTCGCCGATGTTCTTCCCGCTCACCCGCACGTACAGCGCTTCCTTCCGGACACGCTGCCCTTGGCACTCCGGACATCGCGTGTAACCGCGGTACTTGCTCAGCAGCACACGCACGTGCATCTTGTATTTCTTGGTTTCGAGGAAACGCAAAGAACTCATGCACGGCTTTGAATACCGTGTCTCGCTCTTTTTCCGTCAACTCGCAAAACGGAACCTGAAACCGGACTTCTTTTCCATGCCTCCTCTCGAAATCCAGGTACCACTCACGGCCTTTCGGTTTCGACCATGGTTCTACCGCTCCTTTTGCCAGCGACAGCGATGTCTCCGGAATCACGCGGTCCATATCGAAATCCACCGTGTTCCCGAAGCCCTGGCAGCGAGGACAAGCTCCAGCCGGACTGTTGAAGCTGAACAGATTCGGCTCCGGCTCCCTGAATTCCATATGCGCGGACGGGCAGGTAAATTTCTCTGAAAAGCGGTGCCGCACTGCGCCGTCGGGCGATTCTAAGAGCGCCTCTGCCGCCTCGCGGTAACAAATCTCGATTGTGTCCACGATTCGCTCGCGCAGGTCGCCGGAGATGGAAATCCGGTCCGCCAGCACATAGACAGGCTTTGAAAAATCGACCTCGAGCAGCGATTCTGGAGTCGAAAATTCGAACAGTCGTCCACCCTGGAACAGCCGCGCGAACCCCCGCTTGCGCAGTTCGAACAGAGATTCCTTTAAGTCCCCTTCTGTGCGGACAGGAAACAACACGTACCAGCGGCTGCCTTCAGGAAGCGACAGAATCCGCTGCGCCGCGCGGTCTACAGTGTCGCGCTCCACGCGTTCGCCGCACACGGGACAGTAAGTCACCCCGATCCGGGCATAAAGCAGGCGCAGGAAGTCATAGGTTTCCGTCGCAGTTGCGACAGTCGAACGAGGATTGCGCGTCGAGTTCTTCTGCCGGATCGCCACCGCCGGTGCAATCCCATCAATCTCATCGACGTCCGGCTTCTCCATGCGCTCTAAGAACTGCCGCGCATACGCCGACATCGATTCCACATACCGCCGTTGTCCTTCGGCATAAATCGTGTCGAAGGCAAGCGACGATTTCCCCGACCCGGAAACTCCGGTCACCACTGTGATCTGGTTGTGAGGAATCGAGACCGAAATGTTCTTAAGATTGTGTACGCGGGCTCCGCGTATATTGATGAAATCGTCCAAAGTGTTGAAGGGAGAGAAACTGCCTTCAGTTTACCTTGCGCGTCAATGCCGTCCTCTGTTGCCCGTCCAAAAGCTCGCTACGGAAAACCTCAGCTCTTCTTCACGGTGATGGCTCCGCGATCGGTCACAATATCCACCGCGGGCCCCCGCCCACCCTGGCTCCGCAACGAACCAGACCGGCCTTCCATCTCGGTCCGAACACCGTCCCCGAACTCGTTGTGGACTTCCCCCTGTCCGGTGTGTGCGTTGAGATTAAACTCTGCACGCTCAGGCAGCGTCAGATCGACGTTGCCATTATGCGACCGTACTCCGATCCGCGCCAGCGGTAACTTACCCGGCGTTAATTCGATATCGCCGCGTTCCACTTCCAATTCCATGCTGTCGGAAAAGTCATCGATATGAATATCCCGCGAACGCGTCTTCAGCTTCACCGGCCCCACCAGATGGTTCGCCCGGATGTCGGCTAAGTCCATCGTGAATGTGCCCGCAATCTGCGCAATCCGCAAGTCTGTCCGGTCGCTCTCAAAGTGCATGGGCTTGGCCAGATTCTTGAACTCCAACGTTCCCGAGTAGGCACCCGTGATATTCACCTGGCCTGCCACGTTCTCCAGTTGCACGTCGCTTCCGCGGCCTTCCACATCCAGATTTCCCTTCATGCCTGTAGCCTTCACCAATCCGCTGTGCGCCACCGCCACCCGCGAGCTTCCGCCAATGTCGCTCAGCCGCACATCCCCACGGTCGCTCTGAATATCCACCATGCCGGTAATGGAATTGACCGTCAGATCGCCCGAACGCCCTCTCGCTTCCACGCTGATTCCCCGCGGAATCCGAATCTCCATATCGGTGGACAACCGGTTTGCCTCAATCGAGCCGCGCTCGTCTGTTTTTACAATCAGCTGAGTCCCCTCGCGCACGAATCGCACTTGGGTTCTTCCGTCGCTAACGTCGGCCTCACGTTTGTTGTAAGCCTTCACCGACTTATGTCCGTCTGCCGAGTATCCACCCTCGTCCGATCCGTTCACCGTCACATTGCCGCGCAAGTTGTCCAGCACCAGCATTGTCACGCCAGTTGCATCGCCATGCAGATTGATGGGGTAATCGTACTGCTCCCCAAATATCTGCACGCCCCCGCTTTCAAAATTGTTGATATGAATCACGCGCCGGTGATGTGTGGCCGCGTACACAGCCCCACACAGCAGGGCAAGCAACACGACCTGGCCCCCGGAGAACCCGCGCGGCGCCAGTGCCTGACCCCGGTTATAGAAATACAGAACCTCCGCCAACTGCACCACGCCGAACCCGATCAGCAGAAACGGCCACCACCGCACCAACAAGGTCCAGACGGAAAAATCCGGCACCATGTTTTTGAACAGAAACAGCACACCAATTCCAATCAGAATCAGCGGCCCCGCCAGCGAACGTTGTCTCATGGCTGTTGCCTTCTTCCCGTCCACCGGCCTAAATTCAGAACTCCCAGCACAATCAAAATTACCGGCCATGTCTGGCTGAAAGCGAATAGGGAAAATTGATCGAGAGCAAATAACAAGCCCACGGTAATCATGAGCACCGGCCCCTGAATCGCGTTTAAAAGCGCCACGTTATCGACGTTCATCGCGTGCCTCCGCAGCCGGCCGGGCGGGGTTTCCCATCCGCTCATACAGCATGTATGCGCCGATCAAAATCAGTCCCACTGGCCACAGATGAATCAGGCGGTCCAGGGAAACCAGGTTCGTCGTATCCAGCAGCAACACCCCGCCGAGCACAATCAGAACGATCGCGCCTACCGGAAACTTGCCTGATTGGTGGTCCATCTCCATCAGCCCGGAGACTTCGCCCGGCTTTCCGCCATTGCGCTTGATTTTCGCAGTATGGAACGCCTCGAAAGCCATGTAAAACACCCATGCTGCAAGCAGGATCGCCAGCAGCGGCTCCAAATCCCGCCCGTATCGGTGCGAATTCAGCAGCGTGATGATGAAACCAAAGATCACCGCGTGAATCAGCCCCTTCGCATATTGGCCGTTGTAAATGGCTCCGACCCCCGGAATGAATCCGAGAATTAACGCCAACGCGGGCGAATGAGAGTACGTCACGCCGGGAAGGGGCGCTCCCACGGGAGCCGAATATGGGGAGGCGTACGGAGACGAAACGGAGGGCGGAACTGCAGTGGCTGTCGCCGGCACGTGCTCCGCGCAGAAGATCGTCCCTTCCGCCTCGCGCTTGCATTCCGTACACAAAGGCTTTCCGCACACCCGGCAATAGGCGGCCGCGGCCACTTCTGGATGATTTGCGCAAGTCATGTTATTTTCCCTCCACCTTTTGGTCTGCTGCCGGCTTCTCTTGTGTCCGGGGCAGCCGCTTCGCTTCTTCTTCTTCCGCCTGCTGTTGTTCTTTCCACTCGCTCACGCGGCTTTGCACCTCGTAAACCAGCTTCATGCTCTCGTACGTTTTCACCGAACGTTCCCAGCCCCGATGCACCTTGTCGTCCATCGACCCCCACAGACGTACCGGGTCCAAATCCCCGGCCGTCAACGGATGCTTCGGCACTCCCGCGCACCGCGTCATCATCGAAAGCGACAACACCGTCAGCATTGCGCCCATCACCACCCTGGGCTGCAACAACGGCTGAAACACCGGTGCGAACACGCCTCGCGACAGCCGGGTTGCCCACCCGCCCTGCGGAATCTGCTGCAGGATCTTGGTTACCAATTCCGGGGGCATTTCGACGTCCGCGCTCCGGTCCACCAACCCTAAAACATCGCGGGAATCCCGCGTCAACTCCGCGCAGTCGCCGCACTGCGAGAGATGAAGCTCCATCATCGTCCGGCGCTCCGCCGGAAGCTTGCCGTCCAGGTAGTCGCAAAGCAAGCCGTCGAAATCGTTGCAGGTCATGCCTCAGCACCTCCGGTCATGCTCTTCGTGCCGCGAAGAAACTGCTCTTTCCGCAACACTCTCGCCAATTCGGCCCGCGCCCGGTTCAACCGGCTTTTCACCGTGCCCTCGGGAATCCGTAACACATCCGCAATCTCCCGATATTCCATCTCTTCCAGGTCTCGAAGGATGAGCGTCTCCCGCAACTCGGGGGAAAGTTTTTGCAATCCCGCCTGCAACTGCTCGCGCGCCTCTCGCCCCGCCACTAATCCGTCCGGCCGTGCCGTTGCGGTCAGCCGCTCTTCGAGCACGGGCAGCTGAGTTTCAATGGAATCGGTTGCGCGGTCATGCTTCGTGCGCCGGTAATGGTCGATCAGAAGATTGCGCGTCAAGCGCGCCATCCACGTCGTAAAGTTCCCCTCTTCCGCCCGGAAGCTCTTTACTGACTTGAAGATACGTAGGAAAACCTCTTGTGTTAGATCCTGGGCTTCGGTAGCGCTATTCGTAAACCGGAAACACAGCCCGTATACCCGCTTGGTATGCGTGCGAACCATCTCATCCCAGGCGAGGTCGTCCCCCGCCAGACAACGCTCTACCAGCGATTTTTCTGTCTGGAGATTCTCCACCAGGTTCATTACAGCCGTCGCCATGCACAGGATAACGGCAAATCTCGCATAAGAGTTCATTTTTTCATAACATTACGAATGTGCAATGCCCCTTTTGCGGTCACCTGGAAGACAAGGTTGTCGACTCGCGCGAAACCAAAGAGGGGGAGGCCATCCGCCGCCGCCGCGAGTGCCTCGGCTGCCAGAAACGCTTTACCACCTATGAGCGCATCGACGAAGTCCCCTACATGGTCGTCAAGAAAGACGGACGGCGCGAAAAGTTCGACCGCCAGAAAGTTTTGTCGGGCCTCATAAAGGCTGGGGAGAAACGGCCGATAAGTATGAGTAAGCTCGCGCAGATGGTGGATCGGGTGGAAGCACAGGTGACCGATTCGCCGGACCGCGAAATCTCGACGATTGAAATTGGGGAATTACTGATGGAAGGTCTTAAAAGAGCTGGACAAAATCGCATATGTCCGGTTTGCATCGGTTTACCGCGATTTCCAGGATGAAGAAGCGTTCTTCACGGAGCTGAAGACGTTGATGCGGCAGAAAACTCCGCAATAGTTTGTAACCGATTGGCGTGCGCTACATCTTGTAAAATGTAGGGTTTACCTTCTGAGCGGTACGTGCTATAGTCAGACGAATATACTGCTCAGGTTCTTGCCCTAAATCAGCCGCACCCAAAATTTCTTGCATTTACCTGAGGGAGGTGACACTCAGTGGATCAGTTTGAAGACCAGTTTTTAGCAGAAAGCCCACTTAATATCAATTTCGACGAAGAAGCGACCAAATTCTTCGACCCGGAGGCCGCCACGGAAGCGGATCCGTTCCACCCGCAGCAGCCGGTGGAAGAGTCGATTTACACCGACGATCCGGTACGTGTTTATCTTCGCGAAATGGGTGCCGTACCCCTGTTGACCCGTGAAGGGGAAGTGAATCTTGCCCGCCGTATGGAACGTGGCAAACTTCGCATGCAGAAGGCGACCAGCCGGTCTGCCGTGGTTCAGCAAGTGATTTTGGAACTCGCCGAAAACCTGAGCAAGGGCACTGTCGAACTCGAGACGGCCGTTGACATGGGTGAGCTGGAAGAAGGTGCGCCCGCCGCCGCCGATGCCAAACGCCGCGAAGAGTTGATGCAATACTTCACGGAAATCGTGACTCTGGCGAAAAAACAGCGGGCCTTGGAAGAGAAGCTGGAAGCAGCGCCTTTGGCCAATAAAAAGCCCCGGAAAAAGTTGATGGGCAAGCTGGCCCGCGCTCGCGTGGAAACTTCCGTCGCCATTCGCCGCACCCCCTTTGTTCTTCGCAAGTGGAAGGAATTCGGCAAAGAAATCGAACAGACGGTGGAAGAACTGGCCCACCTCGATAAAGAGCTGAAGAAAACCGAAGCTCGTGGCGGCCCCACGGCCCCGGCTCGCATCCGTGAACTCAAACGCGAAATCAAGAAGCGGGAAACCGCTGCCGGCGCATCCATTCCGGATCTCAAGCACACAGTAACCGTGATTCGCCACGGGGAACATGAAGCGGAACGCGCCAAGAAAGATCTGGTGGAAGCCAATCTTCGCCTTGTGGTTTCCGTTGCCAAGAAGTACGTCAATCGCGGCCTGCACCTTCTCGATCTCATCCAGGAAGGCAACATCGGCCTGATGCGCGCCGCCGATAAGTTCGAATACCGCCGCGGTTATAAGTTCTCCACCTATGCTACGTGGTGGATCCGCCAGGCAATCACTCGCGCCATCGCCGACCAGTCCCGTACCATCCGCATCCCGGTTCACATGAATGAGAGCATGAACAAGTTTCTTCGTGCCTCGCGTGAGCTCGAAAAGGAACTGGGCCGCACCCCAACCAATGATGAGATCGGCCGCCGGATGGATATCCCGGTCGAAAAGGTTCAGAAGCTCAAGACCATTTCGCGCGACCCTGTTTCTCTCGAAACTCCGGTAGGCCGTGATGGCGAAAGCGCCCTCGGCGATCTCATCGAAGACCGCTGGGTGGGCTCGCCTGTTGACGCCGTAATCGAGTCGAATGTTCGAGACGAAACCGCCGGTATCCTCAAAACTCTTTCTCCTAAGGAAGAGAAGGTGATCCGTCTCCGTTTCGGAATCGGGTGTGAACGTGAACACACGCTCGAAGAAATCGGCCAGGAATTCGACGTCACCCGCGAACGCATTCGCCAGATTGAAGCGAAAGCGCTCCGCCAGCTCCGTGCCCCGGAGCGGGCCCGCCGCCTTCGTGCCCTGATGGCCGCCCGCTAAACTACATTTCCCAGAAGCAGCGGCCTTCCCGGTAGTAGGCGATAATTCCGTCTTCGCTGATCTTTAGCACGTCCCCGTAATGGGAGGCCGCCAGCGCCGCCGTGGTTCGGCCTCCCTCCACCGCCTGCGCATCGTCGCTGGATGCCAACAGAATCGCGCCAAAGGTGAACACCTTCGCGTGACGGTCCAAAACGATCGCGCCATCGATCCTCGCTACGCTTTCGAGCACCGCCGGCGGCAGATCGAGCGCGCTCGCTCCTCGAAGCAGATAGTGAAACTGCCCCTTCGCCCCTGATCCGCCCGTCCCCGTCTCCAGCAAATCGCCCGGGCGAATCAACTTCGCGCCATCCGCATCTTCGCGCAAGATCACGATCAGTCCTCCGCGCCGGTCTTCCGCTAAGTTCAACGCTGTCCGAAAGAGCCGTTCCGCCAGCGCCGGGCCCACCGATTGCTCGAATACGGCATACCGCTCCGCCGAATCCGTCAACCGCCAGCGGCCATCCAGAAACCGGAACACTTCGCTCCCTTCGGCGAAAATCTTCACCTCCCCGTTGGGTGTGAGCACCAGACAGACATGCCCACCGCACAGAGTCGCCCGGGCATGGGCTTCGAAGCGGGTTGCGCTCGGCACCGGCAGCTCGTAGCTCGCGTAAGGCCGCGCCCACTCAGCCACATCCACAATCTCTACTAACCGGCCTTCTCCGTCTACCAGCCCCACAGTCTGCAATCCATCGCAGAGCCTGTGGAAACTGCGGGACGCGGTCAAATTGATTGCATAGGGCAGAGCACCTTCGGGAAGAGGCGGCGGAAGGTGGCAAGGGTCTTTGTGAGGCCCAAACAACAGCACTCCGGTTTCGATCCGCCGGTTCTCATAAGTGGTCGAGGAGCTAATCCGCAGTACCTCGATCGCGTCGGTGATCCGGTCACCGGCCAGCGTCAACGTCTGGCCATCGCGGTAAGGAGCCGGATCCAAATAGGCCGACACATACCGGTCCTCCGGCACGCCGCGAAACAGATGGAAGTTTTCGACCGCCCGCTGTCCGTCCACCAGAATCTGGTACCGGGCCTGGAGCACATTCCCCACGCGCCGCACCATTCGGACCTGCGACTCCGTTAAGTCCCCCGATGGATTCCGCAGCACGTGGCGCAGGCCCAGCCACTCAACTCCAATTCTGTCCGCCTTCCGCTCCAAGCGCAGAACCAGCGGTTCTTCCATCGCCACCGGTTCCCTGGCTGACCATTCCGTTTCCGGAAGAAAATACTGAATCCCGCGCTCTAACAGCTCGCCGTACAATCCGTCGGCAAACGTCACGCTTCTAAACCCGGTCGAGTTCCAACTCGTCGATGTAGCACCATCCCCACTCTTCTCCCGGCTCCACGGATTTCATAATTGGGTGCTCCGTCGCGTGGAAATGCTTCGTCGCATGTTTCCCTCTTGAAGAGTCGCAACACCCAACGTGCCCGCAACTCAGGCACATCCGCAGATGCACCCAACTCTGGCCCATCTTCAAACATTCCTCGCAACCCTTGGTGTGCGGCGCAACCTCGCGGACCTGATCCAAATGAGTACATTTCGTCATCATGCTGCCTCCTGAACGCCCTGCTTGGGAAGGCGGACGATGAACCGCGTATCGCCCGGCTTAGATTCCACGGAAATATTGCCCCTGTGTTTCCACACAATGCGCTGCACGGAATCGAGCCCCAGCCCTGTTCCTTGGCCGACACCTTTGGTCGTAAAAAACGGTTCAAAAATCTTGGACGTGATCTCCGCAGGTATGCCCGATCCGTTATCCCGAACCTCTACGGCAACAGACGTCGTATCGCCCCAGGTCCGCAGACTCAATTCGCCGCCCTCACCCATGGCCTCAATCGCGTTGGCAAACAGGTTCGTCCAGACTTGATTCAATTCCACACCGTAAGCGCAAATCTTTGGCAATTGCTTGTCGTAATTCCGCTTCACCGAAATGGATTTCTGCCTCAGCTTATAGGCCAAAATTGTGAGCGTACTCTCCAGACCGTCATGAATATCCACCTCCTGTGAGGGAGCCTGATCCATATAGGAGTATTCCTTGATGGCCTTCACCAAGTCGGAGATCCGCGTTACGCTCTGCTCGATCTCATGAACCATCCCGGTGGCCGATAACGACAGGTGCGCCCTCTGCAATGCATCTCCAAGCGCGGGTCCGATCTCCTGCTCCAGTTGTTTCACCTCCGCCAGAGTTACCTTCGCCTCCACCAACATCGGCGTCAACTTCCAGCTCGCTGCGATACCTTTACTCTCCAGGTATCCGGCGATCTCATCTTCCCGGTCGCTCTTTTCTAGCGTACTCACCGGCACGGTGGAACAGACTTCAATCCGTTCAATTGCGGTTTGTTCGAATAACGCGATCTTCTCCCTCTGTTCCGGACTCAACTCGCGCCGGTCCAACCGGAGGTAAGCTTCCCGGATCTGGCCCCGCACCTCCAGTAGCGAACTTGCCGCGCGTTTTGCCGCGCCCGCCGGGTTATTCAGCTCATGCGCGAGCCCTGCCGAAAGCTTCCCCAAAGCCACCAGCTTTTCCTGCTGAACATCCATGCGCGTTACGTCACGCACCCGGTCCGTCATCATCGCCACTAAGCGCTGGCCCAGTAGCGGCATCCGATTCACCAACTCAGGGAAAATTCGTTTATGAAAACGGCCCACCCGGGTACGGGTCAGCGCGCAACCCTTGCCGCTTAACTTTTCCAATCGTGAAAACGGCAGAATTCCGGTAACCTCTCCTGCCTCGATCGGGAACACGACCCCATCCGGCCGGGAAAACTCCGCCGTTCCTTCGAAAAACACAAACATATGGTCGGCCGGATCTCCAGGCTTGAACATCTCCTGCTTCGGCTCCAGCCAAAGGTCCTCGCCTTGATCGGCCAGCCATTGCAGATCTGCTTCCGGAAGCCCCTGAAACGTCTCAATCTTTCGCAAATCTTCGGTCGTGATCATACATTCCCCAGATACTGGTGAACGAACTGGATCGCGATCGACCCTTCGCCTACGCCCGAAGCCACACGCTTGACCGAACCCTTCCGGACATCGCCTACTACGAAAATCCCCGGCACGCTCGTCTCCAGCAGTCCCGGATCGCGGTCCAACGTCCAGCCCGGAGGCAGTTTGCCGTTTTTCTTCAAATCGGCGCCGGAAAGAATGAAACCCTTCTCATCGCGCTCCACCACGCCGTTTAACCAATCCGTCTTCGGTACCGCGCCGATAAAGATAAACAGACTGGATGCGGGCACCCGCGTCGTTTGATTACCCACGGTGCAGAGGATCGCGATCTCCGTTAAGCGGTCTTCGCCAAAAACCTCCACCACCTGGGAATGGAATTCCACTTGAATGTTCTCGGTTCTCTTGATCTGATCGATCAGGTATTGCGACATGGTTGCATTCAAGTCGGCTCCCCGCACCAGCATCACCACCCTGCTCGCAAATTTCGAGAAGTACATGGCAGCCTGCCCCGCCGAATTTGCGCCGCCGATCACGTAAACGTCCTCATTCCGGCAGGACATCGCCTCCGTCGTCCCCGCACCGTAATAGACCCCCGCCCCCTGAAGACGGTCCACCCCCGGAACCTCCAGCTTGCGCCATTGCACTCCCATGGCAAGCAACAGGGCGTGGCAGGAAATTTCGCCGCCCCCGCTCAGCTTGACAAAGCGATACGGCCCTTCAATGCGCACCCCTGTTACCTCTTGCGGCGAAATAATCTCTACGCCGAACCGCTTGGCCTGCGTCACAGCTCGGCGGGCCAAATCTCCGCCGCTCAACCCGGAAGGGAAGCCCAGATAGTTTTCAATCCGGGAACTCAGGCCCGCCTGGCCGCCCGGCGCCTCACGCTCCACAATCACTGTTTTCAAACCTTCCGACGCCCCATAAACCGCCGCAGCCAAGCCGGAAGGACCCCCTCCCACAATCACCACATCGTAGAAGTCTGTTTCAGCGTGCGTTTGCAATCCAACACGTTCAGCGATGGCGCTCGAATCCGGTTCAGCCAGGCGAGACCCGTCCTGAAACAGCACTACCGGCATTCGCGCCGCATCTTCCCCGGAATCCTCAATCGCCTTTTTCACCTCCGGGTCCCGTTCCGCTGCTTCCGCGTCCATCCATTGATAAGGCACGTGATTCTTTGCCAAAAAATCCCGCACTTCATAACTCTTGGGCGACCATCGGTTGCCCAAAACCCGCAACCCTGAAAACGGTGGCCTGTAATCCGCAAGCCAATCGTCCAGCAGATCGTCCAATACCGGATAGAGGTTCTGCTCCGGCGGATCCCAGGGCTTCAACAAATAGTGCTGAATCTTGGCTTCGTTGATCGCCTTTATAGCGGCATCCGTATCGGCATAGGCCGTCAACATCGCCCGCTTTGCGTCGGGAAACGTTTCCATCGCTTTAGTAAGAAACCGGACGCCATCCATCTGCGGCATGCGCTGATCTACCAGAAGCAGCGCGACCGTGTCGTTCCGTTTCTTCAACTCCGTCAATGTTTCCAGCGCAGACTTTCCGGAATCCGCCCGCAGTACGCGATATTTCTCCGCATAGCGAACCCGTAAATCCCGCTCGATCGAACGGAGCACTTCCGGATCGTCATCCACCGTCAAAATTGCGGGTTTGGCCATTTTCCTAACTTAGATGCAGTGGGATGCACTTAGGGAGCCAACCAGAAGTGAATGACCTAAAACTTTCGCTCCTATGGACAGCTATGTCTGTGTCCGGACGCCTCTTGCCAGCTAAACTCTCTGCTCTCAGTCCAGATCGAACGCGCGCTTCGGCGGCTTCGTGTCCCCGCTCTTCTTCACGTCTTTCAGTAACTCATCGAATTTCCGGTTGAGCAAGTTACTTTGGCCGCGTTCCGCTTCCATTTGCTTTTGGAATAACTCATCCCGCCGGCCGGAAGCTCCCTTCAACTTCTCCACTTCTGCCGCCAGATCGTTGATCGAGCGCGGCTTTTCAAACTCTCTATGCGAGATCACGGCTTTCGTAACCGGATCAACTTTCAGAACACCCTGGCAGCACGGGCAAACGATCTCGAACATATCTCCACGATATTACACGCTACAATTCTTGAAGAATGTTCAAAGGCCTGGAACACACGGCAATCGCGTCGCCCAACCCTGAGGTGCTCGCCAACTGGTACGTAGCGAATCTCGGTTTCCACATCAATTTTTCTTACGCGGGTAACTTCTTCGTGAAAGCCCCGAACGGCTCCATGCTGGAGATCATCCCCTCGGAGGGCGAACGCGCCGCGGAGAATCAACCCACCAGCATGCGCTCTCCGGGTATCCGCCACCTGGCCATTGCGGTCGATGATTTCGATCAGGAGTTAGCTACGCTCCGCCAGCGAAATGTCGTGTTCACCGGCGAACCGTTCACCAATCAAGGCAATCGCCTTGTGTTCTTTACCGATGCGGATGGCAATCTGCTGCATCTCATCGCTCGCGAAACGCCCCTCCCTTAGAGCAAGCCTTGCTCAAACGGGTCTTTAAAGCGTTTCAATATCGAAACTTCAGTCTGCTCTGGGGAGGAGCTTTTCTATCGAGCATCGGAACCTGGATGCAGGTGGTCGCGCAAAGCTGGCTCGTCCTGGAGATTTCCAAATCGCCCTTCCTGCTCGGCCTCGATACCTTCCTCGCCCAGATCCCGATCCTTCTCTTTTCCCTGGTCGGCGGCGTCGTCGCAGACCGCATGGACCGCCGCCGACTGCTTCTCGGTTCCCAGTACATCCAGATGACTTGTGCCTTTATTCTGGCCGTTCTCATCTACACGCACACGGTCCAGATCTGGCATATTCTGATCCTGTCGTTTTGCACCGGCAGCGCGCAGTCCTTTGGCGGGCCCGCTTATCAGGCCCTGGTCCCCAGTCTGGTCAGCAAGGAAGACCTTCCGAATGCCATTGCGCTCAACTCCATTCAGTTCAATCTTGCGCGGGTCATCGGACCCGTCCTGGGCGGCTTGGCATTTGAAAAACTGGGGCCCACCTGGTGCTTCAGCCTGAACGGAATCTCCTTCATCGCTGTCATTATTTCCCTCCTGCTCCTCCGCATTGATTTCACGCCGTCCCGCACCGGTGTCTCCATCCTGAACAGCATGAAAGAAGGGTTTCGCTTCATTCAGGGTCAAGGCGCCATGGCCGGTCTCATCATTCTTGCTTTCTGTATGACTGGTCTTGCCATACCGCTGATCACCTTCCTCCCGGTTTTCGCGAAAAGCGTTTTCAAAGGCGGCCCGGAAACCTACACGATGATGCTGTCCTTCTCTGGAATCGGTTCCGTGACCGGCGCACTGGTCGTCGCCGCCATGGGTCAAATCAAAAACAAAGGGCAGATTGCTCTCATCATGCTGATTTGTCTTGGCATCGCCATGGGCGCCTTCTCGTTTTCACGAGCCATCCCCGTCAGTTGCATCTTCCTCTTTACGGCGGGGGCGGCCCTTGTCGGCGGGTTCGCCATGATCAGTTCGCTGGTGCAACTCATCACCACGAATGAGATGCGAGGCCGCGTCATGAGCGTCTATAACGTCGCCTTCCGTGGAGGCATGCCCATTGGCAGCCTCATCACCGGGTGGCTTGTGCCCATCTATTCCGCGCCGAATGTGATCGCGGCGAATGGAATTCTCTTGATCCTCTTAGGCAGCTACTTCCTCATCTTCCAGCGCCGGGTAGCCGCTCTTTAAGATCGCGGCGCACTCATGCCAACGTCCGCCATCCAGTCCCGAAGCCGCAGATACCAGGTCGCATAAATCGGATTCGGCTTTTCCGGATGCAACCGCAATCCGAACCCATGGCCGCCGCTCCGGTAAACGTGCGACTCCACCGGCACACCTACCTTCTTCAACGCCGCGTGCAGGCTCACAATCGCGTTCGCCGGCCCCAAATCGTCATCCGCGCACAGCATGAACGTAGGCGGAGTCTCCTTCGTCACGGTCACATTCTGCGAAGGGCCACCCGGATAGATCAGAATCTGGTAATCCGGCCGCGAACTCTGCCGCTCAATGGCATCTGCTGAGCCCGCTTTCCCGGCATCGAATCGCGTCGAGGCCAGCGCCGTCAACTCGCCCCCGGCCGAGAAGCCCATCATTCCCACCTTCGCCGGATTCACGCCCCATTCCTCTGCCCGCCCACGAACGGTCCGGATCGCCCGTTGCGCATCGGCCAGCGCGTCCACCTCCACCTTGTAAGGCGACCCCTCTTCCTTCGCGAGCCGGTACTTCAACACGAATGCCGCCACGCCGACGCTGTTCAGCCACTCCGCCACATTCGTCCCCTCGGTGTCGATCGAGAGAAACCGGTGCCCGCCACCCGGCGCAATAATCATTGCCGCCCCGGTCCCTTTTCCAGCGGCCGGCAAATACACCAGCAGAGAGGGATCGTGGATGCTCGAAACCTTTGCTGATTGCCGCACATTTGCGGCCGGTACCAACACTTCTTTCTTCTGCCGCAGCGCTTCCGACCCAGGCGCGCCCGACGCCCATAAACGCACCACCGACCCAGGCTCCAACGCCATCGCCGCATTCCCCAGGCACAAAAACAAAGCAGCAAGTTTCATCGAAGGTAGAGTATCAGAAGATGCTCACCAAGCTGATCCCCAAGATCTTCTACCCCAAGCTTCAGGAGGGCCTCCACCTCTTCGTCACCTGCCTGGGTTTCAAAGTTCTTTACCAGGACGCCGCCCTGGCCGTAATCGAGCGCGACGGCGCGAAAGCCTACCTCGTCGAAAGCGCCGAGTACGCGGCAAAGGACCGCCCCGAGATCACCATCGAAACCGACGCCATCGAAGAAATCTATCGGGAGATCCAAGCAAACCACCCGGAAATCCTCCATCCGAACAACCCTGTCGTCTCGCGTAAGCCCTGGGGCTCACGCGAATTTGCGGTCCTGGACAAATCCACGGTATGCGTCGTCTTCCGCCAGTTCGATTGAGGGGCTTTGTCAAAAAGCTCCGTCAGCAAGCCCCGTAAGCACGCTCCGTAAGCAAGAGATCGCCTCACCTGTAAACTGGTATCAGCATGCGAACCGTTGCCTTCGCCATCTTCCTGGCCGCCACCGCCGCCGCGGCCGATTCCGAATTGGAGCACGCCCGCGACAAGCAAGACCGCCCCACGCTGGACCGCATCGCCGGCCAGTATGCCTCCGGAGCGCAAGCCGCCCCGAAAGATGCCGAAGCGCAGTATCGCGCCGCCCTCGCTTCTTCCTATGTCGCCGAAGTCGCCATAGAAGTGAAAGACAAAGAGAAGGCCCGCCGAGCCGCGGAATCCGGCATCGCCCCCGCCGAGCGCGCCATCAGCCTCAAGCCGAACAACGGCGAATACTATCGCATCCTCGCCACGCTCTACGGCCAAATCATTCCCGCGAATCCGATGTCCGGTTTGTCTTACGGCAAGAAGGCCAAGGAAGCCATTGCCAAGGCGCTCGAACTTTCTCCGAAATCCGCTCCCGTCCATATCGCCGAGGGCGTCGGAAATTATTACCTTCCCGCCATGTTCGGCGGCGGCCCTGAACTCGCCATCAAGAACTTCCAGGAAGCGATCGCGCTCGATCCCAAAAACTCAGACGCCTATCTCTGGCTCGGAATCGCGCAGAAAAAACTGCATAAAAACGGCGAAGCCCGTCAAGCGCTCGCGAAATCAATCGAACTGAACTCCGCCCGGATCTGGGCTAAAGAGCAACTCGACAAGACGCCCGCTCAGTGACGAACCGTCTTACCGCGCTCGTCATCGCCGCGCTCGCGCTCTATAGCTTCTTCATTCTCCCCGGACATACCTATCTCACGCAGGACACGCAAATCTACGTCCCGATTCTCGAAAATCTCTGGGATCCTACGGCTCTTTCGCACGATTTACTGGTCGGCCAGTCCCATGTCGCCTATACCCTTTACGACGAATACGCCATCGCCGTCCGGTGGCTCACCCACTCCAGCTTCTCGCTCATTCTCCAAGCCACCCAAATTCTCTGCCGCGCTTTGGGGATCTGGGGTGTCTATCTGCTCGCCTTGGCGATCCTGAAGCATCGCGTCTCCTCACTGGCCGTCGCCGCCGTTTATTGTATGGGCGGCGAAGTCTGGGGTCCGTCCGTGCTCCTGGTTGAACTCGAACCCAGCCCACGCTCATTCGCTCTTCCGCTTCTGTTCCTTGCCCTCGGATTCGTTGCGCATCGCCGATACACCTTGGCTGCGTCTACCGCCACGGTAGGGTTCCTGATCCATCCCACTACGGTGGCGCCCTTCTGGCTCATCCTCGCCCTGCTCCAGCAGTGGAGAATTGGGTTCGTTTCGCTCATTTCCGGAGTTCTCCTGCTTGGCGTAGCGGCTCACTTTCAGCCGGGAATGCCGGAACGCCAGCTTCTGTTCACCCGCGTCTCACCGTACCTGGAATCCATCCAGCGCCACCGGTCAGCCTATAACTGGGTCGGGCTGTGGTTCCGTTCGGAATGGTGGAAATATCTGGTGTGCCTCGCCGTAGGCGCCTTGGCGTATAGGCGGTTGCGGCCCGCCCTTTCCCCGGAATTGCGTTTGATTCTTGCCGCACTCCCTGCTTTCGGTCTTCTCTGCGCGCTTGCTTCCTATCTGCTTCTCGATGATCTGAAATGGGCCGTCATCCCCCAGGTTCAGCCTGCCCGCCAGCTGCTCTTTGTCGTCGCAATCCCCGTCATCCTCGCCGCCGCCGCTGCTTTTCGGTCGAAGCGCGTTTGGGAAGCGCCCGTCTGGCTTGCCCTCGCTCTCACTCCCGCCGTGGCGGGTCCGCGTCCCAGAGTGGTTCCCACCCCTGCTCTCACCCGCCTCGCCACCTGGGCCGCCCAAAATACTCCCAAAGACTCTGTCTTCCTCTTCCCCGAAGCTGGACACTCTCTCGAACCGGGCGTTTTCCGCGCCCAAGCTCTCCGCGCCGTCTACGTCGATTGGAAAGGCGGCGGTCAAGCCAACTTCCTGCCCCAATTCGGCCTGGAATGGTGGCGCCGTTATCAGGACGTCATGACCAAACCGCAAACTCTCGAACACTACCGCTCCCTCGGAATCGACTATGTAGTCTTCCCGGGCACTCCGTACCGCATCGTCAAGGTTTCGCCAAAATGAGTTCCTACGATACATTCGCCTGGTTTTACGACCGTTACTGGGCTGCTCCGTTTCAACAGTGGGAAATGCCGGCGCTTGAAAAACTCGCGCTCTCAGATCTGAAACCGGGCGCCGCCGTTCTCGACCTCTGCTGCGGAGTCGGCCACCTGGCGCGTGAACTCACCACTCGCGGCTTCCAGGTCACCGGGGTCGATTCCTCTGAGGGGATGATTCAAATCGCCCGCGAAAACGCGCCCGCCGCCCACTTCGTCCGGCAAAATGCCGACAAGTTCACTCTCGAAGCTCCCGTCGACGCCGTATTCTGCACCTTCGACAGCATCAATCACATCCACTCCCCGGCCATGGCGTTGGCTTCCTTTCGGCGGGTTTTTGAGTGCCTGAAGCCCGGCGGCATCTTCGTTTTTGACTTCAACGGCCCCGCCGCCTACGGCCCGCGCTGGGACGCAACCTACACCGTGATCGAACCCGACCACGCCTTCTTTCTTCGCGGCAGTTTCGATCCCGCAGCCCAACTCGGTCACACCGAGATCACGATGTTCCGGCAGGACGGCAGCGCATGGCTTCGGAATGACGCAAAGTTCAGCCAGCGCCCCTGGAGCGTCAGTGAGTTAACGGACCTTCTTACCCAGGCTGGATTCCAATCCATTCAATCCCGAAATGCCACCGAAGACCTGGGGCTTGAAGGTCATTATGGCCTTGGACGTGTTTACATAAGGGCGTGCTGACAGTTCTCAACGTGGCCTACCCTCTGGCTCCTGTGCGCGCGCAAACGGCGGGCGGCGCAGAGCAGGTCGTCGCCATGTTGGATCGCGCGCTGACCGCGGCGGGCCATCGTTCCGTAGTCGTCGCCTGTAAAGGGTCGGAAGTTCGGGGCACGCTGGTCGAAACGGAGCGCCCCACCGGCATCTGGGATGGGTTCGTTTCGGAAAAAGTTCTCGCTGCATATAAACAAGCGATCGCCAACGCCGTCGATCGCCATCACCCGGATGTCATCCACCTGCACGGAATCGATTTCCTGAACTACCTTCCGCCCGAGGGTGTCCCGGCAGTTGCGACCCTGCATCTTCCGCCTTCCTGGTACCCTCCGGCGGTCTTCTCGCTCGATCGCCCGGAGACCTGGATCCACTGCGTCTCGAGCGCCCAACGCCGGGATTGCCCCGAAACCGATAATCTTCTCCCGACCATACAGAACGGCGTCCCGGAGATGACCCGCACCGGAGTGAATCGGCGAAATTTCGCCCTTGTCTTGGGCCGGATCTGCCCGGAGAAGGGAACCGATACCGCTCTCCGCGCCGCGAGCGCCGCCAAGATTCCGCTGGTGATCGCGGGCGAAGTCTATCCCTACGAGTCCCACATCCGCTATTTCGAAGAGCAGGTAAAGCCACTCCTCAACCGGCAGGCGAGATTTATCGGTGCAGTCTTGCCGCGGGCCAAACGCCGTCTTCTCTCAGCCGCGAAATGCGTACTCATCCCCAGCAACGTCTCGGAAACCAGTTCCCTGGTGGCGATGGAGGCCGCGATGGCCGGCGCTCCGGTAATTGCTTTTGCAATGGGAGCGCTCACGGAAATCGTGGAGCAAGGACGAACCGGGTTTCTAGTGGATAACGAGAAAGAAATGGTCGAAGCAATCGGCAAATGCCAGGACATCGATCCCCGGCAATGCCGCGAAATCGCCAAAGAACGATTCGCCGAACGGCGGGCACAGGCCGAATACCTCAGAATGTATCAAGGTTTAGCCGGCCTGTGACAACGCTTGCCGACCTGGAATCCCTCGCCCCGGAATGGGAAACCCTCTGGCAAAACGACAAGACCGCCACCCCGTTTCAGCATCCAGCATGGCTGATCCCCTGGACCAAACACCTTTGGGGAGGAGGCGAACTGATTCTCATGGAAGAACGCGAAGCCGGAAAACTGACCGGCCTGCTCCCGCTGTTCCGCTGGGGCCAAGATAAAACCACAGTCTCTCTACTAGGCGCCGGCGTAAGCGACTACGGCGGGATCCTGGGTTCGTTTCGCAATTTGCAACTTCCCCCCGACGCAATCCTCGAAGAAGTCCGCTCCCCTCTGGCCCCATGCTCAAACACCCCCGGAGCCGTGACCGTAAGGGAACGCCTTCTCACCGAGCCATGCTCAGTCTGCCCCGTACTCGAACTAGCCAACTACCCCCAAACCCTCAACCCCAAACTCAAACAAGACCTCCACCGCGCCCAAAACAAGATCGCCAAACAATCTCCCACCTACACCCAAACCACCGACCCCGAAGTCTTCCTCACCCTCCACGCCAAACGCTGGAACCAATCTCCAGAACCAAAGCTCCAAGCCTTTCAAACCGAAGTCATCCAAAACTTCGCAGCCCGAAACCTTCTGCGGCTCCACCTGCTCACGCTAAACCGAATCCCCGCGGCCGCCATCTTCGCCATCAAAGCCCACGCCACGCTCTACTGCTACTTAACCGCCTACGACCCCCAGTTCACCAAGCTCAGCCCCGGGGCCGTCCTGCTGGCCCACGCCATCGAAGAAGCCAAATCCGAAGGCTTACAGGAAGTTGATTTTCTAAGAGGCCCAGAACCCTACAAATATCTGTGGGGCGCCAAAGACCGTATCAACTACCGCGTTCGCCCCGAAACGAATACCGCAGTATCCAAGGCGCCACCAGAGTCGTGATCACGGACATCGCGACAATCACGCCGTACACCGGTTGCGCGATCACACCGAACCCGACCCCAATCTGCGCCACTACCATTCCCACTTCGCCGCGCGGAATCATCCCTGTTCCCACTTGCCACGCCTCGCGCCGGCCCAGCCGAATGGCTCCTAATCCACACCCGATCACTTTCGACACAATCGCGGCCAACACAATCAACCCCGTCAAAATCAGCGTGTCCCGCTTGCGGAAAGTAATCAGATCCAGATGCATGCCGATGCCCGCCAGGAAGAAGGGAAGGAACAACTCCGTCACGCCCGCAGTCAACAAATGCACGCGCCGCTCTACCGATTCCGACATCGCCATCCCCGCCAGAAACGCGCCCGTTATTGCCGCGACCCCCGCCGAAACCGCCAGCACCGAAAGCGCGAACAGCACCGACATCGCCACCGTAAACTCGGTTTCCGGAATGTTCAGATTGGGGTGCAGACGCGGAATCACCCGCTGCATAAAGCGGCTTCCCCAGTGGGCAACAATCACGGTGAATCCTATGGCCAGTACCGTGGTCAACACGAGCCCGGCAACATTGATGCCGCCCCGCGCCATGCTGTTTGCGACGGAAAGCGCGAGCAACCCCAGAATGTCGTCGAACACTGCGGCGGCCAGAATGATTTGGCTCGAGCGCAGGCTCAGCACCCCCATGCGCTTCAGAACTTCCGCCGTAATCCCCACGCTGGTCGCCACCATCGCGACGCCCACGAAGATCGCTTCCATAGGCGGCGCATGCCAGGCCCGCAAAATCCCCCAGCCCATCAGGAACGGAACGATCACACCGGAGACCGCCACCGCCAGCGCCGTGCCGCCAACACGCATCAGCTGCGAAGGCTTCACCTCCAGACCCACGCGAAACAACAGGAAAATCAGGCCGAGATCGGAGAAGGCCGAAAGCACGATGTTCGGTGCCATCCAATGCAGCACCTGCGGCCCCACCAGCACGCCCGCCACAATCTCCCCCACAATTCCGGGAAGCCTCAGCCGCTCGAACAACTCCGCCACTGCCTTGGCGGAACAGAAGATGACTAGGAGGGAAAGAGGAATAGTAAGCGGATTCTCAGGCACGCCGGCGCTCTCGCAGGGTTGCCTGCAATGCCTTTGTCGCTTCCCGATGGCAGAGTACACAAAGCGTCCGGATGTTGGACAGATCGCACTCGCCCCCGCCTTCCACCACGGGCACAATATGATCCGCGTCCCACAACGTTCGCCGGTTGAACTTGGCCAAGCCCCACTTCGCAAGCAGCAGCGTTCGCCGCTCGCCGCGAGCCCGCTTCAGCCGCAGCCATCCTTCGTGAGTATCGGTTCCACAACCCGCGCACACGCCCTTGTCGCGAAGAAACACGCGCTCCCGCAGATAACCCGGATCGGTCCGAAGCTTCCACTCATGCACGCACCATTCGGAACAGAATGTCCGCCGGGGTGCGGGCACTTCCAGCGAACACCACCGGCACAGCGCGCGCCCATTGTTGCCCTTGGGAAGCTCCGCCGTGCTGACACGGCCACCGGGCATAGTGCGGGCTGTACTCACCCCTCTTTTGTACCGCGCAATGGTTGCGCAAGCACGGTCTGCCAGCGTTTGCGCTCGCCGGGCTTGTCGAACACCTTCTTCCAATATTCTGCGAACGCCGCGGACTTCGTCGCGATGCGGGCGGACAAAAACTCTCGTGCGGCAGCGGGCTCGCCTTCTTGCATCCACATCAACGCTGTCGCGGCATCGTTGATTTCTCCCAGTGCATCTTGTACAGGCTTCAGCTTCTTCATCAAGGCACCGAATCGAACGCCGTACTCACCTTCGAACAGTTCCATCGTGTACCGGAAGTGCTTCGTGCGGAGCCGAAAGCGGTGCAGTTCTTCCGGTGTGTTCCCACCGGTGAACAGAGCCGCGCCCGCTTCGAAATACTCCATCGCGAGCCCGGGCAGGTGCAGCGCCGCATTCTCCTTCACCCCGGCAGAACTGTCCCAAACGCTTTTCATTGCAGATAGCCGCGCCAGCGCTCCGGACGCTTGCGCTCCAGCAGGCCGTTCACTTTGTCCAGAAGCTCCTGCCTTCTCACCCGCTGTTCCGCGTTTAACCGCGCCATCATCGGGTCCTCCGCCGCAACCCCCGCTTTCACAAATAGTTCACCCGAAATGTCTCTGTTCCTCACTTCCGCTGCAAGGTCCATCAGCTTTCGCAGCTTCTTCCGCAACCGTCCGGCTTCGCCCTTCGGGAAAACATCTTCGAAGGCTCGAAGACACTCGCTCAGCCTCCGGATGCTGGTCCGCAAGTGGTGAACGGAGTCTTCGTCCGCTTGCGAGGCCAGTGTGGTTCCCATTTGTTCCTCCAGCTTGCCGATGAGCCGCATCGACTTATCTCGCGCGAATGTCTTCAGCTTAGGCCCGCGCGCGGGTGAAGACGATGTTGCGATGATAGACCTGCTGGAAGAACTCTCCAGCCCGCTCCGCCGCCCACGCTTCGAGATCGACATTCACGTTCGAGTGCAACTTCAGGACCACTTCCTGCCCACGCAAACTGCATTCCAACGCTTTGATCCGTTGTCCGCGGCTCCTGTCCAGATTATCGGCAATACGCAGGAGCGGCGCCAGCATCATAACGGCTCGCCGGCTCTCCTGATCGAGCCCTTCCCAATTCGGGTGCTCGGGCGAAGGCATCGCTTTCCGGTGATACCGGCACAGATTGGCAATCACTTCGCGTTCACGTTCCGTAAAGCCCGGCATATCGGAGTTCAACACCAGGTAGTGCGAGTGCTTATGGTGCCGCGTGTCACTCACGAAGTGCCCGATGTCATGGAGATGCGCAGCAGCCTCCAACATGCGCGCATAATGATGCGGCAACTTGTGCAGCGGCTCCAGCGCAAGAAACAGCGATTCCGTCATCCGCGCGACCTTGCGCACGTGCTTCAGGCTTACGCCATAGCGCGTGCTCATGCCCTCAACCATCTCGCGCTGATCGCGATTCATCTGGGTGGCCGCGCGTCCGGTGTTGCGCGCGATCAGGTCCGCGATAATCCCGTCGCGAACGCCTGCCGCCGAATAGTAAAGAGAAGGCAACGCCAGGTCTCGCAGCACGCGGTTCAACACCGCCGTGCCCGCCACAATGATCTCCGCCCGGCGTGGCCCGATCCCGATCAGTTTCCTTCGCTCCGCAAGACTCTTTGTAGTGAGACTCGCGTAAAGCTCTCGAAGCTGCGCTGCCGAACATCTCTTCTTGTCCGCCAACTCCCGCTTCGCTCGGGGAATATCGTTTACGGCGGACACCACCGCGGACGCCGTTGCCGATGTCGCAATCACACGGTCTACCCGGGCGCTACCCGTCCTGCGCAGCGTGGGCGCCAACCGCTCGGCGATGTACTCCTCCAGACGGTGAAGCTCGGTCTCCTTCGGAGGATCAGACTTCAGGAACAGCTCGGTCAGCCGCAGCGCCCCCAGCTGCTTCGAAGCCGCCAGCAACATGCGCCCGCTCTCGCTCAGTATGATCTCCGCGCTGCCTCCACCGATATCGATGATCAGAATGCGTTGCCGCGAATGCGGCCAGCGGCTCTGAACACCCAAGTGAATCAAGCGCGCCTCTTCCTGCCCGGAAATCACTTCCACCGGTGTCCCCGCCGCGGCGGAAACCCGTTCGATGAACTCGCGCTGATTGCTGGCATCGCGCACCGCGCTGGTTGCGACCGCGCGGATCGCCACCGGCTCGAACCTCTTATAAGTAGCCGACATCTGCCCCAGCGACTGGGACAGAAGCTCCATCGCGTCCACGCTGATTCTGCCCGTGCGGAACACGCTGGCACCCAAGCGCGTCACCTGCCGTTCCGATGCCAGGATGCGCGCGGGCGGGATCACGCCGTTGGCCGAAACCGGCACCTCCGCCACCTCCATGCGGACGGAATTGCTACCGATATCGATCGCGGCGTAACGAGGCATTCAGGAGGGCTGAAGCTATAATAGCGGCAACGATGAAGCTCTATTTGTTGCGTCACGGAATCGCCGAAAACATTAGTGCTAAGGGCGATGACGCATCGCGGGAACTCACCGGCAAGGGCAAAACCGAACTGGTCAGCGTGATGAAAACCGCTTCGAAAGCGGGAGTCAAACCCTCGCTGATCCTCACCAGTCCACTGGTGCGCGCGCGGCAAACCGCGGAGATCGCGCAGAACGCTCTGGGGACCGAAGAAGCGCTGCTCGAGACAAATACGCTTGTGCCCGAGGGACCTCCCCACATGGTGTGGGCTGAGTTGAGCGATCACAGGAAAGAATCCTCGCTCATGCTGGTCTCGCATAATCCATCTGATAGAACAGCTGGTGGCGTTCCTGCTGGGCACCCCGACGCTGCGATTCGATTTTGCCAAAGGCGCGATTGTAGCCATGGAAATCGCGAACTTCCGCGGCGAGCCCGATGGGGTCTTGGAGTGGATACTAACGCCCGATCTCGCCAAGGCCCAGTAACTTTGCAAATCGCGGGGCGATTCCCAGGATTGAAATTTCGCCCAATTGTTCGGCCGGAATACCGGGCCCGCGCAGCAGATACACCGAACGCGGCCCTGGCCGTCCCGGCCAGAAGCCATGCGTGCCGATCTCATAGGGCTTGCCATAAAGCTCCCCGGAGGATGCCGGGCTGAACAGCAGTCCATCCGCGGGTTCATACGCCGCCAGCGGCATAGCCACGGCGGGCATGAACCGCTTCCACTCACTCTCCGGAATCGCGCGCCCGATACCGTTCGCCGGGTCGGTCCGCAACTTTGCCAACTCCTTTGCTACTCCCGCGTCCGATGTAGAGACCCAGAAGGGACTCAAGCTCACGGCGCTGTCCTTCGGAAGCAGTGTCTTAATCGCCACCGTCTTCTTCACCGGAATGAACCCGTGATCGGACACCAGAGCAAACGCCGTATCGGCCGGCAACACTGCCAGCATCTTGCCGATCAGCTCATCCGTATACTCAAGCATCGCGAACGAAGCCGGCGAAAACGGCTCCGTGTCGTGTTGCTCGCTATCCAGATCCACCAGGTGAACCGCCGTAAAGTCAGGATGCTTCTCTGTTAACAGGTACATCGTTGCCAAGGTGCGAGTCCGGTCGTCCATCCACTGCTGCTTGAAAGACGGATACTTCGCGGCAATCGCGTCCACCAGGCCAGGAGTAGACTTCGACGCTACGCCCGCCAGGTCCATCTCACCGCCTTGGCGCTTCAGGAAGTACTCTGGAAGGTCCCAGGTGATTGGCGCATCCACGGTCACCGGCCAGGTAACCGCAGCGGTCGTCATTCCGGCGCGCTTGGCCGCGTCCCAGAGCGTCGGCACCTTGATCAGATCGTAAGTCCAGTAGTAACCGCCGCCCCCCGGCTTCTGATTTCCCAAGATCCCGTGGATCCTTGGAGGCACCCCAGTGAGTAAGGTGGTGTGCGAAGGCCACGTCACCGTTGGCACTTCACCGGTCACGCCGCCCGAAGCCCAACTTCCTTCCCGCATCAATCGCCGGATGTTTGGGATCCGGAGCCCCATCTGATCGGCGCCGGTCAGATACCGGTTATCCAGCCCATCGACGGACAACACCAGCAACCTGGTCTTCTGCGCGCCCGCCGTGCTTGCCAGCAGCAGGAGGGCAAACGCGAGCTTCAAAATCGGAATCTCCCGCCCAACTGAATCTGCCGCGAATCGGTCGCGCTGGTGATGCGGCGAAAGTCAGGCGCGCTGGCGGTGCTGACCACGGCGCCTGAGCATCCGCCCGTCGTACAGGCTACATTCAAGCTGTTGAACAGATTCTCCGCCTCGGCGATTACCTCGATCCGGAAGCGCTCCGTCAACCTGAACGTCCGGCTGATGCGGAGATTCACCTCCTGGAAACCATAACCCGGCGTGTCATTGCGGCCGCGAAACAGGGGCCGGTCGTTATTCACGGAGTCCCCATTCAGATCGCTTCCCGCTACGGCGTTGACGGGAAAACCGGACGTCCAGGTCACGTTGGGCGCTACAAGCCATCCGTTTGCGATTTGTCCCATGTACCCAGTTAAATCGGTATGCGGCTGCCATACTCCCTGCAGCACAAACCGATGCCGCTGGTCGCTTGAGGACAGCCCGTAATCCCGCCTGATGTTGGTTGAATCGGTCACGGACACACCCGTGTCGCTTACGGAATCGTTCGTGTTGAACGCATAGCCCAGCGTATACGACGCAGTGAACTGTAACCCGCGCGAGAACCGCTTGCTTACCGCCAAAAATCCGCCATAGTAAGTGGAATTCCCCACCGACGAAATCTGCAAAATCTGATTGAAGCGCGGATCGGGACGGTTCGCGCTGCTGAACACCGGCCTTCCATCAGCCAGATATCGCACCGGTGCGCCCAGATTCACGTCAAGCAGGAGAGGGATGTGCCGGCCGCCGTAATACTGCACCGCAGCCGTCACGGAAAAGTCACTGCCCAACGCTCGTTCCACCTGCAGATTTGTCTGCGAGGTATGCAGTTGCTTGTAATCGGGCGAGAAGTTTGTCACGCTCGGCTTTACGCCGAAACTGGGATTTGGATTCACCAGCCCTGTGAGAAACTTGGGCGCTGCCGGGTCGGTCCCGGCAATCACATAACGAAGCACGTTCGATCCATTCTGCCGAATCGCCTGAGAAATCAGCCGCAGATTCGTCGTGTCATAGAACAAGCCATACCCGCCGCGAACCACCGTTTTGCGGTCAGGCTGCCACGCGAAGCCGATCCGCGGAGCCCAATCATACGGATCGTTGCGAATCGAACGCGAAGCCGGAAGCGGCGCGTTCTTATCGAGCGAAGGGTAGGCCAGGTACTCATACCGAATCCCGTACGACAACGTGAAATTCGGGCGAATCTGAAAATCGTCCTGCGCATAGAAGTTGTAGGAGTTGGTCCGATGCGTTGCTGTATTGTTTCCGAAGTCCTGCGTCAATTGCGTGTAGTTGAATCCAGGCACGCCCGCGAGCGTGTTCAGGTACTGGTTCAAATTCGCGAATGTGTACGTCTGCGATAAGCGATCGCTCGAAATCACCTGGATGGTTGCAATATCGAAGCCCACCTTAAAGGCGTGCCGGCCCCATTTATGGTTCAGGGTCTCAATGAAATCGAACTGCCGCTCCCTGTAATACTGATTCGCGGCATCGTTCGATCCCAGGGTTGCCACGCCGCTGATACTCACCACGGGCGAGACCACGCCCGAAACCGGAGGCCGCGTAAATTCGCGCTGCAACGCGCCGAAACGAAACTCATTCACCGTATTTGGAGAAATGATGCTGGTCCATTGCGTCGCGCCCGTGTCGTTGCGATCGTCGAAGTTATTGCCCGCGCTGCGCGGCGTCAATCCGCCCGAGGTGTTGAACTTTGAAGGCGTCACGAAGTTGCTGTACCGGACATAGAAGCTGTTGCGCGAATCGAGTTGGTAGTCAATGCGCCCCAAGTACGTCTGAAATCGCTGCGCAAACGGTGCCGACCCTAAATCGCTTGCCGGATTTTTCAACGCCAGCGCATTGGCGGGCGTAATTGTGATCGCGCGCGGACCATCGAGCGGCTCATACTCGCCGCTGGCGAAATACCAGAGCTTGTCCTTGATGATCTTGCCTCCTACGTTTCCCGAGAACGTAGCCCACTGCGAAAAGGTCTTCGTCGCCGCAAGGGAAGGCCGCGCGATAAACCCGGGCCGTCGTTCGAGCACGAGTGCTTCACCATGAAGTTCATTCGTACCTCCGCGAGTCACCATGCTGATGATGCCTCCTACGGTGCGCCCGTACTCCGCCGCCATCGCATTCGCAATGACGCGCGTCTCCAGAATCGTTTCGGGAGAGAAAATGCCCAGCCGCCCCGGCCCGCCACGCTGCGTATTGTCGATGCCGTCCACCAGAAACGCACGCCGCTGCAAGCCTCCGAACGCGAACGTCGGGTTCCCGAACTCGTCGTCGCGCCGCCCATTCAATCCCGGCGCAAACAGTGCCAGATTAAACGTGTTTCGCGAAGTGATCGGCATGTTTTCCATCGACTTCCCATTCACCGCGTCTCCTACAGCAAACGTATTGGTCGTCAGGATGGAAGCATCGGCATCTACAGTCACATTCTGGGCGCTGGAGGCCAGCTTGAGCGGAATCTCAAGATCGCTCGAACGCGCCAGCGTCACTACAATTCCCGTCTGCGTAAAGAGGCGAATCCCGGCGCAGTGACTGTCACCTCGTAGCGCCCCAGCGGCAGAAGCGGCAGTTCGAATTCCCCCTCCGCATTACTGGTTGTGCGCCGTTCGAATCCCGTATCCAGGTTGCGAGCCCGCACATCGGCATTATTGATCACAGCGTTGTTCGGGTCTCGCACCACGCCCCGAATCGCTCCATCCGCTACACCTGTTTGTGCCGACACCGGAATGCCAAGAGCATCAAGAAAATCAGACCGAACCTCATTGTCCGAGCTTAGGAAACGGACGTAACAGCCGGATGACAACTGCGTGACGATGCTGCAACACACTTCCTCCCGCAGGCTGCGATCATAGGGCTATGAAATCCGTTCGCATCCATTCCTACGGGGACAACAGCGTCGTCCAGATCGAGGAGATCGATCAGCCGAAACCGGGCCCGGCAGAATTGCTCGTCAAGGTTGCTGCCGCGGCAGTAAACCCGGTCGATATTCAGATTCGAAACGGCAAGCTCAAGGAGATGCTGCAGCAAACCCTTCCGCTGACTCTGGGCTGTGATATCGCGGGAATGGTCGAGTCAGGCGAGGGCTTCAATCCCGGTGACAAAATTTACGCTTACCTCAACCTTGGTCGCCTCGGGGGCTTTGCCGAGTATGCCATCGTCAAGACTGCCGAAGCGGCTCTCGCGCCGAAGTCGCTCGACATGATTCACAGCGCATCCGTGCCGGTCGCCGCGCTCACCGCATGGCAGGCCCTTTTTGACACCGCCGGTCTCGAATTCGGCCAGACGATTCTGATTCACGCCGCATCCGGAAGTGTCGGCTCCATGGCCGTCCAACTGGCCAAGTGGAAGGGGGCTCACGTGATTGCCAGCGCTTCCGAAGCTAACCGCGAGTATGTCGGCGCGCTTGGGGCCGATGAGTTTATCGATTACAAGTCCCAGCGCTTTGAAGAACTGGTGAAAGACGTTGACGTTGTATTTGATACCCTGGGCGGCGAAACGCAACAGCGCTCCCTCACTATCTTGAAACCTGGCGGATTCCTGGTGTCCGTGGTTCAGCCCCCGCCGGAAACGCCCGGCGTGCGAGTCGCGATGATGGGCGTCCAACCGAACGGGACCCGCCTCGGCGAGATTGCGCGAATGTTTGAGGACGGCTTACTCAAGACTCTGGTCGAGAACACATTCCCGCTTGAAGACGTGAAGCAAGCCTTCGATCTCAGCGGCAAGGTGCGCGGCAAAATCGTCTTGACCGTAAGCGCCTAACGTTTTCGCCACAAGACGCGAGTCGATGAGTTCCTGAATCAGCCCTTACATCCTGTCGCCGCGACTCGCGCGTGCGCATGGCGCTTCTACACGAACAGAGTTGAAATCTCCACGCCCGAACGCAGTCCTTCAACCACCACAATGCCCGTTTCGGTCACGTGGTGAAGTCTGCGGTCCTGCTCGAGGTCGTAACCGATAGTGGCTCCTTCCGGGATCCGGACGTTCTTATCGAGGATTGCCCTGCGAATCTTCGCGTGCCGGCCAATGTCGCAGTTGTCCAGAATTATGGATTCTTCAACTACCGCGCCGGTATGCACCTTCACCCCGCGCGACAGCACGGAATTGCGAACTGTCCCACCACTCAAAATAGAACCTCCGGAAACAATGGAGTCGGTTGCAATGCCGCGCCGGCCTTCGGTGTCGAACGCAAACTTGGCGGGCGGATCAGGAAAACCAGTGGTTCGCAGCGGCCATTGCCGATTGTACAAGTTGAGCGACGGCGCAACGGCGCGAAGATCCATGTTGGCTTCGTAGTAAGCATCAATGGTTCCCACATCGCGCCAGTATGCGGCGTTCTCTGGGGGTTCGCCCGGAATTTTGTTTTCTGCAAAATCGTAGGCATAAACTTCGGAGCGTTTCACCATCGCCGGAAGAATATCGCGCCCGAAATCATGGGAACTTTTCACATTCGCGGCATCGTCATGGAGTTCTCGCAGCAATGCGCGTGTGGAAAAAACGTAGTTTCCCATTGAGGCATAGACGCGCTCCGGATCTCCGGGGATTGTTGGCGCGTCGTGACGCTTCTCATGGAAGTCGACGATGCGCCCGCTTTCCTCTGTTTCGATTACGCCGAATTCCGAGGCCATGCGTCGCTCTACCGGAATCGCGGCCACCGTCGCGGCCGCGCTCTGATTTTCGTGGAACTCGATCATCCCGGCAATATTCATCCGGTAGATATGATCGGCGCCGAAAATGGCAACCACGTGCGGGTCCGCCTGCTCAATCAAATTGATGTTCTGGTAAATCGCATCCGCCGTCCCCTGGTACCAGGTTTCCCCTGCGGACCGCATCTGCGCCGGCACCGGAATGATGAACTGATTCTTCAGCAGTCCGCCGAATTGCCAACCTTCATTCAAATGCTGTAACAGCGATTGACTGCGGAACTGCGTCAAAACATAGATCGAATTTACGCCCGAGTTAATAAAATTACTCAGGACGAAATCGATTATCCGGTATTTTCCACCAAAAGGGACCGCCGGTTTCGCGCGTTCTTTCGTGAGCGGGTACAACCGGGTACCCTTTCCACCTGCCAGTACGATTCCCAATACGCGCAGTCTCATAATTTTGCATTGTCATTGTGCTACAAAGGCAGGCTGACTGCAATGCGCCAGGAATAGCAGGCGTGCGGTATTGTTCTAACTCGACATGATTTCGCTTACCTTTTGCGCCAGCGCCGCCGGTGTAAAAGGCTTCGGAAGAAGTTGTACGCCCGCGGGAATTGTTCCCGTCGGAACGATGGCTTTTTCCGTGTAACCGGAAATGTATAGCACCCGCATCCTCGGGCGCAGGGGCGAGAGCGTGTCCACCAGTTCCGGACCCCCCATCTTCGGCATAATCACATCAGTGATCAAAAGATCGAGGGGGTCGGTCATCTCGGAGGCAATCTTGAGCGCCTGATCTCCATTTTCAGCGGAGAAGACCTTGTAGCCGCGAGCCCGTAAGGCCGCTGAAGCCAGCGCTCGTACCTGATCGTCGTCTTCCACCATCAGGATGGTTCCCGTGCCCGTGTGCTTCGTTTTCTGGGGCGAGGATTTTGCAGGTGCCGCTACATTCTGCTGCGAAAGGGGAAAATAAACCCGGAACGTGGTTCCTACTCCGATCTCGCTATAAACCCAGATCGTGCCCCCGCACTGTTTTACTACACCGTAAACTGTCGCCAGCCCCAGCCCTGTGCCCTGTCCTTCCTGCTTGGTTGTGAAGAAGGGTTCGAAGATGCGGTCTTGCGTCTCCGCATCCATGCCGCAGCCATTGTCACT
This sequence comes from Bryobacterales bacterium, assembly GCA_963795835.1. GTDB lineage: Bacteria > Acidobacteriota > Terriglobia > Bryobacterales > Bryobacteraceae > JALYXI01. The sequence continues at coordinate 605,989 of CAWCJC010000001.1, read as the reverse complement.
CACCGCGAGCATTGCATACGGCCCGATTGCGCAACCTGGGTGCATAAAAGCGCGGCTCGCGTCGAAGTATTCTTCTCTTGCTTCGATCGTGATCGTTCCCTGGTCTTGAATTGCATCCCGGGCATTGATTACCAAATTCAGCAGTACTTGTTCAATTTGGGTGGCATCGGCGCGAATGCACAGAGCCCCCGGGCTGGGCACGATTGATAGTTCCACGTCCTCCCGAATCAAACGGCGCAGCAGAGGTTCCACCTCTGAAACCGCAGCCGCCAGGTCCATGGAAGTCAGTTTTCTCGGCTGTTTGCGGCTGAAGGCCAATAATTGATTGGTTAGCAGCGCGGCGCGCTTGCCGGCATGGTGAATACTCTCGATATCGGCGCGAACGGACTCTGGCAAATCCGCCCGCTCTTCCAGCAGCGCGGAATAGCCATTAATTACGGTAATCAGATTATTGAAATCGTGCGCAATTCCGCCCGCTAAACGACCCACCGCATCCATTTTTTGGGATTGAATGAGTTGCTGCTCCAGCCGCTTCCATTCGGTGATGTCCTCGCAAAATCCGGCAATGCGGGACACTTCCCCGGAATGGTCCCGCACCGGATAAGTCCGGGCGCGAATCCAACGCACCTCTCCGGTAGGCTGGATTATCCGGTAATCGTCCTGGAAACCATCGGGCGAAGACGCTTGCCGGATGATCCGGTCAGCGTCCTCCGGATGCAAGGCGTGGCGCCACGAATGCGGGTCCCGATACAAGCTCTCCAGGGATCGTCCGAAAATGTGCTCATACCCGGGACTGACATAAAGCATTTCCCCATCGTGCGGCTCACGAATATAGAAAAAGTCTTTGACGTGTTTTTCCCACTCGTCAAAGTTCTGATTCAAATCGGTCTGTGGCAATAACGGTTCGATTTCGGTTAAAAGGCTCACCCATTCCCTCAGTGAACCAGTCTCCCTCTAACATGAATCTTCTCACTAAATTGAACCAAATTGTGCAGCCAAGCGGACAAAACTACGCAAAGCCACCGCGGTCGGACCCTTTGCAAGGAATGGTTTTACTTCTTCGTAATACGCCGTCCCTGCAATATCCAGATGCACCCAGGGCAGCGGATCGGCGAATTCTTTTAGAAAAAGAGCCGCGGTAATTGCCCCGCCATACCGTCCACCGATATTATGCAAATCCGCGAAAGGGCTCTTCAGTAATTCTTTATATTCATCGTCGAGTGGCATTCGCCACATCTTCTCGCCCTCAATTTCCGCCGCCCGGATCCATTCAGCGCAAAACGCGTCGTCGTTACTGAACGTGCCGGTATTCACCGCGCCCAGCGCCACCACGCACGCGCCGGTTAACGTAGCCGCATCCACCAGGTGCGTACATCCGATTCGTTGTGAATAGGTCAAGGCGTCCGCCAGAATCATCCGGCCTTCCGCATCGGTATTGAGTACTTCCACGGTCTTGCCTGAGAGTGTGGTGACAATATCGCCCGGCCTCTGCGCCCGGCTCCCCAACATGTTTTCCACCGTCGGGACGATGGCCGTCACCGGAATCGCGGGCTTCAGCTGCGCGATCGCCTGCATCGCGCCGAGCGCCGCCACCGCGCCGCACATGTCGTACTTCATCTTGTCCATGTTGTCGGCGGGCTTGATCGAAATCCCGCCGGTGTCGAACGTGACGCCCTTTCCCACCAGACCTAAATGAACTTTGGTGCTCGCCGGCGTTTCCGGCGTGTACCGGAGAATAATGAACCGCGGCGGTTCGGCGCTGCCCATGGAAACGCCCAGACAGCGCGCCCATTCCCAAGTCGCGCATCTTTGCTCTCATCGAAAATTTCGCATGCCAGTCCATGCGTTTCCGCCATTTCACGCGCGCGTTCCGCCAACACAGCGGGTGTCATCAGGTTGGGAGGCTCATTCGCCAGCGCACGCGCCCAATTTGCCGCTTCCCCCAGGATGCGTCCCCGCCGGACTCCTTCCTCGGCGTTCTCTCCCCCGCTGAAAACAGTAAACTCCTCGGCGAACTTCACTCCAGATTTGTCCGTCTTCAGCCGGTCGCTTTCGTAGTTGCCCAGCAGCGCTCCTTCGACAGCGGCCGAAGCACCAATCCGCGCCCCCGAACTGCTCCTCCAGCGAAATTGCCAGCTTCTGGATTCCGCGCGTTTTTGCGAAACGAACTGCCGCACCCGAAAGCTTGCGCAGGTCCGGCGCGGAGAACTTTTCCCGTTTCCCCGCGCCCGCCAGTAGAACTCGCGCGGCCTTGTAGCCAGAAGCATGGTGGATCAAAACAAATTCGCCGCTCTTGCCCGTCACTTCTCCCGAAGCGAACCATTCTTCGAAGCTGCTTAAAGGAGCCTCGTTCTCAAAAACTGCAATCGCGACAGCCCCGCCCTCGTACTCCGAGGCGCGCCCATTTTCCCAGCGAATCTCCACCCTGTCCCCTTTTTATTGCGTCCGCGCTTTGTGATTTCTTATTGCCGTTCGCGCCTCATTTTCGGCTGTTTTGGCCCGTTCTGTTTCTCGTTTATCGTGCAGCTTTTTGCCGCGGCCTACCGCGAATTCGCACTTCACCCGGCCCTGCTTCAGGTACACCTTAGTCGGCACCAGGGAAAGCCCTTTCTCCCGCGTAATCCCCAGTAACTTGTCGATTTCGCGGCGGTGCAAGAGCAGTTTCCGGCTTCTTACCGGCTCGTGATTTTCCCGGTTTCCATGAGAATACTCGCTGATATGGGCGTTCATCAACCAAGCTTCGTTCCCCGAAACGGTAGCATAGCTTTCCTTCAACTGCATTTTTCCGTCTTTGATGCTCTTCACTTCAGTTCCCGTCAGTACCAAGCCCGCCTCGAATTTCTCCAGCAGGAAGTAGTTGTGACTGGCCTGGCGGTTCTCGCTCAGAATCTTAATGTCAGGATATTTGGTGGGCAACTTTTTGGAGTAAACAGCACACGTGGTTTGTGCGTCACCTCTATAGATGATAGTCCAGAACCACCGCCCGGCACATGCGATCTCCTAAACTGGCTCCCGCGGTTCTCGCCATCGTTTCCCTCGTTCTTCCCCTTGGTGCGCGGACCCGTAAGGGCGACAAATTTCTGGCCCAGGGCCATGCGGCAGAAGCGCACGGCGAAATGGACAAGGCGCTGGAACTGGACGAGAACGCGCTGGGCGAAGACCCCTCCGACACCCTCTATCAACTGGACGTTCGCCGGGTCCGCTTCATTGCCGCCGCCCAGCACGTCAAGAACGGCCAGAAAGTCCGCGCCGAAGGCAATCTCTCCGAGGCGCTGGTGGAGTTCCAACGCGCCTACGCCATCGATCCGGCGTCCCCCGTCGCGCAAACCGAAATCCGCCGTACGAAAGCCATGATGGAGCGCGAAAAGAAGAAAGGACGCGCAGCCCCCAGTTCCCGGCGCACCCCCTCCCGACCCTGAAGATCGCGGTCTCACTCCGGCCCAGACCGCCCGCAAGGCCACCCTCGAACGCATCGATTCGTTCCAATCCATTCCTGAGCTAAAGCCCCTGACTCCGCAAATCGGGAACTTGAAGATGAACAACCAGAAGCCGCGTGTGCTCTTCGAGACCATCGGCAAATTAGCTGGTATTAACGTCCTCTTCGATCCCGATTACGAACAGCAATCCCTGGTGAAGACGCAATCCATCGACCTGCAAAATTCCACCCTCGATCAGGCGCTGGATTACGTCGCGCTTCTGACCAAGTCCTTCTGGAAGCCGCTCTCCGCCAACGCCATCTTCGTCACGCTCGACAACACCACCAAGCGCCGCGAAATTGAAGAACAGGTGGTGAAAGTCTTCTACCTGACGAACATCACCAACACCACTGAATTGCAGGAAGTGATCACCACGCTCCGCACTGTCGCCGATATTCAAAAGGTATATAACTACACCTCGCAGAACGCGCTGATTGTCCGTTGCGAAGCCGATCGCATGCTGCTCGCCGAAAAGATTATCTCCGATCTCGATAAGCCCAAGTCCGAAGTCGTCGTCGATGTCATCGTGATGGAGGTCCGCAAGGATCGCGTTCGCAATTTGGGTGCGCAGCTCGCGAATGGCGGCTTGAGCGTCACGGGCGTTTTCACCCCCCGCGCTTCCCTCCAGAGCGGCACCACGACCAGCACCACAAGCGGCACCACCACTACGCCAACCACCTCCACCACAACCACCAGCAGTTCCGCCATCACGCTCAACAATCTGAAAAAGATCACTTCCGGCGACTATTCCATCACCGGCATCCCCGGAGGTTTTATCGAAGCTCTGCTGAGCGACACGGGGACCAAAGTGCTGCAATCTCCCCAATTGCGCGCAGTCGATAACGTGAAGGTCAGTCTGCACATCGGCGACAAGGTTCCTACCGCGTCCGGTAGCTTCGGCTCAGGCATCGGCGGGGTGGGCGTTGGCGTCAGTCCACTCGTGCAAACCCAGTTCACTTACATTGAGACTGGCGTAAACATGGATATGCTCCCGCGTGTTCATGATGCGAACCAGGTCTCGCTGCATATTGAAATCGATATCTCGCAGGTCACCGGATATCGCGATGTCGGCGGGATTCAGCAGCCCATTATTAGCCAGCGCAAGGTCTCACAGGATATCCGCACGGAAGACGGAGAAATCAACCTGCTGGGTGGCTTGATCCAGGAGCAGGATTCCAAAGTGATCGCCGGTCTACCAGGCCTCTCGCAGATCCCGCTTCTGCGCCGCCTCTTCACCGATGAGAAGATCGAAAAGTCGAAGACCGAGCTGCTGATCACCTTGATCCCGCACATTCTGCGTTCGCCGGATCTTACCGAGGCAAATTTGCGCTCCGTCCCCAGCGGCAACGTCGTGAACGTTCACATTCCGCGCAATGCTCCGGCTGTCACCCCTGCCGGCCGGTGCGCCGGGCCCAGTTGCCCGCTGCCCCTGTTCCTCCCCCAGCCGCGGAGCCCCTGGCCACCGCCCCTGCGCAACCGGCGCCTACCGGACCCACGATTGTCTCCTTCCTGCCTGCCCAGGTGGATGTGCAACTGGCGAGCGCCGCAAGCGTCACTTTCCGCGTCGCCAATGTCACGGATCTAAACGCCCTGACCGCCATGCTGAAATTCGACCCCAAGATTCTTCGCATCAACAATGTGGTGGCCGCGGACCTGATCCAGCAAACCGGTCCGCCATTAAGCCCTTCGAAGAACATCCTCAATGATTCCGGCGAGGCTCTGATTTCGATTGCCCGTGATCCCCAGGGTCCCGGCGTCTCCGGCTCCGGCGGCCTCTTCACGGTTATCTTTCAAGCGGTCGGCCGCGGCACCACCACGGTGAGTGTTCCCCAGCTGATGCTCAAAAACACGCCGGGCCAGCCAGTTGCAACCAACAACCCGGTCCTGACCGTCAACGTGAAATAACCGCTTTGAAACCGATGCCTCGGAATCGCCAGTCCGGACTCACCCTGATCGAACTGATCGTGGCGTTCACGCTGATGCTTCTGCTCACCACGATGTCGGTTCCTCTCGCCCGTTCCCGGGTGCGCCACAACCGGGAGCGCGAACTGCGGACCGCGCTCGATGAAATGCGCAAGGCCATCGACAAATACAAAGACAAGTGCGACGCAAACCAGTTAGGCATCCAGAAGCAGGACGCCATGTGCTACCCGGAAAGCCTGGATGCACTGGTCGATGGCGTCAAAGGTTCGGGCAAGGACGCCGACACCAAAATCAAATTCTTGCGTCGCATTCCCGTCGATCCCCTCACCCAGAAGCGCGAGTGGGGCGTCCGTAGCATGCAGGACGATCCCAAGGGGCAGGGCGGCGGCGGCCAGAACGTGTTTGACGTCTTCACCAAATCAAGCGAAAAAGCAGGCGACGGAACGCCTTATTCCGAATGGTAAGCCGCAAGCGTTGGTCCCGGGGTTTTACGCTCGTCGAGCTGATGATTGTAATGGCTATCGTCGTCATACTGATCTCCGTTGCGATTCCGTATTATCAAAAGTCAATAATTCGCGCCAAAGAAAGCGTACTGCGCAACAACCTGTTCACCATGCGCACTGTCATCGATGAATACAGTTACGATAAGCAGAAAGCCCCCGCGAGCCTGCAGGAACTGGTCACCGGTGGCTACCTTCGCGACATCCCTCGCGACCCCATTACAGGGGTCAATAACTCCTGGAAAGTGATCCAGGAAGACTCCGGACAAGCCGTCAATTCCACTGAGCCCGGCATCTTCGATGTACGAAGTGGATCGGATAAGATAGCTCTAGATGGAACAGCTTATTCCGAGTGGTAAAAGACTTTTCGGTCTGAATATCTTCTTTACTCTTGCCTTTATTCTAATCTCTGCTTCTTCGTTAACCGCCCAATCCCCCATCCTTTGCAACACCACCTCAACGCCGCTGATGGTTCGCGCTGAGGGTTTGACGGAGCCCGTCGGCACTCTCCTGCTCAGCTGTTCGGGCGGAACTCCAGGCCAAGTAATAGCGGCCAACATCACGGTGACTTATCCCACGTCCATCACCAACCGCATAAATTCTAATGGCAACCCGGATATTGTCATTTCGCTCGACACCGGTTCCGGTCCTGTTCCTATTGGCAGCGCTCCCATTCTTAGCGCGTCAAATATCGTTTCGCTCAATAACCTGAACATTTCCATTCCCGCGTCACGAGCTTTTACCCTGACGCTATCGAATGTTCGTCTGGCCGTCGCTTCTCTGCCGACGGGCGTGCCGCTTTCGGCGTCGTTCTCCTCCTCGACTTTTTCGTTCAACAGTAATGTGGCGACGGTAGCCACCAGCACCACCGCTCTGCTGGCAAACTCCGCAACAACATCCATCACCTGCGTCGGCTCGCCCCTGCCGGCCACACTAAGCGTCCAGAACCTCTTCGCCGCCGGAACCATCTTCAGTTCCCTTCGCGTCACCGAAGGTTTCGGCACCGCCTTTGTCCCGAAGGATCCACGGTCCGATACCGGCACTCGCGTGGTGATTCGTTACACCGGGTTTCCAACCGCCGCGCGTGTGTTCCTGCCTACCTATATCGCGGGAAACAGCGCCAATCAGCCTACAGCGGGTGGCGATTTGGGCGGTACTCAATCGGCCGGCGCTTATGCGCCATCCCCGAACGGCACGCTGCTTTTCGGTCTTGTCACCGGAACCGACCAAAATGGCGCGGGAGGAGCGACACCACCCTTACCCTCGGGCGCGCTCGGCGCGGTAACGGAAGTTCCCCTCACCTCTGGAGCCGGAATCGCCGTGTACGAAGTTCTCGATTCCAGCCCCGTTTCTATCGAAAGCGCGCAGATCCCCACCTTTGTCGGGCTGTCTCAGTCCGGTACCCAGACGGTCACTACCGCCAGCGGAACTGTGTCGATCGGACCCGTCTCCACGTTGAGCACGGCGACCACGGGCGACCCCGTTCCGCGTTTCCGGCAACTCACCCCGCCCAACGATTGCTCGGTTGTAGGAGATTGCAGCGCCAACTATTTCCCCGTTCTTTCCGTGGGCGTTGCGGTCCCGCTGACCTTGAGTTCACCCGCCGAGGGACTGCAAAAGACGAGTTTCGTCACGGTCAACAACGCAAACTCCGGCACCAGCAGCCCTCTGGTCTATTCCGCCGCCGTGACTTACCAAAGCGGTTCGGGCTATGTTTTCATCGATCCTCCGCCGCTGCAAGGTGTCTACACGGGCAATTCCACGCTTCGAGTAATCATGAACGCCGCTGGCCTGACGCCGGGAGTGTATAACGCCAGTATTCAGATCTCTGCCGGCGCCGCAGGAAGCAGAACGTTGCCGGTCGTCGTCACGGTGACGGCTCCAACGGTCCCTCCCGTCACGGTCAGCAGTGTCACCAACGCTGCCACGCTGACCGCGGGACCATTGGTTGCCGGTTCGCTTGGCACGATTAAGGGCCTGAATCTTGCCGGAACGAATGTCGCTGTGACGTTCGACGGTATACCCGCTCCAATTCTGTTCAAGAGCGCGAGCCAGATTAACTTCCAGGTTCCGGCCGCTCTGTCAGCAAAAACCACCACGCAACTCGTCGTTACGGCTGATGGTGTTTCCAGCACGCCGCAGACGGTGCAACTGGTGGCGGCGGCTCCCGGAATCTTTGGCGTTCTCAACCAGAATGGTTCCGTAAACGCAATGGGCACCCCCGCGGCGCCCGGCAGCATCCTGCAAATTTTCGCAACCGGCCTTGCGACCAACGATTTCACCGTCACGGCAAGCGTGGATGGATTCCCGAACCTGATCCCCGTCTACGCGGGCGATGCGCCGGGAATCGCGGGCGTTCAGCAGGTGAATGTGGCTCTTCCGGCGAATGTGATAACGGGGCCGCTAAGCCTGAAGATCTGCAGCACGAACCTGACTTTGAATGCCTGTAGTCCGGCCTTTGCAATCACGGTTCGCTAACAAAAAAAGCCGCCCTCCAGATTTTCCTGGAAGGCGGCTGTCAAGGGCGAGTGCGGCGCGACTAAGCTTTCTTGCGGCGGCGCAGATACACAAGACCGGCAACACCGATCCCCATGCCAGCAAAAGTCGCCGGTTCCGGGGTCGCCGTTGCGACGGGGGTGTAAGTATAGGTGATCGTCAGGCTTGCGCCCTCTGTCGTCGTTATCTGTGCGGAGAAATTGCCACTTCCGGTGAACCCACCCGTGTCCGTCGTTCTAAAAGTGGGCGAGAAACTGCCCCCGATAAACGCATTCAAATCGGAAATTGCCGAATAGTTCGCCATTCTCGTAACAGGTGATGTGGCAAACGCGTTCGATCCACTGAGGGGATAGTTGGCGGTTCCACCACCCGCAAGGGTGTACATTTGGCTGGCGGAGAAGGTAATTTCTGAAGCACCGCCTGCTCCGAACGATACCGTCAGCGGTGCCGGCCCGGTCGTGATATCGCTGGTATTGTTTGTCGAGTACGTGAACGTTTTCGTGGCACCGGTGTTGTTGGTGACGGTTCCGGATTGTTGCACGGTTGCAGTCAGCGCGGCCGTAACTCCGGTCAGGGTGCCGAGGGAGGAGTTAAATCCATTGAACGCGCCGAAAGACTTAGTAAAGTCTGTCGCTTGCGTCCCTATGGTCATCGACTGAACAATTGTGGAAGCATTCGCCGCTAAGGTTGCTGCGGCAGTTAGAAAAACAACCCGAAAAGCTAAATTCCCATTAAACTTCATGAGTCTAAGGTTATCGAAAGTAAGCGTTAAAACGTCTGTTAACTGACAATTCGGACACTGTTGGAGATTGAAAAGTCCTACTAGTACCGGGGCACTTCCGGATCGATATCTCTGCTCCACTGCTCAATTCCACCCGATAAACTCCGGCAATTTTCAATTCCTTGTTCTCGGAGCCAGCAAACCACCTGTAAGCTGCGCACCCCGTGATGGCACATCACCACCAGTGGGCGGTCGTCATCCTCCAGCCTGCTCAACGCTCCAGGAATCGACCGCATCGGGATCTCTTCGGCCCCGGCAATCTTTGCCAGTTTCACCTCATAAGGCTCGCGAACATCGAGCAGCCGGTACGGCGTTCCCGCGCGTTGTAAGGCGGCGAACTGCTCCGGCGTAATTTCAAGATCGGTCATCGTTTGGAGCCTCGCGTGTAGCCGTCGTTGTATGCGCGCATTCTCCAGCCCGGAAGCCTTTAGTTTGTATCGCTTCACCGGTCTCTCTCGTGCCGCATTGGCCCGCCTGGGCCAAACCGGTAACGCCCAATCTCATATAGATGAAACCGCCCGGACAACTCAGATCGTCCATCCCGGTTGGTACAATACTAGGTTACGCCCTACATGAAGAAGCTTTTTTGTTTTATTGCCCTTTTTTCCCGTTTTGCAGCCGGGGCGGATTACGCCAATGGTCAGGCAGCCCGCCTCGTGGTTGGGCAGACCTCTTTCACCGATGAGTATTTTGGCGCTACGAACTATCAAATCGGGTCTTCTTCCGGTGTCGCCTGGGGCGCGAACCGGCTTTTCGTAGTCGATTCTAACCGCTTTAATGCCGTACCCGTAAACAATCGCGTTCTGATCTTTCCCACCGATGTTCTGCCCCGCGCTACCGATCAGGTAAATTTCAACATTCCAGCCGATCAGCAGTATTCCACATGCTTCGTCTGTGCGCGCACCACCGCTAAGGTGGTTCTCGGCCAGCCGGATTTCAACAATAATCAGGTGTCGCTCACGCAAAACGGGTTCCGCGTTCCGACCGCGGTCGCCACCGATGGTATCCGCCTCGCTGTGGCCGATACCGATAATAATCGCATCCTGATCTGGAATTCCATCCCCACCTCAATCAATCAGAACGCCGATGTCGTAGTGGGGCAGAACGATTTTACGCACAACGCCACTGCCGCGCCACCCACCGCCAAATCTCTTCGCGGCCCCCAAGGCGTTTGGTTTCAAAACGGCAAGCTTTTCATTGCGGACACCCAGGATAATCGCGTTCTCATCTATAACCAGATCCCCACCGCAAACGGTGCGGCGGCTGACGTCGTATTAGGCGTGCCCAACATGACGACTGCCGTTCCCGCTGCGCTCACCGTAGTGAACGCGACCGCAAATAACCTTACCAGTCCGGTTTCCGTCACCTCGGACGGCACTCGCCTTTTCGTTACCGATCTCGGCGCGAATCGTGTTTTGATCTGGAACTCCATTCCAACCGCAAACCAGGCGCCGGCGGACTATGAAGTCGGACAGCCCGATATGAGCAGTTCGGCCGCGAATAACACTTCCAAAGTCTGCGCCTCGAACGGAACAGTCAGCGCAACGGATTCTACCCTCACCTATCCTGCGCGTTGCGAGAAAACTCTGTCGTTCCCCCGCTTTGCGCTCTCCGACGGAAAGCGCCTCTACATTGCCGATGGCGGCAATGACCGTGTTCTGATCTATTCCACAATTCCTTCCGGAAATGCCGTCCCTGCTGATTTCGTCCTTGGACAGCCCGACTTCTTGACCTATACTCCGGGCGACAACGCGGATCAGATCCAAACCCCCACCTCGCTCGCCTGGGACGGTGCGAATCTCTATGTCGCCGACACTTTCAATCGCCGCATCCTGGTTTTCACGCCCGCCGATTACAGCCTTCCTCCTACCGCAATCCGCAATGCCGCCAGTCTGGAGGTCTTCGCGATCGGTACCGTGACATTGGGCGGCACAATCAAAGCCGATGACACGGTCACCATTACCATTACGACCACGGACGCCAATGGCACCGCCACCAACACACCGTATCTCTACAAGGTGTTGAAGACCGACACGCTCGAGGATGTGCTGACTGCGCTCATCAAGCTCATCAATATTCCGGGTGATCCGAACGTCACCGCACAGCCGAACTTCAGTACGGAAACCATTTTCCTGACCGCCAAAAAGGGAGGGGCAACCGGAGCTGCCATCGGGTATTCCACAACCCTCTCGACAGGCGCGGTAATTACCGCCACGACCGGTGGTACCACTCTGGCGTTGAACCTTCAAGACGCGGCGCAAATTGCTCCAGGCTCCCTCATCACCATCTCCGGAACGAATCTCGCGGACAAGACTGAGCAGGCTTCCTTCAACGTGGACAAAATCCCAAGTAACCTCGGCAATACGCAGCTCTTTGTCGATGGCCTGCCCGCGCCTCTGTATTCTGTTTCGCCCACTCAGATCAGCGGACAGCTTCCCTTCGAAGTCACCGGACGCACAAGTGTCAGTACCTATTTCCGCACCGTGCGAGCGGATGGCTCCATTCAGGTTTCGAATCCCCAGGCTGTCTCCGTGGTCATAGCAAACCCTGGGATCTTTGCCGATCAGGGAACCGACCCGCGTCCCGCCAAGGTCTACCATGCTTACTCGAATGCCACCGGCGCCGTTTCCATTGATGGCAGCATTACCGCAGGCGACGTTGGCACTATCACCATCAACGGAACAGCCTACACCTATAAAGTCCAGTCGACTGACTCCCTGCAGACCGTCCGTGATGCTTTCCTGAATCAAATCAATAGTGACCCCAACTCAACAGTCACGGCGGTACCCGGGAATGTATTTACCCGAATCATCCTGGTCGCCAATATTGCAGGCCCGGATTCGAATGGAATTGCGTATTCGGCGAGCGTGACAACAGGTACCGGACTTATCTTAAGTGCGCTTACCTCCACCCTTTGTTGCGCGAATACGGCGGATGCACTTGTCACGACGGATAATCCCGCTGTTCCGGGAGAGATCGTGTACTTGCTCGCCACGGGTCTCGGGATCACCGCTGCCGGCACGGATAGCGGCAAAGTCGCCAGCACCACCAGCGGGTCTTTCGGCGAAGACAGCACGCAAGATCCCCCGCTAACCCCCGTTGATTCGGTTCTTGCGGGCGGCCAGACTGCCAACGTCTTGCTTACCGGTTACCAGCCAGGCGTAGTGGGAGTTTCTCGCGTTACGGTCCAGCTCAGTAATTCGCTGACCACGAATCTGCAAACCCAGCTCACCATCGCCCAACAGTATTTTGTGAGCAATGTGGTGACATTCCCCGTAGTAGCCCCTTAACGGATCTTCATTTGGCGAATGTTTTGCTACACTTGTAAGGAGTTAAAACGATGAAACTAACGATTGCAATGCTCGCCCTCGGTATCGCCGCCTTTGGACAAACTGCCGGCCAGGATATGAAGAACGCCGGTCATGACACAAAGGAAGCCGGAAAAGATGTCGGCAGGGGCACCGTGAAGGCCACCAAAAAGACCGGTCGCGCGATTAAGCACGGTACCCACAAAGCCGCACACAAAGTAGCCGAAAAAACCCAGTAAATCTGTGCTCCCGGTCCTTGGCCGGGAGATTAGCGCGCCAGCGCTAAGAGCCCGTGTTGGCGCGCATGCCCCTCCTAATAAACCTCCAAGAAATCTCCAAATCGTTCGGCGCCAAGCCACTCTTTCAAGGCGTCTCCCTCACAATTTCCGACGGTGATCGAATGGGTCTCATCGGGCCCAACGGCGCGGGAAAGTCCACCCTCCTCCAGATTCTAGCCGGTCAGCAGGATGCCGATACAGGCGAGCGTTCGTTTCGCAAAGCTCTTCACCTGGGTTACGTCGCTCAAGAGTCTGTCTTTACCCCAGGCACCACCGTAGGCGACCTTCTCACTCCGGAAGTCCTGGGCCGCGCTGGCTTTGAAGATGGCACGGCCAAAGTGGAGTCCCTCTCCGGCGGCTGGAAGAAGCGTCTTGCCATCGCCATCGAGCTCGGTAAAGAGCCAGACGTCCTGATGCTGGACGAACCGACCAACCACCTCGATCTGGAAGGAATCCTTTGGCTTGAAAAGCTTCTGAAGTCCGCCCCTTTCGCGAGCGTCACCGTGAGCCACGACCGTTACTTCCTTGAGAACATCGCAACGGAAATGGCAGAACTCAGCCGCCAGTATGTCGGGGGCATCTTCCGCGTAAAAGGCAACTACAGCGAGTTCCTGATCCGCCGTGACGAACTGCTTAGCGTCCAGGCACGTCAACAGGACGCGCTCCAGAACAAAGTGAAAGGCGAGATCGAGTGGCTCCGCCGCGGCGCGAAAGCCCGCACTTCGAAATCGAAGGCCCGCATTGATGACGCAGGTCGCCTGATGGCCGAACTGGCCGATGTCTCCGAACGGAACCGCACAGGCACCGCGAAGATCGACTTTCAAGCCTCCGAGCGCAAAACCAAAAAGCTCGTCGAACTCGTCGGCGTCTCGAAAACGCTCGGCGGGAAGCAACTCTTCCGCGACATCAACCTCCGCCTTTCCCCCGGGCGCCGCGTTGGGCTCGTAGGAGCAAATGGCACCGGCAAAAGCACTCTGCTCAAGATCATCAAAGGCGATATCCAGCCCGATTCTGGCGAAGTCGAACGGGCCGACCCTCTTCGGATCGTCTACTTCGACCAAAACCGCGTCCAGGTGGATCCTCTCGCAACTCTCAAACGCGCCCTGGTGTCCCACGGCGATTCGGTCATCTATCAGGACAAGCCCGTTCACGTCATCAGTTGGGCCAAGCGTTTCCTGTTCCGCCCCGAGCAGCTCGAAATGCCCATCAACCGTCTCTCCGGCGGCGAAAAAGCGCGAGTTCTGATTGCCAAGCTCATGCTCGAACCGGCGGATGTCCTTCTCCTCGACGAGCCGACCAACGATCTCGACATCCCGACCCTCGAAGTTCTGGAAGAGAATCTCACTGACTTTCCCGGCGCCCTGGTCCTGGTCACGCATGACCGCTTCATGCTCGACAATGTCTCCAACCTGGTCGTCGGACTCGATGGCGAAGGCGGCGCGGGTGTGTTTGCGGACTATAGCCAGTGGGAGGAATCGCTCCAGAAAGCACCCGTCCGCCAGGAAAAGCAGGCCAAAGTCGAAGGCGGACACGTCTGGCAAGAAGCGCCTTTCCTACCTCGAAAGCCGCGAATTCGACACCATCGAGCAGCGCGTGGAAGCCGCTGACGCCGTGGTACAACAAAAGCACTTGGCGCTGGAAGACCCGGCCGTAAACACCAATCCAGCGGCGCTCCAACAGACTTTAGCCGATCTGGAGCAGGCTCAACACACGCTGGACGAGCTTTACGCCCGCTGGGCGGAGCTGAGCGAAAAGGCGTCCTAGCCTAGAATTTCTGCGGGGCTGGCCGTTCCGGTTCCCCGCTTCATCACCGTGATCGAGGCGACACGGTTTCCTAAATCGGCCGCCTCCACCGGGGAAGCCCCGGTCACCAGGGCGGCGACGGCCCCGGCTGAAAAGCTGTCGCCCGCCCCGCAGATATCCACCGGGTTCGAGATTGGCTTCGTTTTGACAAATTTCGTGTTGCTTGGCGAAATCACGCTAACCCCTTCCGCGCCCTTGGTAATGAAGAGCAGAGGCAAATTGGCTTCGTTTCGCCATTTCGCCCAATCGGCTGAAATGGCCATCGCTTCATCCTCATTCACCTTCACCATCACGTTCCGGAACAGGTGTGGGCGCCGCCGTGAATCCACCCAAACCAGCCGCTCCTGACCCAGTTCGCAAAGCCGGTCACGAATGCGCGAAGAAATCACGCCGCCCGCCGCGGTCTCGGCTTGGTCGGAAACGAAGATCGCGTCAAACTCCCGCCAAATCTGGTCCAATCGGGCCAGAACCGCCGCGTCCACACTCTCCGGCATGTCAGTCGTACGGATGAAATCGATGCGCGGCAGGTCCTCTTCGCCGGTTTCCGCGTTGATCAGCTTGGTATAGGTAAAGGTAGAAATCAGGGAGGACCCTACCAGGGCGCTCTCGATCTTGTTACGTTCGAGAGCGCCGCGCAATTCATACGCGAATCCGTCGTCGCCAGTAGCACCCAACACCGCAACGCGGCCGAACCCGAGCGCCACCGCATTGTTCGCTACCGTGCCCCCCGCGCCCGGTGTGACGATCGTCTCGACGACGCCCACGCGAGGCAAGCCCGTTTCGCGCGACGGCTCGGCTTCCTTCGGGTCGTAAGTGCACCAGCGGTCCAAACAGATATCGCCCACAACCAGCGCGCTTTTATTTGGCAGCGCCGCCAGAATCTCTGAGTAGGTCATCCGATTAACGCGCGCCGAAGTGCCGGGAACGTCGCGCGATGGTCCCCACAGAAATACATACTGCGTCCGCCATCGGTAACAGTGCGAACCAGGATCGTCTTATGCGGCCGGAAATAATATCCGGGGTCGCTCTTCGGCAGTTCCTTATGAATATCTCCAGAGATTGGCACCAAATCGAACACGGCCGTCGTGAAGTCCGTGATGGTCCGGCTCTCCTGAAGGGCGACATTCCGCGCCATCGACAGAGCTTTCAAATAAACTTCCGGCCCCATAATCGCCGAACCAAAGTTCAACAGCACCCCGCCTTCAAGCTTCGTCACACCTTCCGTAAAAATCAGAAAATCGCGGTAGCTTGCCGCCCCGAATGCCGCGCCATCGAAGTTCGGATGCTCATGCAATATGTCGTATCCAATTCCCACATGCACCGTGACGGGAATCCCCAGGCGGTACGCAGCCGCCAGTACGCTCAGCTCTTTGTACCGGAACCCGCTCTCCAAAATTCGCCGGCCCACCGCTTCACCGATCCCTTCCCCAGGCGATTCACGAACCCAATCGTTCAGCTCCCCCGTCTCCCGCCACAACCCGAATTCGCCGGACTTGATGTATCGGGCAACACTCTCTGTCGTCGCCCCGATTCGCGCCAGTTCGTAGTCGTGAATCGCGCCCGCGCCGTTCATCGCGACGTGAGTCAACAACCCGCGCTCCAGCAGATCGATCAGATACAGATTCATGCCCGCCTTGAAGACATGCGCGCCCATCATCAGGATGCGCGCCGCGCCGCGCTGCTTTGCCGCATGAACCGCCGAAGCCAATTCCGCCAGTTGATGATGCTCAAACGGAGGCGCCTCCGCGTCGAGCGGCAACCACCACTCGCGCTGCAAGTCGTTCACACGCTCGCTGAGCGGCTTCACCACCAGCCGCGAACGATCGAAAACCGGATAACGCCCCACGTTATTTCTGCACCGCGAAGTTGCCCACCAGGAGCGCGTCGATTCCTGAAGAATAGAAGCTGCGGACCGCATCCCGCGGCGTACACACCAGCGGCTCACCGAAAAGGTTGAATGACGTGTTGTACAAAACCGGCAGTCCGGTTCTGTGCCCGGCTTCTTCCAACAGGCGCCAGTACAGAGGATTGTCACTCTTCCGCACGGAATGCACGCGGATCAGATCCTCTCCCAGCAGAGCCGCCGCGAACCGCTTCTTATGCTCCGGCTTGACGCGGCTCACCGTTGCCAGGTGACGCGCGTTCGGCCCGCACTCAAAGTACTCCGCCGCCCGCTCCTCCGGAACCGAGGCCGCGAATTTCCGGAACCCTTCGCGGTGTTTGATGTAGGTGTTCAAGTTCTCCGTAGAATACGGGTCCAGCGGCGAGGCCAGAATACTCCGGTTGCCCAACGCGCGCGGCCCGAATTCCATTCGCCCCTGCATCCACGCCACAATCTTGTTATCGCCCAACCAATCGAGCGCGCTCGCAATCACGTGATCCGTCGTCTGCAGGTAGCGGAAACTCAGCTTGCAATTCTCGAGTACCTGTTTGATCTCCTCCGGCGTGAAACTTGGTCCCAGACAGTAATCGCCCGCGTCGGCGTGCTTACCCAGGACATGCAGCGCCGCGCCCAGCGACAGCCCCGCGTTCCCCGCCGCCGGCTGTACGAAAGTGTTGTATCTCTGCTCGAAGGCTCGAACCATCAGCGCGTTGTAAGCCAGGCCGCCCGCCAGACACACATTCTGCGCGCCCTCGGCCAAATTCAACGCCGCCGATGTTACTTGCTCCTGCACGCGAGCCGCAAGCTCAGATCCCGTTGTCGAAAGCCACTGCACCTTGTGCTCGTCCGCGCCCGCGCCGAAGCCAAGCTGTGCCGTAATCCGGCTATACTGCGCTGCCAGGGCCTCGGTCTGCAAGCAGCACCGGTTCGCCATCCCGATATGAGCCATGCCGGTCGAACGTCAATACCGTCGCGCTTTCAAAGGGCGACGCATAGTAAGCCGACGCCGCATGCGCCTGGTGATGGCTCACCTGGACCACGTGCGCCTTGCGGAACTGAGCCCCCAAATCGAGAGGCATCTCCGACAGCGCCACAGTCCCGATCTCCTCCGCCGAAACGCCTCCAAGCCGCAGACACTCCGCGATCGCAGCCGCCGGATACGGGTTCGGCCCACGCTGCCGCGATACCTTCCCTTGCTCCACCGCCGCGACAATCGCCCCATTGCGAATTAGCGACGCGCTCGCATTCTGCGGCAATCCGCCGATCCCCAGAATGTTCGAAGTGCCATTCGAAGTGCCGTTCATACTGCGAGCAACCGCCGCACGGAGCGATCCTTCCCCAGCAGCGTGAACAGATGAAACGCGCTCGGCCCCACAGACTGGCCGGTCAGCGCGGCCCTGGCGCCGTTGATGAGGATCCCCGCCTTCAATCCCTTCTCCTCGGCCAGCTTGCGAAGCTCAGCTTCGACCGATGCCTCCGTGAACTCCCCAGAGGCCGCTATCCTCGCCCCCAATTCCCGAACGCCCTCACGCGCTCCGGGCTTGTCGAGCTTCTCCAGGGCGTCGGCGTCGATCTTGAAATCGTCCACAAAGTAAGCTCGCCCTCGGGTGGAGAAATCCTTGATGGTGAAGAAGCGAGCCCGAACCAGATCCACCGCGTGATCCAACCACGGCGGGGGGAAGGGAACCGTCAACCCCGCGCCGGCCAACTCCGCTTCCACCAACGGCACCAACTCTGCAATCGGCATGGTGCGCAGATGCTGCGCGTTCAACCACGCCGCCTTCTCGTCGATCGGGTTCTCCTCGGTGAAGTTCACGCGCGCATTACTGCGGTTTACGCCCTCAAACGTGAACACCTGCATGATCTCCTCCGGCGTCATCACCTCGCGATTCTCTTTGGGAGACCATCCGAGCAGCACTACGAAATTGATGAAGCCGCGCGGCAGGAAACCCAGATCGCGATACGTCGTCACGCTGACCACGGGCCCATGCCGGCGCTTCGACAGCTTCGTTCCATCGGGCGCGATCAACAGCGGCAGATGCGCGAACTCCGGCGGCTTGCTGCCTGCCGCCTCAAAGATGAGGATGTGCTTGAACGTGTTCGAAAGATGGTCTTGCCCGCGCACGACGTGGCTGATCTTCAGATCGATATCGTCCGCGCAGCTTGCCAGATGGTAGGTCGGCATGCCGTCGCTTCGGAGCAACGCGAAGTCCTCAATATCCGCGGTCGATTTCGATTGCGCGCCATATACCAAATCCGTAAACCGCACATCGCGCGGAGTCTCGCTCGGCACGCGAAACCGCAGCACAAAGGGTTCCCCCGCCGCGGCCCGCCGGTCGGATTCCTCCTGGCTTAACGCGCGCATCGCCGGGTTGAATAGCTGCCCCTCCTTCTCCTGCCCCATGGGCGAGAAGTCGCGATATGCCAAACCCTTCACGCGAATCGCCTCTGCTACTTGCGCGTGCAGAGCCAGCCGCTCCGATTGGCGGTACTGCTCATCCCAGCCGAGCCCCAGAAAGTTTAGCCCTTCGAAAATCGAATCCAGCGAAGCCTGCGTATTACGCTCGACATCCGTGTCGTCGATCCGCAGGATCATAGTCCCGCCATTCCGCCGCGCGTAGAGCCAATTGAAGATGAACGTCCGGGCGCTGCCGATATGCAGGAAACCCGTAGGGGAAGGAGCGAAGCGAAGCCTAAGCATCAACTGGTCAGTTTAGCGTTTAATCGCGAAGTCCCAGAACTGAGCGTTCAGCTTTCCCGGCAAGTACTGAATCACGGCATACTCTCCGGGGGCCATTGCCTCTTTGGGCCAGATTTTGTAAAGCCCGCTCTCAGTCAACTGCTTGCGAAAGATCTCAACTGGCTCCACCACCTCTTCTGCTTCGCCGACCACCTGTAACACCGAGACCTTTTCCGCGATTCGCACCGAGCCATGCGGTGTGAGCTTCACAATGCCGAAGTGCTCTTCCGCCGAAAGCTGCACATACAGATCCGGACGATCCTCCTTCACCACGTTGAGCGAATGAGGCTCGGCGATTTCCACCGTCCCCTTGCCCGGCACCAGCGGAACGGGCACCATCTTTGCCAGAATCGCGCGCCCTTTGTTCGTGTGATAGGTCGATTCCGCCAGCTTGAAGATGCGAAGCGTCTTGCCGTCTTCCAGCAGGTAAACGCCGGGGTCCTGCGGAATCTTGAGTACTTCTTCCTGCTGGGCTCGGACGGCCTTGTCCTCTTCGCTAATCAGGCGGGCTGTCTCCGCCACTTTGGCGGCTTTGTCGCCGCGCTCACCCTCCGTCTTCTTCAAATCCACCAGTTCGGTAGGAATCTCTTCCCAATCGCCGCGCTCGGTAGAGTAATACTTCACACGGTCGCCGTTCACTTTATACTCCCGAACCATATGGAAGGTGCCGTCCGCCAGGTAAAGCTTGAAGGTCGCCGCCGCGAGCCCCGAGCAGGCCAGCAGCAACAAGATCAGAAATCGCCGCATATGTCTCTATAATAAGGGCTGAATGCATTATCGGAAGCTGGGACGGACGAACATCGATGTCAGCGACATCGGCTATGGGGCCTGGGGCATTGGCCAGAGACAATGGTTGGGAGGCACGGATCATGAAGCGCTTACCGGCTTGCGCCGCGCTCTTGAATTAGGCCTGAATTTCATTGACACCGCGCTTGCCTATGGCGAAGGCCATAGCGAACGGCTGATCGGACAGGTTTTGAGCGAGCATTCGCACAAAGTTTACGTCGCCTCCAAGGTTCCGCCGAAGAACCTGATTTGGCCCGCGCGAGAAGGCGTCGGGATCGACGATGTCTTCCCCGAGGATCATATCCGCACGTCCACGGAAACGACGCTCAAGAATCTGGGCCTGCCTTACCTTGACCTTCAACAATTCCATGTCTGGAATCCCGATTGGCTGGGCCGCGATGAATGGAAGCGTACCGTGGAGGACCTGAAGCAATCCGGCAAAGTTCACTATTTCGGCGTCTCCATCAACGACCACCAGCCCGATTCGGCCATTGCCCTGATGGAAACCGGCTTGGTCGATACCGTTCAGGTGATCTACAACATCTTCGACCAGACGCCGGAAGCGAAGCTGTTCCCCGCAGCCATCAAGCACAACGTGGGCGTCATCGCGCGGGTGCCGCTCGATGAAGGCTCGCTCACCGGAACCATCGGCGCCCGATACCAAGTTTCCCGAAGGCGATTTCCGCAACGAGTACTTCAAGGGAGATCGCAAGACTGAAGTGCAGGAAAAAGTAAGCGCGCTGTTAGCGGATCTGCAAATGGAAGCGCATGACTTGCCGCAGTTAGCCTTACGCTTTTGCCTTTCGAATCCGGCTGTGTCGACGGTGATTCCCGGGATGCGCAGCCTTCGAAACGTGGAGTCGAATTGCAGCTATTCGCGGTTGGGCCCACTGCCCGATAATACGCTTGCCGTCCTCAAGCGCCACGCCTGGGACAGAAACTTCTACTTATAGACCAGAAAACGGATCGGTCACGCGGGCTGTCTGCTGCGTGGCCATCGGCTTCTGCATAAAGCGGTAGGCATTTACCGGCGCTCCGCCGATGCGGACTTCGTAGTGCAAGTGGGGTCCGGTGGAATGACCGGTGGTTCCAACTGCGCCGACAATTTCGCCCCGCCGCACTTCCTGGCCTTCAATCACGTTCGAGGCAGACAGGTGCGCGTAGTACGTTTCGTAGTTGTTGCCGTGGGAAACAATCACGACTCGGCCGTAGCCACTGTAGAAGCCGGCGAAATCCACTCTTCCGTCAGCGGTAACGTGTACCGGAGTCCCCGTCGGAGCGGCGATATCCACCCCGGAATGGTAAGCCCCTTCGCCCGAGAACGGGTCGCTTCGGCCTCCGAAGCCGCTCATCAGCCGGCCATCTATGGGCCAAATGCTGGGGATCACGTTGGTCTGCCATCGCTGTGCGTAGCTCGGCTCAAGGCGTGAAAGCTTGCTGCTGCGGAGGTAGTTATAGTTTTCGAGCGTCTCCGACATTGTCGGTGTTAATCGCGCTTCTGAAATCAAGTCCGGCGATCCAGTCACTTTTTGCTTGATGCCGTAAGCCACCGTAACTTCCTGCGCCAGAATCTGCAACGAAGCCAGCTGGGCATTGGTTTGATTTACAGTCTTTTGCAACCGCTCATAACGGGCACGCAAACTGTCGGTTTCCCGCCGAAGGGTGTTATAGTTTGCAACCTTGAATGCCATGCGGGCATAGCTGGAAACGAAGCCCACAACCGAGAGAGCGCCAACTGCGGCGAATGCTAGAACAGCAAAAATTGCCTTGTGAGGAATATAGACGCGCTGCAAACGTCCGTGAAGGGAATGAGCGAACTCAACAATAAAATAGTTTTGTTTCATACGATGCAACTGCGGAGAAATTCTCCCTTGCAGGGTGAAAACTGTATAATTCGCGAAACCCCTAGATTAACGTCCGTTAAGCTTGCGTGTCAAGCCTTCCGGCTGATACCATCCCGGCTTGGAACGCCATTTTCCCGGCACGCTCTTTCTTCGAAATTTGGTTGAACGCCGCAGCCTTCTGATTCAGCTGGTCCGGCGCGATTTCAAACAACGTTATGTCGGCTCTGTGGCAGGTTGGGCATGGGGTTTGATTCACCCCGTTGTTCTCCTCCTCAGTTATACCTTCGTTTTCAGCGTCTGTCTCCATCAAAAGCCCGGACCCGGACAGGTCACGCAAAACTATCCACTGTTCCTTTTCGCGGGCATGCTTCCCTGGCTGCTGTTTAGCGAGACTGTCATGCGCAGTTCCGCATCCCTGTTGGAGCAAGCCAGTTTGATCACCAAGACCGTTTTTCCGGCGGAAATTGTGCCAGTCGCGATCTTTCTCTCTTCGTTGGTGAGCCATCTGATGGCCACTGCTTTGGTAGTGGCCGGGGCCGCATTGATTCTCAACCGCTTTAGCCCCACCCTGGTGTTTCTCCCCATTTTCCTGCTCCTTCTGGGCCTCTTCGCGATCGGCATCGGATGGATTGCCTCCAGCCTGCAGGTCTATCTTCGGGACACCGCGCAGGTCCTCACCGTGGGCCTCACCTTCTGGTTCTGGGTAACTCCGATTTTTGTCAATGAAGAAATGTTCCCTGAAAACCTGCGATTCTTAATTAGCGCCAATCCTCTGGCGTACATCGTGCGGGCTTATCGGGAAATGCTGCTCGGCTATCACATTCCGTCGTTTTCCGATTTAGGAGTAACCGCGCTCTACAGCGTAGGGACTTTCATCGTGGGCGGCCTCTTCTTCCGCTATATGAAACGAGGCTTTGCCGATGTTCTCTAAAGCTGCCTTTTTCATACTGCTGCTTACGGCAACCGTTTACGCCGACGCCATCGACGGTGTCCTGGCGCCGGGGTGGCTTGCGCTGGGACGTGAAGCATACCGGCAATCGCGTGGAGGTGAAGGTCAGTGCCGTGGGCGGGGCTGCCTATACCTATGCCGCAGCGGCCGATGGAAAAGAGTATCCGGTAAACGGCTTCGTTCCGGGCACAACGGTCAAGTTGGTCTCCATCACTCCGCGGAGCTTCGAAACGGTCATGATCCGGAACGGGAAAGAGCTTTCCCGAACCAAGAGCACAGTCAGTACGGATGGCGCGATCCTCAACTCCGAAACGTTTTCCAACGGCAGCAGTTCCCACATGATCTTCGTCCATTATTGAGTCAGAAAACGCTATGCAGATCCCAATCCTCGCGCTTCTTCTG
This sequence comes from Bryobacterales bacterium, assembly GCA_963795835.1. Classification (GTDB taxonomy): domain Bacteria; phylum Acidobacteriota; class Terriglobia; order Bryobacterales; family Bryobacteraceae; genus JALYXI01. Next base: position 582,821 of record CAWCJC010000001.1, on the reverse strand, counting down.
TTCGCCGCCGACACAACCGGTCCCGCTGTGGGAACCGCTGTCCCTCAGTTCTCACTCCAAGATCAAAATGGAACACAGCGAACACTGAAGAGCGTTCTGGGTCCCAAAGGGGGGCTGCTGGTTTTCTATCGCTCTGCCGATTGGTGACCCTTCTGCAAAGGCCAGCTCGTGGAGCTGGCGCATAATGCCGACCGTATCAAAAGGGAAGGCCTGGGGCTCGCCGCCATCAGCTATGATTCTCCTGCGGTGCTCAAGAATTTTGCCGAGCGCCAGAAAATCGGCTTCCCTCTGCTTTCCGATCCGGATTCGAAAACCATTCGCGAGTACGGGATCCTGAACGAACAAGCGCCGAAAGGATCGTTCGCGTATGGCGTCCCGTATCCCGGCATCTATATTCTGGATGCCCAGGGCAAAGTCACTGCCAAGTATTTTGAGGCCGATTACAAAGAGCGCGACAGCACCGGCCTGATCCTGCTGCGCCAGTTTGGCATTGAACCCGATACCCCACACGAGTCACAGCGCGCCAAGCACCTGACTCTCACCACCAGCGCAAGTGCCGCGACTGTACGCCCGAATCTGAAGCTGGAACTGACCATCGATATCGCCCTCGAGCCACGAGTTCACGTCTACGCGCCCGGCGTCGAAGGCTACATCCCGATTGCCTGGGCAGTGCCCGACTCCGCCGGATGGAAGTCCGCGCCGGTGGAATTTCCCGCCCCGAAGATGCTCCGGCTGGAAGCCATCAAGGAAACGGTTCCGGTTTTCGACGGCAACTTCCGCCTGCGCCGTGAAGTAACGCTTGCGGACGACAAGTCCCTCCGGCCGCTGCTCGATTCACAGGGCAACCTGACGCTTGAGGGCTCGCTCCGCTACCAGGCCTGCGACGATCAGCAGTGCTTCCTGCCTACAACTGTCCCGGTGAAATGGAACTTGAAATTCGAGGCGTTGGACCGGACCCGGGTTCCCGCGGAGTTGCAGCGTAAAACGAACTAAGCACTCGTGATATCCTAATTGCTGATTCGAATTGCCTGACCATAAGGGTCATGTTCTTTGAATATCCATACCTCGGCTGATGTCAGGGTAAATTTGCGATGAGTTTGGGGGTGTATTTTTAGTTGGCAGAAGTCAAACTGCAAGAGGGCGAAACGATCGAAAACGCTCTACGCCGCTTCAAGCGGAAGGTTCAAACCGAAGACATCATCAAAGACGTCAAACGGCACTCTTTCTACCTGAAACCAGGCGAAAAGAAACGAGTCAAGCAAGCTCTGGCCCGTAAGCGCAATCGCAAAAAGAGCCGTAGAGAAGTGGAGTAGTATCAGATTGGGCAGACAAGACCACGCTGGTCCTGTCTGCCTTTTTCGCTAAGGGAGCGAAAGCATGGCAAAGTTCCACGACCGAACCCTGACCTGCAAAGACTGCGGGCAAGCTTTCACCTTCACCTCCGGCGAGCAGCTTTTCTTTCACGAAAAGAACTTCACCAATGAGCCGAAGCGCTGCAAAGAATGCAAAGCGAAGCGCATTGGCGGAGTGTCGCAAACCAAGACCGAAACGGTGGTCAACTGCTCCGGCTGTTCTAAAGCGACCACCGTCCCTTTCCGCCCGACACAAGGCCGCCCGGTGTTCTGCCGGGAGTGCTTTCAGGACCGCAAGACTCTCGCAGCTGATCTTACTCCGTCTTTCGAGGCACCAGCTCGATCCGCTCGACGGCCGCCGCTTCGACAGCCTTCCGCGAATAGGGAAGCGGATGGTAACGTCCTTGCGCCCAATCCTGTAGCAGATCGGAATAGTGTGGGCTGGCGGGATCGCCCGATTCTCCGGGAACGTTCGTAATCACGCTTCGGTCCCAATCGCCTACGTCCAGAACTTCGCGCCAGCTTGCCCCCGCGGTTTGCTGGTAATTCGCACCGCTGGTGGCATTCACAGTGTTCGCGTCGCCGGGGCGTGAAACCGGTGGTAGATCGAACCCCGCGTTCGCGATCGGGTGATGGAGCGTCAGCTTGTGCAGCGCGCCCCACTGCCACTTCGCCTCATCGGTGCCCTGGCGAGCCTCAATCAATGCGAGTGCCCGGTCCAGTGCCGCGGTGAGGACGGCGGGATCTGCCGACGATTCTAGCGCCCGCAGCGTCAGTTCCAGATTTGGCCGCGCGCCCGATTGCAGCTGGCTGAGCCAAACCTCATAAAGCAGCGCGTCCGCCGAATCCGTGCGTAAGACTCCATCCCAAGCTAACAATCTGTCTCGAAAGTGGGCTGCTCGGCTTCCTGCTACGGGGACCCATTCCCGAAGGACAGCCTGGAAACGCTGCGCCGGCAGAGAGGTAACGTCCTGCTGCATCGCGACTACGTCGTCGATATCGAACTTCTTGCCCGCGTCCAACATCTGTTTGATCCGGTTGACGCGAAAGGGCAACGCCCAAGAATCGTAACCAAGAGGATTTGGATAACCGGCGGGCATGATGTTGTTGTTCGCGGTGGCGATGAAGTGGCGCGCGGGGTTAAATTCATGGGGCAGTTCCGAAGGCGGCCGGAAGCCTGTCCATTCATAGCGGCCCTCCGCCCCGGGCACGGGAAACAACCCGTTCCATCCTGAACGAATCGGCGTCAAGCCGCCGACCTCCCACCCGATATTCCCGGCCGTGTCCGCGTAAATCACGTTCTCGCTCGGCACTTTGTAGCCTGCCATCGCGCGCTGAAACCCGGGCCAGTCCTTCGCCCGCGCCAGAGCGATCCCCGCCATGTAGCCTGCCGTACCCGGCTCCGACCCCACCCAACGCAATGCATAAGCCCGATGCCGCGCCGCATCTTCAAAGATGACCGGACCGTGAACCGTATACCGAAGCTCTACCGTCCGATCCGGCGAGGCTTTCACCCGGACCTGCTGCTTCTCCGTCTCAAACCGCTTCCAGGTATCGTGCCAGCGGTACTCGTTCGCGTTGTCCGGGTTCACCGTTTCCACGTACAAATCCTGCTGATCGATCCCGACGATCGTGAAGCCGAACGCAATCGTCTGGTTGTGCCCCAAAGCGATTCCGGGGAGCGCTGGTTCGCCTGACCCGATCGCATCCCACCCTGGCGCCACCAGATGCACTGTCTTGCGCAGAGAGGGCAACTGCACGGGCCGATGCGGATCATTGGCGAGGATGGGGCGGCCCGTTTTGGTCATGGTCCCGTCCATCACCCAATTGTTGCTGCCGATTTCTGCTGTGAGCGCCACCGGGCCAACCGCCTCGTTATAAGTCTTCACCACCTGGTCTGTGATGTCGGCCAGATCTAGCCCTTTCGGAATTTCCAGCGGAACGGGCGGATCGAACAGATTGTCCCGCGCGACTTCCTTCAGACCACCATGCGCCGCCTCTCTCGCGTGCTGCACTTCCGCTCGCAGGTTGCCGGTCATTAACAACCCGGCCACCCGGCTCAGGCAATCTTCAGGCTTCCACAGACCGGGGTCGTAACCCGCTTTCGCGAACTCCGCCGTGCGCTTCCCTCCGAGCCCCGCGATATAAGCATTCACGCCATCGGTGAACGCCGTAACAATCAACTTCGCATCTGGGCCATAAGCCGCCCACTCCTTCGCCCAATCACCACGGAAATTGACTGCCCTTGCCAGCCGATCGCGATCCAGTGCCCGTGGCCCCAGAACCTCGGATAGCTTTCCGGTACCAACTCTTCGCCACAGATCGATCTGAAAGAGACGGTCCGTTGCGGTGATGTAGCCCTGCGCGAAGAACAAGTCATGCGTATTCTTCGCGTAGATGTGCGGCACGCCCCACCGGTCCCTTAAAATTTCGACAGGTTCGGTGAGACCGGGGAGTACGACGGGGTCAGCCGCACGGAGCAGAGCGGAGGCAGAGAGAAAGAGCGTGGCCCACTTCATCGCCACAAGCTAACACAATGCGAAGTTATTTATCGGTTGAGGCGGAGTTTGCAGCCGGGGCAGGCTGTGGAGAGGATTCTGTCTTGCTTTCGGCAGGCTTCGATTCGGATTTGCTCTCGCCGGACTTATCTCCCGACGATTCGCTGGATTTCTCGCCGGATTTTTCACCGTTCTTCTCACCCGCTGGAGTGCTGACGCCGTTTGACTTGGCGTAGTCGGTTACGTACCAGCCGGTTCCTTTGAAGTGGAAAGCGGGGGAAGAGATGAGACGTTCAACCTCGCCACCGTCTTCCTCGTGGATCTTCAGTGGTTCGTCGGAAAATTTTTGAAGGGCATCGAACTTCTTGCCGCACTTATGACACAGATATTCGTACAGAGGCATTACTGTAACCAAGTATAACGAAGTGTCCTCCCGAGCCATGCCCGGGAGGATTTCGAATTGAGCGAACTACTTCTTCCTGTGAACAGGGGCGGCCCGGTGAGCAGGAGCGGCCGGTCCTGCAGCCGCGCCCAGCCCGCTGACTGCCTTTTTCTCAACATCGAAGGTCACCATGAACGGATCTTTCGCGTAAGTCGTAGCAGTGCCGGCAAACGTAATCTCCGTTCCGGGTTCCACCGTGCCCTTGAGCGGCGAATCAAAAATCAGCTTCGCTTCAGGCTTGGTCATGGTTTCCGTGGTCACGTTATCGATGGCAACGGTGAGTTCCTTCTGGTTCGGCTGAGCGACAACCTTGCCCTTCAGGTCCTTCATTTCGGCACCTTTCATGCTGCTGTTGAAGTAGGTTTCGCCGTTCGCGCCCGTTAGCTCAGTACGAAGATTGCGCCACAGCACAATCTGAGGATGAGCTTTGTTGAAAGCTTCTTCGTTTCCGAATTGCTCCTGCTGAACTTCGGTGACACTCTTCAGCTTGAAATCCGGCGGGATCGTGGGCGTCTTCGCGGCCATTGCTTTCAGCTCATCCAAGCCGTCCGGCGCACCGTGATACCCGACGTATGCGCGCTTGAGATAAGCGTCCGTCTGCTGCTGCCCAGCACCGGCCAAAGCTCCAGGACCGGTAATGGTGGCGGCTCGCGCGAAATAGAACAAAGCTTCGGGCGTCCGCGTCACCACGTGTTGATTCGCTATCGAAGTTCCCAACAGATAAGCCGTTGCCGCATCATTCGGATTCAGCTCAAGCATTTTTCGATACTGCGCTTCGGCCGCCGGATAATCCTTCTTGGCCACAGCGATCGCCGCCAGGGACTGATTCGCCTGCATCAACACTGTCGATCTTGCTTCTTTCCACTGAGCATCCGTCACGGTGCTCATCTTCATTTCTGGTGAAAAGAACGTGTCCGCCTTGTCGATCAGAGTGTGTGCTGCTTTCTCCGCCGCCGCTAATTGATCCGGAGTGGCGTTCGGCTGCTGCCCTTGTACCGCGAGCGCGGCATAAGTCTGTGCATAAAAAAGATTTCTAGCCTGCTTGAATTCCGTATCAGGGTACTTCTCCGTCCATTGGTCCAACAGCGTAATCTTCTTGGTCGGATCGGTTTCCTTCGTGATGCTGGTATAGAGATCGAACTCAGCCTGGTCTTTCACCTTCGGCTGAGCCTGGGCAAGGCCAAGACCCGCCACCAGAACCATCCCCAACACTCCTCTAATTACTCGATTGAGCACTCGCCCCTCCCCATTTCTTGTCATATCTCTCTGCTATCGGCTACTTGCGGAGTATAGCCAAACGACATATATCCCGCAACAGAAGGGACGTTTCCCCTGTTCCGGAAGTTCCATAACCGCACTTTGTTACACTTATGCGTCCGCCAACCTCAATGCACTTTTTGGACCTTGCTGTAATCGTTCTTTACCTCCTGGGCGTCACCTGGTTCGGAGCAAGATTCCGCGGCGGCCAGAAAACTCTTGCCGATTACTTTTTGGGGGGCCGGGAAGCACCCTGGTGGGCGATTAGTCTTTCCATTGTCTCGGCCGAAACCAGCACGCTTACCATTGTCGGCACGCCGGCGTTGGCGTTCGGCGGGCAACTTCGCTTTCCTGCAGATTGTTTTCGGCTACCTGCTTGCGCGCGTCGTGATCTCCGTTATCCTGCTGCCGCAATATTTCACCGGCCGGATGTTCACGGCCTATGAACTCATGCAGCGCCGTTTCGGAACCCGGATTCGCAAGGTCACCGCGAGCATCTTCCTGGTCACCCGAGCGCTGGCGGAAGGAGTGCGCGTGTTCGCGATCTCAATTGTCATCTCCATTATTCTGGGAACCGGCGAAATCGCCTCGATCCTGGTCATCGTCTGCTTAACGCTCTTCTACACTTTTGAAGGTGGCATGACCGCGGTTATCTGGACTGACGTCATCCAGATGGCCATGTATGTCCTGGGAGCGGGCGCCAGCTTTTTCATCATCCTCGGCAAAATTCCCGGCGGCTGGCCGCATGTCGCTCAGATGGCCAGCGCTGCGGGAAAATTTGAAGTCTTAAACTTCTCAACCGGCGGTTCGCTCAAGGCGTTCTTCGCGAAGCCTTACACCTTTTGGGCGGGCGTGATCGGTGGATGTTTCCTCACGACCGCCAGCCACGGGACCGACCAACTCATCGTGCAGCGCTTGCTGAGCGCCAAGTCGCTTGCCGAAAGCCGCCGCGCGCTGTTCGCCAGCTGGTTTGTGGTCTTCTTCCAGTTCACTCTGTTTCTCTTGATCGGGGTCCTTCTCTGGGTCTACTACACCGATCACCATCTGCTCGCGCCCAAACCGGCCGACCGTCTCTACCCCAAGTTCGTCTGGGACAATCTGCCCCCCGGCATCGCGGGCCTTGTAATGGCGGCCATTCTTGCCGCTGCTATGGCCAACCTGAGCGCCGCACTGAATTCTCTCGCCTCCACCACGGTGATCGATTTCTTCCGGAAACGAACCGATGAAGTACGCCTGCTGTGGATCGCGCGCGTCTCTACCGTTATCTGGGGTGTGGTGCTGGTCCTGATTGGCGTCGTGGCCAGCCACTGGGGGTCCGTTCTTGAATCGGGCCTTTCCATTGCGTCCGTAACTCTGGGCATACTCCTCGGAGTATTCCTCTTGGGATCGCTCACCACGAAGCCGGGAGAACAATCGGCCATTGCTGGAGTGCTCGTCGGGCTCGCAGTGATTCTTTACGTCAAGTTTCAGACCACCATCGCGTTCACTTGGTGGGTCCTTATCGGCAGTACGGCGACGTTCGCCGGGGGTTATCTCGCATCATTCTTCTTGGACCGAAGGAGTTCGACTGGCAATGCCACAACCGAAGCAAGCTGAATTGAAACGGGTGCTCGGTCTTCCGAGCGCAATCTCGATCGTGGTCGGGACCGTCATTGGGAGCGGCATCTTCCTTGTGCCCCGGACGATGGTCCAGAATGTCGGGACCGTTCAATGGGTTTTCGCCGTTTGGGTTGTGGGGGGCCTCCTGTCACTGGCGGGAGCACTCACGTACGCTGAACTCGCTGCGATGCTGCCGGAAGCCGGCGGTGAGTATGTCTATCTGAATGAAGCGTATGGCCCGGTATGGGGTTATCTTTATGGCTGGACTCAGATGTGGGTCGCGAAGAGCGGCTCTATTGCCACGCTCGCCACGGGATTTTTCTACTATCTGGCAAATTTCTGGCCCGGCCTTGAACAGGTATGGGCGAAAGTCCCGATGGCCGGCGAAGGCGGCGCTCCGCTGGAGATTCGCGCAGGCCAGTTCTTCGCCATGTTCCTCATCATGGGCTTGGCGCTTCTGAACTATTTCGGCGTGCGCGTGGGTGGCAACGTACAGGTGGCCGTTACGATCGCCAAGGTTGCGCTGATCGCTTTTGTGATTGTGGCGGGGCTTTTCTTCGCTCCGGCGCACGCTACCGCCCAGGCCAACTCCGCCGCCGTGGCAGGCATCACGCTTACGGGTTTCATAGCGGCGCTGGTCGCCGCCCTCTGGGCTTATGACGGGTGGAACAACGTAGGGATGGTGGCCTCCGAAGTGAAGGATCCGCGCCGCAATCTGCCGCTTTCGCTGATCGGAGGCACAGCCGCGGTAATCGGAATTTATATCCTGGCGAATTTCGCCTATTTCCATGTCCTGACGGCCGCGGAAGTGGGAACCACGAATCGCGTTGCCGCGGAAATGATGCGCCGCATTCTCGGTACGGGCGGCGCCAATGCAGTGGCCATTGCCGCCATGATTTCCATCTTTGCCGCCCTCAATGGAAGCATCCTTACGGGCTCCCGCGTGCCGTATGCGATGGCTCGCGATGGATTGTTCTTTAGGGCTTTCGCGCGCGTTCATCCCGCATTCCATACACCGGGCATTTCTATTCTGGGCCTCAGCGCCTGGGCCGCGATCGTTGTCCTTTCGGGACGTTACGATCAGTTGCTTACGTTTGTGATCTTCGCCAGCTGGCTGCTCTATGGCATGAGTACCGCCGCTGTGTTTGTGCTTCGCCGCAAGCGTCCCGATCTGGACCGCCCTTACCGAACGCTTGGGTACCCCCTGGTGCCGGCGGCTTTTGTTGTAGCCGCATTGCTGATTGAAGTCGTCACGCTGATCCACTCCCCGCGCGAAAGCGTGCTGGGTCTGGTTTTAATTGCCGCGGGATTGCCATTCTATTTCCTCTGGAAACGCACAGGCCGCAAGTAATACTTCCTTCTGTTCTAGTACCAACCAACCGTATATTGTTCTAGATTTAGAACGAATTGCTTGCTAAACCGCGGTTATTACGGTAAATCTTTATCTGTAGCCGGTAAAGTTTTCATCGGTTCCAGTTTCGGAACGGATAGAAGGGAGTACTAAACTGATGGACGTAACCAAAATCCTGGCCGATCTTCGACAGGAAAGAGAGCAGCTGGAGGAAGCAATTCTCAGTCTGGAGCGCCTGGCTTTAGGTAGAGGGAAGCGCCGCGGGCGTCCCCCGTCATGGATGGCTGAAACCAAGAAACGCGGTCGTCCTCCCGGTTCGAAGAACAAAAACCCATCCGCGCTCTAAAACTGCGGCACCGTTTCGGCTCTAGCGGTACAGTAAATAGTTCGTCCGTTCGGCGCGGAAGCGTTTCAGGGCTGCATTCTGCCGGGCCAAAATGCGTGCCGCGGGTTGGCCTTCAGAGATCTCCTGAATCAATGCTGCATCGCCGATGAGTTTCGAATTTGCTTTCCAATCGATCTTGCCGGGGTAAAGCTTTTGGAGGGCAGACATAAGCTCTACACCCAGCCTCCCTGCATCGAAGATGTTCCGATCCGTTACTTCGAGACGAACGCCCTCAATTGTTTTCCCGGCCAACGTCGATGCATTCGGCTCGAACACAATGGGGTAGCAGCGAAAACCAGGTATCGCGCGTCCGTTCAACTCTTTGCTAAAGTCCGCACCGCGCATGAACTCCGCGCCGATCAACTCAAACGGCGAATCTGTACCGCGACCAACCGAGTAATTTTTCGAATATTCCAGCAGGGCTACCGCGGGATACAGCAGCGCGGCGGTCAACGTTCGCATATTCGGAGAAGGATTCACCCACGGCAGCCCGGTCCCGTCAAACCATTGGCTGCGATGCCAACCCTCCACTGGAACAACAGTTAGGTTCGCGCCGATGCGATTCACGGCATTCAGCATCGTGGCCAGTTCGCCAACGGTCATTCCATGCCTCACCGGAACAGGGAAATAGCCCACGAACGACTCCTGATTTTTGTCGATCATAGGCCCTTCCACGTGCGCGCCCGTGATCGGATTCGGTCTGTCTAACACGACTACCGGAATTTTGGCTTTTGCGGCTTCCTCCATTGCGTAAGCGAGTGTCGCCGGGTAGGTATAAAAACGCGCGCCGATATCCGCAATATCAAACACCAGGATGTCGATGGTCTTGAGCATCGCGGCGGTCGGCCGGCGATTCTTCCCTTCGTACAAGCTATAGACCGGAATCCCCGTGGCCCTATCTTTCGTGCTTGCCACATTCGTTTGATCTTCCACGCCTAAAATTCCATGTTCCGGCGAAAACAATGCCGTTAAATTCACCCCCGCCGCGCGCATATCATCGACGTTCCGGTTCCGGTCGCGATCAATGCCGGTATGATTCGTGATGAGTCCTACGCGCTTTCCTTTCAGTGCAGCAAAACCCTGAGCTTTCCAGACGTCCAAACCCGTCATCACAGGCCCGTTCCCTGTTGCGCTCGCGTTCACCTGCGCCGCAACAATCGTCGCGACGCGGCCGCGCAACGAGGTAATCGCTTTACCCCGGCTCGGATGCACTGAATTCGCGAGCAGAATGACGTACGTTTGCGAAGCGGGATCCAGCCACAGGGAAGTGCCCGTGAATCCGGTGTGACCGTAAGACGTCCCTACCGGGAATAATTCACCGCGATTACCCGATAACGGGGAATCGATATCCCAACCTAAGCCGCGCAGCACGTTCTGCCCGAGAGGAGTCTGGGGGGAAGTGAATTTCACGACCGTTGCGGGGCTGAAGATTCGCTTGCCCTCGGCGCTCGTTCCCAGATTCAGCATCATCTGGCAGAATTTGGCAAGGTCTTGCGCGGTCGAAAAGAGCCCCGCATGTCCGGCAATGCCGCCCATAAATCGGGCAGTTGGATCGTGAACCACGCCGCGCAGGATTTCTCCATCGGGCAGTTTTTCGGTAGGCGCGATGCGCGCGCGCAACGAAGCAGGGGGCTGAAAACGGGTCTCCCGCATGTTTAGTGGCGCAAACACAAAATCGCGGGCGAAATCCGGCAGGGGCTCGCCGCCCAGGCGGCGCACGATTTCTCCCATCAAGCAAGAAATTGATATCGCTATACACAAATTTGACGACCCGGCAAACTGGCTGGCTTATCGTGCAGAGCTTTATCGATGCCCGTTTGGTATCCGCTCCATTCCGGCACCAGATCCACATCGGGACGCAGGCCGGAAAAATGAATCATCAGATCGCGAATGGTAATGTCGCTCGATCCGTTCTGAAATTCCGGCAGATACTCGGTCACCTTATCCGCCAGCCGAATTTTGCCCTCTTCGAAAAGCTTCATCACGCTCGAAGTGGTCGCGACAACTTTCGTCAGGGACGCGCAATCGAAGATCGTATCGAGCGTCATCGGCTCACGGGTGGGCAGCAACGCGCGGCTTCCATAAGCTTTCTGGTAGACGATCTGGCCCCCATGCCCCACCAGCAAGACCGCACCGGGTATTTTTCCCTGCGCCACAGCTTCGTTGATGGCCGCATCCGCGGCTGAGGCGCCCGGCCAACTCTGCGCAGAAGCAATCGAGCCTGCCAGGAGAAACAGGAGTGAAATTTGCAAGATTCCCCTATGGTGCGACATTTCGCCTGTACAATCCATTGCCTGCCGCGGCCGCGTTGCAACTGTGCTTTTTGACTCCTCTTTGCCGATTTGCTAAAACAAGAAGCTACTCAGCAGCGAGGTGAGGCTGCGCCCAATGGCACTCAAGAAAAAGGCCGCTTCCACGAAAGCGGCAATAAAGCCGCAAAGCGTTTTGCACGACGGAATCATGGTTCGTCCCGAGCCCGGCGTGGCACCCCGCACCGATTCTGAAAAACAACTTCAGGCGTTTGACCGCGCGGTTCAACTCTTCCGCAAGCAACAGTTCCGGGAGGCAAAACCGGTGTTCGAAGAAGCCGCGTCCGGGCCTCAAAAAGAGATCGCGCACAATGCCAAAATGCACGTCCGCATGTGCGAAAGCCGTCTTGAGAAGCCCGTCGTCGCGCTCCACACTCTTGACGATCACTACAATTACGCCATCGAGCGGCTGAATGCACGCGACATGGAAAAGGCTCGCCAGCATCTGGATTGCGCCATGCAGTTGGTTCGCAAGAACAAAGAAAACTCGCCTGACCACGTCTACTATGCGCTCGCTCTGTGTGCCTCCATATCTCGGCGATGCGGACGCTGCTTTCGAAAATCTGAAGCACGCCATAGACCTGAACCCCAGTATCCGCATGGCCGCCCGCCAGGACACCGACCTTGCCCCCATTCTGCAGCAGCCCCAAATTCAGCAGCTACTCTACCCAGAGAAGCAGGCGGGCCCATTCTGAATGAGCCGCTCCGTGTGGTCGCCATCGGGGGCGGCACCGGTCTTTCCGCCCTGCTCAAGGGTCTTAAACGCTACGCACCGCTCGACATTACCGCCGTCGTGACGGTCACCGACGATGGCGGAAGTTCCGGCCGCCTTCGCCGCGATTTCGAAATCCTCCCGCCTGGCGACATCCGCAACTGCATGGTGGCGCTTTCCGAGGACGAAGCGCTGCTTTCGCGCCTGTTTCAGTATCGCTTCGCAAGCGGCCAAGGGCTTGCCGGACACAGTTTCGGCAATCTGTTTCTCGCGGCTCTCACTCACATCACGGGTGAGTTTTCTGAAGCCGTTAAGCAATCTTCGCGTGCGCTCGCCATTATGGGCTCGATCTATCCTTCCACGTCACGAAATGTGCAGCTCGAAGCGGAACTGGTGGATGGAACCATCGTACGTGGCGAAACCAAAATCAGCCGCAGCCGCAAGCGCATCCTGCGCATTCATCTCGACCCGCGAGTCTGCCGTCCTCTGCCGGAAACTCTCGCTGCCATCGCGAACGCGGACGTAATTACCCTGGGACCCGGCTCGCTTTTCACCAGCGTCATTCCCAACCTTCTGGTTTCCGGCGTCGCCAAAGCGATCGCAAAATCACCGGCCGTGAAGGCCTACTTCGTGAACCTGATGTGGCAGCCCGGCGAGACGATCGAATTCCGGGCATCCGATCACATCCTTGCCGTCCAGAAGCACGCTCGCGTCCCCAAGCTGATCGATTACGCCGTGGTAAATGAGAGCGCCATCGGCAAGGCGGCGCTGCGCCGGTACGAAGCTACGAATGTCCGCCCGGTGGAAAACGACGTCGAAACGATCCGCGCCATGGGTATCGAAGTCGTTTCCGCCGGACTGATAGAAAAAGGCCCGCAGGTCCGCCACAGTCCGGAAGCCACGGCGGCGGTGGCTGTCGAACTCGCGCGCGAGGGCCGCCGCAGAAGACAATAGCAATATCGATATGGACGATGTAAGCGTAGTGATTCTGGCCGCGGGTCTCGGCACCCGCATGCAATCCCGTAAGGCGAAGGTGCTGCACTCCGCTGGAGGCTGCACACTGATTGAACATTCCGTAGACACGGCTCTCCAGCTTGCGCCTGCCGAACCGCACGTTTGTCGTTGTGGGCCATCAAGCCGCTGAAGTCCGCGCGCAGGTGGCCGCACGCGATGTCCGGTTCATTCATCAGGCGGAACAGAAAGGCACCGGCCACGCTCTTCTCTGCGGGCGGGAGGAGCTCAAAGAGCTGGGCGGATTGCTGGTCATTTTCTATGGCGATTGCCCCCTGATTTTGCCTTCCACGCTCAAGCAGCTGATCGATTATCAGCGCCAGCACGCCGGTGGATGCACCATGCTGACCACGAAGCTTGCCGACCCCACCGGTTATGGCCGCGTCATCCGGACGGAAACCGGCGAAGTGGAGTGCATTGTCGAACAGAAGAGCGCCAACCGGGAGCAACTTCTGGTCAAGGAAATCAACGCCGGTGTCTACTGCTTCGATGCGCGGTTGTTTTGGAAGCATATCGGAAAGCTCGGCTGCAACAATGCAGCGGGGGAGTACTACCTCACCGATATGATCGCGATTCTGATCAAAGAGCGGCATCCGGTGCACGCCATGAAGATCAAGGATTCTGCGGAGCTGCTGGGAATCAACAACCGTGTAGAACTGGCGCTTGTCGACCAGACTTTCCGTGCCCGCAAAGTGCACCAGCTGATGCTGGACGGAGTCACTGTGGAGAAGCCGGAAACGGTGACGATCGATGCCGGCGTTACCGTTGGCATGGATACCGTAATCAGTCCCTTTGTGCAGCTTCGCGGCAAGACCACGATTGGCGAGAACTGCCACATCGGTGCCTGCTCCGTCATTGAGAATTCCGAGCTTGCCGACGAGGTGCCAGGTGATGCCGTTCACCATGATCGGGACCTCAAAGCTGGAGCGGGGCGTTCAGGCCGGGCCTTACTCGCGTCTCCGCATGGGCAACCATCTTGAAGAAGGCGTGCACGTCGGCAATTTCGTCGAGATGAAGAAGGCGCGCGTGGGGCGGGGAACGAAGGCCATGCACCTGGCCTATTTGGGGGATGCCGAAATCGGCGCGGGCGTGAATATCGGCGCGGGAACCATCACCTGCAACTACGACGGGGTTCACAAGCATGGAACCAAAATCGGCGATGCCTGCTTTCGTAGGCAGCAACTCAACATTGGTCGCGCCAATCGAAATTGCGCCTCACGCATACGTTGCCGCCGGAAGCGTGCTCACGCATAACGTTCCCGAAGATGCGCTGGCGATAGGCCGTTCGCGTCAGGTGAACAAGGAAGGCTACGCGCGCAAGCTGGGTAAGCTTAAGGCTTAGTCACCGCGGCGAGAGATCCGGCCGCAAAGCGGATCTGAATGTCGGTATTTGGCGCTACATCGGCAGGACTTCTCACCAAACCCGCCTCGCTGTGGACAATAGCGTAGCCGCGCTCCAGAATCTTCAACGGGCTTAGCTGCTCCAGCTTAGCGGTCGCGGTCTCAAGGCGACGCCGGTTTCTCACAACCAGCGCCCTTCCCGCCTGCACCAGGGTTGCCGACGATCGTTCCAGCCGAGCGCGGTCCTGAGCCAGCCTGGGACGCATATCGTGGAAACGCAGCCGCGCCTCCAGCCCCGACAAGTCTCGCCTGCAGCGTAAGAGACCGCCGCCGGACTGCCTCGCGCAGCCGCGCCTCTTTCTCGTCTGTGCGTTGAAGGTTTCGCCCAATTTGCCGATGCAAGAGCGAGGTCGCGCGCTCGGTGCCCTGCTGGCTTAATCGCCTCCCCGCAATGGACAGTCGGTACCGAACCGTCTGTACCATCCTTGACTCCGCTCCCTCGATCCTGGCGATCAACTCGTCGCGCGTGCAGCACAGCATTTCGGCAGCGGCTGACGGCGTGGGCGCCCGCAGGTCCGCCACGAAGTCGGCGATCGTGACATCGGTCTCATGCCCTACGGCGGAGATCACCGGCACCGTAGAAGCCGCAATCGCCCTTGCCACCGCTTCGGAATTGAAACTCCACAGATCTTCGAGCGAACCTCCCCCGCGGGCCACGATTAACACATCCGCCCAAGGCTGCCGAGAGAAGTACTCGATTCCCCGGCAGAGATCTTCAATTGACCCTTCGCCCTGAACCTGCGCCGGAAAAAGCCGAATGTTCAAGCCAGGGAACCGCCGCTCCAGAACGTGCAACATGTCCGAAATCACCGCGCCTTTGGGAGAAGTCACCATGGCGATATTGCGCGGAAATTTGGGCAGAGCGCGCTTCCGGTCCGATTCGAACAAGCCTTCCAGCCGAAGTTTGGTCTTCAGCTTTTCAAACGCGACCTGCAGCGCGCCCATCCCTTGAGGCTCCAACGCTTCTACCAACAGTTGATACTCGCCGCGCGCTTCGAACACATCGATTCGGCCACGCAGCACCACCGCGATTCCATCCTGCGGTTTGAATTTCAGGTAGCGGTAAGTCGAGCGGAAACAAACGCAGCGGATCTGGGCATCCATCTCTTTCAAGGTGAAGTACGCATGGCCGCTCTGTGCCAGCCGGAGTCCGGAGATTTCTCCAGAAACGCGCAAATCCTGAAATTCCTGGTCCAGTGTTGCGCGAATCTGACTGTTCAGTTCCGTCACCGTATAGACGCGGTGCTCCGGGACCAACAGTAGCGGGTATTGCTGCATTAAGAGCGCTCCCGCTCGAGCAGAGCCTGCTTCCGCTTCAATCCCCAGCGGTATCCGCTTAACGCACCGCCTTCCCGCACGACGCGATGACACGGAATGGCGAGCGCCACGGGGTTCGTTGCACAGGCACGAGCCACGGCTCGCGTCGCCTTAGGCTGCTGAATTTCCTGAGCCACCTGCGAATAGGAGCGCGTCTCGCCATAAGGAATCGTCTGCAGGTGCTCCCACACGCGTCGCTGAAACGCTGTGGACTGAATGTCGAGCGGCAGGCGCAACAAACGTTCCTGCCCTTTCAGATGCGCGACCACAGTTGCTACATGCGGCGAATCGTCACGCGAAATCTCGGCTTCCGGGAACTCTTCCGTGAGGGCCGCTTCCAGCTCGGCGTCCTGCTCGCCGAAAGCAATCGAGCACACGCCTCGCTGCGTCTGCGCGACCAACAGCCGCCCCAGAGGCGAATCCACAATCGTGTAGCCGATTCGCGCTCCGCGGCCGCGTTTCCTGTATGTCGCGGGTGTCATCCCGAAGTGCTCCCCAGAGCCTTCATAGACGCGGCTTGGCGAAGAGTATCCTGCGTCGTAGAGTGCCTCTGTAACAGAGTGGTCTTCACGAAGATTTTGTTTGAGCGCGTTCAACCGCCGCGATTCTCCGTAAGCACGGGGCGTGATTCCCAGTGCGGCTTTGAAGGTCCGCTGCAAGTGAAACTGGCTGTAGCCCATGTGTTTCGCCAGATCGGCCAACTGGAAGCCCTCCGCATGCGCGTCGATGTACCGGCAGGCCGCTTCCATCAGCGTGGCTTCAGGATGGCGCTCATCCGCCGGACGGCACCGTTTACAAGCACGAAACCCGGCGGCAATCGCGTCCGCGGTTGCGGCGAAGTACACCACATTCTGAGGTAAAGGCTGTCGTGAGGGGCAGGAGAGGCGGCAGAAGATACCGGTGGTCTTCACGCCATAAACAAAGGCCTCGTTGGGCTGGCAACTTGCAGTCATGGCTTTACGGTACCGGCAGACGTGGGGCGCTCGCTATCGGCTTCTTGCGCAGCAATTCCATATCCGGCGCCTCTAAAGATGGTCCGCGCTTCCTGCGAAACGAACCACGCCGCGGCCCGCTTTGCTTCCTCCAGATGGCTGGTGGACGACGGTATTGCCAGACCCTGATTCAAAGGCGCGTACAGCGCAGGGTCGATCAAAACCTTGTGCCCCGGATTGTCATAAACCAGCGCCAGCGCTGTAAACGCACAATCCACGTTCGAGCTGTCAACAAACTGCAGCACTGCCGAAATGTTTTGGCCGTACACCACCTTAGCCTCCACTTGCGGCCACACCCCGGCTTTCGTAAGCGCTTGAACTGCCGCCCGGCCATAGGGCGCAAGATCCGGCTGCGCTACACCGATCCTTTTCACTGTCGCCAGCTTCAAATCCGCCAGCGATTGAAGATCAGCGCGTCGAGGCGCAAAGAGAACCAGCCGGCCCTGGGCATAAGTCCGAACCGAGCCGGGAACCGAGGCGACATGAGGAATCTCCGCGGCCAGAAACAAATCGAAAGGCCCGCCATTGTCGATCTGCTGCGACAACTGCGCGGTCGCTCCGAAGCTTGGAACCAAGGTGAGACCCGTCGCGCGATGGCACGCCGAAGCCAGGGCAGGGAACAGGCGCGCCAGGTTCGAGGCTGCAGCTACGTGCAATGTCGCCGGTCCGGGAGCGTGCGAACAGGCACTAAGAAACACTGCGAATACCAGCGGCCCGCTTCACTCAGTTGTCACCTTCATCCATGATAATTGGGTATGTCGAGAAAACTACGTCATCGTTCTCATCACGGTCACTCCGACGCGCCTTCCCCAGAGACTCATGACCAGGAAGTGGAACTTCTTGCCTATCAGTATTGGGAAGAGCGAGGCAGTCCTTTTGGATCGCCTGAGGAAGACTGGTTTAAAGCCGAAGAGCATCTTGAAAAACAAGAAGAAGCGGCCGCGCGTCTGTAAGTGATTGTTCTTACTATCAACAGCGGCTCTTCCAGTCTTAAGTACTCCGTTTATGAAGGCGAAACGGAATTAACCGCAGGGCGCGCCGACATCGACACGATCCTGCGAGACGTTCCTCGGGAGCGGCTTGAAGCCGTGGGCTATCGAATCGTTCATGGCGGTCCAAACCACATGGAACCGGAGCGAATCACACCCGATTTGCTGCGCGACCTGAAGGACCTTACCCCGTTGGCTCCGGACCATATGCCGGCGCAATTGGCCGTGATCGATTCCGTCACCCGGGCGTTTCCGAATTTACCGGCTGTGGCCTGTTTCGATACCGCGTTTCATCGCCGGATGCCGCGTGTCGCGCAACTTTTCGGTTTAACCCGCCAACTGGCCGACGCCGGAGTGATTCGCTACGGCTTTCACGGGCTGTCTTACTCTTACCTGGTTGGCCAGCTTAGAAAAGAAGGAGCCCTCCCGAAACGGCTTGTGATTGCGCACTTGGGGAACGGCAGCAGCATGGCCGCTATTCTGGATGGCGTCAGCATCGATACCAGCATGGGTATGACACCAACTGGCGGTTTCACCATGAGCAATCGATCGGGCGATCTTGACCCCGGTGTCTTGCTTCACCTCATCCGGCAGCGCGGCATGACGCCCGACGCGGTAGACGAACTGGTGACCAAGCAAGGCGGATTGAAAGGGCTCTCCGGAATCACGTCCGACATGCAGGAGCTGCTCCGGCTGAGTCCCTCCAATCCCGCCGCCGCTGAAGCGGTGGATGTCTATTGCTATCAAGCGCGCAAGTTCTTGGGGGCTTTCGCGGCGGTACTTGGCGGGCTCGATCTCTTGGTCTTCACCGGCGGCATTGGAGAGAATTCCGAAGCCGTGCGCGCCAAGATTTCCGAGGGGCTCAAAGCTCTCGGTAATCCGCCGGTCCGAGTTATGAAGACCAATGAAGAGATCATGATTGCGCGCGGAACCGCGGCCGTGCTTACGGTTTCCAATCCCCGATAACCTTGTCGAGAATCGCTATGCCCTCATCCACGTCGCTCTCAGTAAGAATGTAGGGCGGCAGAAAGCGCAGGGTCGTGCCATGCGTGCAGTTAATCAGCAGGCCCTCATTCATCGCGGCCGTTACCAGATTTCCGCAAGGCTCGTGCATCTCCATCCCCAACATCAGGCCTTGCCCGCGAACCTGCCGTACCGTCTCGTGTTTCGCCTGCAGACCCAGCAGCTTCTCGCGAAAGTAAGCGCCCACGCGATTCATCTGGGGCATGAGTTTGTCGAGAATGTCGAAGAATTCCAGGGCTACCCTGCAAGCCAGCGGACCGCCCCCGAACGTTGAACCATGCATCCCCGGTGAAATCGCCGCCGCCGCTTTTTCCGTTGCCGCGATAAACCCAAGGGGCAGTCCGCAGGCAATCGGTTTCGCGGCCACCATCACGTCTGGCAGAATCGCCGGATTGTATTTTTGATAGGCAAAGTAAGTGCCGGGCCGGCCTACGCCGCACTGTGTTTCATCGAAAATCAGTAGCGCGTTGAACTTGGTGCAAAGCTCCCTGGCGCGCGCCAGATAATTCCGGCAAATAGGAAAGACGCCGCCTTCGCCCTGAATCACTTCCACGATGAAGGCAGCAGTTCGATCGCTAAACGCAGCTTCAAGAGCCATGCAATCGTTCTTCGGAACGAACTTTACCCCGGGCAGCAATGGTTGAAAATCGTTGCGGTATTTGGGTTGACCGGTGACGGAAAGTGCGCCCAAGGAGCGGCCGTGAAAAGAATTTTCAAGCGAGATGGTCTCAAACTTTTCCGCGTGAATTTTGGTTCCATGCGCACGCGCCATCTTCAGCGCGCCTTCCACCACTTCTGTCCCGGTATTGCCGAAGAATACGCGATCAAGACCGCTGGCCTGCGCAATCCGGTTCGCCAGCGGTCCCTGATACTCGTGGTAGAACAAATTCGACGTGTGGATCAGGCGCGCTGCCTGTTCCTGAATCACACGCGTGATCTGAGGATGGTTATATCCCAGAGCATTCACGCCGATCCCTGAAATAAAATCCAGGTATCCGCGCCCTTCGCTCGAAAACAGACGCACGCCTTCCCCGTGAGAAAGAACCAAAGGATACCGCGCGTAATTTTGGAGGAGATGGACCTTCTCCAGCTCCATAACATCGTTCATTCGCTAATTATAGGGGTCGCGAAAGGGCGCGCGGTGCTGAGGTCCGCACGCCCCCAAAACGGACTACGCCGTCTTTCTGAAGATGCCGAGCGCGTTAAACGTTCCGACAATCCGCCCTACCACCTGTGTAACCGTAGCTAATAAGAGGCCAACCGGGACTTCCGGTGTGACCTGCTGGGTTGTGGTGTAGACATCGGAAACAGTCCCGAGTACCAGGTCAAGTTTGGCTTTTCCCGTGGAGGGAAGCGGAATGGCTGCTTCCACTGCCTGCACCGAGCTGATAATCACGGGCAGCAGTTTGAGAATCGTAAATAAAATCGTCAAGTGTGAGAAGTTCTCCTTTCTGATCGAGATCTTACTGGGAGAAAGCTGCGCGCCGGAACGCGTTCCAAGCTAAGTTGTTGAAACTATGGGATTATTCAGTAGGAACACTTGTGTGATCGGGAGAACAGCAGGGGTTACAAAGGCAGGAGAGTGGCGGGGACGACGGGGCTCGAACCCGCGACCTCCGGCGTGACAGGCCGGCGCTCTAACCAACTGAGCTACGTCCCCGCGTTTGGGACATCAAAATGGTAACACACAAGCCTATTTGTGACAGAATGGGAACCACGTCCCAATGACCGGTACTCCGTTCGACAGCATCGAAGGCTCTCACCGGTATCTGGCGCTCCTGGCGGAAGCAATCGAGGAAGCCCAAACTGATATTGATTCGGAGATCGCCACCTCGATTTCCGAACAGGCCTCCCGCCGCACCGAAGCACTCCAGTTAGTGGCCTTCAATCTGAATAAGCTGAACTCCCATATCACTGCCAGCCGGCGAATTCTGAACGATTTGCGCTCTTTACAACGCCTCTTGATCGACGAACCGGAAACTCTCACCCGAACAGCTGCGGAATAGCCACTTCCCCGAAGTGTACTTTACGGCCCCAAGATTTCCAATTCCAGTACGTGGTTGTTAGCTCTTTACCCCGCTAGGACTGCCTGGGGTGTGCTCCGCTTTACAAAAAGTTGACATTCAAATTTTCTATCGGTACGATAAGTCGTTTGTCAAAGAAGCGTTAAAACTGTAACGAATGCCGGTGGCATGAACAGCTCAAGGGGATCCCTGTATGACCTTCGAAATCGGTGAAAAAGTGGTCTACCCCAACCAAGGTGTTGGGACGATCGAAAACATCAGCACCCGCTCTTTCGGCGAGCAGTTTGAGCAGTTTTACCTGCTTCGCCTGGTGTATACAAGCATGACCGTGATGGTTCCGTTTTCAAACGTGGACAACATCGGCCTGCGAAAGATCACCAAAACTGCGGAAATCAACCGCGTTCTCAGCTACCTGGGAACCGGCGCATGCCGCAACTGCTCGGATTGGAAGAATCGCTTTAAGATTAACTGCGATCGCATGCAGAGCGGCAACTTGCTCCAAATTGCAGAGGTTTTTAAAGGATTGTTAATCCTGCAGTCAGACAAACCCCTCTCTTTCCGTGAGAAAAAGATGCTGGAGCGCGCCCGTCACATGCTGGTGTCTGAAGTTTCGATAGCGCGAAGCGTCAGCCAGATGGATGCGATCAACATTCTGAACAAAGCTTTGGGCAAAAGCCATTTAGCGGTTCCCGAAGCCGCCTAAGTTCCGTCAAGCGCAAGCTGGTGCTGTTACTGAGGACAGGTCCTGCCCGGCTGCGGTGTCCAATGAAATGGGTTCAGGGCTGGAATGATAAGCGCCGAACCGCAAAAAACTGTTGTAGCAATTGCGTACACTCCGCACCCCCGACTCCTTCAACCACCTCCACTTGATGGCTTAATAGCCCGGAATCCAGAATCCGGAATTTGCTCCGCACTGCCCCCGCCTTCAAATCCCGCGCGCCAAAAATCACCCGCTTCACCCGCGCGTTAAGAAGAGCTCCCGCGCACATCGCACACGGCTCCAGTGTGCAATATAAGTCGGCCCCCTCCAACCGGTAGTTCCCTACGCGCAAAGCGGCTTCACGAAGCGCCACAATCTCCGCATGCGCGGTTGGATCATTCCTCAGGACTGGCGCATTCCCCCCGCGGCCCACGATCTCCCCGCCGATCACCACCACAGCGCCTACAGGCACTTCGTCGGCATTAGCAGCCTCTCGTGCAAGCTTTAGCGCCTCTCGCATGTAAAAATCGTGCATTCGTTCACGTTTATCTTAGAATGGACTTACTTCCGAGGAAGCTATGAAGCACCTGCCCATGATCCTGAAGAATATCTGGCGCAACCGGCGCCGGACCGTGCTGACCGTACTCAGCATCGGCGTTTCGCTCTGCCTGCTCGGTGTTCTTCTCGCCATTTATCACGCCTTTTATTTCAGCGACCCCACTCCCGACCAAGCCCTGCGCCTGGTTACGCGCAACAGCATTTCGCTTGCCCGACCCATGCCGCAGGCTTACAAGGACATCATTAAACGCATTCCGGGCGTCAAGGAAATCGCCATTGAGGACTGGTATGGCGGCCAATATATCGACGATAAGGCTGAACATCAGTTCGCCCGATTCGCCACGGACCCGCGACAAGATTTTTGCAGTCCGCCCCGAATTGAAAATGCCGGACGATCAACGCGCCGCCTTCCTTCGCGAGCGCACCGCCTGCATCATCGGCAAGCCGATAGCCGATAAACAGAAGCTGAAAATTGGCGACAAGATCACCCTCAAAGGTGACATCTACCCCGGCTCGCTTGAACTCACGCTACGCGGCATCTTTGAGTCGGATCAAAACGCCGACCTGCTCTACTTCAACCGCGAGTACCTCGAACAATCCATGCCCGAACGCCGCCGCGGCAACGCCGGCATTTTTACCATCCTCGCCAACTCCACCGATGACGTTCCCCGCATTGAGAAAGCTGTGGACGAAGCCTTCCGCAACTCCCCCACACAGACTAAGACCGAAAGTGAAAGCGCTTTCTCCCTGAGCTTCGTTTCGTTCCTGGGCAATATCAAGCTTTTTCTGCTGATCGTCTGCGCTGCCGTCATGTTCACCATCCTGCTGGTCAGCGCCAACACCATTGCAATGTCTGTGCGCGAACGCGTCCGGGAAGTGGGCGTTTTGAAGGTGCTCGGCTTCACGCGCGGAACCATTCTGGGCATCATCCTTACCGAATCCGTTTTGCTCTCGCTCATTGGCGGCGTGCTCGGCGTGGTGCTTGCCTCGCTTGCCACTGGGATCGTCCGGAGCGGACCTGCTTTCCTCGATCAACTCGCGCACCTGCAGCTTACACCTTCAGTGGCCTTGTTGTGCATCGCTATCGCCGCCGCAATCGGACTTGTGTCTGCCTTGCTTCCAGCGCTGCAGGCCTCCCGCATGCCCATTCTTGAAGCTTTGAAGAGCACCGACTAACATGGCGATCCCGCTCTCTTACAACTTCCGCAACCTTGTAGTCCGCAAGACCACCACCCTGATGGCCGCACTCGGCATCGCGCTTACCGTCGCCGTCCTGCTGGCGATGCTTTCGCTGGTCAACGGCCTCAAGAGTTCGCTCGAATCAACAGGGAACCCGCTCGATGTCATGGTGCTCCGCAAGGGTTCCACCGCTGAACTCACCAGCGCCGTCAGCCGTCAGGATTTTCAAGTGCTCAAATTCAAACCCGGCATTGCTCGCGATAAAGCCGGCCAGCCCGAGGCTTCCCTGGAATTCGTTAGCGTTATCAATCTGGCGAGCGTCGATGCGCCTGATGGTATCAACGTCAACCTGCGCGGTCTCAGCCCTATTGGAATAGAATTGCGCGGTCTCAAGCTGGTTTCCGGCCGCTGGTTCGCCGAAGGCCGCCGCGAGGTGGTAGTCGGCGAAAGCATCGCGAAGCGTTTTCCCACGGCGCGTATGGGCGGCAAGCTGAAGTTTGGGCGCGGCGATTGGGAGGTGGTGGGTGTGATGTCCGCCGGAAAAAGTACCGCGAATAGCGAAATTCTAGCTGACCTCAACCAGGTCTCCGCTGATTTCGACCGCTCTGAGTTCTTAAGCTCGGCGCTACTCCGCGCCACCGACGAGGTCGCCGCCGATGCTCTTGTCAAAAATATTGCCGCTGATCAGCGACTGAACGCCGATCCCCTCCTCGAAACCGAGTATTACCGAAAGCAAACCAGTTCCGCCGCGCCGATCCAATTTCTGGGCACGTTCATCGCGCTCATTATGGCCGTCGGCAGCAGCTTCGCCGCGACGAACACCATGTATGCGGCCATTGCCAGGCGCTCAAAAGAGATCGGCACGCTGCGCGTTCTAGGCTTCAGCCAGGGAAGCATCCAGCTTAGCTTTTTTGTGGAATCGGTGCTCCTAGCGGGTCTGGGCGGCGTTATCGGATGCCTGCTCGTACTGCCGCTTAACGGCTTCACCACAGGCATCGGCAACTTCACCACCTTCAGCGAGACTTCATTCAGCCTTACAGTGAGCCCGCAGATCATGCTTTATGGAGTGCTCTTTGCCATGTTGCTGGGCGCCCTTGGTGGCTTTTTCCCAGCGCGCGCCGCCGCGAAAAAGGAGATCTTGGTAGCGCTTCGCAGCGTTTAGCAACATAGGAAGCTTGTATGGAATCGGAACTCAAAAGTTTACGCATCGATCGCAGCCAGAAATCCCAAAGCTCCGGGAACTGGGCAAGCCGTTGGATTGTTTCCGGCGTGCTGCTTTTCGTTTTGCTCGGCGTGGCGCGCTTTGCTTACAGCAAGCTGAATGCGGCCACCGAAGTCGAAACTGTCCGCGTCACGGCCATCAACCCTGGGAGCGCTGCCGCACAGGGCGAAGTGATTCTCAACGCCACCGGCTACATCGTCGCTCATCACAAGATTGAAGTGGCCGCGAAAGTTGTTGGCAAGGTGCAATGGATCGGAGTCGAAAAGGGCGATCACGTTCGAGAGGGCCAAGTGCTGGTCCGCCTGGAAGACGACGAATATCGAGCCAGTCTGCAACAAGCCAAAGGCAATCTGGCCAACCTGCAAGCCAAGCTCGCCGAGCTTCAGCACGGCTCCCGCCCGGAAGAAATAGCGGTGACCAGCGCCAATCTGGAACAATCGCGCGCCGACCTTGAGAACGCCAAAGTAAATCTCAATCGAATCAAACAACTCTCAGGGGACGGTGTCGTTTCCAAGCAATCTCTCGATGACGCGCAAGCCAAATACGATGGCGCCCAAGCCCGGGTGAACTCTCTTCTGAAGACGGATGCCCTCAGCCGTCTTGGTCCTCGGCAGGAACAGATAGACGCCATGCGCGGCCAGGTGGAACAGGCTCGCGGCACCGTAGCCTACGCAGAAACGCAGCTCGCCAACACCATCATCCGCTCCCCCAGCAACGGCACGATCCTGGAACGCGCCGTAGAAAAAGGTGAATTCGTCACTACCAGCTTCGTCGGCGACCGCGGGGCGAAGGGCTACGTTGTTTCTCTTGCCGATCTGAACGACTTGCAGGTGGAACTCGACATTGCCCAGAACGATTTCGCAAAACTTCACCCCCGTCAAAAAGCCACAATCACCACCGACGCTTTCCCCGACCGCAAATACAAGGGCGAAATTTTCGAAGTCTCTCCCGAAGCCAATCGCCAGAAAGCAACCGTTCAGGTAAAAGTAAAGGTCGACAACCCCGACGAGTACCTCCGCCCCGAGATGAATTCGAGCGTATCGTTCCTGAACGACGCCAAGCCCTCGCCTGCGCAATCGAACGCCGCCCCGCGCATCGTGATCCCTCCGGCGGCCGTCAAAGCCGATACGGTTTTTGTTGTTCTGAATGGAAAAGTGATCGCGCGCACTGTAAAAACCGGCGCCGTGCTCAACAACGGAGTTGTAGTAGACCAAGGACTAATCGGCGGTGAAGACCTGGTTCTCTCCCCGCCCGCCGGACTTAAGAACGGCGATCGCGTGCACGCCAAAGGAGCTTAGAGAATGCAATCCGAAGTGGTGATCGAAACCAATAAGCTGTCAAAGGAATTCATCCGCGATGAATTTCACGTTGTTGCGCTCAAAGACGTGAATATCGAAATCCATAAAGGGGAGTTCGTCGCTCTGATGGGTCCTTCCGGCTCCGGGAAATCCACGCTGCTGCACCTGATTGCCGCCATGGACACTGCCACGGGTGGCGAAATTGCGGTACTTGGCCAGAACCTCCGCAAGATGTCCGATAAAGCCATTGCGCACTGGCGCAATGAAAACGTCGGCTTCATTTTTCAATCGTTCAACCTGATTCCGGTCCTTACGGCAATGGAAAATGTCGAACTCCCGCTCAAGCTCACCAATCTTTCGAAAAACGATCGCCGCGAGCACGCCGCCACGGCTCTGAAGCTCGTCGGCCTGGGCGACCGTCTCACACACTTTCCGAGACAGCTCTCCGGCGGTCAGGAACAACGCGTAGCCATCGCCCGCGCCCTGGTCACCGATCCCGCTCTTCTCCTGGCCGACGAACCCACCGGCAACCTGGACGCCCAAAGCGCGAGCGATGTCCTCACGATGCTTCAGCGTCTGAACCAGGAGTTTGGCAAGACCATCGTGATGGTGACGCACGATCCGCACGCCGCGAAGTTCGCCACGAAATCCCGCCACCTCGAGAAAGGTGAGCTTCTTCCGGAAGGCGTAGAAGCGGTAGCCTAAGACAGAATGGCTGAACTGGAGATTCATCACGAACACGAAGGCGGAGAGCGCGATCCATTCGGATTACGCGTTGGCGTGCTGGCATCCGTATTGGCTGTCTTCCTTGCCATCGTGACCATCGCCTCCCATCGCGCGCACACGAGCGGCGTGCTGATCAAGGCTGATGTGAATGATAAGTGGAGTTATTACCAATCAAAGCGAATCAAGCTGCACAGCGTTGAGTTGGGCGAAGAGCTGGTCAGTCTGACGGCGCCCAAAGGCGCGGAAACCGACAAGGCTCTGGCCCACATGAAGTCGGAGAAGAAAAAGTATCAGGACGAGAGCAAAGAAGCGCAGGAACAAGCCGAAGGTCTGGAAAAGAAAGTTGAGCTGGCCGAAGACCGCGCCCTACGCTATGACATTGGCGAAGGGCTGATCGAAATCGGCCTGGTCCTCAGCTCCCTTTACTTCATTTCAAAGAAACGCTATTTTCCGGCACTGGGCTTGGCAGCCGGAATTGCGGGGCTCATTGCGGCTGTGATGGGCGTGCTGATTTAGACTGGGCCGGCGGCAAACCCCTAAAACACCGCCGTAACCCGGTCCCCTTCTTTCAGCACCTTGTCGGTGGCCAGCGCCACAGACTGACCCTCAGATAATCCGGACGTAATCTCTGTCCGAGTCACGCTCGAAGCTCCCGTTGCTACGCGCACCCGCCGCACCTTGTCTCCGTCCAAAACGAATACGCTTGCCAGCGTCCCTTCCCTCCGTACAGCTTCCTTCGGAATCGTCAAAGCTCCGGAAACCACGGTTGTCTCGATAAATGCATTCACGTTCGTCCCCGGAACCAACTCGCCCCCGGGATTATCGATGGTACACAACACTTCGCCAACCTGCCGCGTTCCCAGCGTCGTAATTTCCGTAGCCAGGCGCTCCACGCGGCCCGCCCAATTCTTGTCCGGCTGCGCATCCCAGGTGATTCGTACGGGTTGCCCTACCTTGACGCGTCCCAACTCGGGCTCGTCCACATAGACTCGAACGCGCAGCCGGTCCAGCCGCCCCACGTTCGCCACTAAATCCCCCGCACCCAAGAAAGTTCCTACGCGCGCGGGCAGGCTGTACACCACGCCTGACAACGGCGACCGAATTACACCCTGTCCCAACTTCGCCTGCGTTGCCCGCACGGTAGACTGCGCCTCGCGCAGCCGCGCTTCGTTCGCTGTCACATCCGCTTTGCTCACCAGGGCCGCCCGGCGCTTCCCCAGATTCTCGATATCGATCTCCATCTGTTTCAATCGGGACTGCGCCGCTACCAGCTCGAACAAGGTTGCCGCTTGTTTGTCATAGAGCCGCTTCAGGGAAGCAGCCTCGCGGGCCTGCTGGTCCCGGTCATACCGGAGACGCGTGAGATTGTTCTCAATATCGGTCAGCTCGCTCGGTTTTCCGCCTTTATTCACAACGTCCAGTTCGGTCCGCACCTGCGCCACCCGCGCCTGTTCCGCCGCTACCTGTTCGCCCAGCCCCGCCGGTGCACTCAAGCGAGCGAGCAGCGCCCCCTGAGCCACCTGCTGCCCCTGTTGCACCGCCATCTTCGTCACCAACCCCGGAGCGTCCACCCGAACACTGGCCCACTCGATCGGTTCCACCTTACCGTTCGTCGGCAGGTTGCTCACCAGCATTTCGCGCTTCGGCTTTACGAAACGAACCTCCGGTCCAGTGTTCCGTGCCGCAATGCCCCACCATGCGCCGAGGCAAATTAGCGGAATCAACAGCAGCCAAAGCAGTCGCTTCAAAACGTCTCCAACTTGAAGGTTCTCACAATTGGGGCTGCAAAACGGTCTTTCCGCCCCGCCACTCCCGCACAGTTTCGAGTGCCTGGTTCGCCTGCGCCAAACTGTAGCGGTGGGTGATTTCAGCGGCGAATCGCTCGCCCCAAGCATTTGTTCCCAGCATCCGCAAGGCACGGTCCACGTGCCGCGCCTCAAACCCCCAACTCCCGATCATTCGTAATTGTTTCCGCGTCACCGTGTGGGGATTAAACGAAATCTCTCCCGCATTTGCGTATTGCCCAAGCACCAGAAACTGCGCACCATCGCGGCAAAATTCGAGCCCTTCATTCACCGCCGCCGGATGTCCCACACACTCAATTACGACGTCCGCGCCATGGGGTCCCGTTTCACGCAACACTGCCGCCCGCCGATCCTCTACGCCGCCAAACTCGTTGATGGACACCACCGCATGGGCGCCAAACTGCCTCGCCAACTCAAGCCGATGGTCCGGCCCACCCACCACAATCAGCCGCTCCGCCCCGGATTCCTTCGCCACCGCCAGCGCTGCCAGGCCTACCGGACCCGCGCCCTGAATCACCACCGTATCGCCCCATTCCACCGGCGCCCGCTCAATCCCATGGATCGCAGTCGTTAAGGCACATCCCGCGCCCACCACGGCCTCCATGGCCAGCCCGTCGGGCAGCCGGAAGATCGCGCTTCCCGCTCTGAGCAGGATTTTCTCCGCATACCCGCCCCGCAGGTGCGGTGCCTCCGACGCGTTATAGGAAATTCCATAAGCCTTGCGCGACAGGCAACGGGTGGGCTGTTTCTTCAGCCGGCAGTAGAAGCATTCCCCGCAATTGATGGAACTCGCCCAAGTCACGCGGTCGCCCTCGCGCAACTCTTCGCCGCGCCAGTCTCGCATGCCGTGGGACCCCAACCGTTCCACCACGCCCGCCGATTCGTGCCCCAGAATGACCGGCAGCGGAATCGGCAATTGCCCCAGCCATAAGTGCGCGTCGGTGCCGCAGATCCCGGCAATTTCCACACGCACCAGAGCCTCGCCCGCGGCCAACGTACTCGGTACCGGATACTCCCGCATCTCCAACGGGGCCCCAAATTGTGTCAGAACAGCCGCGCGGACAAGCATGAATTATGCATAACATAGGGTAATGAGTTGTAGAACGGCCCTGGTGCTTTCAGCCGGCGGCTATTTCGGTGCGTATCAGGCGGGAGTTTGGAAGGCCCTTGAACAGCAGAAGCGAATAGATCTGGTCGTGGGTGCATCGGTCGGGGCGTTGAACGGCTGGTCCATCGCCTCCGGTTGCTCGGGCGATGAGCTTACGGAACGTTGGCTTCATCCCTCAACCGCCCGCGATCTCACCTTTACCCCAAAGCCCAACTTCGCGAACGGCTATTTTGAACACGGCCCGTTACTCGACCGCGCCAAGATGCTGCTCGAACACTACCACCCTGAAATCCCTTTCGGCATGGTCACCGTGGAGCTTCCCTGGTTGCGTCCGCGCCTGATTCAAACCGAACAGGTCACCGCGCATCACCTGCTCGCCAGCTGTTCCATCCCACTGATCATGCCCTCCGTGCTCATTGATGGCCGCCGTTACACCGATGGCGGACTCATCGACAAGCTCCCCCTTTGGGCTGCGGTCGAGATGGGCGCCACTGAAATCATCGCCATCGATTCGCTCCCGCAAGTTACACCCTGGTGGGTGCAGGCCGGCTCGCAGGTTCTTACGCGAATTCGCCCGGCCGCTCCTGTGCCCCTGCATATCAAAGTCACCACCATTTCCCCCAGCGAAGAATTGGGCACTGCACACGACGCCGTCATCTGGAAGCAATCGAATATTGAGCGCTGGGTCGAACTCGGCATGCGCGACGCCGCCCAAGTACTCGCACTGCAGTAATCCCGGCACCGGACTCCGGTTCACCTCGGACCGGCGTGACGAAGCCCACATCTTTGCACTACAATGAGGCGTTAATGCATCGGTTCCAGATCCATCGCATGAAAGATGCTCCTCGCCAGAGCTTCCGGTGGGCTCCCCACGTTACAGGTGCGGCCCAGGTGAAATCGAAAGACTACGAGCCCGGTCCCCACGTTGAAGCCCTTACTGAATACGCTGCCTGGGCCCAATTGCGCGCCTCTGAACGACCGCTTGCGATCGGTGACCTCCTTGAAACGGAATCCGGCGAACTGCGGATCTGTAAGTACGTCGGCTTCGAACAGGCGCTCTGGCTTACGCCGGAGATCAACCACGACAAAGCGGAGACCCTGTAGCCGTGCTCGATCGCGAAGTACGTCTGGGCGACATCATCGATGACTTCTGCGTAAAGTGCAAGCGCATTATGAACCACGCGGTAGTCTCCACCCTGAACGGAGAGCCCGCCAAAGTCCGCTGCCGAACCTGCTATAACGATCACGATTTCCGCCACGAGATTGCGCCTCCGCCCAAGATCGATCCGCGCAAAGCCGCGGCTGCCGCTTTGGCTGCCGAAAACGGCGAACCCCCGCCCGTGCCCAAGATCAAAGCAACGAAAAAATCGAAGTAATTGTTCTCACGGGCCGCCTCCCTGGAGCAAACGACTCCTGCTGCCTGACCAGCTACAATAAAACTTGCCTGGGACCCTGATAGAAGGCGGTAGCCCCCCGGTAGTTCTCCCCCCGTTTCCTAGCGGAGATGATGGGGGCGATGACCACAACCCTGAAAACCGCGGTTCGCAACGTACCACTTCCCTGATTGGGCTTGCCGTGATGATGACCGCAAGCCTGATCACGTTCGGAGCCCTGGCTTTCACCCTTATCGTCAGACGCCACCTGAGCACGGATTGGGTGAAGATGCCTTTGCCGGCTATCCTCTGGCCGAACACGGCGATCCTTCTGGTCAGCAGCGTCTTTCTTGATGCGGCGCGCCGTCAACTCAGAAATCACCGCCGTGTGCTCTTCAATTGGCTCTGGTGCATTGGCACGGTTCTGGGCTCAGGCTTCCTTGCGGGCCAAATCCTGGCATGGCGCCAATTGAGCCGCGCGGGCCTTTACGTTGAGGGCAACCCGAGCAACGGCTTTTTCTACATCCTCACGTGGACCCATGCCGCGCACGCCATCGTGGGCCTGGGCGCTCTTCTGTGGATCGCTCAAGCCGCGCTCCGCTTCCGCCTCGGGCCCACCAGACGGACGTTCGTTGAAGTCTCGGTCGTATTCTGGCACTTTCTCGATGTACTTTGGATATTCCTGATGCTCCTGCTCATCTATCGGGGGTGAGACCCCCCCGCGATGAAGGTTGCTGAAACCCGCCGCCAACGCGCAATGCTGAGATTCCTGGTCGCAGACGGGGCGATCTTTGCACTGCTCTTCACCGCCTACTTAGTCGTGAGAGTGCGCGCGCAAGACTGGTCTGCCGCCTTGCACTTCCCCAGCGCGGTGATGGCGCTCGCGATGACACTGTTCGCCTTCTCCGGAAGCTTCACCATGAACGCCGCCAAAAATGCGCAAGCGAAAGCGGACCCACTGTTGGCGACCCGTCTTATCGCCGCCACCGCTGGAGTCTGGGTGATGTTTCTGATCTGCGACGCCATGGAATGGGCCAGGCTCCTGTTCTTCGAAAAACCCTCGATCCTGTTCGCCGAAACCTTCTGCCTGATTACCGGTTACCATGCGCTCCACCTGATTGGAGGCCTGCCCTACCTGATCACCAGAGCGGCTCGTGTGGACCAGTCAGACGTCGGGGCAGCCGCGCTCTTTGTGCACTTCACAAACATCGTCTGGTTGGCGGTATTTGTCGCGATCTATGTGTTCGGCACGGATTTGTCCGGCTTTTAGACCCGGCTACACGACTACCTACTACAGGACTACGCTCGATTCGCCCAACCGAACCGTCACCTTTTGCGTTTTGCCCGCGCGGTTAATGGTTAGCTCGAGCTGGTCGCCTACGCGCTTCCGGGTCATCGCGCGCTGAATGGCGTCTTGTGTCTCTATCTGCTTGCCATCCACCGCTGTAATCAGGTCGCCCCCGATACCAACCGCATAGTTGCCGATGATCACTCTTCGCGTAGGTCCGCGCAATCCCGCTTGCGCCGCCGGGGAATCCGCATCGACGCGCTGGATCAACAGCCCGCCATCGGCAGGAAGGCGGAGCGCGTCGGCCAGTTCGCCCTGCACGAACAGGGACACCGCGCCGAAAGTCGGTAAGGCAATGCGACCCGTTGCCGCATATTCGTCCAGCATCACCTTGGCCCGGCTGATTGGCATCGCAAACCCAATCCCGATGTTTCCAGCCTGCCCATCGGACATCGATTGCTGTCCGTAAATCGCAGTATTGATGCCGATCACGTTGCCGTGAGAATCGAGCAGCGGCCCGCCCGAGTTTCCGGGGTTGATCGCCGCATCCGTCTGAATGAGATCCTCAAGTGGCCGGTCGTTCTCTCCAGCCAGAGGACGGTGCAGGGAACTGACGATCCCTGTCGTCAGCGTTCCCTCCAAGCCGAAGGGATTGCCGATCGCGAGCACCTTCTGCCCCACCAGAAGAGAATCGGAATCCCCCAGATGGAGAAACGGCAGTTTATGTCCTGCGTTGATTTGGATCAGCGCTAAATCGTTCCGGGGGTCCGTCCCCAAAATGCGAGCCTTATATTGCTTGTGGTCGGCCAGCGTGACGGAGAGCTGTTGGCTTCCGTTTACCACGTGATTATTCGTCAAAATCTGTCCAGTTTCGTTCACAATGAACCCGGATCCTGTGCCCTTGGACGGAAAAACCTGCATGAAAAAGTTTTCCTGGTACACGATGCTGGTAATGTTCACCGTCGCGGTTCGGGAGGCTTTATAGATATCGACGTTGTTCTGTTCGTCGCCGGAAAGAGAAGCTGTTTGCGCGCTGGCCGGTTGACTCCAAAGCTTTCCTGTTTCGTTGATCTTCTTGGCAAGCGGGCGCCAGCCGCTCATGTCGCCATGGCTGGTCAAAATGTAGAACGCTCCTAAAAAGCCGAGTGTCAGGATAAGGGTTCGGAGGCGCATGTGCGAAGTGGATCTTCCCTTAGAGTATCGAAGAGGCGGCGGGTTTCGCGCAGTGTATTCTCTTCCGTTCCAGAGGTATCGATTACGTAGTCAGCAAAGGCGAGTTTCTTCTCGAGCGATAGCTGCCGGGCCAGCCGAGCCTGCACATCGGCCAATGTCGCTCCCGGACGCAGCATCGCGCGTTCGATTTGGACGGATTCGGGGCAGTGCGCCAGAATCAGCTTATCGAACGACCGGTAAGAGCCGGATTCGATCAGGATCGCCGCTTCAACCACCACAATGGCATCCGCTGGCGCGGCGTCGAAAATCGCCGCTTCTCGAGCAAACACGGCCGGATGGACCAAGCTGTTGAGAGCGGCAAGCGCCTCGGCGTCTGGAAAAACCAGAGCTGCCAGTTTCGAGCGGTCGATCTCTCCTGTCGGCTTTAAGATGCCTTGGCCAAAACGTTCAACTGTGGCCGCATAAGCCTCGCCACCGCGCGAAAGAACCTCGTGTCCGAGTTGGTCGGCGCGAACCACCACGCATCCTAATCGCTCGAGCTCCGCCGCGATAACCGATTTTCCGGAAGCCAAGCCGCCGGTGAGGCCCAGTCTTAACACTTGTTGTTTTACTCCTTGATTTTATGGTCAAATCGGCAGATCGTCTCCATGATCCGACTCTTTCTCGTTCTCTCCACCTTTGCTCTTGCGGCTCACGGTGCGGTTATCAATTTCGGCTCGATTTCTTACTCCGATAATAACGGAGGCGCGTTTTTGAACGGGTCTTCGGCGGTGCGTGCGAGCAACACGCTTGATATTAAGCTGCCTTCTTTTTCCCAAAGCAACTTCGATGTGCCGTCGCCGGGTGAAGTGGATTTTGCCTTCACCGTGACGTCCACCAACGCCATCCTTTCCATCAACTACGTTTTCTCCGGAGCGTTCACCGGGGCCGGAGTTGGGCGGGTACACCCAAACCACGAGTTCGTCCTCCGATAGCAATACGTTTTCAGGAAGCTCCATCTCAAATTCGGTAACGCTGCCGGCAAATACTTACTCCTCGAATCTCACTACCATTCTGCAGACCTTTGACAACGGAGATTCCGCCGCAATCTCCGAAGCCCTCTTTACCGTTACCGTGGCGCCCACGGCAACTCCGGAGCCCTCTACGCTCCTTCTGATGGGTTTCGGAGGCGGATGTCTTCTCTGGAGGGGGCTGAAGCGCCACAACCGGGCAAATGCAGTTGCGGTACTTGCCATCGGCAGTATGGCGGTGGTGTCAGCGAACGCGCAAAAGACGAAGCCAGGCGCGGATCAGGATCTTTATCAGAATATGTCCCCCATGGGCCGCTTGGCACGAACCGTTAATGAGCGCCTGAAAACGCTGCCTTCCCATGGTGCCGGCTCAAAGGTTCATATGGCGGTCGCTCCCAATAAAGTGGACCAGTGCGACAACCTCGACGAGGACTGCAGCGATATGGGGTTTACTGAAGGGCCCAGTGGCGGGCAAGCCGAACTGTCGATTGCGGTCGATCCCAGCGGCCAGCATATCGTTGTCGGTTTCAACGACACTCGCGGGTTCGGCTTGAATCCTATTTCAGTTTCGGGTTTCGCCTACTCTGACAACGGAGGCGTCAGTTTCACCGATGGCGGCCAGCTTCCCGCAGGCCCGACAACCACTATTGGCACCACCAAATATCCCCAGGTTTTCGGCGACTCCGATATTAAGTTCGTTCCCGGCGGCTCAGGCTGCCAGTTTATTTACTCTTCCATTTTCGTCAAAGCTACCAGCGCCACCGCTACCGCCCAGACCATGTCCCTACACCGCTCGACGGATTGCGGGCACACCTGGCAGGGACCGTTCGAAGTCACCGCCGCAACCCTGCCCCATGCTGGCGACGCCTCCGATAAAGAATTTATCGATGTCGATCCCGAAACAAACCGGGTCCTGATCAGCTGGTCCAATTTCACGGCCACCAACATTGAGATCCGCACGGCTTATTCCGACGACCTGATGACGGCAGCGACTCCCACCTGGTCAGCGGGTGTGATTATTGCAAGCGGCAACTTTACCGGTTCGGTTCCGCGCTTCGCTGGCAACGGGTCTTCCAATGCCTACGTTGCGTACTCTTCAAGCAGTACGAACGTGGGCTTTTCCCGCTCAACTGATAACGGCGTTACCTGGAGCGCGCCGGTGAACGTATCGGCCGCGAATTATATCGCTCCGGATCAGGTCATCGGCAGCGACCGAATTAATAGCTTTCCCTCCATGGCTGTCGATAATTCCCCCGGCGCTAACCGAGGCAATATTTATATTGCCGCTGCTACTCAAAGCTCTGTCAACAGCAACATCGACATCACTCTTTGGCGAAGCACGGATGGGGGGCTCACTTTCGGACCAGGCAAAATGGTCGATCCCAACCCTGGTGCCGATCGCGCGCAATGGTTCCCGTTTATTGCAGTGGACAAATCGAATGGCCGGGTCAACGTCATGTATGACGATCAACACGTGGCTGCTAGCGGCGATTTAACGGAAATGACCCGCACCTATTCCGACGATGCCGGTTCCACCTTCTCCGTCCCCACCCCGCTTACCGGGCGTCCTTTCCATGCCAATTACGGCAACGATACCGGACAGCCGAACATCGGCGATTACAACTCCGCCGTCGCTCAGAATGGGACATTTTACGCGGCCTACTCCACAACCCCGAATCAAGCCTCCTTCGTCGACCTCCAGCCAACCGGCACCTTCCCCTATCCCAGTTTTCTCCCCATCCCGAACCCTCCAGGGTTCGCGAAAGTGACGGGGGGAAAAGCGGCTCTTAGCTTGGGAACCGTAGCGTTCACGGAAAGCGGCGGCAACGGATTCGTCGATGCCGGCGATCAGGTTCGTTACCGGCTTCCCTTGACCAACTATGTCCAGAATGCGGCGGTTGGTGCGACTACGTACACCGGTGTTTCGGGCACCCTTTCGACCGGGACCGGAGGCGTCTCCATTCTCGCCGCTACCCGCAGTTACCCAAATTTAGCCCCTGGAGCAAGCGCGATCAACACTGCCGATTTCGTGCTGACGCTCGCGCCCGGTTTTGTCCCCGGCACCCCCATTGAATTCGTCTTAACAGTCACCACAGGGCAGGGGACGACGACTCTTCCTTTCACTCAACAGACCGGGACGCCTGTTACGAGTACAGTTCTTTCGGAAAACTTCGATTCTATAGCGCCTGGCTCGCTCCCCGCGGGATGGGGGACGATTCACCAGGGCGGCTCGAACACGGTTGCCTGGACCACCCGAGCCGGATTCTGTGGAGGGGCAACAAACGCGCTCTATCACCAGGAACTGGAAGACGGCGCAACGACCAACGCAACCCGCTTTGAGCGCGTTGCGAGTCCCAACATTTCGATCCCCGCCGAAGCGGCTTATTCGACCATCGATTTCGACATCTGCTACAACCTCGAAGACGATGCCCAATACGGCGGTTATCCGGTGCTCGCCTACGATGGGGCTCACCTGCGGCTCACCGATTTCACCCCGGGACACGCGGCTGTTGCCGTGTGGGCGGAAGCGTTTGCCGCGGATTTCTTCACCGGTTCCATCTACTCCTACCCTAAGCATGCGCCTCGCTCCAGCAGCAGTGCTTACTTTCAGGACATCCCGATGTGGTCAGGAAATTCCGGCGGATTCCAGCATGTATCCATGCGTCTGCCGGGAACAGCGGGAACCACCTTTCAGTTCCGGCCCGATTATACGCAGGACGCCAATGGGACCTGTGTAGCCGGCGGGACGGCATGCGGCGTAGCCATCGATAACCTGGTAGTCCGATCCGTCACGCTGAAATCGGACGAGTTGAGCGTCCTGACTCTCCGGCCCGTTGCCGGGCAAACCGGCGTCTATACCGGTACGGTAACTTCTCAGGCCATCGCCCCTACGGGCGGCATCCTGGTTGCGCTCTCAAGCAGTGCTCCCGCGCAGACTACGCTGCCCGCATCGGTCACCATCCCGGCGGGTGCGCAAGTGTCGCCTTCGTTCAACGTTACCGTTACGGCGCGCGGAACCTTGGTCACCATCACCGGCACAGGCCCCTCAAACGCCCGGTCGGCAGGCGTGACCGTCAGCCAATTAGTTCAGCGCCGGCTAAGCCTATCTAACGATTACTTTCTTAGGAAATAGAGCGGCCACGGTAATCACGACCACGCTGCCGATCACGTTGTACCAAAGGAAAGAGATATTCGTGAAGAAGAACGCGCTGAAGATTGCGGCTTCCCCCGCCAGCATGCCGCAAAAAGCCGCCGTGCCGGTGGTCCGTTTCGAAAAGAACGCTAACGCAAATACGCCCAGCAGAGAACCGTAGAAAAGCGAGCCGACCAGGTTGACCACCTCCACCAGGGAGCCCAGGTTTTTGCCGAACTGCGCAAAAAACATTGCATACAGGCCCCAGAAAGCCGTGGCGACGCGAGAAACGATCAGATAGTGGTTTCCCGTCGCATCGGGACGGATATGGCGCTTGTAAATGTCGATCACGCTAACGGTGGCAAGGGAGTTGATCTCGCCGGAACTGGACGACATCGCGGCCGCAAAGATTACAGCGATAATCAGCCCCACCAGCCCAACCGGAAGATAGCGTGTCACGAATGACAGAAAGACGTAGTTCGTGTCGTTATATTTCGCGCCCCCCGCCAGCGTAATCGCGTCCGCGCGGGTTTGCTCGAAATGCTTTTGCGCCTCGCGAAACGCGGGAATCGCCGCGTCGGATTTCGCCACCGCATAAGCCGCCTGGCGCCGAGCTTCAAACGCCTGCTTGTATTTCGCCTCCGTCTCAACCCAGGCGGAGTTCGACTGCACTCGCTCCAACGCCGGTCTCTGGAACAAAGGGGGCGGCGCTTCGAAGAGGTAGAACACAAAGACCATCGCCCCGACAAACAGGATGAAAAACTGCAGCGGTACCTTCGCCATGCCATTAAAGAGCAGGCTCAGCTTACTCTGAGCGATCGATTTTCCGGTTAGATACCGCTGTACCTGAGACTGGTCGGTGCCGAAGTACGAAAGCGCCAGGAACGTTCCCCCGATCAAACCGCTCCAAAGGTTATAGCGATTGTTCCAATCGAAGTGCAGGTCGATCGCGTTCAGCCGACCTGCTGCTCCCGCGAGCCGCACCGCACCAGAAAAAGAAATTTCGGGCGGCAACAGCGACAAGATCATCACCAGCGCAAAGATGAGTGCGCAAAAGATGATCGACATCTGGAGCACGTCGGACCATGTGATCGCCAGGATGCCGCCGAACGTGGTGTAGAGGATGATCAGCGTACCGATTACTACGGTGGTGATGCGGTCGTCCCATCCGAAGATGACGCTGAGAACGATCGAGGGAGCGGCGATTGCGACGCCGACTCCCAGACCGCGCTGGATCAGAAAGATAGCGCTCGCCAGTGCGCGCGTTTTCGCGTCGAAGCGCTGCTCCAGATATTCGTAGGCCGTGTAGACTTTCGCGCGCGCGAAAATCGGCACTGCGGTGGCGGACAGAATCACCATCGCGATCGGCAGCCCGAAGTAAAACTGGACAAACCGCATACCGTCCACATAGGCCTGCCCGGTGGTTGAGATGAACGTGACGGCGCTGGCCTGAGTCGCCATGATCGAAAGCCCCATGGCGTACCAAGGCATCGATCTCCCGGCAAGGAAGAAATCGCTGACCGATTTCTGGTTCCGCGAACGGTAAAGTCCATAGCTGACCAGGGCGGCCAGCGTGAGGATGAGGGTGACCCAGTCCAGGACCCTCATCGGAAACGGACAGTGAAGAGATAAAGAAGCGCGATATCAAACGCCAGCACCAGCAACACTAGCAGATAAACGTTCCGCCAGCGTCTGAGGAAAGGAGGCGGTTGATCCTCAGCGGGTGTCATCGTGATAAGTGATCGTGATAAGTAGCGGAAAGAACGGTTACGGCTTGGCCGGAGATCAGAACACGATCGCCTTTCAGTTCTACTCGAATGTCGCCGCCGCGCTTGGAGGCTTGATGGGCCATCATCACGGTCTTGTTCAGTTTCGCCGACCAGTACGGCGCCAATGCGCAGTGGGCGGAGCCGGTAACCGGGTCCTCATCAATCCCGGCGGCCGGCGCGAAGAACCGGCTCAGAAAATCGAAGTTCGCGTCGGCGGAGCGGCTGGTGACGATTACGCCTCGTCCACCCAAGTTCGCCAGTTCAGCCATGTTGGGTTTCGCTCCGCGAAGTTCGTCTTCGGTCACTTCGAGCAGATAGTCGAACTTGGTCCTCCCGGCGTAAGAAGGCGTAAATTCCGTAAATCCTGCAGGCAGCGCGGCGCTGGTGGCTGGTGTCGCGGGAAAATCGAGTTCGATCCACTCACCGCGTTTGGTTGCGGTAAGCATTCCGCTTCGCGTGTGGAAGCGCGCAGTCTCCCGCTCCGGCAGCGCGCCCGTAGTCCAAAGCACATGGGCGCTCGCAATCGTGGCATGCCCGCAGAGGTCGACTTCAGTACTCGGCGTAAACCAACGAAGGTCGAAGGTCCCGTCAGAGCGCTTCAACAGATAAGCGGTCTCTGCCAGGTTCATCTCCATCGCAAGATCCTGCAGAAATGCCTCGGGCATGGGCTCCGGAAGCACGGTGACAGCGGCCGGATTCCCCCCGAACTGCTTATTCGTAAAAGCGTCGACCGTGGTCAGAGTAAGCTTCATAGGGCTTTTGTCATATCTCGATGAGAGACCTTGGTTTTGTAGCCGGCTTGCGCCAGGTTCTTCCGGATCTGGTCGGCGATCATGACCGAGCGGTGGTGCCCCCCTGTGCAGCCGAAACCAATCGTCAGGTAACTCTTGCCCTCCTGTATGTAATGCGGGAGCAGGTATGTCAGCAGCTCCGAAATACGGGCGATAAATTCCTGAGTCTGCGGAAATGAGCGAATATACCGGGCCACGCTGGGATGGCGTCCGGTCAGGTGCTTGAACTTGGCAATGTAATTCGGGTTGGGAAGGAAGCGGACATCAAATACCAGATCGCTATCCGCGGGAACTCCGTGGCGGAAACCGAAGCTGGAGATGTACACCATGATTTTCGATTCTTCGCGTTCCCCGCGAAATTTCTCATTGATGAAGTCTCGAAGTTCATGAACTGTGAACTTGGACGTGTTGATCGTAAGATCGGCCAGCGCTTTGATGGGAGCAAGTTGGCGCCGTTCCGCGACAATCGATTTCTCGATCGATCGTCCCGTTCCCAGCGGATGCGGTCTGCGAGTCTCGCTAAAGCGGCGCAGAATAGCTTCATCCGCTGCTTCCAGAAAAATCAGGCGTGTCGCGATGCTCTGGCGGACCTTATGAAACATCGCCGGGAAACGCTTCAGGCCATCGCCCTCGCGAATATCCACCACCAAAGCGGCCATTTTCGCGGTTTCCGAATCACGCGTGAGTTCCGCGAACTTCGGAATCAGATCGATCGGTAGATTATCGACGGAGTAGTAGCCGAGGTCCTCAAGCACCTTGAGGACGGAACCCTTGCCGGATCCGCTGAGTCCGGTAATAATGACGAGTTCGGACTTTCCGTCAGGCGCAGCCTTGGCGTTTTCGCCCGAACTCGTCGCCATTTAAGCCTGATCGGGAACGGCTTCCTGCTTCGAAACGCGACGGCCATCGGTCCACTTTTCGGTGACTTTAATGGCCTGCGTTTCCAGCTTGTGCGCGGCGCCGTGAATTGCGGCAAAAAGGTCGGCATCCTGAGCGTGCCCAACCAAAGTATGGTGATGGAAATTGACGTTCACTTCGGCGCAGTGAAGATGACGTTCCACCGAGATGCGAACGTGCGCCTCGTGTTCGGCGTTGGGGCCGCGGCCCTTGCCATCGAGCACTTTGCTCACCTTCTTGAACTGCTCTTCGAGCTTCTGGACCTGAGCGGGAGTCAGGTGAACGTGAATGCCTGTATAGGTGACTTTCATGAAATTATTCGCGAAGACGACGCTGATGCGTTGAGGGAATCTTCATGTCTTCGCGGTATTTTGCAACGGTGCGGCGGGTTACGTCAATGCCTTCTGCCTGCAGCAGTGACGTGATTTGTTCATCGGTAAGAGGCCGGCGCGGATTCTCTTCTTCAATCATCTTCTTTACTTTGCGTTTGAGCAGCAAAAGCGGAAGATCTCCGCCCGAGGGGCCTTGCACGGATTCGGAGAAGAAGTAGCGCAGTTCGAAAACGCCCTGCGGGGTGTGCGCGTACTTATTGGCGACCGCGCGGCTAACAGTAGACGGATGAACCCCCACTTCCTCGGCAACTTCTTTAATCATCATCGGCTTCAAAAAGTCGAGGCCCTGCGCCAGGAATTCTCCCTGTCGGCGTTTGATGGATTCGCAGACGCGCTGAATCGTCTGTTTCCGCTGCTCGATGTTCTTCATCAGCATGATGGCGGAAGTGTAGCGCTCGCGAACGTAATCGCGGACTTCTTTGGTCGCGCCGTTATCGCGGTCCAGCATCTTTCGGTATTGCGCGTTCAGGCGCAGCTGCGGCACTTCCTCATCGTTCATCTGGATGAGGTAATCGTCCCCGTCTTTGATGAAGTAAACGTCCGGCTCCACCAGCCGCGCGCCGGGACCGGAATAACGGATGCCGGGCCGCGGATTCAGGTGCTTGATCATGCGCACCGCGATTTCGATGTGCTCCGGAGGCCTGCCCAGCACTTTCGCGAGTTCCTTAAACTGACGCGTCTCTAAGAGGCGTAGATAATTCGAAACGATCAGCCAGGCTACGCCGCCCTTCCCATTGCGGCTCTCAATCTGAAGAAGCAGGCACTCCTTTAGATCGCGTGCGCCGACCCCCGCCGGTTCCAGTGACTGCACGGCCCGTAAAGCCTGCTCCACCTGCTCGCGGGAATGGTCGCCAATCTGCGCAATCTCATCGAGCGACGCGATCAAATACCCGTCTTCATCCAGATTTCCAATAATGGATTCAGCGGCATCGCGAATGTCGTCCGAGATCAGGCTGACGCTCAATTGCGAGCGGAGGTGATCGGGCAGCGTCACCGGCTGCGATAGGAACGTTTCAAACGAAGGCTTCTCGACGACCTCGGACGCCGGGGATTTGTATCCGGGGTCGAGATAGTCTTCAAAGAAGGAGCCGTAATCGATCTCATCGAACGGATCAGTCGCGGCAGGCGCTTCCAGGGAATCGGGCGCCGGCGTTTCGAGAGACGTGTTGCCGCTTTCGCCGATCAGGTCGGGGGAGAGCGCACCCATTTCGCCCGCGGCATCGGAGCGATGCGGGTCGATCATGGCGGCCTCCAGGATGGTCTGATCTGCGGGATCGTGCGCGCGTTCGCTTTCAAGAAGCGGCTGCAATTCCTCGGCGGTAATCTCCTCGCCGGAATCCGCGGACTCCTCAAGAACCGGATTATTGACGATCTCCTGGTTGATCATCTCCTTCAGCTCGAGCCGATTGAGCTGGAGAACGGTGACCATCTGCACCAGGCCGGGGGTGAGGATTTGTTTTTGCGCGACCTTGAGTTGCAGACGTGGGGACAGCATGCTCATTCAGTGCTGATTATATCGTGGGCCCATAACCCTAATGGCAACTATACTGTTCAACGCATCTTGAGTGTATTCCTGAATAAGTTGCCGTGCTTCCCGGTGGCCTCAAGTCCCCGTCTTGGGGGTGCTAACCCCAGCCGGCGGTCCATCAGCGGTTTCGAATGAGAGGAAGCATGAGCCGCCAAAACAAATTAGCGCGCTAAACTGTCGTTCTGAATCGCCCGCCCGTTACAATGGACGAACCGTGAGCGCAGAGAATCCGCCCGTAGTCGCGACCCTCAGCTTCCGTGAAGTGCTGGCTCTACACGGTATGCGCCGTTTGTGGATCGCCCAGTTCGTGAGCGTCATGGGCGATTTTCTGGCGCTGTTCGCCATCCTGAGCGTCGCCTCATTCCGGCTCCACGCCAATCCCGAACAGATGACGCTGATTTCACTGTTCTATATGCTGCCCATGGGCTTGATCGGGCCGCTGGCGGGCGTCTTCGTCGACCGTTGGAACGTGAAAACCACCATGATTTCAAGCGACCTGATCCGTTGCGTGCTGGCGTTCGGATTGGTGTTCGCCAGCAGCCTTTACGCGCTTTACGTCATCCTCTTCGCCATCAGTTTCGTTTCCACGTTTTTCAGCCCCGCGCAATCCGTAACCGTCCGGACCATCGTGCCCAAGGAAGGGCTTATGAACGCGAATGCGCTGATCATGCAAGCGTTCCTGGTTACGCGCATTGTAAGCCCCGCTTTAGCAGGTGCGCTGGTGGGCGCATTCGGGCCGAACTCCTGCTTCATTTATGACGGCTTCAGCTTTCTGTTCTCCGCCCTTATGCTGTCCGGCATTTCGATTGAGCGAACCGCCGTAGTGGCGTCGAAAGGCGTGCGTTCCGTCCTCCGGGACCTGGGTAGCGGCGCCGGCTTTCTGTTCCATTCGCCCGTTTTGGGCTTCGTGATCCTGGCCATGGGCGCGGGCTTCTTTGTGATGAGCTGCTTCGGTCCCTTGATCGCAATTTATGTGCGGGATTTCTTAAACGCCGGCTCCACCTCGTTCGGCCTGCTCAGCGCTCTGATTGGCGTCGGAATGCTGGTAGGCACCGCACTGTTGCGGAAGTTCGGAATGAAGATCGCGAGCGAGAAGATGGTGCTGATCGGGCTTCTGCTCATCGGCTTCTCCGTGCTGATCATGGGACTCATCACGCTGATTGCCTCCACGGCCCTTGCTTCGTTCGGACTCGGGTTCGGCGTGG
Organism: Bryobacterales bacterium; assembly: GCA_963795835.1. GTDB lineage: Bacteria > Acidobacteriota > Terriglobia > Bryobacterales > Bryobacteraceae > JALYXI01. The sequence continues at coordinate 539,004 of CAWCJC010000001.1, read as the reverse complement.
CTTTCATCATCACGCCCGCTCAGGTACTCATGCAGGGGAAAACGCCTCCTGAAATGCTGGGGCGCGTCAGCAGCAGCTTCATGAGCGTGATTGCCCTGGCGCAAATGTTGGGGCTGGTGATTTCAGGAACCGCCGCCGAACAAATCGGAATTCGCGCGTTGTTTTACGCTTGTGCGGGGCTATTGGGAATTCTTGCTGCCGTGGGTTATTGGCGAATGCCGCGAGCGGCCGCGCAAGCGGAGATTTAGCGGTTCCGAAAAGTGTCGCGCCACGGCCGCGCCTAATAAGGCGGATAGGACCACAATCAGGATCACCCAAAGCCACTGCGGGCCGATCGGACGCGATGCATAGAGCAGCGTTGCCCAAACAATGACGAACTCGTGAGTGAGATAAACCTCATAACTGTTGCGGCCCAGCCACTGAATCGGCTGAGTCAGGCGCGTGCCCGCGAACCCGTGCTGAACTGTGGCGATGATCACCAGGCAGGTGCCGAGCGCAAGCACCGTGCCATCCAGGCCGCTCTTTCCGATATATTTCATGGCGCTCCAAGGCGGCCAGATGAAGATGAGGAGCATCAAGGCGCTTCCCGCGGTTCCGAGCAAGAAGGTGTACCGCTTCGCAAAGTGGGGACGCGCCGCGATGAGAATCGCCGAAAGGCAGCCGAGCGCGATCGAATCCATGCCGCCCAAATATGTCTTCTCTGCCCAGATCTCGTTGAACGCCCAAACAGTTCGCGCAAATGGGCCCAGAGCGACAAAGAGGGCCAGCAGAGCCACAAAGAGCGGTGGCCGGAAAAGCAGTACGCAGAGCGGGAAAACCAGATAAAACATCTCTTCCACCGAGAGCGACCAGAGCACGTCCCAATTTGCCGGCAGCCAGCCCCGCACCGCTTCCAGATAATTGAGATGGAAAGTCAACGCGGCGAAAAGCGCTCGAGGCAGGGAAGCTCTCTGCGGCAGGATGGTGAAACCCTCGGCGTGCAGTAAATGAAGCGCGCTCAACAGCGCCAGGACCAGCAGAAGCAACGGCGCGATTCGGGCGAAGCGAATGCGATAGAACACCGCCGGGCGCATGGCGCGGAGGCCGCCGAAACGTCGAATTGATGTCAGCGTAATCAGAAACCCTGAGATGGCAAAAAACACCGTCACCCCATTGTTTCCGTTGCGGAACAGGAAGTGAAAAAGCAGAGGCGGCATTGCGTTCCGGAAGGGGTGGCCGGCTCCGTTCATACGGATAGAGATGTGAAGCAGAATTACCAGAAAGATGGAGAGTCCGCGAAGGACGTCAATTCCATCGAAACGCGGCGTCGCGGGTTGCATGGCCCCTTCGCCCGGCATTAGGTTTGATCGTAACATCCAAGCGAAACGCAGTAAAATGTGAGCACCATCGTAAACATGCCTGTTCTTGAACTGGTCCAGAAGGACATTGTTGCCTCCATGAAGGCCAAAGATGAGCTGCGCCTTTCCACTGCCCGCATGATCAAATCTGCCTTGCAGAAAGCCGCCGCCGATTCCGCCAAGCCTCTTGACGACGCTGCAGAACAACAGATCTTGAAGAGCTTGGCAAAGCAGCGCGTGGATGCGGCGGAGATGTTCCGCCAGGGTGGGCGCGAAGAACTGGCGCAGAAGGAAGAAGCTGAACGAAAGCTGATTGAAGGCTATCTGCCCGCAGCGGCGGAGCCGCACGAAATCGATCGCGCGATTGACGAAGCCTTTGCGGAAACCGGCGCGGCCTCTGCCAAACAGATGGGCGTCGTAATGAAAGCCGTGCAGGCAAAGCTGGCGGGCAAGACCGTGGATGGCAAGACGATTAGTGAAAAAGTGAAGGCAAGGCTGGCATGAGCAAGTTGGGGAAAATGTTCAAGCAGCCGCTCAAGGAATGGGAGCGCGAATACTCGAACACGGGGGACGCGCCGAAAATCAAAGAGTCGGTAGGGCGGATGGTTGCTACAGACCCCGAACCGGAATACCTCACCCAGTTCCGGCCCTATATCCCCTCGCGCTTCCACATGCGGGAGCTGACCCTCATGCCCGTGCTGGTGGGCACGCTGCTCGGCATCATCTTCGGCGCGTCCTCACTTTTCCTGGTTCTGAAAGTGGGGCTCACCGTGAGCGCCTCCATCCCCGTCGCGGTGATCTCGATCACGCTGTTCCGCCTGCTGTCGAAGATGGGTTTCCAGAACACAACCATTCTTGAAAACAACATCGTGCAGACTGCGGGGTCGGCGGGGGAATCGATTGCTTTCGGCGTGGGCGTTACCATGCCGGCCATCATGATCCTCGGTTTTGATTTGGAGATCGGGCGCGTGCTTCTGGTTTCCGTGCTGGGCGGCTTGCTCGGAATCCTGATGATGATTCCGCTTCGGCGAGCTTTGATCGTCGAGCAACACGGAGAGTTGAAATACCCGGAAGGAACCGCCTGCGCCGAGGTGTTGAAAGCCGGAGCCTCCCGGGAGGATCAAATGGCGGCTCGCGGAATCGAATCGGGAAGCGAGGAGTCCGCGGGTATTGCCGAGACGGAAACCGGAGCCCTGACCATCTTCAGCGGTTTTGCTATCGGTTTGGTGTACAAAGCCCTCAATGTAGCTTTCAAGCTTTGGAAAGACATTCCCGAGAAAGTGTTCGGGGCGCCGTTCGCGGCGGGCTCCATCTCCGCCGAGATTTCGCCTGAACTCCTCGGCGTGGGTTACATTATCGGGCCCCGCATTGCCGGTATCATGTGCGGCGGCGGCGTCTTGGCGTATCTGGTTCTGATTCCCGCGATCAAGTACTTTGGCTCGCAAGTGCCAGGGTTGCTCGCCCCCGGCTTGATGCCCATCAGCCAGATGTCTCCCGGCCAGATTCGCGGCGCCTATATTCTCTATATCGGCGCAGGCGCTGTTACCGCCGGCGGCATCATCAGTCTGCTTCGTAGCGGAAAGACGATCTGGCGCGGGCTGAAACATGGCCTTGCCGATATCGACTTCGGCGGAAAACGCAAAATAGCCGGAAATGCGCGAGTTGACCAGGACCTTTCGATGAAATTTGTGCTGGGCGGGATCATCGCAATGGTCGCGGTGATCATGCTCTCGCCCTCGTTGAACCTGTTGTTCAACCCGCTCGGCGCCCTTCTGATCATCGTCTTCGGATTTTTGTTCGTCACCGTATCCTCACGGCTCACTGGCGAAGTGGGGTCTTCTTCAAACCCGATCTCCGGCATGACGATCGCGACGGTTTTATTCACCTGTCTTATCTTTCTTGTGATCGGCTGGACAGGACCGAGTTACTTCGTCACTGCGCTCTCGATTGGCGGCATTGTTTGTATTGCGTCCTCGAACGGGGGGACAACTTCGCAGGATCTGAAAACCGGCTTCCTGATTGGAGCCACGCCAAAGAACCAGCAGATCGCCATCCTGATCGGCGCGCTGGCTTCGGCCATTGTGCTTGGTCCGATCCTTCTCAAATTGAACGATGCCGCAACCGTTTACGTCGCCAGCGTGACGTTTGAAAAAATCGACCGGCCCATCTATACCGATACGCGTCCGCTGAATGCGTACGAGGGAGTGGTTAAGCCTCCCACGGGCAACAAATATCGTATTTGGGAAACCACGACACCGCAGCTGGGGTTGCCCGCCGGCGAATATGTTGTGAACCCTTATGGCAAGATCAACTACCGCATCGTGCGGAACTTTCCGGAGGGGATACACGCGCCCGCTAACCAGGTAGGTACGCAAAAGGAGTCAATTGGCAGCGCGCAATCCATCACGGACGGTAACCTATACCGGGTTTGGAACAAACAGGACGATGTGGGTGCGCCTTCCGGCCGCTATCTGGTGAACGATTCGAATGAGGTTGTTTATCTGGTGGACCCGGGAATTAATGGAACGCACACGCTGCGTCCGGACGGTACCCGCGTGACCAAGTTCGATGCTCCGAAAGCGACGCTGGTGTCGTACATCATCAAAGGCATCTTGAGCCGGAAACTGCCTTGGGCCTTGGTGCTGCTGGGGATCATGATTTCTCTCACGCTGGAGATCAGCGGAATTCCCTCGCTCGCGTTCGCAGTCGGCGTGTATCTCCCTCTCTCTACATCGAGCCCAATCTTTATTGGTGGTCTTGTCCGGCACTTTGTCGATCTGTATGTACGGCGCAAGATGGCCGGGAAGAACCTGACGGAGCAGGAAATGACAGCGGAGACGGATCGAAGCCCTGGCGTTCTGATGGCCTCCGGTTATATCGCGGGCGGCGCAATCGCGGGCATCATGATCGCCTTTATGGCGGGCGTGCTATCCGGAGTGGACACGCGACTCACAGAGTGGTCCCTCGCTCACAATCCTTTCTTTAACGGCCCCTGGTCTGACTTGTTGTCGGTTTTCCCGTTCATCGCTTTGGTTGCGCTGTTGTACTTGGTAGGAAAGGAAAAGCTGCTCGCTCCCAGGAAGCCCTTGATCTAAAGGTAACAACGCAAAAAGTGAGCTTGGGACTGAAATGAGGTAAGCCGAGGGGAAATTTGGTGAACCGAAGGTTTGCTGTTGTGGGGCATTTGCGAGGTTCAGTCTCAAGCTCTTTGCGGCACTCACGATTTGCCAGATTGCAACCGAATTGCCATTCGGAAGGTCTCGGTACTTCAATTGCATCGGTAACCAGCGATGAAGAACAATTCAAAGACCGCGCCTGCCGAGCAGTCAGGACGCGCCACACCGCTAGACCATCAGAAAGGCATCGAAATTCAGAAATTTGGGACGGTCGTTAAGATTCCCACGACCCTCGATGAGGACACCAGAAAGAAAAGCGTCGATCTGCTGAACCAGATTCTGGTGGACACCATGTCCATTCGGGATCTTTATAAGAAGCACCATTGGCAGGTATCCGGCCCCACTTTCTATCAGCTTCATCTCTTGTTCGACAAACATTATGAGGAACAAGTAGAGCTGGTGGACGCGATTGCGGAGCGAATCCAGTTGCTCGGCGGAATCAGCGTTGCGATGGCGGCGGATGTAGCCGAGATGACGAAGGTGGAGCGCCCCCCGAAGGGCAGGGAAGAAGCACCCGTGCAGATCTCACGCCTGCTGGAAGCGCATGAGCTCATTCTGAAAGAAAGTCACGAGAGCGCCCACCAGGCGGACGAAGCCGGCGACGATGGAACCAACGACCTCCTGGTGAGCCAGGTCATCCGCACCAACGAGCTTCAGGTATGGTTCGTGTCAGAACACCTTGTAAACCTGCCGATTGTAGTAGCCGACTAGTTCGAAGGAATCGGGGAAGGCGGCCGCGAAACGATTCCGCGTGCCGCCTCATCGATGGAAATGTTGTTTGAAGAAAGCGTCGTTCCGAGCGAGCGATCTAGTTCCACCTGCGCTTTTTTGTAGGTTCCAGAAGCGGTAACTTCGGCTGCCTGTGCATTCGCAAGATCGCGTTGTACAAGAATCACATTGAAGATTGTCGATGCCCCCAAGGCGAGCTTTTTCTGCTCCGCGTCGAGAGTCTGCTCCTGTAAAATTCTTGCCTTTAACGAAGCTTGATAACCGGAACGCGCCTGTTGAATTCCGATGATCGCGTTTCGGACGTCCAACCGTACCTGGTTTTCCTGTCGTTGCAGCTGAAGCTCGCTTTGGCGCACAGTGAGTTGATCCAGCAGGTAATCGGCCTGTGCCGTGCGGTTCCTCAAGGGAATATTCAGATTCAAGCCCACTGCGTAATCCGGAAAGTTGCGGCGGAAGAGTTGGCCAAACAGGTTGCCATACCCGCCGATAAAGTACGGATTCACCTGATTCACTCCCACGGGTACCGATGTAGTCCCGCCCACTACCGTCACGGGTTGGCTGCTCACTGTGCTTACCGAACCCGCCAAGCCGTTGTTTGCGATAGTCGTAAAAGCCTGCAAAGAAGGTAGCAGCTCGCTTCGGGAACCTCGGGCATTGATTTGATTATTTGTGATGCTGATGCGCTGTTGAGCAAGCTCCGGCCGTGCACTCAAAGCGATTGCCACAAGATCTTGATACGGCTGGATTGGTTCCACGTCAGGAATGCGAATCGGGTCAGTGGGAATGACATGCGCGTCCGTCAGTGAGGGGCTGGCGACGCCGGTGCGGCTCAACGCATTCTTGATAGTCTGCTCCTGCTGCAGAACGCGCGTCTGTGAAAGAATCAGGTCCTGCTGGGAACTTGCCACGGCGGCTTCGGCGCGCACGATTTCGATTGGAGCTAAAGTACCGATTTCCACCTGCTTCTTGTTGTCGTTATAAAGGCGTTCGTTGTAAGCCAAAGACTGTTGCTTACTTTTTACGTCGTCGTTGAAGCTGACCAGGTCCCAGTACAGATTGATGATGGAGGTCACGGTGGTGATCACCTGTTGCTTGAAAGAGAGATCAGACTGTTCCCTGCTGTTTCGGGCAATGGTAATGTTACGCCGGTTCAGAGCGGAACCGAAACCCTGCAACAGATTTTGCCGGATGGTCAAGCTGAAGCTCCCAGTCCGGAACGGATTGAAAGAGTTGCGGCTGTTGTTCGAGTTTAGGCGCTGTTCGGAATACCCCACAGAGTAAGTAGTGCCGGTCGCGAAGCCCTGGCTGAGCTGCAGCTGTTGTGTATTCACGCCCTGAATCAAGGTGCCGACACCCGTAACGGTTTGCTGCGCTTGAGGTTGCGTGGCGTGTTGCCATTGCAAAATGCCGGAAAGCGTGGGATCGAAATTCGGGATGGCGGTACCGGTCTGCTGCACCAGAGCGCCCTGGTTGTTGCTCGCGGCGGCATTGGCGCTTGCTGCGGCGCTTGTAGTTACGCCCGAAGCCTGACCTTGGCCCAAGCCCGCGCTGGTGGCGCCATTTTGAACGGAGGGCGTAACGCCGCGAAGTGCGCCGCCGGCTTGCGCGCGGAGCAGGTTCGCATCCTGAATTGGGGATCCGTAGCGCTGGATTTCAATGTCGAGATTGTTTTCTAGTACCAGGGCGATCGCGTCCTGGAGAGAGAGGTAAAGATTTCCCGCCCGCAGCAGCGCTTCGATCCGGCTGCTATTGGTCAAATTGACTGGTGCCACGGACCTGGGCCGATAGTTGCCAGTGAGGCGGGGCATGTGTCCCTCTGGCATTCCATACGCAGGCATCTCCGGCTGGGTGCGGTTGGGCGCGGCGGGCCCATTCGTCTGGGCCGCTGCCGGCGGCAACGCTAGAAACGCGGCGCAAAGCAGGGCAATCACACTCTGAAATCGATACATTGTTCTCTCTAAGTACACGTTTACGCAGCTATTTCCCATAGGGTTCGAACTTTCTGACCGAAGGTGAAAAAACTTCTCTCAATGGTATAGTAGGCCCGTTATCGCAAGCAACCTCATGGATGTTCTTCCCCTCTTCGAAAATGCCGGGGCTTACCTGAAAGGGCATTTCCGGCTGACCAGCGGCCTGCATAGCCCAGAATATTTGCAATGCGCGCGGGTTTTGCAATTTCCTCAATATGCGGAACAATTCGGTAAAGAGCTGGCCAAAGGATTAAAAACTTTGACTCCGCTAAAAGAAATCGGTTTGGTGGTGGCGCCGGCCATGGGAGGTTTAATTATCGGTCATGAGACGGCCCGCGCGCTCAGCACCCCGTTTTTATTTACCGAACGAGGTCCCGATACGAAGATGATCCTCCGGCGCGGATTCACCGTGGAACCGGGAACGGCTGTCGCCGTGGTGGAAGACGTGGTGACTACGGGCGGCAGCACGCTCGAGGTGATGGAACTTTTGCGCGAACTGGGCGCGGAACCGGTTGCGGCCGGTGCCATTATCGATCGTAGCGGCGGGGCCGCATCATTTCTAGGCGTGCCGTTCACTGCGCTTCAAACGCTGAAAGTCCAAACCTATGCACCGGAAGAATGCCCACTGTGCGCGGCCGGAATGCCGGTGCTGAAGCCAGGTTCGCGGCCCAGTGCGTCGAATTAAAATCACGCTTTCTTACGATGGAACGGACTTTCACGGCTGGCAGGTGCAGCCCGGGCTTCCGACAATTCAACAAACGCTCGAAGATATCCTGGACAATCTGGAGGGCGCGCGCGTCCCTGTGGCCGGCAGCGGGCGCACTGATGCCGGAGTGCACGCACTCGCTCAGGTGGCTGCCTTCTCCTTAACAAATCCCATTCCCTGCGACAATCTGCGCCGCGCGATGAATCGTTACTTGCCGCCCTCCGTCCGCATACTCCAGGCGGTCGAGACCAGCGACACCTTCCATCCGCGCTTCGATGCCATTGCGAAGACGTATGAGTACCGCATCCACAGGGAAGAACTGCTTGATCCTTTCCGGTTCCGGTATGTGCATCACCATCCGTATCCGCTCAAAGAAGAGTTGATGATCCCGATGGCGGCGCTGCTCGAAGGGGAGCATGATTTCTCCGCGTTCGCGGCAGCGGATGAAAAAGATGCGGAGGGCAAATCAAAGGTGCGCCGCATCTTTTCCTCCCAGCTGCGAAGGTGCGGGGATTTGTTGATCTACCGCGTGCGCGGGTCGGGCTTTTTGAAGCATATGGTCCGGAACATCGTGGGGTTTCTGGTGGAGACGGGAAAGGGTAACGCCGGCCCGGAGCGCCTGCGCGAATTGCTGCAGCCTGGGAGCGGTTTGAAAGCAGGAGCTACCTCGCCAGCAAAGGGACTATTTCTCGTCTCAGTTGAGTATTCTGATAACCTGTAGACCGTGGCCATGAAGCTATACGACATCGATCCAGGTCCGGAAAGTCCCGAAATTGTTCGCGCGATCATTGAGATCCCACAAAATTCGGCGAATAAGTACGAGTACGATGGCAACCTCGGTGTTTTTCGCATGGATCGCGCCTTGTATTCGCCTATGCATTATCCAGGCGATTACGGCTTCATCCCGGGCACGCTGGCGGACGACAACGATCCGCTCGATGTTTTGGTGTTGGTCCAGCAGCCCAGTTTTCCGGGTTGCTTAATCGAAGTGCGGCCGGTCGGGATTCTGAACATGGTGGACAACGATGAGCGCGATCAGAAGGTGCTTGCCGTACCGACCAAGAACCCTCGCTACGACCAGATCCACACCATGGACCAGATTTTTAGCCACGTAAAGCGGGAAATAGAGCACTTCTTTACCATCTACAAAGAGCTGGAAGGCAAAGTAACCAAGATGCACGGATGGGGCGGTCCGCGCGAGGCCCGGCGCGCCATTTCCGACAGCCGCGAGCGCTATTTGGAACTCAATAACTCGGCAGCGGCGAGCATCGCCGCCAGCTGACGCATCACGCAGGCGTAATCGATCCCAAGATCACCGAATGTCTCGCGCCGGTCGCGCTTGGCACGTTGCCGGATTTTCCTTTCCAGGTTCGATAGGCCAGGAGCGCGAAAGCGATTGCCTCTTTGGCGTCGCCCGGAATACCGAAGTCGTCCGTAGTCGCCACCGCCATATTCGGCAGCAGACTCCGCACCATGCCCATCAGCGTTTTGTTATGCACGCCGCCCCCGGAGGCGATCAACTCGTCTGCTGTGCCCGCAAAGCGCCGAACTCCCTCAGCAATGCTGGTTGCCGTAAGCGCGGTCGCCGTTGCGATCAGGTCCTGTTGCGACATTTTCATCTTCTTTAATGGCTTCAGGAACTCCGCGCCATACTGCTCTCGTCCCGCCGATTTCGGAGGCAGCCTCGAGTAATATTCGTCCGACATCCACTGCCCCAGCAACTTGCGGTCTATCTTGCCCGATGCCGCAATCGCTCCATCGCGGTCGAACAGTTCCGCGCCTTTCGTCATCTCCTTCACCAGGGCGTCGATCACCATGTTGCCCGGTCCCGTGTCGAACGCCAACACATCGTGCAGCTTCGCCCCTGCGGGCAGGAACGTGAAGTTCGCAATCCCGCCGATGTTTAAAACCACGCGCGCGCGCTTCTTGCTGTGGAACAGAACGTAATCGGCAAACGGCACCAACGGCGCCCCCTGCCCGCCGGCCGCGATATCGCGCGCGCGGAAATTCGAGACTACGGGCACTTTGCACCGCTCCGCAATCACGGCGGGCTCACCCAACTGGAGCGAGTTCACCGGCAGAGCTCCGTGATGATACACCGTCTGCCCATGGCAACCCACCAGCTCGATTCCGCTCACGCCCTCGAGCGCCTGAGCGTACACTTCACCCAGCCGGAAGTTCAGTTCCGAAATAGCTGCCGTCGTGGTCTCGGTGTTTGAAACCGCTAGGATCGCCTGGCGCAACTCAGGCGGATACGGCTTCGACAGGGTCTCCGCGACCTCCATCCCGTCCTTGTGAATATCCACCACCGCCACGTCGATCCCGTCGAGCGACGTTCCACTCATAATCCCTGCAACGCGCATCAGTTCAACTCCTTCTGCAGCTTGTTTAAGAATTGCAAAGCTTCCAAGGGCCGCATCTCATCCACGTTCAGGGCGCGAATCTGCTCAATCACCTGTTGGCCTTCCGGTTCGAAGAGCCGGATTTGCAAGGGGCGGTCGCGCGGAGACAAGTCTTCCGTTGCCACATGCTCGGTCCGCTCATGTACCCGCAGCACTTCCCGCGCGCGCTCAATCACGGCCATCGGAAGACCAGCCAGGCGCGCCACTTCGATTCCATAACTGCGGTCGGCCTTGCCCGGTTCCACGCGGCGCAGAAAGAGAATACGATCCCCCGCTTCTTTCACCGTTACCTGCAGATTGCGTACGCCTTCCAGGTCTTCGGCCAGTTCCGTGAGCTCGTGATAGTGAGTCGCGAATAGCGTCTTCGCGCGTGTTCTCTGATGGATGTACTCCACCACGGCCCATGCCAGCGCCAGTCCATCGTAGGTCGCGGTGCCGCGCCCGATCTCATCGAGAATAATCAGGCTGCGCTCGGTCGCGGTGTTTAAGATCACCGCGGTTTCCGTCATCTCCACCATGAACGTGGATCGTCCGCGCGCCAGATTGTCCGACGCTCCGATGCGCGTGAACACGCGGTCCGTAAGGGGGAGCAGCGCGGAATCGGCCGGGACGAAAGAACCGAGCTGCGCCAGAATCGCAATCAGGGCGGTCTGGCGCAAATACGTCGATTTACCGCCCATGTTCGGCCCGGTGATGATGGCGATCAGGTCGCTCGATGCGTTCAGATACAGATCATTGGGGATGAAGCGCTCTTCGGCCAGCTTCTCAATCACAGGGTGGCGCCCGCCGGCGATGCGCATCTCCCCCGCTTCCGAAAAGCCGGGGCGCGTGTACTTGTTCTCCGCCGCCACTTGCGCCAGCGCGGCCGTTACGTCGAGCTCGGCGATCGCGGCAGCCGTGTTCTTGATACCGGTAGCGTGCTGAACCACCAGCTGCCTCAGTTCGCCGAAAATCTGTTTCTCCAGCGAGAGAATCTTCTCATCGGCATCCAGCACCTTGCGTTCATAGTCCTTCAACTCTGGCGTGGTGAACCGTTCAGCGTTGACCAGGGTTTGCTTGCGCTCGTAGTCTGAAGGCGCATGATGCCGGTTCGCGTTGGAGATCTCGATGTAATAACCGAAGACGTTATTGAAACGAATCTTTAACGATTGAATGCCCGTCCGCGCCCGCTCCCGTGCTTCAATCTGCGCGATGTACTGGCGCCCGTTCTGGCTCAAATCGCGGAGTTCATCCAGTTCCGCGCTATGTCCGGCGCGAATGGTCCCGCCGTCCGCCAGATTCACCGGAGGCTCATCGGCCAGCGCGTCCAGAATGGAATTTCGGGCCGCGGGCACATCGTCCAGACAAGAAGCGATTGCGGCAAGCCCCGCGCTTCCGGCGCATCGTTTCAGCTTCGGAACACGTTCCAGCGAGCGGCCGAGCGCGAGCAGGTCTCTCGGATTCGCGCTCCCCAGCGTCACCTTCGCCAGCAGGCGTTCTACATCCAGCACCCCGTTCAACTCCGTCCGAATCTCCGCGCGCACCATCGTCTGCCGCAGCAGTTCGCCCACCTGATCCAGACGGCGTTCAATCTCGGGCAATTGCATTGAAGGCCGCAGCAGCCGCTGCCGCAACAGCCTGCCGCCCATGCCCGTGCAGGTTTGATCGAGTACACCGATCAGCGTCGCACCCTCACCCGCGAATACCGGCTCCACCAGTTCCAGGTTGCGTACCGTCACCGCATCGAGCGTCATCGTCCCGGCGCGATCGTAGTGCGAAGGCCGGTCCAGATGGTCGAGCGCCGTGCGCTGCGTTTCGCGAACATAGTGCAGCACCGCGCCTGCCGCGCAAATCGCAGCCGGACGATTGGCCAGGCCACAGCCGTCGAGCGTGAGCAATTTGAAGTGCTCCCGCAAAGTGCGGTCCGCATAATCGAAGCTGAACACCCAGTCTTCAACCGGCGTGACGAGCCCATCCGGCTTGTCGAGCAGCGGATGCGCCGAAGCCGCAATCACTTCTCTCGCGCGAAGGTTCTCAAGAACGGCGCCCGCTTGGGCCTCGTCCACTTCCGTCACGCGAAACTCTCCGGTCGAGACATCCGCATGCGCAATTCCCGCACGGCCTCCGAAGCGCGCCACCGCCGCCAAGTAGTTATTCTCATGGCTTCGAAGTAGATGCGATTCCGTAGCTGTCCCAGCGGTAACAATGCGCGTAATTTCCCGCTTCACCAGCTTCTTGCCGGGCCCTGCTTCTTCCATCTGTTCGCAGATGGCAACCCGATAGCCCTTGGCAATCAGCCGCGCAATGTAGCCTTCGGAAGAGTGATAAGGAACGCCGCACATCGGTATCCCATTACTCTTGTCCTTGTTGCGCGAAGTGAGTGTGATCTCCAGTTCGCGCGCCGCGGTCACCGCGTCTTCGAAAAATAACTCGTAAAAATCGCCGAGGCGAAACAGCAGCAGCGCGTTCGGAACCTGCTCTTTTGCCGTGGAATACTGCCGCATCAACGGCGTCGTATTGAACGTTGTATTGAACGTCGTATTGAATGTGGAAGCGTCAGACACTTACGCGTAAATCCCGCGCAGGCGAATGCAGCTGGCAACACGGTCCAGCGCCAGCATATAAGCCGCGGTCCGGTTGTCCACACTGTGCTTTGCCGCATAGCTCAACACCGCGGCGAAGCTGTTCACCATGATTTCTTCCAGCCGTTCGTTCACCAGCGCTTCATTCCAGAAGAAGCCTTGGCGATCTTGTACCCATTCGAAGTATGAGACCGTCACCCCTCCCGCGTTGGCAAGTATGTCCGGGATTACGAAGATGCCCTTCTCCGCCAAAATCTGATCGGCGGGCGGCGTGGTCGGACCGTTTGCGCCCTCGCACAAAATCCGGCAGCGCAGGCGGTCGGCATTGCCGGAGTGAATCACGTTCTCCGTCGCGGCCGGCACCAGCACTTCGCAATCCAGCAGCAGAGCTTCGGCCCTGTCCATGTCCTCGCCGCCAGAAAATTCGCGGATCGAACCGGTCTCCTTCCGATGATGCATCAGCGCATCGATATCGAGCCCGTTTGCGTTGTAAACCGCGCCATCGTATTCCACGATGCAGATGATCCGATACCCCAATTGCGAAGACATCAGGCGCGCCGCCATGCCGCCCACGTTGCCGAACCCCTGAATCACGACGCGCGGGGTCTGTCTGTCCAGTCCTAAGTGTTTCAGCGCTTCGCGCGTGACCAGCATACAGCCGCGCCCTGTCGCTTCTGGCCTTCCCAATGACCCTCCCAGGCTCATCGGTTTACCTGTCACCACTGCGGTCATTGTCTGGCGCACATGCATGGAATAGGTGTCCATGATCCAAGCCATGGTGCGGTCGTTCGTATTCACATCGGGCGCGGGCACATCGCGTTCCGGGCCTAAAAACTCGATGATCTCCGACGTATACCGGCGCGTAATGCGCTCCAATTCGCCATCGGACATCAGATTCGGCTGGCAGATCACGCCTCCCTTCGCACCACCGAACGGAATGTTCACAACCGCGCACTTCCAGGTCATCCAACTGGCCAATGCGCGAACCTCGTCGAGTGTCACATCGGGCGCGAAACGAATCCCGCCCTTCCCCGGGCCTCGTGCAATGGAATGCTGCACGCGATAGCCGGTGAATACTTCCAACCGGCCATCGTCCAGCATCACGGGGATATTCACCGTGATCTCCCGTCCTGGGTTCTTCAGGATCTTACGCATCCCGTCATCCAGGTTGAGCTTCGCTGCTGCTTCATCGAAGCGCGCTTCCGCCGCCTTCCAGGGATTCGTTTCTTGCTCGAGCAACAACAGGGTACTCATGTGTTCAATTATCCCCGCTAACCTTGGTATCTTGATCTCCCTGCCCGAATCGTCCAAACTGACGGAAGTCCTTCTTGCAGAGCCCCAGTCAAAGCAAAGCCAGTCTAAGTTTCATTTTGGTCACGATTTTCCTCGATGTCTTAGGCATCGGGGTGATTATTCCCGTGCTTCCAAAGTTGGTCGAACAGCTCTCCAGCGGCACGTCGGAAAATCGCGCGTTCACCTATGGCATCCTGATCGGCGTCTACGCGCTGATGCAGTTTCTGCTCTCGCCGATCCTGGGCGCTTTTAGTGACCGCTTCGGACGCCGGCCCGTTCTGCTCTCCAGCACCTTCGGACTCGCCTCCGATTTCCTGCTCACCTACTTTGCCCCGACTCTCTCCTGGCTGTTCCTGGCGCGTATTCTTTCGGGCGCCACCTCAGCGAGCATCACCACTGCCAACGCCTACCTGGCCGACGTAAGCCGTCCCGAAGACCGCACGAAGAACTTCGGCTTGGTGGGAGCCACCTTCGGCCTGGGCTTTATCATCGGACCCGCGTTCGGAGGCCTGCTCGGCCGCACGTCGCCCCGGCTCCCTTTCCTGATCGCCGCTGCACTTGCCAGCCTCAACTTTCTCTACGGCCTGTTCGTGCTGCCCGAATCGCTGCCTCCGGAGAAGCGTAAGAAGCGGCTAATCCTCCATTGGCAACCGTTCAGCGCGCTTACGATTCTGCGCCGCTATCCCCCTGTTTTCGGGCTAGCGGGGACAGTGATCTGCGTCGGGTTGGCCCAACAGGCGCTGCAAAGCGTGTGGGTGCTCTATACTTCGTTCCGCTATGGCTGGGATACACTTCACACCGGCCTTTCGCTTACCGCCGTCGGCGTGTTGGTGGCCATCGTTCAGGGCGGCCTGATCGGAAGAATCGTCAAACTTCTGGGCGAACAGCGCGCCCTTCTTATCGGTTTGACGCTGGGAACGGTAAGCCAGCTTCTCTACGGCCTCTCGACGCAGGGCTGGATGATCTATCTAGTCCTGGTGCTGGCTGCGCTCGGCGGCGTCGCGGGCCCGTTGGCGCAGTCCCTGATTACCAGGCAGGTTGCCGCGAATGATCAGGGCAGTGTGCAAGGCGCGCTGTCCAGCCTGAACAGCCTCACCGCCGTCATTGCTCCGCCCATCGCGACCCTGCTCTTCGGTTATTTCACCCGGCCCGGAGCGGCCTTCTTTCTTCCTGGTATTTCTTTTTACATGGGCGCCCTAGTCTTAGCCCTGGGAACCCTGATTGCTAAGCGGAGTTTAAAACTGTTCTAAAGCGATAATTAGAATTCAAACCAGTCATGGCGTCCAGCACGAAAAAGAGCCGGAGCGAGAGCCCAAAACCGGCTGTGCCAAAGACGACTGCGACAAAGACGCTCAACGCCACTCCGGCTTCCCGTGTTCCCCTCTGGGTCCTTTTTACCGGGTTCACGGTAATGCTTTACGCACTGTTTGAGGTTTATGGCCCCGCTCTGCATGGCCCGTTTCTTTTCGACGACCTCTTTTTGCCCTATGCCAAGTCTCAGGCCCACCCGGTTCCGTTGCGCGAGTGGTTGGGCATCCGGCCCGTTTTAGGTCTTACGTTCTGGGCCGATTACCAACTCTGGGGCCGCGACAGCGTTCCCTATCACGTCGGCAATTTGCTGATTCATTTCTTGGCCGGTGTTGTACTTTTCTTCGTCTTTCGAAAGCTGCTCGCTCTGGGCGCCACGGCCGAACCGAACCGGAGCATCCTCGCAGGCTTCGGCGCGGCCCTTTTCCTCTTTCATCCCATCCAAACCGAAGTGGCGGCTTATGTCGCCAGCCGCTCGGAAGCCTTGTGCATGCTGTTCTTCGCCACTGCTTTCTGCGTCTTCCTTTACAGGAGGCAGCTTGCCATCAGTTGGCAGAGAACCGCCCTGGTGCTGTTCTTCTTCCTTCTCGCGATCGGTTCAAAGGAGCCGGCCGTGACGCTCCCCGCCATCCTCCTGCTCACGGATTATTTCTGGAATCCGGGCTTTTCGTTCACCGGCATTCGTGCCAACCTGCGTCTCTATATCCCGATTGCCGCCTTGGGCTTAGCCGGAGCTCTTTATGTTTTCCGGTACATCGCTTCGGATCCCATGATCGGATTCCACATTGATGGTCTCGGGCCGGGAACTTATTTCCTTACCGAATCCCGCGTCATCTTCCGATACTTGCTGTTGTTTTTCCTTCCTTACGGACAGAATGTGGACCACGATTTCCCTTTGTCCCATTCACTCACCGAACACGGCGCGATCCTGGCGCTCGCCGGCTTAGCTTTACTGCTTGCCGCCGCCATTCTGTACCGCAAAGATTTTCCCTTTGCCGCATACGGCTTCATTGCGTTTTTGATTCTGTTGAGCCCCACCTCGTCCATCATTCCCATCAATGACGTGATCGTGGAGCGGCGGCTTTACCTGCCCTTCTTCGCGCTGGTGATGATCCTTTTCGAGCCTTTGCGGCGCCTTCGCCTTCGCCCGCTCCCTCTTTCCGCGGCCCTGGGACTGGTCTGCTGCCTTGCTGCTTACGCTACCTGGGAACGTGCCGGCGTTTGGAGCAGTTCCTTAAGTTTGTTTCAGGATGCCGCTCAAAAATCTCCCAACAAAGCGCGCGTCCGGATCGGTTATGCCAATGCCCTCTATCATCAGGGCAGATGCCGGGAGGCTATCGAGGAGTATGGCGCGGCAACCAGGCTCAAAACAACGGACTATATCCTCTATTACAATCTTGCCGCCGCTTACGATTGCGCCAAGCTGCCGCAAGATGCCATCAGCGTTCTGAACCGTTCCGTCGCGCTCCATCCCAGAGCGAACGCCTATGCCCTGATTGGCAAAATCCTGAGCGATGAGGGCAAACTGGACGAAAGTATGGTGGCGCTACAAACCGCGTTGAGTCTGGATGCTTCCTATACGCCGGCACTCGTTTTGCGAGCCGTCGTCCATGCCGCCAAAGGCGAGCGGAAACTGGCTGTTGACGACTTTACCGAAACGCTTCGGCGCGACCCCCAAAACGATCTCGCGCGACGGGGATTAGAGCAGCTTCAGCAACGGCAAACACTGTAAATTTGATAGAATCCTGTCAGCGTTTTCAAAGGAGTTCCTCATGATTCGTCTCGATGCCGATAAAGCCGCCGAGTTTTGCGATGGCCTGCGGCGCCGCGATTTTCTCCATGCCGGGTCGCTTGCCGGCCTTGGGCTCGGGCTGACTGAGGTTTTCGGATTACGCGCGCTGGGCGCCGCGCCCGCTGAGAAGAAAGACAAAAACTGTATTTTCCTGTTCCTGGTGGGCGGCCCTTCGCAGCTCGACACCTGGGACATGAAACCCAGCGCGCCGCTCGAGATTCGCGGGCCCTACAAACCGATTAAAACCAACGTCCCCGGCATCGAAATTTCTGAGAATTTCCCCCGCATGGCCCAGCAGGCCGATAAATACACGCTCATTCGAGGCATGTATCATACAGCCGCCGCCGTCCACGATACCGGGCACCAGATGATGCAGACCGGCCGCCTGTTCACCGGCGGCGTCGAGTTCCCGCATATCGGTTGCGTGCTCTCGAAGCTCAAAGGCCCCAAGGGTGATGTGCCCGCGCATGTCCTGATGCCGCACCCCATCGGAAATACCGGTGGCAACATGCCCCACGGCCAGAATGCCGGCTTCCTCGGTAAGACATTTGATCCCTTTGTTCTGAACGCCGATCCCTCAGACCCCAACTTCAAAGTTCCCAACATGCTGCCGCCCGATTACCTTTCGGCATTGCGGGTCGACCGCCGCAAGAACTGGCGCGAGATGGTGGACCAGACCGTCAGTAAGTTCGAAACATCGCAGGACGCCCGCCTGCTCGATTCCACGTTTCATCAGGCCTATACGCTGATGTCCTCGCAAAAGGCCCGCGATGCCTTCGATCTCTCAAAGGAGCCGGAGAAGATCCGCGAAAAATACGGTCTGAACCGCTTTGGCCAAAGCTGCCTGCTGGCCCGCCGCATGATTGAAGCGGGCGTGCGCTTCGTCACCGTGAATATGTTCGAAACGGTTTTCGATGAGATCACCTGGGATATTCATGGCTCGAAGCCCTTCAGCCCCATCAGCTGCTATCGCGATCTTGTCGGACCCATGTATGACATGGGTTACAGCGCTTTGCTCGAAGACTTGTCGCAGCGCGGCTTATTGGCCGATACGCTGATCGTATCCACCGGGGAATTCGGCCGCACGCCGAAGGTGAACCCGGCCGGCGGCCGCGACCACTGGCCTCAATGCTGGACCATGATGATGGCCGGCGGCGGCGTGAAGGGCGGGGAAGTCTACGGCGCTTCGGACGATATCGGCGGCGCGCCGCGCGATAATCCCAGTACCCCGGCGCAAATTGCCGCAACCGTCTATCAGGCTTTAGGCATACCGCTGGAGCTTGAACTGCCCGGCTCGCAGGGCCGCCCCATTCCGCTTGTGGAACGCGGTACCGAACCGCTGAAAATTTTCGGATAGGGCATACGTAATGCACAAACTTCTCTGCTCTCTCCTGGCCGCTGTCCCGCTCTTCGCGGCGGATTCCGTTCAAATACTCCCGCCTTCGGCCACGTTGCAAGGCCCGGAAGCGCGGCACCAGTTCCTTCTGGAAGCCGCTGTCTCCGATCATCAGGAAGACTGGACTCGCCAGGCGAAGTGGACCTCCTCAAACCCCGCCGTTGCTTCTGTCGACCAAACCGGGCAGGTACAACCCGTCTCCGATGGCACGGCTCGCATCACAGCGGAATCTGCCGGACGCGCGGCTTCAGCCGAGATCACAGTCAAAGACTCGCACGCGCCGTTTACCTGGAACTTCCGCAATCACGTAATTCCCGTACTCACCAAAGCCGGTTGCAATCAGGGTGCTTGCCACGGCGCGCTCGCCGGCAAGAACGGTTTCAAACTCACGCTGCGTGGCTACGATCCCGAAGTGGATTACGACACACTGACGCGCTCCTCCGCGGGCCGTCGCGTCTCCCTGATGCAACCGGCCCATTCGCTCATGTTGCTCAAGCCCACCATGGCGATTCCACACGGCGGAGGCAAACGCTTCGACACCAATTCTCTTGAATACCGCGTGATTGCGGAATGGATTGCAGCCGGGGCGCCCCCGCCCGCCGATTCCGACGTAAGCGTCACGGGACTCGAAGTCTTCCCGGCAGCCGCGGCGCTCAAGCCCGGCGCGGAGCAACAGCTCGTCGTTCGCGCCCGCTATTCCTCAGGCGAAGTGAAGGACGTTACGCGCTGGGTCAAGTTCTCGTCGAGCGATGAAGGAGTCGCTACCGTGGACGACTTCGGACACGTCAAGATGAACGGTTCGGGCGAGACCGCCATCACGCTCTATTACTCCAGCCGCGTACTGTACTCTCGCTTGAGCGTCCCCTACCAGGCGCCGGTTGATCCCAAGGTGTACACCAGCTTCGAGCGCCATAACTATATCGACGATCTCGTTCTCGCCAAGCTTCAAAGGCTGCGCCTTGCTCCTTCGGCGCCCGCGGGCGACTCTGCCTTTATCCGCCGCGTCTATCTCGACTCCATGGGCGTACTGCCCACGCCCGGCGAAGTGGAAACCTTTCTTGCTTCCAAGGATTCCGCTAAACGCGCCAAGCTGATCGATTCGCTCTTCACCCGCGAGGAGTTCATCGATTACTGGGCCTATAAATACTCCGATTTGCTCCTGGTCTCCAGCCGTAAGCTTGCCCGGAACGCGATGTGGGCGTTCTACGATTGGATCCGCCTGAGCGTCAAAGAAGATAAACCCTGGGATCAGTTCACGCGGGAGATTTTCACTGGAACCGGGGACACTCTGCAGAACGGCGCGCTCAACTATTTCGTCCTGCACAAGGACCCCATCGACCTTACAGAGAACGTCACCCTCGCCTTCATGGGTCAACGCCTCACCTGCGCCCGGTGCCATAATCATCCCCTTGAAAAGTGGACGCAGAAGCAGTATTACCAGATGGCGAATCTGTTCTCCCGCGTAGGCCTGAAGAATGGATCGGAACCGGGCGATACCGTGGTCTTCGCCAAAGTTTCCGGCGATATCAATCACCCGCGCCTGCTGAAGCCGCTCGCGCCTACGCCCCTCGACGGTGTATCGATTCCTCTCGATTCCACTGAAGACCGCCGCGTGCCTTTTGCTCAGTGGCTCACCAGCCCGAAGAACGACATGTTCGCCCGTTCGATCGTCAATCGCATTTGGGGCAACTTCTTCGGTAAAGGAATTGTCGATCCCGTGGACGACCTTCGAGCCACCAATCCCGCGTCTAACGAGGAACTCCTCGCCGCGCTCACCAAAGACTTCGTCGCACACAAGTTTGATACGCAATACCTCATGCGCACGATCATGAACTCGGCCGTCTACCAGCTTTCTTCCGAAGCCAACGCGACCAACCAGAACGATAACAAGTACTTTTCGAAATACATCGTGAAGCGCCTGCCCGCCGAAGTGCTTCTCGACGCGATGTCGCAAGTAACGGGCGTGCCTACGGCGTTCGCAAATTACCCGAAAGGCTTTCGTGCCATGCAGTTGCCGGATGTGCAGGTGAAGTCCGACTTCCTCACCGCTTTTGGCCGCCCGCCGCGCGTGCTCTGCGACGCCGCCGAAAGGTCCGTGGAGCCGAATATCGCGCAGGCGCTTCAGATTATTAATGGCGACACGCTGAACAAGAAGCTGAACGCTCCTGAAGGGTTCGCCGCGCTCGCAATCAAGCTTGGCCTTTCGAATAGCCGGCTTTTGGAGACGTTGTATCTGGCCGCTTATAGCCGCTATCCCTCTGAATCGGAGAAGTCCGCTATTCTCGGAGCGCTTTCGCAAGCCAAAGATACCCGTCAGAAGCAAGTCGAGGACATGATGTGGGCCTTGCTCTCCAGCAAAGAGTTCCTGTTCAATTACTGATCCTCACACTTACGGTCGACCCGCGCGTTTCGAATACCTTCGATCCCCGTCTTGCAATTGGCGCCGGTATCGATGGCCATGAGCAGGGCGAGATTGCGGAGAAGCTTTCGCCCGCCAACATCCGCCAGATGCGGACAGCCGGGCTCAAGCCGCTCACCTACCGGCTGCGTACCGAACTCGCGGGCGAAGCCTGGCACTGGAATCCACGGGGCCACTGGAGCGATGAAGCGCGCCAGGAGGGCTACTGGACCGGCAACGCCCTTCCCACGTCCGAACCGATCGATGTAAGCTACGGCTACCGCCTGCCCCGGCGCGGGAACACGATCGATCAAGCGAACAACGATGGCTACTCGCGCATCGATGACGGCGACCCGAACACATTCTGGAAGAGCAACCCGTTCCTCGGAAAACGTCCGCAGTGGATTGCGGCGGACCTGGGAAGGCTTCAGCGCGTTAACACCGTTCGCATACAGTGGGGAGAACCGCGGGCTGCGAAGTTCCACCTGGAGTACTCGGAATCCGAATTCTTTGAGAATCAGCATTGGCTCCCGCTTGAGCAGGGCACGACACAAGAGGCTCGCTGGGTGCGGGTCGTTCTCGAAGAGAGTACCGGCGTCGCATTCGCGGTCCGTGAGCTGGCAATCGGCTATACGGACCGAAGCGGCCACTTCACCGACGTGCTGCGTCACGGCCCTTCGAGAGAGAAGCAGAGCATCATCTGGGTTTCCTCCACCGACCCCTGGCATCGCGCCGTCGATCGGGACCCGAACGTGGAACAGCCCGGCGTCGACCTGGTCTTTCGCGGAGGTCTTTCGAACTCCCTGCCAGTGCTCATGCCGGCGGCTGTCCTCTACGACACGCCGGAGAACAATGCTGCTCTGATGGCCTACCTTAAGGCACGGAATTACCCGGTCACAGACGTGGAATTGGGCGAAGAGCCGGAAGAGCAATTCGTTACTCCGGAAGACTTCGCTGAACTCAGTAGGGTTACAGTAGCAGCCATTCGGGCGCGCGGCCTCAATCCGCGGTTCGGCGGGCCCAGTCTGATCCTTCTCCATCCGTCCTTAACGAATGACGCAAGCTGGGTTGCTCGCTTCGTGAAGGCGTTCAAGGGACTGAGTTTCCTCAGCTTCGAGTGGTACCCTTTCGATGACGTTTGCGGCGACGTGGCGAAGCAACTGGCGCAATCGGCGGACCTGTTCCTGGGCGCTTTGCGCAAATTCCCTGGAAACATTCCGCTTTACATGACCGAGTACGGCTATTCCGCTTATGGTGCGCAGGCCGAAGTCGATCTCCCCGGCGCCATTTTGAATGCGGAGACAGTGGCACTGTTTTTGACTGAGGGAGGAGCGCGCGCTTATCTCTATGGCTACGAACCGGGTGAGTTACTGCATGATCGCCGCTGCACCTGGGGCAATAACATGCTGTTTTTAGACTCAAAACCGACCGCCACATACTGGGCGGCACGGCTGCTCACGGATTCGTGGGCGGATCCACAAGGCGGCTCGCATCGTACGCATCGCGTAACCACCGGAAGCTCTCTGGTGAGCGCCTATGCCTTGCGCCGCCCCACGGGTGAATTGGCGATTCTTGTCGCGAACAAGAGTCCGAACTTGACCCAGTCCATCGCTTCGCCATTCGAAGGGCCGTTCACCGTGACCCAATTTTCAGCCGCCCAGTATGCCTGGCATGCCGCCGGTGAGCGTAGCAGTGTGGCGCGCTCGGCGGCGCCTGTCAAGACAGGGCAGGCTGCCGGCCCGGTTCTTCTGCCGCCTTACTCGCTTACGGTGATCACGGGCATTTTTCCTGAGAAGAATTGAACTTGTCGAATCACTGATCGTGCATGGACGAAAAAGAACGGCGCCGTGCGATCGATCTTGCCTTGGCGCAGATGGACAAGCAGTTTGGAAAAGGCGCGGTGCTGCGCCTCGGGTCGGATGCCGTCGTACCGGTCCAGGTGATCTCTTCCGGCTCGATTTCGATTGATGTCGCGCTCGGCGTTGGCGGCTTCCCCCGCGGCCGGGTGGTTGAAATTTTTGGGCCGGAATCTTCGGGCAAGACCACCGTGACACTTCAGGTCATCGCGCAAGCTCAGAAAGCCGGGGGCACGGCTGCGTTTATCGATGCCGAACATGCGCTTGACCCCATTTACGCCCGCAAACTGGGCGTTGACACGGATTCGCTGCTCGTCTCGCAGCCTGATTCGGGAGAACAGGCGCTCGAGATCACTTCCGCGTTGGTCGCCTCTGGTGCGCTCGATGTCGTGGTCATCGATTCAGTGGCCGCGCTGGTTCCGAAAGCCGAACTCGATGGCGAAATGGGCGACAGCCACATGGGTCTGCACGCCCGCCTGATGTCGCAAGCGCTTCGCAAGCTGACGGGTGTCGTCTCCCGCACCAATACCTGCCTGATTTTTATCAACCAGGTTCGCGAAAAAATCGGTGTGATGTTCGGCAACCCGGAAACCACAACGGGCGGCCGCGCGCTCAAGTTTTATTCGTCCGTTCGCGT
Source organism: Bryobacterales bacterium (assembly GCA_963795835.1). Taxonomy (GTDB): domain Bacteria; phylum Acidobacteriota; class Terriglobia; order Bryobacterales; family Bryobacteraceae; genus JALYXI01. The sequence continues at coordinate 515,443 of CAWCJC010000001.1, read as the reverse complement.
AGAGATTCGCCGCACCGGTCCAATCAAGGACGGCGAAACCGTGGTCGGCAACCGAACCAAGGTGAAGGTGGTCAAGAACAAGGTTGCGCCTCCTTTCCGCGAAGCGGAGTTCGACATCCTGTTCGGCGAGGGCACGTCTCGCGAAGGCGATCTGCTCGATACTGCCGTATCGAAAAACGTGATTGAGAAAGCCGGTTCGTGGTTCAGTTATAAGGGCGAGAAGATCGGGCAGGGCAGAGAGAATGCACGCCAATATTTGAAGGCAAGGCCGGATGTGTTGGGCCGTCTCGATTCAGAGATGCGGGACCTGCTCAAGTTATCCGTTGCCGTGGAAGCTCCTCCGGAACATCTTTTGACCCGCGTATGAGGCAAAATCGGTCAAAATCCCTTTATTTCGCTGTTTTTCCTTTACATCCACTGTAACGTTCTCTTATGATGAAGACGTTTTGATGACAGTGCGCACCGGAATTGCGGTTGGCGTTTTCTTCATACAGTAGGGAATTTTAGGAGGAGTGGTTTTGGCAAATCAACGCATGACGCAGACGCAGCTGGTGAGATCTCTCGCCGAGGCTTGCGAAGTAACGAATAAGCAGGCGCGAACCATGCTGGATCATCTCGGCAGCATGGCCGTAGCCGAAGTGAAGAAGAATGGCGTGTTCGTGATGCCGGGAATGGGGCGCTTGGTTCGCGTCGACCGGAAGGCCCGCATGGGACGCAACCCCGCCACCGGCGAATCCATCAAGATTCCCGCGAAGAAGGTTGTGAAGTTCCGGGTTGCCAAAGCAGCCAAAGACGCGATTGTGCCACCCAAAGTGGCCAAAGAAGCCGCGCCGAAAGCAAAGAAGTAAAACTCAACCTGAAACAGCAAAAACCCCGCCGGCGCCGATTGCCTGCGGGGTTTTCTTTTATAAATCGTTTTTCAGTAGACCGAGAAGGACTGGTCCCAAATTGCGGGAGTTCCGGGAAGCCTAGACCTGCTTCTTTTCGTCGACCTTTTCTTCTTCTTTCATCGATGTCTTGAAGTTGCGGATACCTTCGCCTAAACCTTTTGCCAGTTCCGGAATCTTCTTACCGCCGAATAGAAGCACAGCGACAACGAGAATCAACAGAATTTCCTGGGTGCCAAGGCCACCGATCAAAAACGCCATAGGTGAAACCATAGAGCCTCCTCTACTAATCAATTGTAAGGACTTGCGCGACGGCGCGTCAAGTTGGCTTAAGCGGGCCTATACTATGAGCGAGAGAAATGAAGCCCATCCCTGTCGATCAACAGCAGTCACTTGTCGAGCGTCTTACCGCATCCTGTGGCGGCGCATATTCCCCGGAAACGCGCCGGAAGTACTTCATTACCGGGCCGCAGTGGGCCGGTTCGTATGAGGGCCATGCGCTGTTTCACGCGCCCACGCGGGAGCCCGTTGCCTTTGAAGATGTGATCCGCGAGTACGCGAAGATTGGAATCGGCTGGTGGTGTACTCACGATACCGACGTGATCCCCACCGCGCAGCTCGGCAAAGACGGACAGCACCAGATCGTTGACCGGATCAAGAACGCGCTTGCGGAAAACGGGCTTGCTTGCTCCATGGTGACCACCGAGACGTTCCATCATGCTGTCTGGGCGGCAAGCCCCGCTGCGGAATCGCCCGCCATTCGCGACTATGCGGCGTTCCGCGTGAAGAACACGGTCGAGATCGGCCATGAACTGGGCGCGCAGTTTGCCGTCTACTGGCCCGGCTCCTTGGGCTACTACACGCAAGGCGCGGTGGAGGAAACCGAAACGCTGCGCTGGTACGCCGAAGCGCTGAACGCCGCCTGCGAGCACGATATCGAGGTCGCGAAGAAGCACAACCGGCCTACACTGAAGCACTGCATGGAAGCCAAGCCCTTCGAGCCCCAGGCGGAGATCCTGCTACCCACCAGCGACGCCATGCTGGGCTTTATCGGCTCCGGCCTGCTCACGCATCCGGAGATGGTTGGGCTGAACCCGGAGTATCTGCACGAACTGATGTGGGGCGGGGCGCCGCGGGCTGCCTTGGCTCGCGCTCTCCTCGCGGGCAAGCTCTGGCACTTCGACATCAACGACGGGTACCGTTTGAAGCACGATGTCGATATCGCGGTCGGTCTGGTGAATCCGCTCGATTGGCTCAATGTTCTGGTGCTGCTTCGCAGCCATGGGTATAACGGTCCGTTCAATCTCGATTTCAAACCGCCGCGCACCACCAGCAATCACGGTGTGTTCCACGTCAGCTTCCCGACTGCGGTCGACCGGTTCATCACGCTTTGGGAGATGGCGGGCGAAGCCATGACCGATCCCATTCTGAAGGAGGCCACCGATGCTCTCAAAGCCGGCGGAGAGCTGAAGCCCGGCGCCGATGCCGACGAGATTACCCGGGCGCATCGCGAGTTGCTTACCCTGCACGAGCTGGTAGCCCACCGGCTGGTGCAAATCCTTCTTGGCATCCACAAGGGACGCGTGTTCGTTTAATGAACGGCGCCTAACTTATCGAGCGGCCAATAGACGAACACCGCTTTCCCATAGATCAGCTTCCGGTCCACGAAACCCCAGGCGCGGCTATCGTTTGAAGAGGTACGATGGTCGCCCAGAACGAAGTAGTGATCCACGGGAACCGTGGTGGGCATCATGGAGAGGTGGTCGCGGTACTCATCCGGAACGTACGGCTCTTGTACCGCGCTTCGGTTTACGTAAACCTTGCCATCGTCGATCTCAACGCGGTCACCCGGCACTGCGATGATGCGCTTGATGTAGCTCTTGCTGGTGTCCCAAGGGTAGAGGAAGACCACCATGTCGCCCCGATCGATGCGGTTCGGGCCAAGCCGGTAGGTGAACTTGTTGATGAAGATACGCTCCTGATCAGTGAGCGTCGGCATCATGCTTGTGCCTTCTACCTTCACCGGCTGATACAGGAACACAATCAGGATGACCGCAAAGACAATCGACAGCGCAAGGTCGCGAAGCCAGGAGACAGCGCTCACTTAGAACGTGAAGTTCAGGCCGCCGCGAACGCTTCGCGGGGTCCGCATCAGCAGGAGTTTGCGTCCATCCGGAAGGTCGAACGGCAGATAGCCTTGTGCCAGAAGGTTTCGCATGTCGGCGGTCAGTTCCATGCGTCCCGGAAGCCCCGGCATACCGGGAAGGGGCTGACGGAGGTAGATGTTCATGCCCGGCTCGGGGTGAGTCGGCTGGGTGGAATAGAGGTGGCCGGAAGTTGCGGAACGGTAGTCGCTGAACTGGTATCCGGCGGTGAAGCGCGTGCCAGTTTGCTTGATCACTCCCGCCATTTGCGTTGTAACGGCCTGACGATGTTGCGCGTGAATCCGGGAGCGAAGATCGTCGGCGCTGCTGGTAATCGGGGCTCCGGTTTCCGGAACCAGCACTCCCACCGAACCATAATCCACGGTCAGCTTATAGCGCTCGCCCAAATCCTGCGTCACGGATGCCGTATAGCCGACGGTATGATAGTCCCCGGCGTTAAACAAGACAGTGTTCGATACCAGATCGGGGAGAAGATCCCCGCTAAAGGTGTTGCCCGGCGCGGACATCGTAAGGGCCGCGTTCGTCACGGATTCCCTGTAAACTGCGACGCGGTATTCGCGGGAACCGATGCGGCGGGAGATGCCTAACTCGTAATCCTCACCGCGTTGCACGGCTGTACGTCCATCGTGAAGGCTGACGCGCGGCACACGGCCGAGCGCGGACATATCGTGTTCCAGATCGTTGCTGGGAGAGGGCGCCGCCCCAAGGTCCGGGCGGGCATTGCCGGAGGTGTAAGTCAGATCCACTTTGGCGCCGCCCTCGCGCTCTCCGAGATAGTAAGTGAGCTTCGCGTAAGGGCTGAAGTAATGGGTGCGGCCGATGTAGGAAATGGTGTCGTACTCGAATCCATACTCCAAGTCCAGGGAATCGGAAAGGGTCGCGTTATCTCCCAGGCTGATGGCAGAGGTCCGGAAGTTCGGAACGGAAGCATCGATGCCGTTGATCCGTTCAGGAACTGAGACTTGACGTACGGTCACCGCGATGACGGGATTGCTTCCCAGAAAGGGCCTGCTATACGCAGCCCGGAACGCAGCCGAAGGCAAACCTCCCGCCGAAACATACCCCAGGTTGCCACTGAACTGGAGTTGGTTGTCTCCGTACAGGGAGGTTGCAAATACAAATCCGGTCCCAACCTCGGCTTCGTCAGAATCGCCTCCAGAGAGACGAACCAAGTCCGCGCGAATCACTGAAGGCGGGAGCATGAAACGCAACAGGGTGAGTCGGTGTGAGGCGCAAGATGGGCCGCGTAGATCCCGAGGAGCGGACCGTCCACTTCCAGTCATCGCTCATCATCCCTCGCTGCCCGCCGTCAATGGGGCCAAACTGAATCGAGCTGAAAAGTGAAGAGAGGTTTACGTCGAGCACGCGCCTCGTCCCGGCCTGCACTTTAATGCCGTCGCGAACCGCCGGAAGAAAGCTCGAAAGTGTTACCCGAAGCGAGTAGAGGTTCGGAATCAATCCCCCGAACGAGAACGAGCCGCCTTCATTGGTGATGGCCCGATCAAGAATACGGTCACGGCTATCGTAAAGCGCCACGATCGCGCCCATCTGGGGCTTGCCTAAGGAATCCCGAACCGTTCCCGCGAGGCCGCCAGAGAGGATGAGGGGAGAAACCGCCCAAGCAGAACTGGCCACGCTGAACGCAACGAGGCAAGGAACCAGCCGCGCGATTCGAGTGCGAACCATGTACTACGTTACCGTGAAGTTGGTCGACGGGCTGAGCGTCTGGTTATTGTTCTTGTCGGTCACCTTGAGTTTGAGCGTATATTGCCCTGGCGCCATTTGCTTCAAAGACAATACCTTCTCGATGGTGACCTGATTGGCGGAAGCGCCCGGCATGGTATTCACGTCTTCAGTGAACTCCAAAACCTTTTCATTCGTCCCCTTCTTGACGATCTCGTATTCGACCGAAGCGTTCGGTTTTTTGGTCTTCTCGTCGGGCGAGAAGTTATAAACCTGCAGATAGAGCCCAAGCTTGTCATCCTGCTTGAAGCTTTCATCCAGCTTGGGGCGAACCTTCGAGGTCCCAATCACGAACTGGCCCGCTCCGATGCTCTTGGTCGGAACCTTTTCCAACTGGTCGGCCAGAATCATGCTGCTGCTCGAGAGCTTCTCGTCATCGAAGTGAGGAACCACGACTGCGACTTCGTAGTTATTCAAATTCCCCGCCGTGATGTCTTTCGCGACGACGTTGAGCCGGTACGTACCTGGAGTCAACGGAATCGATTCCTGGAAGATGGACTGCCGTGCCGTAAACTCCTTCAGCATCTGCGGAGGAGCATCGACGCTGACCGTCCGTTCGAAGGTATTGACGGGCCGCCGCGACATGGTCGTCAAACGTCCGAAGACATTCACCACGGCCTTCTGAACTCCATCTTTCGCCTGGAATTGCAGATCTTTATTGTCGAACTGCAGCGTGATGTTGGTCAGGACGGAAGAATTTGTGACGCGAATGAAGTCCATTCGAACTTTCATCGGCAGGATGTTATACGTAATCCGCGTGCGAATGGCCGCTTCCAGATCCTTGAACTTGATCACGGGCGGCTTCTGGAGTTTGGCGAACTGCTCCAGACGATTGAACTCATTCATATTCGCGCTCTGGCCACCGAAAGCGGTGCCCAAATGGGTGCCGTCTGTGCGATTGAAGCGGTCCGTCTTCGAAGAGAGCCCGAGTTGCTCGGTAAGCGTCAAACCTGCGCCGGGAACGTAAAGTAAGGCGTCCTTTTCGGACGGATCCATCGTCATCCGGTACTCGCCGGTCATCGTGGTATCGACAAATTCGATATTGATATCGCTGCCGATTCCTTCGATGTAGCGATAGCGCCACTTTTCAAACGGATAGGTGGACGTAGTGCCGCCGCCTTCTTCGGAAGGCCGCTCATAGCTTCCGCCGGAGGGGTGCGACTCGACTTCATCCGCGGGCCCGTAGGTGATGTAAATGCGGCCGCGATCGGCTTTCCAGCCGGGGATGCCGGAAGCAAACCGCTCGTTGGCGTAGGCGATCCGGCGATAATGCTCTTCTTTAAATTCGTTTTCCTGGGTATCGGGGGTGGGATCGCGCCGCAGCCAGAACTGTTCGATAAATTGCTCGCGCTCTTCATCGGTATTGAGGTGCTTGAACGCTTGCCGTTCTTCATCCGTGATGATGTACGTGACATCTTCAGTCAGCCACTTCTTATATGGCGTTTCGAGCTCTTTGCGGAGCTTCGCTTCGCGCTTTTTCTTCTCTTTATCAGTGAGTGGTTTAGCGACTGTTTCCTGATCCGGTGCCAGGGGAGTCTGCTTTTTCGCGGCGAAACTAGGCGCGGGAGACGCAAGAACCGTGGTGAGGACGGCCGATACCGCTGTACGAATCAACTTCATAGACGAACACCTCTATCGAAAGACAATCTTATTGTAACTGAAGCCTTGGAGTTAGGACGTGGTTGTGTGGGGGCGGGTTTCACCTTCCTTACGGTCGGGGCTCAGTGTGACAGTTCCTTTGGGGGTGCGGAAGTCGGTCTTCGCATCAGGAACACTAGCGGGATCAATCCCGCGACGAGGAGAACCAAGATAGGAAACGATATCGACATAGGCGAGCGTTGCGGCCTGCCTCTGGATCATGGCGTAAACCCGCCGATACGCCTGGGGGGTTCCGCTGGCAACCAGGGCATCGAACCGCGGATTCCCGGCGTGTGCATTCGCCACCATAAACGTCTGGTGGCGCTGTTCGAGGCGGGAAAGCATGGTGCTGATCAGTGAGATCCCGATGCTGCCGCCGATGTTCCGGATAAAGGCATTCATACCGGAAACCTGGTTGTTCTTGTGCCGGGGCACGCCCGACGTAAGCGAGCGTATTCGAGGGGATGAAGATGAAGGCCAAGCCGAGCGTCTGATAGACGCGCAACATCGCCGCCGTCCCAAAATCCATCTCGAGCGAGAGGTGCGTTGCCATGTGCCGGAGCGAAAGTGCCGTCATGGCGAAGCCGGCCGCGATCATGTAGCGCGGATCGACGCGGGAAACCAGGATGCCGGCGAGCGGCATCATGATCATCATCGCCAGACCGCCGCCCGACATTGCTTCACCCGCCTTTACCGCCGAATAGCCCATCAGTGATTGCAGAAACTGCGGAATCACCACCGTGGTGCCATAGAGAACCATGCCGAGCACGAAGGTGAAGAACATGGCCGTTGCGAAGTTGCGGCTCTTGAACAGCTTGAGATCGACGATCGGCTGCGGGTGATGCCATTCCCAATAGATCCAGAACCCGAGGGCGACGACGGCTGTGAGGGAAGCGAGGGTGATGTACCGGGCCGCAAACCAATCCGCTTCCTGGCCCTTATCGAGTACCAGTTGCAAGCATCCGACAGCAAGCGCGATCAATCCTAAGCCGACGTAATCTACCCGGAAGACTCCGCGCTTCGCGCGTTCCTCGGCAAGGTACGGCGGATCTTCCACCAGACGCGAGGTGAGCACCAAAGAGATCACGCCGACGGGAATGTTGATGTAGAAGATCCAGCGCCAGCTGAAGTTATCGGTAATCCACCCGCCGAGCGTGGGACCGATGGCGGGAGCGACGACTACCGCCATGCCGTAAACGGCAAACGCAATCCCGCGCATGGAGGGCGGGAAGGTATCGGCCAGAATCGCCTGTTCACTGGGGGCGAGACCGCCGCCGCCGATTCCTTGCAGAATGCGAAAGAGAACCAGAATGCCTAAGCTGGGAGCCAGTCCGCACAGAAAGCTGCTGGCGGTGAAGAGCGCCACGCAAGACATATAGAAGCGCTTCCTGCCGAATGTGGAAGCCAGCCATGCGCTGATGGGGAGCACGATCGCGTTCGAGACCAGATAACTGGTGAGCACCCAGGTGGACTCGTCCTGGCTGGCGGCGAGGCTGCCGGAGATGTGGGGCAGCGCGACATTGGCGATCGACGTATCGAGAACTTCCATGAACGTCGCAAGGGTGACGGTGAGCGCGATCGCCCAGGGATTATGTTTCGGCTTCCACTCCATCCTGAATCACGTCAAATTTCCCGTCTGCCTTCGAGTGCCTTCCACATGGTGACCTCATCGGCATATTCGAGGTCGCTGCCGACGGGAATGCCCATGCCGATGCGGGAAACTTTGATTCCGAGTGGCTTGAGCAGCTTCGAAAGATAGACCGCTGTTGCTTCGCCTTCCACGTTCGGGTTGGTCGCAACAATGACTTCCTGGACGGCGCCGCTGGCCATACGTTCTACTAAGCTCTTAATCCGTAACTGCTCCGGGCCGATGCCGCGCAGGGGGGAGAGGGCTCCGTGCAAGACGTGATAGAGGCCGTGGAACTGGCGCGTCGATTCGACGCCTACGATGTTCGGGGGCTCTTCGACAACACAGATGGTGTGCTGGTCGCGATCGGGATCGAGACAGTACTGGCACTGCGCTCCATCGCTGATGTTGTTGCAGATCTCGCAGAGGCCGAGCTTATCTTTGACATCGAGGACGGCCTGGGCGAGAAATGCGGCGTCTTCGCGGCTGGCGCGCAGGATGTGGAACGCAATCCGCTGGGCGGATTTCTGGCCGATTCCGGGAAGGCGTTTGAACTCGGTGATGAGGCGGGCCAGCGGTTCCGCGAAATCGGACATCGGCTAAAACAGGCCCGGAGGCAGGCCCATGCCGCCTAACATCCCGCCCATTTTCGACTTGCTCTCTTCATCCACCTTCTTGGCGGCTTCATTGCAGGCAGCGGCGACCATGTCCTGCAGCATCTCGACATCGGAAGCGGCTTCAGGGTCGATGGTGACGCCCAGGACGTGTTTGTTGCCGTCCATCTTGACGCTCACCATGCCGCCGCCGCTGGAAGCTTCGACGCGGATCTTGGCCACCTCTTCCTGCATGCGCTCCTGCATCTGCTGCGCCTGCTTCATCATGTTCTGCATGTTTCCGGGCAGTTTCAATTGTTTACTCCTTTAAGTTGCGAACTGTGCGGACTTCGCCGCCGAACACTTCACGAAACCGCTGGACTTCGGGATTTTGGAGAGCGGTTTTGGTGACGTCGTCTTGGGTGGGTTGGGCGCGCGCGATCTCTGGGGCGGCGTTGACTTCGCCGAAGGAAATTTTGAATTTGGGGACGGGTAGGCCGGCGTGGTCGACGGCTTTGCGGAGGTCGGGTTCTACCATGGCGAGCTTGAATTCGCGCGGGCTGAGGATGCGGAGTTCGCCTTCGGCGAAGGAGAATTCGGAATGTTCGATGGCATCGGCGGTGAAGGCCAGGCCAAGGGAGAGGCACGCGGCGTGGAGGGATTGGCGCCAATCGGTATCGGCGGGGGTGGGGCGGGGTGGGGTGGGGGATTTTTTTTGTTGGTCGAGTTCGAAGGGGGAAGGCGTTCCCTTACGGTCACTGCTCGGAGTTGGGCTTGGTGGAGTTGTGGAGATTGGAGGGGTTGGTGGGGTTGTGGAGATTGGTGGGGTTGTTGGGATTGGTGGGGTTGTGGAGATTGGGCGCGGGTTGTGGTTAACTGGTGCGGTTGTGGGAACTGGCGGGGGCGTGGGGGCGCTTCCGAGCTTGGCGATTGCTTCTTCGATATCGGTGAGGCGGGTGGCTTGCACCATCTTCAAGAGCCCGATTTCCAGGTGGAAGCGGGGCTGGAGGGAGGTTTGGAGGTCGCTGAAGAGATTGAGAGAGAGCTGCAGGTAGCGCGTGAGATCTTCTTCCGAGAAGCCGGAGGCGATGTTGCGCATCTGCTTGCGTTCCGCGGGTGAGGCCGCGATGAGGCGTGTTTGTTCACCATCGATTTTGGCGACCAGCAGGTTGCGCAGGAAACGGGACAGTTCGCGGCTGAAGTGCTGGAGGTTTTGGCCGTTGCGTTCCAGTTCGTCTACGAGACCGAGCATGCGCGAACCGGCATTTTCCTTGAGGCTGGAGGTGACCTGCTCCATCGCGGTAAGCGAGAACGCTCCGAGCAGGGCGCGCACTTCGGTGATGTCGAGAGTTTGGCCGCAGCAGGCGATGGCTTGATCGAGAGCGGAGAGCGAATCGCGCACGCTGCCCTCGCCGGCCTGGGCGATGACGGCGAGCACTTCGTCATCGGCGGAAATTCCTTCTTCGCCGCAGATCCAACGCATGCGCGTGACCAGATCTTCGAAGTCGACGGAACGAAAGTTGAAGTGCTGGCAGCGCGAGGCGATGGTGGCCGGGATCTTGTGGGCTTCCGTGGTGCAGAGAATGAAGACCACCCATTCGGGCGGTTCCTCGATGGTTTTGAGGAGGGCGTTGAAGGCTTCGCTGGTGATCTGGTGCGCTTCGTCGACGATGAAAATCTTGTAGCGGTCGCGCGCGGGGCGATAGCGAACGTTTTCGCGAAGCTCGCGCATTTCATTGATGCCACGGTTAGAGGCGGCATCGATTTCGATGACGTCGACAGCGCCGCCGCCCGCAATTTCGAGACAACTGGGGCAGACGCCGCAGGGCGTTTCGGTGGGGCCCTGGATGCAGTTCAGGCAGCGCGCCATGATGCGGGCGAGCGTGGTTTTGCCGGTGCCGCGCTGGCCGGAGAAGATGTAGCCGTGGGCGATGCGGTTTTGCTGGATGGCGTTGCGGAGAGTGGTTTTGACGTGGTCCTGGTTGACGACATCCGCAAAGGACTGCGGCCGGTATTTCCTGGCGATTACTTGATACATGAGGAGGGGATTTGCCAGGCTCTTTGTGAAGATCTTTGCCAAGCCCCGGGTAATCCGCGGCACACAGGGTAAATCACTACCGTTGCTTCCTTCCGGACCTGGCGGGGTTCGCGACCGCCTATTGCACGGAGCCCGGAACCTGACAAACTTCACTCTACCAGATGTGTACAATGGCGGGAACATGCCGCTCCTCACACTGCTGTTTTTTCTCTTTGCCGCCGCGCCCGAGCAGGAAATCCGGAAGGTGCTGGCCGATCAGCAGGAAGCATGGAACCGGGGCGACATTGACACCTTTATGCATGGCTATAGCGACTCGCCGGAGACGGCGTTTATCGGAAAAGACGTGACGAAGGGATACGCGGGGGTTCTCAACAATTATCACAAGCGGTATCCGACGAACGACGCCATGGGCAAGCTGGAGTTCACGATCCTTGAAGTCCGCATGCTGGGCGAGCGGAACGCAGCAGTGGTGGGGCGTTTTGAATTGACTCGGACAGCCGCGGGCGGCGGCCGTGCGGCGGGCATTTTCTCGCTGGTTTTCGAGAAGGGAAGCGGCGGTTGGAAGATTATTTTGGACCACACGAGCTAGACGGCCGGGTGGCCGGAGGAACAGGTGGGCGTCCGGCGCGGATTCGTTCGAGTTCCGCGGGGATATCGAGCATGGGAAAGGGCTGCGCGAGCAAGGCGAGGGCTTCGGCTTCGTTGGCGTTTTGGCCGGCGTGTTGTTTTTGCGAAACGAACTCCGCGTTGAGTTTTCGGAGCTCCTGAAGGGACTTGAGAGCGCGGCTGAAGGCGCGTTCGTTGGTGGTTTGGTAGCGCAGAAGGACAGCGAAGGAGTCCGGGAGCGTGCCTGGTTCGGTAATGGTGGCGAGGGCCTGGGACTGGAGGCGGAGGGAACGTTCGACCAACCAATGGTGCTTCGCCATATTTTCGACCAGGAGACGTTCGGTGGGAGTGGCGGGGTCCCATTCGGCGAGGAGATTGTTGAGGAGGGCTTTGAAGGCTTGGGGGTCCTCTCCGGGAATGAGGAGGGCACCGGAGGCGAGGCCGTGGCGGAGTGAGTTTTGGGAGCTGACGGATTTGCCGGCTGCGGTGCGGGGTCCGGTGGAGTGATGCTGCTTTGGCGCGCGGGCCAATTTAGGAGACATGCGTGAGTACCTTCCGGCTTTAGGAGTAGCAGGCGGGGGTGGAGCGGGGAGGGGTGCAGAGGCGGGTGGAGATTCATTTCTCAGGGGAAATAATTTTGAAGGTGAGGTGACTGAACGGCGATACCGGGTTAGCGATAGAATTGCCCCGTGTACAAATTGCTCACTGTTTGTCTTCTTGCAGCTTCCGCTTTTGCCCAGGAGGGCCAGTTCGGCCAATTTACCCATTCCGCGGATGTGGGTGCGCCGCCTTTGCAGGGAGCCGCGGCTTTCGATTCCGCTACCGGCCAGTACACGATCAAGGGAACCGGAAGCGATATCTGGGGTAAATCGGATCAGTTCCACTATGTCTGGCGGGAAATCTCGGGCGATTTTGCTTTTACCGCGACTGCCAAGTTTCTGACCGAGGGGATCGCGCATCGCAAGGCTGTTCTGATGTTGCGAAAGAGTCTGGATGCGGATTCGCCCTTTCTTCAACTGGCTGTTCATGGGGACGGGACACCTTCGGTTCAGTTCCGCACGGCCAAGGGCGATATCACCAACACGGTCGATTTCCCGATTGAGGGGCCGGGAATCTGGAAGATGAGGTTGGTGCGGCAGGGGGCGGCGGTGACGGTGTGGGTGGGGAAGGACGGTGCTTTTCGGGAGTTGGGGCATACCGCAAGCCAGTTAGGAAGTCCGGTGCTTGTGGGCTTGGGCGTGAGCTCTCACTCGCAAACCGATACGTCTACGGTTTTGTTTAGCGATGTGTCGGTGGAACCGTTTCAGAAGGGAACGCTGGGTGTGTTCAGTGCTTCGGGCGACATCGGGAATCCGAAGCTGAAGGGGTCCGTGGAATATTTGGGCGGGCAATACCGGGTGAGCGGCTCCGGAGCGAATATCTGGGCGAAGGAGGACCAGTTCCAATATGTCTGGCGTGAGGTGACGGGTAACTTCACCGCGCAGGCTACCCTGCGTTTTCTGGGCACGGGGGCCGATCACCGCAAAGCGGGGATCATGGTCCGGCAGTCTACCGCGGCGGATGCGGCTTATGCGGATGTGATGATCCATGGCAACGGCATGCCTGGGCTGCAATGGCGGGGCAAAGCGGGCGAGAACACGAATGCGCTTGACGTGCCGTTTGATGGGCCGGCGGAGTTCCGCGTGAAGCTGGTGCGTAACGGCGTGAAGATGTATATGTTTCTGGGGAAGAACGGGGCGGAACCGAAGGAGGTTGCGCATACGGAGGTATCGTTTGCGGGACCGGTGCTGGTGGGGCTGGCCGTTTGTTCGCACAATGCGGAGGTGACGGATACGGTGGTGTTTTCGGATGTTTCGGTTGAGAAAACAGGGCTCGGGAATTCCGGCCGGCTTTAGCGGCTCGGGTGTGTCGATAGCTTTTGGCCTATTGAAAAAAGCTGTCTATTTGCCGGGATCCCTGCTGCGGCGTGAAGGAGAAGAGATTAGACAATGCTGTTTGTGTATGTGGTGCCCGCGTTTTTGTCTACGATTCTTAGGTCGTCACGATTTGCGCCCGGCTGGAAAGGCTCTGGAATTTTGTATAACGAAGAAATCTGTCTCTCAGCTTCCGAATAAAAGACTTGGGGTTGTCGATATTGTCATCGCCTGATTCGGTGTTGCGGGAGTCAGGAACGCCGTGAGTTTTCTTATACAAGTTTTGCTGCTTGAGGTAGACCCACGTGTCCTCGCCATCAGCTACGGCAATCAGCATCTTCTCTTCGCGACCACCCGACCATGCGAAGGCCAAATAATCCATGGCTTTGAACCAAACCCTGCCACGCTTATCCACGGCGATCTCTTCTGAACCGGTTGTTTGCACGCCCTGGCGATTCTCGACAACACGAGCGACGAAATGATAATGGTCAGCCGTAAAGTAGATTTGTCTGACATGGGCAAGCAAAGCATTTGCCGTTGGCTGATCTTCCGCAATTGCGGGGAAGAACAATATGGGCAAGAGGAACCTAAGAATCGCCATGGTTATTTGTCTCACGTCAAGACGGGTTTAGCGCCCTGGTGAGGAGAACCTGATTTGACACTTTGAAGCCGCTTGACTAAAAGCGTTCCCTTACGGTCACTGCTCTGTTTCTGGTTTGGAGTGTTGGCGCGGGCCAGTTTGCAGAGTGGCGTTTTGAGAGTTATCGGGGGGCTTTGGAATTTGCGAAGGTGTGCGCTTGGGCTACTGCTTTGGCCGTGGGGCCGGTTTGCGGATTGACGGGGATGAAGAGTGTTGTGTCTTCCCGGCGTGATAGCACGTTGCTTGCGACTAACGCGCGCATCATCCAGATTGCTGGTTTGATTGCGCCGATTTCCAGGCCAAGCCATCCGGGGGCGGTCGAGGCTTGACGGGTTGAGGCCTGTTAACGAGTGGATTGCGGCTGCTAGGGTTTCGCGGTGGGAACTGTCTTCGGGGATCGATGGTTGGACCAGCGGGAGTTCGCGTTCCATCTCCGCGAACGCGGCGGCGATCGCTTTGTGCTGTTTTGGGCTTACGTGGTCGAGGAAGTAATGGCCTGTCTTGGCCATGACGGTGATGACGTTTTTGATCTCTTTTTCGATGCGATACTCGGGCCCCGCCGGAACGTAGAAAACGGTGTCTTCGTAGCGAGCCGATACGTTTTCCATGACGATGGCGCGAGTCATCCAACTGGCTGTGGTGGGGTCGCCACAATCGACGCGGACCCAGCCGGGGGTGGGCGCGGGCATGACCGCAAGGCTGGTGACCATGCGGATGCCGCGGCAGATCTCCTGTACGACCTGGTTATAGCGCTCGGGCTGGGCGGCGATTTCGGTTGGGGAGGCTGGTTCGAGAAGCTTGCCTTTATGGGGCGGTCCCCCCGCCATGGCTAGGTCGCAGAAGGTGTCCCAGATATCGTCCCAGGCGACTTTCCCGTCTTCGCCGTACTTTAGGGACGCGGAGCCCATCGAGACGGGTTCGATGGTCTGGTAGGTTTCCTGATATTCCTCGGGGAGAATGGTTTTGATTCTGCGTTCGAGGGTGGCGAGTGCGTCGGGTTTGCTGCCAACCCAGAGCTTGGCTGCCGAGAGAATCGAGAGCATTGGTTGCAACCTTAATGGTAGAGTTAAACCCTTCCCAATAGTTTGACGCTCTGTGCCGCGGCGGCCGCGCGCAACTCGCCATCGAGAGTGCCGAGTGGCAAATTGCGGCGGATCGCCAACTCCAGATACGCCGCGTCGTAGAGGGTCAGCTTGTGGCGGGCGGCGAGTTGGGCTGTGGCGCCCCAGGCATGCTGGTCGGTCTCCCGATCTACGGTTATCGGAAGAAGCGCGAGATCAGTTAGGGCAGCATCCCGAAACGCGGAGGTCGTGCGAGCTTTTCGAACACCCATTTCCAGTACATTTGCGACCTCAAGACGCCATAGCGCCGGAACCCATGCTCCCGATTCAACAACCAGCGCGAATACGCTGGAAACCTGTTTCGTGGTTTCCGCGGAATAAATCCACGCCAGCGTAACAGAACTGTCGAGAACCAGACTCAAGGCCTGCCCAAATCTTTTTCAGCTTTGGCGACATCCCAATTGAACTCAATGCCAAGCTTTGCGGCGCGGGTACGAATTCGGAGGGCCGCCGCCTTCGCTTTTTTCCGATCCACACCGTCTGAATGTGAAACCAGGCGGGCGACGGGCTTGCCGTGGCGGGTGATCGTAATCTCCTCGCCTTTTTCTACGCGATCGAGTAACGTCCCCAAAGTGTTTTTTGCCTCAAATGCGCCTACCTCGTGCATATGGTCTCCTGGCTAGCTTAAGCTAGCTTATCATTGACTTGCGATCTTACTTCCTGAAGATGAGAATATGCTGTTGCGGGAGCGTTTCGACAACTTTGTCGAAGCGGAAGCCTTCGGGGACCAGTTCGTCTTTCACGCCCTGCACGGTCATTTTGTGTTCTTCGCGGATCGGCACGTTGGGATCTTCCTTGCGGTATTCGAGGAGAACCAGGCGGCCTTCCGGCTTTAGCGATTCCCGGATGTGACGGAGCATGGCTTGCGGCTTTGAGAATTCGTGATAGACGTCGACGAGGAGCACGAGGTCGAGCGTGTTGGCAGGCAGATGGGGGTCGTCTTCGCCGCCCAGGACGGTTTGGACATTGCCGATCTGCTTCCGCGCCATGTTTTTGCGGAGTTGAGTGAGCATTTCGGCCTGAATGTCGTTGGCGTAGACCTTGCCGTTCGGGCCGACGCGGCGGGCCAGTTTTTCGGTGAAGTAACCCACGCCCGCGCCGACATCGGCCACGACGGAGCCGGGGAGGATGCCGATGGCGTCGAGGGCTTGATCGGGGTGCTCTTCACTGGCGCGTTCGGGGCGGGTGAGCCAATCGCTGCCGCCCACCCCCATCACGCCGGCAATCGGACGTTTGGTGATGGGGTGAACGTCCTGTCCACAGGCTGGAAGCGCGAACAGCAACAGGAACGCAATTCTTCTCATAACTCCTATGATGCGCAGATAGGATAGACTGTCCGAAATGATCTCCCGCAGAGTGTTTTTAGCGACTCCCGCGCTGCTTGCGCAGGCGAAATCGGTGGTGGACGGCGTTACGATCGGGGCGCAGTCGTACAGTTTTCGCGACCGGTCGCTGGACGAGGCGATCAAGGCCATGACTGCCATTGGATTGAGCGAATGTGAGCTTTGGAGCGGGCACGTGGAGCCCAAGTTGAAACCGGCGGAACTGAGCGAGTGGCGGAAGACGGTTTCGCTGGACACGTTCAAGCAGGTTCGGAAGAAGTTCGACGACGCCGGGATTACGCTTTACGCATACAACTACAGCGTGAGGGATGCCGCTTCAGACGAGGAGTTCGAGCGCGGGTTCCAGATGGTGAAGGCCATGGGGATCAACCGGATTACGGCGAGTTCGACGGTGACCGCGGCGGCCCGGTATGACAAGTTCGCGCCGAAGTATGGAGTGTATTGCGGAATGCATAACCACTCCAACATGAAAGACAACGAGTACAACACGCCGGAGAGTTTTGCGAAGGCGATGGAGGGGAAATCGAAGTACATCGGGATCAATCTGGATATCGGGCACTTTACGGCGGCCGGGTTCGACCCAGTGGATTACCTTCAGAAGCATCACGACAGGATCGTGACGCTTCATATCAAAGATCGTAAGAAAAACCAGGGCGACAACATGCCGTTCGGGGAAGGGGACACGCAGATCAAGCCTGTGCTTCAGCTGTTGAAGAAGAACAAGTGGCAGATTCCGGCCAACATCGAATACGAATACAAGGGCGCCGATACGGTGGAAGCGGTTCGCGCCTGTTATCAATACTGTAAAGCCGCGCTGGCATAGTAAAATTGGAGCTCAACCATGGCCATCAGCTCGGAACTGCTTGAAATTCTGATTTGTCCCGCTTGCCGGGCCAAAGTAAACCTGAAGGCGGACCGGAGCGGTTTGAAATGCGAGGGCTGTCAGCGCGTTTACCCTATTCGCGATGATATTCCGGTGATGCTCATCGACGAAGCTCAGGTCGAATGAGCGGGGTGTTGGACGAAGTGCCCTACGGGGCGCGCGTCGGGCTGATTCGTCTGCGGAGTTTGGGAGACTGCGTTCTTTCGACGCCCGCGATTTCGTTGTTGAAGGCGGCGAGGCCGGATTTACGGATTGCGGTGGTGGTGGATGAGCCGTGGGCGGCAGTGTATCGGGGCAATCCGGATGTGGAGGTGATTTTGCCTCCCCGGATTTCGGCGCTTCGGGGCTGGGGGCCTTCGCTGGTTTTGAATCTGCATGGCGGGTCGCGGAGTGCGCAGCTAACGGCGTTTTCGGGCGCGCACTGGCGAGCCGGTTGGCGTCATTTTCGATTCCCGGCTGTGTACAACGTTCGGATTGCCACGGCGCAGGAGATTTTGGGCGTCGCGAGAACGGTGCATACCGCGGAACATGCGGCTTCGGCGGTGTTTGCGCTGGGCGTACCGGTGCAGCCGGTTCCGCGCGCGCGTTTGTTTGCGGACCGGGCAGAGAGGCGCGATGCGTACGCGGTGATTCACGCCGTAGCTTCGGAAGCGGCGAAGACTTGGGATGCCGGGAAGTTTTGCGCCGTTGCCGAATTTTTGAAGAAGGAAGCCCATCTTCAGCCGGTATTCGTGGGCGCGCCGGGCGACAATCTTTCGGGATTCCGGCAATATGAAATCGCGCAAGGACAGAACTTGTCTGCAACCCTGTCGCTGATGCAGAGCGCATCGTGCTTTATTGGGAACGATTCCGGGCCTGCGCACCTGGCGGCGGCTTTCGGTGTTCCCTGCACAGTGTTGTTTGGACCCTCCGATCCGGAGATCTGGGGACCGTGGCGGACACAATCGACGGTGCTGCGCGCGAACCCGATTACTGGGATCGGGGTTGAAGAGGTGGTGAACTCCGTTCCGGTGGGTGTAGGGATTTGAAAGACTGGCTGCGGCTGCTGGGCTATTCGAAGCGGTATGCACCGCTGCTGGCGATTTCGGTGTTTCTGATGGCGCTGGTGGGGCTTTCTCAGGGCGCGATTGCGATCCTGATCCGCCCGGTGATCGATTTGGTGTTGCAGCCGAACGTGCCGGACAGGCCGGTTTTGCTGGCCACGATCCCGCTGTTGAATCACAAGATCTATCTGCAGCAGCTTGTTCCTTCGGGCATTCACAACATTCTGACGATGGTGGCGTTTGCGATTGTTCTGGTGTTTGTGGTGAAGGGCCTCTCTGATTACGTTGCGAACTATCTGATTAGCCGGGCTGGCTTATCGGCCGTAACCGATCTGCGCAATGCGGTGTTTGCGAAGGTGTTGGGGCATGGGTCGGCGTTCTTTGAGAATCATTCGACGGGGCGGGTGATGTCCGGCGTGATGAGCGATATCGAGAAGATTCAGGTGGCGACATCGAGCATGCTGGTGGACCTGCTGCGGCAGTTGTTCGTCAGCTTCGGGTTGCTGCTGGTGGTGATGCAGACAAACTGGCGTTTGGCGCTGGTGGCGCTGACGGTGCTGCCGGTGGTGTTGATCCCGACCGCGCGTATGGGCCGGCGCATCCGCCGCACCAGCCGCAACACGCAGGAACATTTCGGCGAGATGGCGCAGATTCTGCAGGAGACGATCTCGGGGCACGCCGTGGTGCATGCCTTCAGCGCGGAGCAGTATGAGATGAAGCGGTTCCGGGGGGCCGCGGAGCGCTTGCGGCGGACCAACTTGCGGTACGTGCTCCAGCAGGCCATGGCTTCTCCGCTTATCGAGATTTGCGGGGCCATGACGATTGTTTTCCTGCATCGTATATGCGCGGAACGAGATCAAGTCCGGAGATTTGACCGCGGGCGGGTTCATGAGTTTCGTGGTCGCGCTGTTGATGCTCTATGAGCCGGTGAAGCGCCTGGCCGGGTTACACAATATCTTTCAGCAGGCCATCGGAGCCTCGCAGAAGGTTTTTGAATATCTGGACTACGAGGACGAAATTCAGAACCGTCCGGGGGCACAGCCGCTGGTTGCGTTTCGCGAGGAGATTCGCTTCGAGAACGTCAGCTTCCGTTATCCGAACACTTCCGATGGATATCAGCTTCGCGGGATCGATCTTGCGGTGAGCGCGGGGGAAGTGGTGGCGCTGGTGGGGCCGAGCGGGGCGGGGAAGACCACGCTGGCGAACCTGGTGCCGCGCTTCCATGACGTGACACTGGGGCGGGTTTTGCTGGACGGGCACGACATCCGCGATCTGGAGGTTGCGTCCCTGCGCGGGAAGATCGGACTGGTGGCGCAGGATACGTTCCTTTTCAATGATTCGATTGAACGGAACATTTCGTACGGGCGGACCGATATTGAGCCGAGCCGTATCCGGGAGGCCGCACGGAATGCGCTGGCCGATGAGTTTATCGAGCGCCTGCCTGAAGGCTACCGACACGCCGATCGGCGAACGCGGCGTTCGGCTGAGCGGAGGGCAACGGCAGCGCCTGGCGATTGCGCGCGCGATGTTGAAGAACGCGCCGATTCTGATTCTGGACGAAGCGACGAGCCACCTGGACACGGAGAGCGAGATGCTGGTGCAGCGCGCGCTGGCGAATCTGATGGTGGACCGGACGGTGATTGTGATCGCGCACCGGATTTCGACGATTCGGCGGGCCGACCGCATCGTGGTGATCGACAGCGGGCAGATTGCCGAGACCGGCACACATGAGCAGCTGGTCAATCGCGGCGGCATTTACCAGCGGCTGCACGAATTGCAGTTCATGGAAGCGGGGATATGAGGAGCATGACCGGGTTCGCCTCCGTGACCAGCGGCGACCTGACGCTTACCTTGAAAACGGTGAACGGCAAGAATCTGGATCTGCATTTTCATCTGCCTTCCGCGTTTGAGGCAGCCGAAGCGGGCCTGCGGCAGATACTTCGCGAACAGATCGCGCGCGGAACGGTGCAGGTGCGAGCGGCCTGGAACTATCAGCATGAGACGGGACTAAATCGGGAACTGCTCCACGCATGGTTGCGGACGTTCCGGGAGGCGGCGGCGGAACTGGACATTGTCGCCGAGCCCGATTTGAACGCCGCGCTTCGGTTGCCGGGTATGTTCGAGCAGACGTCGCAGGCGGCGGAACCGCCCGACTTAACGCCGCTGCTGCGCAAGGCGCTGATCGAATTGAACGAATTTCGCGACCGCGAAGGGGCGCAGCTGACGCAGGAGTTGTTGGGCCGTTCGCGCGTGCTGAGCGAGCTGGCCGATGAGATTGAGGGGCTGCGAGCGGGCGCCGCAATCGCGTTTCACCAACGGCTCACTACGCGTTTGCAGGAGTTGCTCGGGACCGTCACCGATCCGCAGCGTCTGGCGCTTGAAGTTTCCCTGCTGGTGGAACGGAGCGATGTTTCCGAAGAGCTGGTCCGGCTACGCACCCACGCCGGGCAGTTGACCGCCTTGCTGAACTCGCAGGGCGAGGTGGGCAAGAAAATCGACTTTCTCCTGCAGGAGATGAATCGCGAGACGAACACGATTCTCTCTAAGACCGGGGGCTGGGGGAGATAGGCCTTCGGATTACGGAGCTAGCCCTTGCCGCGAAGTCGGAAATTGATAAGATCCGCGAACAGGCGCTGAATTTGGAATGACCACCGTATTCATCATTTCGGCGCCTTCGGGCTCGGGAAAATCGACGCTAGTGGGCAGGCTTTTCCAGCAGATCCCGAAGTTGAGGTTCTCCGTTTCTTATACGACGCGGAAGCCGCGGGGGGCGGAACAGAACGGGGTCGATTACTTTTTCATCAGCCGGGAAGAGTTTGAAACCCGCCTGGAGCGCGGCGAATTTCTGGAGCATGCGGAAGTGTTTGGCAACTATTACGGCACGCATCGCGGGATTCTGGAGGAGGCGCAGAGCACGGGGACGGACTTGGTGCTCGACATCGACGTGCAAGGTGCGTCACAATTGAGGAAAGGACTTCCGGACGCCGTCACGATTTTTGTGCTTGCTCCGAGCCGCAGCATTTTGGAGCAGCGGCTGCGGGCGCGCAGTGAGGATCCGGATTCGGTGATCAAACGCCGTCTGCACGACGCGGCGACGGAGATCCGAAATTACGATTGCTACGATTATGTAGTGATCAACGACGATCTGGACCGTTCGGCATGTACGCTGGCGGGGATCGTTCTAGCGGAACGGGCACGCAGGATTCGCATTCTGGATCAGATTCGCCCAATCCTCGCAACCTTTGATTAGTCAGGCTTGAAGGAAGAAAACACATGGAACCAGTACGCAATAATCAACACTGCACGATTCCGGACGACGCGGAACAGAGCACGTATCGATTCATCATTGTCGCTGCCAAGCGGGCCCGGCAGTTGCAGGGCGGAGCACGGCCGGCACTGCCGACTTCGTCAAAGAAAGCGACCGTGATTGCAGCGGAAGAGGTTCGGCGCGGGCTGGTGCAGTACGAAATTCTGCTGCCTATCGTGGAAGGCGCGCTGGCTGAAGAAGAAGCTCCGGCGGCGATCTAGCAAAAGGTCCGCTTGTCCGCAAAGATCATTCTGGCGGTGGGCGGCGGTATAGCGGCGTATAAATCGGCGGAGCTCGCTCGCTTGTTGGTGAAGCGAGGGGACCGGGTCCAAGTGGTAATGACCGCCGCCGCGTGTGAGTTCATTCAGCCTCTGACGTTTGCCACACTGACCGGCAATCGCGTGATTACCGGTTTGTATGACGCGAACAGCTATGTAGAACATATCGAAGCGGCGCGCGCGCACGACATTCTGCTGATCGCGCCGGCGACCGCGGGCATTCTGGGCAGACTGGCAAATGGCTTGGCCGACGATTTTCTCTCCACCCTTTATCTAGCGTTCACCGGAGACGTGGTACTGGCGCCTTCGATGAACGACAACATGTGGCGGCACGCCGCGACGCAGCAGAATTTGCGGACGCTGGAGGCGCGTGGGGCGCGCGTGGTGTCTCCCGGGGAAGGATATCTGGCGTGTGGGTCGATTGGACCGGGGCGGTTGGCGGAACCGGCGGAGATTGTGGCGGCTTTGGGTTCGGCGCGGCGTGATCTGGAAGGCGAGACGGTTTTGGTAACGGCAGGTCCTACGCAGGAGCCGCTCGATCCCGTGCGCTATCTTTCGAATCGCTCGAGCGGGAAGATGGGGTATGCGCTTGCTGGTGAGGCGCGGCGACGGGGAGCGTCGGTGATTTTGGTCTCGGGGCCGGTGTCGCTGGAGTCGCCTGTTGGGGTTGACCGGGTGGCGGTGCGGACCGCCGCTGAAATGCGCGAGGCTGTCCTGGCGCGTTTAGAAGCTGCAACGATCGTGATTATGTGCGCGGCGGTGGCTGACTTTCGTCCGGCAAGGCAGGAAGAGAGGAAGATTAAGAAATCGGGCGAGGTCGGGCCGTTAGAGTTGGTTTCGACGGCGGACATTCTGACGGAACTGGGCAAGAAGAAGGGGGACCGGCTGCTGATTGGGTTCGCGGCCGAGACTGACAATTTAGAGGCGGAAGCGCAGCGGAAATTGCAGGCGAAAAACTGTGACATGGTGGTGGCAAACCGGGTGGGGGAGCCGGACGTGGGGTTCGATTCCGACATGAATGAAGTGCTGCTGGTGTTTCCTTCCGGAGAGCCGCGCCTGGTTGCGCGCGCCCCGAAGCGTGAGATTGCGGGCGCGATTCTGGACGAAGCTGTTCGTCTACGCAAAGGGCAGCATGGAGCCTGAGGACATTCGCAAAGAGTTGGAGTACTTTCGCGACTTGGGGTTTGAACAAATCTATAAGCGCGAAGTGAAGGGCGAGATCGTGCTGCCCTCCATGGCACCGGTGAACGATTCGCTCGCGATGATCTCCGCCGATATTGGGGATTGCCGGCGCTGCCGGCTTCATGCGGCGCGAAAGAAGATTGTTTTCGGGTCGGGCGACGAGAAGGCGCGGCTGGTTTTTGTAGGGGAAGGCCCGGGGGCGGACGAAGATGAACAGGGCGTTCCGTTTGTGGGCCGGGCGGGACAGTTGCTGACGCAGATGATCGATGGGACGGCGAAGAAGGAAGGGATCGCGATCACGCGGGCGGACGTTTATATCTGCAACGTGGTGAAGTGCCGGCCGCCGGAGAATCGCACGCCGGAGCCGGATGAGATGGCGACGTGCGGGCAGTTCCTGTTCCGGCAGCTTTCGACGATTCAACCGAAGGCGATTTGCGCCCTGGGTTCGACGGCGGCAAAGGCGTTGATCGGGGGGAAAGATGGGGTGACGAAACTGCGCGGGCGGTGGCACCAGTGGAATGGGATTCCGCTGATGGTGACCTTTCATCCCTCTTACTTGCTACGGCCGTATAACCAGAATGCTAAGCGGGAGGCTTGGGAGGATTTGAAAGCCGTGCTGCATCGGGTTTACGACTAGATCATCATCGATGCAGGTCTTTTTCCAGATCCGTCAATCTGCCCATTAAAAGATCGAAACGCGTAGTGAACGTATTCTCGATGTTGATCATTCGAGCCTCAACGGAACTCATTCGAGCACTCAGCGATTGAAACACCAATGCATTCAGCAGAATGCCTAAAACCGGAATTCCTATGAGAACGTAGAACTGCTCGTTGGTCATAATGCTTCTAGCTTAAAGCAATTCCTCAGCCCCGCGCTTTTCGAGCAGCTTGACCAAATCCGCTACTTGCTGAGCCTGGTGGCGGTTTGCCACGAGAAGCGCGTCCGGGGTATCCACGATGATCAAGTCGTTTACGTCGACGAGCGCGACCAGTTTCTTACCCGCGTCTACGTAATTACCGGAACTCGCGAGCGAGGCGAGAACAGAGCGGCCTACATTGCCTTCGGCATCTTGCGGCAGCAGGTCGTAGACGGCGTTCCAGCTTCCTACATCGTTCCAGCCGATCTCGTCGCAGGCGAAACCAACGACGCCGGTGGTGCGTTCCAGCACTCCGTAGTCGATCGAAATGTTCTCGCAAAGCGGGAAGACCTGCTTGAGCTTCGCGGCAAAGGTGCGATCCCGGAAGGCAGGCAGGCTCGACAAGAGCGTCGCCGTCTTGGGAAGGTGCGCGCGCAGATTTTGGAGCACCGTGTCGGCTTTCCAGAAGAACATGCCGGCGTTCCAGTAGAAATTTCCCTTCTTGACATATTGCTTCGCGAGTTTGAGGACCGGCTTTTCGCGAAAGCTTTTTACGGGCTGCGGGTCTTTCTCGCCCGGCTTCGTTCCTTTCGGCAGTTCAATGTAGCCGTAGCCGGTCTCCGCCCATCGCGGGGCGATCCCCAGGACCGCGATCTTGCCTTTTTCCGCGGCCTTGAAGGCAGCCTTTACCAGCTTGAGGAAGCGTTTCGGCTTTTCGATCACGTGGTCGGCGGGAAAGACGCCCATAACGGCATCGGGATCGAGGGAATGCAAAATGTGAGCGGCGAGTCCGATTGCCGGGGCGGTATTGCGCTGCTCCGGCTCGGCCAGGATTTGAGCTTTGGGGATCTCCGGAAGCTGGCGGATGATTTCGTCGCGGAGCAGGCCGTTCGTCAAAATCCAGAGGCGCTCCGGGGGGATGAGCGGCGTCAAGCGATCGACGGTGGTCTGGATCATGGTCCGCTCGCCCGCGATGTTCAGAACTTGCTTGGGAGTGCGTTTGCGGCTGCGCGGCCAGAAGCGCGTCCCTCGGCCTCCCGCCAGGATGAGACCGTAATTCATCTACTGAACCGGATAACCGTGGATGAAGTTCAGGGTGCGTTTCCAGCGTGTTTTGGTGAAGAAGTGCTGTGCCAGATCCAGGATGTGATCCACTCCGATGGCGGGGTTTGAAAGATCTTCGGTGGAGGCGGCGTACGACCAATAGATGACCAGAGGCTTTCCGATGATATTTTCACGCGGTACGAAACCCCAGTAGCGGCTGTCCCAGGAAGAATCGCGATTGTCTCCCATGGCGAAGATGAAGCCGGGGGGCACAACCACTTCTTTATTCACCAGATTTTTTTCGAGCATCGCCTGGGCGGAGGGGGTCAGCGGCACGTTGGGATCGGCCGGGAAATTATCGCGATAGGAATCGATGTACTCGGTTTTGTGTACGACGTAGGGCTCAACCAACTCGTGCCCGTTCAGGAACAGTTTCTTATTTTCCAGATGGAGATGGTCACCCGGAACGCCCATGGCGCGCTTTACATAAGTCTGGCGAATGTCGACGGGGTAGCGGAACACGATGATATCGCCGCGCTTTACTTCGCTATAGGGAAGCAGCGGCCCGGTAAACTTTCCGGCGGGCGCGTAGGCGAGCTTGTCGACGAGCAGATGGTCGCCCACCAGCAGCGTGTCTTCCATGGAGCCTGTGGGAATCACAAAGGCCTGCACCAGAGTGGTGGTGCCGAAGAGCAACAGAATGATGGTGACGGTCCACTCCGCGATGACGCCCCGGGGCTCAGCGCCCTCAGAGGATTTCTTGCCGCGTTTCAGCTTGGTTTCAGCGGGCCGTGGCGACTCCGCCACCGTGCTTTTTTCTCGCTCCACAGCCCACTATTGTAGCGGAAACACTGATATCCTGTGAGTTCTTCCGCTCGTAATGATTAGTTCCGCCAGCTCTCTGCCCCAACAGCAACATAAGCCATTTACCCGGATGCAATCCGTGGGTCTGGTTTTTGTTTGTACCGTTCTTGGCGCCGCCGCGCAGATCCTGATGAAGAACGGCGTGAACCGGATGGACCATTTCAGCCTGATACAGGCAGTTCAGAATCTGCCGCTGATGGCCGGCTACTGTCTCTACGGCATTAACACACTGCTGCTGATGCTCGCCTTGCGCGACGGCGAACTTTCGATGCTGTATCCGATTATTGCGCTGACTTACGTCTGGGTGACCATGCTGTCCACGTACTTTTTCGACGAGCACATTACGCTTCCCAAAATTGCGGGAATCATGGTGATTGTGGGCGGCGTGACGGTGCTGGGCAAGGCGAGCAGCAGGAAATGAAAACCCCGGTTTCTTCAATGGCGCTGGTGCTGGTTGCTTCCTTAATCGGAAGTTTCGGGGCCGTATTTCTAAAGATGGGCGCGGAAAAGCTGCGATACGGTTTGCGGCACATCGTGAGCGCGCAAGCGGCCATGGGGGTGGCCTTGTTTTTGCTGTCGAGCGTGTTTTTCGGTTGGGGGATCAAGCATGGGGAACTGAGCGTGCTGTATCCCATGGTGTCGTTGGGGTACGTTTGGACACTACTTTGGAGCCGGATTTTCTTCAAAGAACCGGTGACGAAATCGAAATTCGCGGCGCTGGGGATGATTTTGTTCGGGATCGTGTTGATAGCGGGGCTAGGCCAGTAGCGTTTGTCTGGTCGGCTGAAGAATCCTCTTCTTGACGGAATTCGCGGCCTAGCTGTTTTCGGAGTTCTTCTCTTTCACGCGTTCTTCAGTTTCCCCCCGCACACGTTCCCTGAGTATCTGGTACGCAAGACGCTGGCGCCGCTCTGGATTAGCGTGAACATCTTTTTCGTGTTGTCCGGCTTCCTGATTACGGGGATCCTGATCGATACGAAGAAGATGCCGCATTACTTCCGGTCCTTTTACGCACGGAGGATTCTGCGCATCTCGCCGCTCTATTTTGCCGTGCTGGCCTTCGCTTTCCTGATTTTGCCGGCGCTGCGCTTATTGCCCTTAACGCCGGCCGCGGTCCAGATGCCTTACTGGACCTATACATACAACTGGAGTGCGGCTTTGGGGAGCCAAGCATTTGCGCTTGGCCATTTCTGGTCGCTCGCGGTGGAGGAGCAGTTCTATCTGGTGTGGCCGGTGCTCTTATTTTTCACGCCGGTTCGCCGCATGCCCGCGGTTTTCGTTTCGATATTGTGCGCTTCGTTTCTTTTTCGCTTGGCTCTCTTCTTGTTGAACCTGCCTTCCCGGTATGCTTACTTTTTGACGCCCGCGCGGGTGGAAGACCTCTGTTTCGGCGCGCTGGCGGCATGGATTTTGCGCGACCCACCGTCGCTTGCCTGGCTGAGGCCGAGAGCCGCTCGAATGGCATGGATGTTCGCCGTCCTCTGCGCTGCCGCATATGCGATGGGGAAGGGGTTCGAGGCCAATAAATGGCCGGTATTGCTGTTCGGCACGACGGCCGTGTGCGGGTTGACGGCGCTTGCGTTGATCCAGAGCAGTATCGAGATTCGGCCCCGTTGGTGGGGAACCGCCGGACTGCGATGGCTCGGCACGTACAGCTATGGAATTTATGTATTTCATCAGCCGATCATCGTGGCGCTCGATTCCCGGCTGACCGGAGTTCCGCTTCCCCAGTATGCGGCCGTCATGGTGGGGGCAATGGCGCTTTCCTGTATGGCGGCGTGGCTCTCCTTCCAGCTTTTCGAGCGGCACTTTCTGAGACTGAAGTCGCACTTTGCGCCGGGTTGACGGATACCGGCTTAGCGCAGGTAACCGTCTTCGCCCCGAATCCAATCTTCCCTTCTGGGCGCGAACACATCCGTGACCTCGGTATCCTGCTCCGCCACTACCGAATGCGGCACATGCGGCGGAATGACCAGGGTTTCTCCCGCGCCCAGCATTGTTACTTCGCTTTCGCCTAACTCAAACCGCAGCAGCCCGCTGTGGACGGTTGAAATTTGCTCGTTCGGGTGACTGTGGCGATTCACCACGGCACCTTGTTTCAACTTCAAACGGGCCACGGTCATGGTCTCCGTATGCAGAACCTGGCGCGACGCCAGGGAGGTCAACTGCTCGCCCGTCACTTCGTTCCAGCGGATGTGTTCCATTTTGTTGGTATCCTAACATGAGAAAAATGAAGGGTATAGTCCTTGCGGGAGGCACCGGTAGCCGCCTTTTTCCGCTCACCAAAATCACGAATAAGCATCTGCTTCCTATCTATGACAAGCCGATGATTTATTACCCCATCCAAACACTTGTGGATGCGGGGATTGAAGACATCATGATCGTCACCGGCGGCAAGAATTCCGGTGATTTTCTACGGCTTCTGGTGAACGGCAAGCACTTTGGCCTGAAGCATATCAACTACACCTACCAGGAAGGCGAAGGCGGAATCGCCGATGCACTGGGGCTTTGCGAGCATTTCGCGGACGGACAGAAAATCTGTGTGGTGCTCGGCGACAACATCATCCAAGGCGATATCCGCAAAGCCGCCGACGAGTTCCGAGCCCAGCGCTCCGGCGCCAAGATCCTGCTGAAGGAAGTGGAGGATGCCGAACGCTTCGGCGTCGCCGAACTTGCGGGGACGAAGATCATCGGGATCGAAGAAAAGCCCCGGCAGCCGAAGTCGAACCTGGCGGTGACGGGTATTTACATGTACGACGAAACTGTGTTCGACAAGATTCGCACGCTGGTTCCTTCGCGCCGCGGGGAACTCGAAATCACAGACGTCAACAATGCCTATATCAAAGAAGGCACGCTCACGCACGCCAACCTGGAAGGCTGGTGGACCGACGCGGGAACCTTCGAGAGCCTGCTCCGGGCCGCAAACCTGGTAGCGCATTCCCGAGCCGAAAAATCCGTTCTGCTGCCGAAGGCGGTTTAATGCTGGCAGTTGAAGGAATTCCCTCGCTCGCGCTGCCGACAAATGAAAAGGGCCTGGGGGATATCATTCTCGCTCCCGACAGCCCCAAGCTGATCGACGGCATCAAGATCGCGCCTCAGAAATTATGGCCGGACGATCGCGGTTATTTCATGGAAATTCAGCGTATGCGCCAGGGTCTGGCCGCGAACTTTCCGCTCGAGACTTCGCAGATCAGTTGCGCGCTGAACTATCCCGGCACCATTAAAGCCTTCCACCTTCACTTCGAACAGACGGATTGCTGGACGCCGGTGATGGGCATGATGCAGGTGGTGCTTTTGGATCTTCGCGAAGGCTCCCCTACCTGGGGCAAGCGCAATACGATCTATGTCGGGGCGCTGCGTCCCTGGCAAATCCTGATTCCCCCGCGCGTGGCGCACGGCTATAAAGTGGTGGGGATGGAACCTTCCCTGCTGGTCTATATGACGGACCGTTATTACAATCCGGCCGACGAAGGACGCATTGTCTATAATCATCCCGGCCTGAATTACGATTGGGAAACGCAGTACAAATAAGGCGGACATGAAACTTCTTGTCACCGGCGGCGCCGGCTTTATCGGCAGCGCTTTTGTGCGTCTGGCGATCGCTGAAGGTATCGCGGTCATCAATCTGGACAAGCTCACCTACGCGGGCAATCCGGAAAACCTCACGTCGATTGCTCAATCGCCGCTTTACACGTTCGTGAAGGGCGACATCGTGGACGCCAATCTGGTGGGAGCACTTCTGGCGGAACACTCGCCCGACGGCATCGTTCACTTTGCGGCCGAATCCCACGTCGACCGTTCCATACTGTCTCCGGGCGCGTTTTTCGAAACGAATCTGCGCGGCACCTTCACGCTGCTGGAGGCGGCGCGGGCCGCCAACCTCAAGCGCTTTGTCCATGTCTCGACCGACGAAGTTTACGGCTCGCTTGAAGCTCCTCTGGAAGCGGACGAAGAATATCCGCTGGTGACCAACAGCCCTTACAGCGCCTCAAAAGCGGGTAGCGATCTGCTGGCGCGTTCGTATTTCAAGACCTACAAGCTTCCCGTCCTGATTACGCGCGCTTCGAACAATTACGGCCCTTATCACTTCCCCGAAAAGCTGA
The DNA here is from genome assembly GCA_963795835.1 of Bryobacterales bacterium. Taxonomy (GTDB): domain Bacteria; phylum Acidobacteriota; class Terriglobia; order Bryobacterales; family Bryobacteraceae; genus JALYXI01. The sequence goes on along the minus strand of CAWCJC010000001.1, from coordinate 485,568 downwards.
TTCCGTTGATGATTATGAACGCGCTAGAAGACCGCAAGCTTCCGGTTTATGGCGATGGTCAGCAGATTCGCGATTGGCTTTACGTGGAAGATCACGTCCGCGGCATTCTCTCGGTGTTTCGAAAAGGCAAGGAAGGCGAGATTTACAACATCGGCGGCAATCGCTCGCTTCCCAACCTGGAGGTGGTCCGTATGATTCTTCAGCTGACCGGCAAGCCTGAGTCGCTGATCGAGTACGTCACGGACCGGCCTGGCCACGATCGCCGGTACGCCCTGAGCAGCGCGAAACTTACGGGCGCCACCGGATGGGTGCCGCAGATGGACTTCGAAACGGGCCTGAAGCAGACGGTGGAGTGGTATCGCACCAACGCCACATGGGTGAACCATGTGCGGTCGGGCGCGTATCGCGATTATTACGCGCAGAATTATGCGAACCGATAGCGAATGCGAGTTGCGCTCGATCGCGAACCGCTTGCGCTAACCTCCGGCGGTTTGAAGCGCTACGTGGAAGAACTCACGCGCGCTCTGAAGAGCCGATATCCGGAAGACGAGTATCTTTATCTGCCCGAACCCCGAAACGTGCTGCAGCGCCGCTGGTGGCTTTATGGCGCTGAACGCGCCGCCGCCGCCGCTCAAGTGGATCTCTTTCACGGCACCAATTTCGCCATCCCCTTCTTTACGCGCCGTGCCACCGTGCTGACCTTGCACGATCTTTCGCCATGGCGCGACCAGCGATGGCACCGGAGCAAGGCAGCCCAACGCATCCGGCGCCGCACGCCTTATCTGCTGCCGCGCGCGAGCCACATCATCACGCCCAGCCAGGCGATTCGCTCCGAAGCGATGCACCGTTTTCGAATCCCGCCGGAGCACATTACCGCGATCCCGCTGGCCGCATCCGAACACTTCCGGCCGGTGCGGCAAAGCGGCCCCGCGTACTTCCTGTTCGTGGGAACTCTGGAACCGCGCAAGGGAATCGCGATGATGCTGGAAGCCTGGCGCGCCACGGGCCGCGACATCCCTCTTCGCATTGCGGGGCGGCGACGGGCAGACTTTCCGGAACTGCCCGCGGAACCGAATCTGGAAGTGCTGGGAGAGGTTCCGGATGAAGCGCTGCCGGCTCTTTATACCAATGCCCAAGCCGTTCTTTATTGCTCCGACTACGAAGGCTTCGGGCTGCCGGTACTGGAGGCGATGCAGTGCGGCGCGAACGTGATCACCTCCCGCGATCCGGCCCTGATGGAGCTTACGGGCGACACGGCGCTTCATGTCTCGAACGCGCAGGAGTTGCGCGAGGCGTGTGGCCCCGATCCGTGGTCGGGACAGAGGCGCGAAGCGGCTTTGATGCGGGCGAAGAACTACAGCTGGCAAATGACCGCCGAACGAACGCGCGCAATTTACGCATCTGTGCTTCCCTCCGCATGAAGCCGCGCGCACTGATGCTGTCCCCGGAGCTCCCCTACCCGCTTCAGGGCGGCGGCGCTCTGAGAACCGCCTCGCTCCTCAATTACCTTGCCCAGCACCACACGGTGGACCTGATCCTGTTCCGCCACCTGGATACTCAGGCGCCTTTAGAGAGTTTGCCCAAAGACTTAGTGGATCGTGTGCTGGTGCTGGAACTGCCCCGCCATAGCCGCAACCCCGCAGCCCGGGCGATTCGCAATACACGAAGACTGCTTCAAGGCAGGCCGCCTCTGGTGGATCGGTTCGACGGCTTTTCGGCTGAAATTGAGCGCTTCTGCTCGGGTCACAAGTATCAAGTTGCCGTGATCGAACACTTCTGGTGCGCCCCTTATCAGGCTGTTCTGAAACCCTACGCCGAGCATGTGATCCTGAATTTGCATAATATTGAAAGCCAGCTTCATACCTCGGAAGCGCAAGCCGCGCCGACACCGATGGAACGAGCGGCTCACCGGCAATTTGCAAAGCTGTATCGCTGTCTGGAGTCCCAGTGGCTGCCGCAGTTCGACGAAGTGCTCACCGCCTCCGAGCCGGACCGCGCGCGCGTTCTGCCGCACTCGCGGTGCGTGAGCGTGTATCCGAATGCCATCCCCTGGCGCCCTTCGCCGGAAGTGGACGAAGAAGAAGTGATCGCGTTTAGCGGAAATTTCGATTACCATCCCAACAAACTCGCGGTCGCCTGGTTTGCGAAGCATATCTGGCCTTGTCTTTCGAAGCGGCACCCGACGCTCCGATGGCGTTTAATCGGGATGAACCCGGAAAGCGTTCTGCCGAGCCTGGCGAATCTTCCCCGGGTGGAATGGACGGGGCCGGTTTCCGATGCCGTTCAGGAACTGGCGCGCGCCAAGGTGGTGATTGTTCCGCTTCAATCCGGGAGCGGCACAAGACTGAAAATCATTGAAGCCTGGGCGGCCCGGCGTCCGGTGATTTCGACTCCGATTGGAGCCGAGGGCTTAGGGGAAGAGGGCCTGCTGCTTGCGGAGCCGGAGAGTTTCCTGGAATCTTTACATGGCCTTCTAACCGACACCGAACAGCGGCAGGATCTGGCGGAGAAAGGCAGAGCGTGCTATGAACGCTCTTATACGTGGGACGCCGCCTGGCTTGTGATTTCGCGGCGGCGCGCAACTTATTAGGCCACTTGCGAGTTGTATAGTGAGAGATCAGGATGCGATATGCCGTTGACGCACATGCAATTGGACGAAATCTCACGGGTAATGAAGTTTATGTCCGCAGCCTGCTCAACGCGTTTGAAGCCGTAGACTTCGAATCGCAATTCCTTGCGTACGTCAGCGAACCGGGCGCGGAGCATTCCGTACCGCGGCGCTTCGACGTACGCCACATTGCGAGTAATCCTTTCCTGCGCCTGGGATTCGATTTTTCACGAAAGCTTCGTGAGGACCGGCCCGCTCTTGCTGCACGTCCAGTACACCTCGCCGTTGCGTTGTCCGGTTCCGACCGTAGTCACAGTTCATGACGTCAGCTTTCTGGAACACCCGGAATACTTTCCCTGGTGGCGCGCCGCGCAGTTGCGGATCACTGTGGCGCGGTCTGTTCGCCAGGCAGCGCGGGTTTTGACTATTTCGAATTTCACCCGGCACACCATCTCCGAGGCTTATGGAATCTCACGGGATCTGATCACGGTGATACCCGCCGCCGCGAACCCGTTCTTTCGCATTTCGAATCGCGCTCGAGCGGTGCGCCGCGTGGAAGAACGCTTCCAGATCCGCGCGCCGTTCGTGCTTACGGTTGGAGATCTGCAGCCCCGAAAGAATCACGCCCGCCTGATTTCCGCATTTTGCCGGCTTCTTTCGGCAAACCCCGATCTGCCGCATCATTTGGTGATCGCCGGAAAAAATACCTGGTACGGCGACCGGATTTTCGAGGCTGCCCGGCGCTCCGGAATCGCGGATCGCATCCACCTGACTGGCTACGTTTCGGACGAGGAGCTGCTGGAACTCTACAACGCCTGCGATTGTTTTGCTTTTCCTTCGCTGTATGAGGGCTTCGGTCTGCCGTTACTGGAGGCGATGGCGTGCGGCCGAGCCGTGGTCTGTTCCGACCGTTCGTCTATCCCGGAAGTTGCCGGCGACGCAGGTGTTCTCTTCGATCCGACGGACGAACATGCCATCGCGGCGGCTTTGCGGTCCGTGCTGCTCGATTCCGACCGCCGCGCGCGCCTGGAACGAAGCGGTCTGGTCCGTGCATCTCAATTTACGTGGCGCAAGGCCGCTGAAGGAACATTGGACGTTTACCGGCAAGTTGCCGGCCTTCCCGTCAGAGCTCATGCCACTGCGGATGTCTAAGCTCTGGTTTCTTTCGGTGCTCCTCGTTTTCGCTTGCGGGTTATGCGCGCAAGCCGAATCCCTTAGGTATAACGTCAAGTGGCCCAGCGGCCTGAGTCTGGGTGAAGCGAATCTTAGCAACACCGGCTTTGATTCCACCTTTGAGGTGGATGCTTCGCTGCCCGCCTATACGATTCACGATCGCTATACGTCCCACACGAACGCCAAGCTTTGCACGATCCATTTCGAACGCGAGACCCAGCACGGAGCGCGGCACGCCGACGAGCGCATTGTGGTGGGACCGGATGGCAAGATCACGCGCGAGACGGTGAAGGGTGGCTCCGCCGAGATCTCCGCGGGACCCTGTGCTCACGACGCACTGGCGCTTCTGTTTGCCACGCGGCTCAGCCTGCAACAAGGCGGGAAGCTTCCGCCGGCGCAAACCGTTCTGTTCGGCGCCGGATACCCGGTACGCTTCGAGAATTCCGGCGGCGAAAACATCACGGTCGGTGACAAGACTGCCTTAGCGGACAAAGTAACCTGCGTACTCACCCTTCCCAAATCCGGCGACTATCGCATCGAAATGTTCTTTCTGCGCGATGCCGCGCGTACGCCCGCACTGGTGCGCGCCCCTTTTGCGCTGGGAACTTTTTCCATGGAGCTGGTTCGCTGAAGATTGCTTTCTTTTCGCCGATGCCGCCCAACCCGAGCGGAATCGCCGACTACTCCGAAGCGCTGGTGACGGAACTGAAGAAGAACCACGAGGTGGATGTCTTCTCGCGGCCGATGCCGTTTTCGCCGGAGCGCTACGATGCCCTGATTTATCACCTGGGCAACAATCCGCATCATGATTTCGTCTACCGGCAGGCTCTGAAACACCCCGGCTTCGTTGTCCTGCACGAATCGAATCTGCACCATTTAATGGCGCACCTCACCATTACGGCCGGGGATTGGGACGCCTACGTCGCCGAGGCGGAATACAACGGAGGCGAGGCCGCCCGCATAAGGGCTGAAGAGGCGCGGGGCCTTACCGTAGGGCCGGATTACGCGGGCGTCACGATGACGCGCCGTCTGCTGGAAACTGCGAAAGGCGTGATTGTCCACAGCCGCTTCATGGAGCAGGAGGTGCGCAGCGCGGGCTATCTTGGACCGCTCGCCGTAATCCCGCACGGTGCTTGGGTGGAGCCGGTGGACGGCGAAGCGTTTCGCGCGAGACTCGGCGTCGCGAAGGGCGAACCGCTGTTCGGAGCGTTTGGATACCTGAAGCCGTATAAGCGGATTGGGGAATCGCTGCGCGCATTTCGCCGGTTGGTGAAGGAGATGCCAGAAGCGAAGATGATTCTGGTGGGCGAACCGCATCCGGAGTTTCCGGTGGAGCGGCTGATTTCCAGCTTGCGCCTGGAACGCAACGTCCACGTGCTTGGTTTCACGCCGATTGAAGACTTCTCCGGCTATATCGGCGCTTGTGACGTTGTGTTGAATCTGCGCTTTCCCACCGTGGGGGAGAGTTCGGGCAGTTTGCTTCGGGCACTGGGGCTGGGCCGGGCGGTGATTGTGTCCGATATCGGCAGCTTCTCAGAATTTCCGGACGAGATCTGTCTGAAAGTTCCAGTCACGCCCCATGAAGAGGAAGAAGTGCTGTTTGGCTACATGAAGCTGCTGGCTTCGCGCCCCGACCTGGCGCACTCCATGGGCGCCGCCGCAAAGGAGTGGGTGGAGCGCGAATGCAGTTGGCAAAACGTAGCCGCGCAATACGCAAATTTCGTTCGCCCACCCAAGGTTCCGGCTTCCTATATCCTCAGTTGGCGTCACGACGAAGATGCCTGCCGCTACATTGAAACTCATCGTGTGCGGCTTGTGAAAACTCTGGATGTGATCCCGCAAGGAACGGCGGAGCAATCCATCTTAGAGATGGGCTGCTACATGCAGATCACGCCCGCGCTGCATACCAAACTTGGTTACGGCACAGTGCGCGGCTGCTACTACGGCAAGCTCGGCCGCACCGATCACAAAGAGATCGAATCGCACAGCGGCGAACAGTTTGCGTGTGACGTCGACCACTTCGACGCCGAGCGCGACCGCTTCCCGTATGGCGATGCAACATTCGACACCGTAGTCTGCGGGGAACTGATTGAGCACCTGTTTCAAGACCCCATGCACCTGATGAGCGAGATTAACCGCATCCTGAAGCCAAGTGGAAGCGTGGTGCTCACGACGCCTAATATCGCCTCATTGCGCGGCATCTCCGCCCTGCTGCAGGGTTATCATCCCGGCTTCTTCCACGCCTACATCAAGCCGAATGAATCGGGCAGCGTGGACGCGCGGCATAATCGCGAATATACGCCGGGCGAGATTTATCGACTGCTTCTCGATTCCGGCTTCGAAGTGGTTCTGCTGGAAACGGGCCCGTTCGGTGAAGGCGGACAGCCCGAGCACGCATGGGCCGCGCAAGTGATCAAGCAATTCAAGCAGCGCGAAGATCTTCGCGACGATGGCATCTATGCCGTGGGCCGCAAGGTCTCCGGTGTAGTCCAGCGCTGGCCCGACTGGCTGTATTCATGAACCCGCGCTTCGACCCCGAACGCGCGACAGTCACACTCGAAGCAACCGAACCCGGGGAATGGGGCTCGCAAATCTTCGATCCCGAAACGGAAACTTATCTGTTCGAGGGTACAAGAATGCAGGGCATGGCGGGAACAATCACGGTGCCGGTGGTTATTCCGCCGGAGCCCGGCCGCTATCGTCTCTACGTCTCCCGCATCTCCGAAACCTGGGCCTACACGCGCGGCGAACCGTTTGTCCTGCTCGATGTTACGGTACCTGCGACCGGGCTCCCGATTGCTGAACGCATCATTACCACTACGCAGCGCCGGCTTGCGCGCACCCGGGCTCTACGAGGCTTGCGCAAGGCCTTCACGCTTCCCGTCAAGCTGATTGTGGACAACCAGCGGCTGATGCGGAGTCTGGTGCGCCGCGATATCCTGGGCCGCTATCGGGGCTCGTTCGGCGGCTGGTTTTGGACCGTCCTCAATCCGCTGTTGCTGATGCTGACCTACTTCTTCGTGTTCGGTGTGGTGCTGAAAGCGCGCTTCGGCACCGATACCAGTAAGTCCGCGTTTGCGCTCTACTTCCTGGCAGGAATGCTGCCTTGGCTCGCGATCAGCGAAGCCCTGGGCCGGGCGCCTGTGAACATGCTGGAGCACCGCACGTTTATCAAGAAGCTCCGGTTTCCGGTAGAAATCCTGCCGTTGAACCTGACGCTTGCCGGCCTGGTGAGTGAATGTTTCGGGCTTGTGATTTTCCTGCTGGGTTTGCTGGCTGCGCGGCACTCCGTTCCCGCGACCGTGCTCTGGCTTCCGCTCCTGATTGTGCCGCAAGTGCTGTTTACGGCGGGCCTGTGCTGGTTGCTGGCCGCGCTCGGCGCATTCCTTCGCGACCTGGCGCAGATCAACGGCTTCCTGCTGACGATCTGGTTTTTCCTGACGCCCATCTGTTACTCCGAAGCTGCGATGCCTACGGAAGCGCGGTGGCTGCTCACGAAGAACCCGGTTTATGTTTTGGTGGAAGGCTACCGGTCCATTTTTCTGCGCAATTCGCCTCCGCAGTGGGCTCCGCTTTGGAAGCTTTGGATTGTTTCGGCCGCGCTGTTCCTGATTGGGCACGCGTTCTTTCACAAAATACGAAAGAGTTTGGCGGACGTTATTTAGTGGCGAATCGAAAGTCCCATGCATTCTGCTGGAGGGCTTGCAGTTCGTGATCGGTGAAACCGAAATGCCCGCGCGCGATGGCGAATTCATTTGCGAGTGTGGTGCCGAACAGAGCCGGGTCGTCCGTGTTCAAGGTGATCGGCACTCCTGCGTCGTATAGTTTGCGAAGAGGGTGCTCCGCAAGCGAGGGGATGGCGCCGGTGCGGAGATTGCTGGTAACGCAGACCTCGAGCGGGATGCGATGTTCCGCCAGATGCCGCACCAGCACGGGATCATCAATGGAGCGCACGCCGTGGCCGATGCGCTCGGCGCCAATTTCAAGCGCGCTCCAAACCGACGCAGGCCCATCGGTCTCACCCGCATGCGCCGTGAGCCGCAGGCCGCGGTCGCGGGCGAAGCGGTATACCTCGCCGAACCACTCGGCAGGCCCTGCGACTTCATCGCCTCCGATGCCGAACGATAACGCGCCATTGGCCGCCGCGAACTCCGCCACCTGCCATGCCAAGTCCGCGCCGAAATGCCGGATGGTGTCCAGGTTCCAGTGCACCTCGACACCTGACGTATCCGCAGCCCGCACTGCCTGGAACACTGCGCCCAGATCCTGCTTGGTCCAGATCACCACGCCGGCCGCCAGGGTCACTTCGGCGTACGAGATTCCTTCGCGGGAAAGACGCCGGCAGAGCGCTTCGGTGACAAGCTGGTAATCTTCCGGTGAGCGCAACCGCAGCGCCACCCATTTGAAGGCTTGGATGAAGCCCGCAAAATCAGTAAAAGCATAGGCTTGCTCCACCTGCGCCTGCGTGAGGGAGGGGTCTAAACGGCAGAGTGTCTCTGGTTCGATCGAGCCTTCCAGATGCAGATGTAACTCAGCCAGCGCCATATAATGAAGTTCGCATGGAGAGTCAGGAAATTGAAGCCATCGTGGGCGGTTATCACGGTGACGCCTTTCGGGTGCTCGGTCCGCACTCGCAAAAGACCGGTTGGGAGGTGCGCGCCTTTCTCCCGGATGCCGATTCCGTGGCCGTGCAGGTAGGCAAGGCAAAACCGGTTCCCATGGTGAAGCGCCACGCCGCTGGATTTTTCACGGCGGAACTGCCGGGCGAGGTGAGTGCGTACTGTTTGCAGGTGGCGCGCAACGGACAGAAGCCACAAGTGGTGGAAGATTCTTACCGCTTTCCGCCTTTACTGACGGAATACGAAATTCATCTGCACGCCGAGGGCACCAACTTCGAAAGCTACGAGACTCTGGGCGCGCATCTGAAGACAGTCGAGGGAGTCGAGGGAGTTCGATTCGCCGTGTGGGCACCCAACGCGATTAGCGTGGCGGTGGCTGGCGATTTCAATCGCTGGGACACGCGGACCAACCCCATGCGGCGCCGCAACAGCGGCTTGTGGGAGCTTTTCATTCCGGGCCTGAAAGAAGGCGCGACTTACAAGTACCATGTGCGCTCCCAGTTCTTTGGCCATGAACAAATGAAGGCGGATCCTTATGCTTTCGGGACCGAGGTTCCGCCCAAGTCCGCTTCAGTGGTTCGCAATCTGGATCGCTACGAATGGCACGATGCCGAATGGATGGCGGCCCGCGCGAAGAAAGACTTGCTGCGTGAGCCTGTCTCCATTTACGAAGTGCATCTGGAAAGCTGGCTTCGTAAGCCCAAAGGCGAATGGCTCACCTATCGCGAGATGGCGAACAAGCTTGTGGCATACGCGTGCTACATGGGCTTTACGCACCTGGAACTGCTGCCGATGATGGAGCACCCTTACGGCGGCTCCTGGGGCTATCAGGTAACCGGCTACTACGCACCCACTTCCCGTTTCGGCGAGCCGGAAGACTTCATGTATCTGATCGACCGCGCGCACCAGGCAGGCCTCGGCGTGATCGTCGATTGGGTGCCCGCGCATTTTCCGAAAGACGCGCATGGCCTGGCTTTCTTCGATGGGTCCGCGCTCTACGAACATGCGGATCCGCGCAAGGGCGAGCATCGCGATTGGGGCACGCTGATCTTTAATTTCGGCCGGAATGAAGTGCGCGAGTTCTTGATTTCTAACGCGCTCTTCTGGCTGAAGAAGTATCACATTGATGGGCTGAGGGTGGATGCTGTGGCCAGCATGCTGTATCTGGATTACTCGCGCGAAGCGGGCCAATGGGTGCCCAATATCCACGGCGGCAATGAGAATCTGGAGGCCATCGAATTTCTTCGCAAGTTCAATGAATTGGCCCACACCATTCCGGGCGCAGTTACCATTGCCGAAGAATCGACTGCGTTCCCTGGAGTTTCGCGGCCTGTCTACATGAATGGCCTGGGCTTCACCATGAAGTGGAACATGGGCTGGATGCACGACATGTTGCACTACTTCGAGCAGGACCCCGTCCACCGCAAATACCACCACAACAACATTACGTTCAGCATGGTCTATGCCTTCACGGAGAATTTTGTACTGCCCGTTTCGCATGACGAGGTGGTCTACGGGAAGCATTCGCTGGTCAGCAAGATGCCGGGGGACGCGTGGCAGAAGTTCGCGAATGTGCGCGCGTTCCTGGCCTACATGTGGGCGCATCCCGGCAAGAAGCTGCTGTTTATGGGCTCCGAAATTGGGCAATGGGACGAGTGGAGCGCTTCGGCTTCGCTGCCGTGGGAACTGGTTCAGTATGACCGGCACCGTCAGTTGCAAGACCTGACGCGCGAACTGAACCGGGTCTACAAACTGTATCCCGCGATGTATCAGGTGGATTTCACGCCGGGCGGATTTGAATGGATCGACTTCCACGATTACGAAAATTCCGTAATCGCCTTTTTGCGGCGCGCGGAGAATGGAAAAGACTTCGTCCTTTTTTGCTGCAACTTCACACCGGTGGTGCGACAAGCTTACCGCTTCGGCGTTCCGGCGGAGGGCTTTTATGAAGAGATCCTCAACACGGATTCCGAAGCTTTCGGCGGCGGCAACGTGGGCAACGGTGGGGGCTTGCTGGCGGAAGCGAAGCCGCAACACGGGCGCAAGTGGAGTATTCCGGTGACGCTGCCTCCTCTTGCCGTGGTGGCGTTTCGGATTCGTGCGTGAAACGCGCTGTCGTTATTGGAGCGGGACATAACGGGCTGGTTTGCGCGGCTTATCTGACCAGGGCTGGGTGGTCCGTTACCGTACTCGAGAAGCGCGGGGTGATCGGCGGTTGCGCGGTGACCGAATCTCCGTGGCCGGGCTATCAGATTTCGACCGCGTCTTATCTGGTCAGCCTGTTGAAGGACGAGATCGTGCGGGATTTGGAGCTGGCAAAGCACGGCTATCAGGTTTATCCGAAAGATCCGCCGTTCTTCACGCCGTTTCCGGATGGGCGTGCTCTCTTCATGTGGCGCGATTCCGAGAAGACCTTGCGCGAGATTGCGCAATTTTCAGAGCGGGACGCCCTTGCTTTCCCGAAGTACGAAGCGCATTTGGAGCGATTAGCGCGCATGATGGACGCGATGGACCCGGTGGAGACGCCGGAGCTGCGCGAATTGCAGGAGATGAGCGTCGAGGAGTTTCTGAGCCGCTGGTTCGAATCGGAGGAGATCAAGGCGACGCTTGCCACAGATGGCCTGATTGGGGCGTACGGCGGACCGCACGCAAAGGGCTCTGCTTACGTGTTGCTGCATCATTGCATGGGGAAGGCGGCGGGCTCGCGCGGTTTGTGGGGCTTTGTGCGGGGCGGCATGGGCGCGCTGAGCAACGCTCTTGCGGCCTCGTGCGGCGCGGAGATTCGAACGAACTCCACGGTCGAAGAAATCCGGCCCGGCGAGATACGGCTTCAGGGCGGAGAAGTGCTCAAGGCCGATGCGATCGTGTCCGGCATCCATCCGAAACTGACGTATGCGCTGGCCGGAGAACCCGATTGGCGGCCCGATTATCTATCGCGCGGCGTCTCGATGAAGATGAACCTGGCGCTTTCCGCGCTTCCACGCTTTCGGGGACGCCCGCCCGGGGAAGGGCCGGAACACAGGGCGACGGTTCACATCTGCCGGGAAGATCCGATGATCGAAATGGGGTTTCCGAGCGTTTACGACGATTCGCTGGCGCCGGCGGGAAAGCATGTCGCGAGTCTGTTTATTCAATATGCTTCCTACGACATGACCGATGCAGAACGGGACGCCTTCGCCGAGCGCGTGATCGATCTAGTCGAACGGTATGCCCCAGGGTTCCGAGAGCTGATCCTGCACCGGCAGGTTTTGGGCCCGCGCGATCTGGAAGAGCGCTTCAGCATTCCCGGCGGCAATATCTTTCACGGGGACTTGATTGAGTCGCAACTTTTCAGCCGCCGGCCGAGCGTGGCCACCAACATTCGCGGCCTGTTTCTCTGTGGCTCCGGAACAAGCCCGGGCGGAGGCGTGATGGGCGCGCCTGGTTATAACGCCGCGCAGGCCGTTATAAAGTTCGGATCTGAATATCTTTGAACTGAACTTCGATCCCGGGGCCTTTGTGGACTTGCAGCGCGATGAAGCCATCGCGGCGCACATGTTCCTGCTCGATATAGTGAACCGTACGGATCCCGTTCAGGTGCAGCGTGATGAAGTTGCCTTGCGCTCGAATCACGTACTCGTTCCATCCGCCGCGATCAAGTGAAGCGAGCGCCTCCGGGGGAGGCGTGACCAGTGTGCGCTTGCGCCGCGACTCGTCGTAGAGCGAGCCCCAGTACTTCTCGCCCACGTCGGCCTGATAGCCGCTGACTTCGTGCGGTTCCGTCGCGTTCTCACTGCGGAATTGGATTCCCGTGTTGCCGATGTTGTCAACCAAGCGGAACTGCGCCTTCAGTTCGAAATCGCCGAACGATTCCTGAGTGCGCAAGAAAGTCGTTGTGATCGAGACCCTTGTGGCGGCCCACGATCATGCCGTTCTTCACGCTCCACACGTGCTTCGTATCTACGACCCAACCTTTCAGATCGTGCCCGTTAAAGAGGGGGCGAAAGGCCGAAGGCTTGGCATCAGGCGAAACGGTGTAGCCGGTCTTGTACGCCAGATTGCCATAGTGGGCTGCGTTGGCGGCGGGGATCGCGGCGGCAATAGGACAGTTCGGCTCCTTGCGGCTGCGCACGCAATCGAAGAAGTTCGCCATGTGGTCCTGCACGCCATCGCGTTCGGGCTTGCCGGTGCGCGCCGCGGTGGGACGGTAATTGTTGGCCGGCTTCACGTCGCTTTCGGCGAAGAGCTGGTAGCCTTGCCGGTCGAGCTGCAGCGTACCTTTTGAGCCGCGGAAGATCATGCCGCCATCCTGGTAGCTTTGCACCAGCGTGGAGTTATAGCTTGCGATGTAACTCGGATACCGGTAGCTTGCGCTCAATGTATCGGGGCACTCCCAGTCTTTGAAGTAGAGATTCGCGCCCGTGCTGCGCACTTCGGAGAAGTTCGATTCGCCCAGAATCCAGTGAATGGTATCGATCCAGTGGGAGAAGAGGTCGGTGAGTGTGCCGCCGCCGTAATCCCAGAACCAGCGCCAACGCATATAGCGAAGTTCGTCAAACGGGCGGGGTTCGGCGGTGCCGAGCCAGGCCTTCCAATCGATGGTGGCGGGGTCCATATCGAGGAGGCCGAAGGGCCGTTGATAGTTCTGGTACCAGTAGCATTCCGCCATGGGAACGGCGCCGATCTCGCCCGCTTTCACCAGCGCGCGCGCTTCCTGCATGTGGGGATAGGAGCGCTGCTGATAGCCCACCTGCACGATGTTCTTCATGCCCGCCGCAGCGGACAGAATGGCGTCACCCTCTTCGATGGTTTTGGTCAGCGGCTTCTCGCAGTAGGCGTCTTTACCGGCGGCGATGGTGGCGCGCAGCATGGGGATGTGCCAGTGGTCGGGAGAGCCGATGATCACCGCATCGACCGACTTGTCATCGAGTACGGCGCGGAAATCCGGGATGATGGCAGCATTCGGGGCAAGCGTGGATTTCGCCGCTTCCCGGCGTGTCGCATTCACATCGTTGACTGCGACGAACTCACAGCCGCCCACCCGATTGGCCTGCCGCATCAGATATTGGCAGCGGCCGCCGGTAGCAATTGCGCCGAGTCGGATGCGATCGTTGGCGCCTTGAATGCGGCGTGAGGCGAGAGCTGTAGAGGCGAGGAGCGCGAAATGTCTACGAGTGATCACAGGGCTACTGTGCCATTTGGCGGCGTGCTTGCGCAAGCTGGAGAGCGATGGCCTCGGGATCCGTCGATTGCCCGCGTTCCAGGTGCGGGATGGCCAGCGCGGGCTTGCCGAGCTGAAGGTAAACGCGGCCCAACACCGCTTGCGCCGGAAGCAGATCCGGTTTCAACCGCACCGCTGTCTCCAAATATGGGAGAGCTTCTTCGCTGCGGCGCTCCCGAAACAACACATCGCCCAACAAGTATTGCCAGCGCGGCTGGTTCGGATCGGAAGCTATTATCTGCCGCAAAATCGGCTCGGCTTCTTCATACGAACGTTCCGCCCACAACGCCTCTGCATACCTGGCCATCACCCGCGGTTTCGGCTCCAGCAGTGCGGCCCGCTTCCACTCTTCCACCGCCTCCTTGCGTTGCCCCTGCCGTTGCAGCGCTTCGGCAAGCAACTCATGCACTTCCGCGCTTTCCGGCAGCGCGGCCAGCCGATCGAAGGCATCGTGAGCCGCGGCCTCATCCCGCATCGCCAGATGCGCCAGCCCCAACCCTTGCCAGGCTTTCGCTGATTTCGGGTTGTCGTGGGTCAAAGATTCAAACAACGGGACCGCCTTCCCGCTTTGCCCGGAAGCAAGATAGGCATCGGCCAGCTCCAGCTTCGTGAACTGTTCCAGGGGCGCCAGACGAAGGGCATTCTCGAGCGGCTCAATCGCCCTCTCCGGCTGGTCCTGTTTCTGGTATGCCAAGCCCAGCAACAGCCAAGCATTCGCGTTGTCTGGCATCTTCTTCACAACCAGCAAGAGTTCGCGTTGCGCCGCGGCGTACTGCCCTGCGGACTGCAAAGCCAGCCCATAATTGAGCCTTAAACCCGAATCCGCGGGGTGTTGCCGGACCAAGGGAGCGAACAACCGCGCCGCTTTGGCATACTGGCCGGCAAGCAGGGCCGCGCGAGCATCATCGAGCTCAGCTCCCGGCACCGGAGAAACCAGACATGCGAACAGCAGCAGGAATCGCCTCATTCTTCACCATGCTACTGCTTGCCGCCGCGCCGGAAGCCGTTCGCATGCGGGACACTGCGGCGGAAGCCGGCCTGCTCTTTACCCTCGCTAACGGCGCTACACCCGATAAGTATCTGCCCGAAACCATGGCGGGCGGAATCGCCGCCTTCGACTACGATGGCGACGGCCTGATCGACATCTTCTTCACCAACGGCGCTGAATTCCCAACCATGGAGAAGACGTCCCCGAAGTATTGGAACCGCCTGTTCCGAAACCTGGGAGGCGGCCGCTTTGAAGACGTCACGCAGAAGACGGGCCTCGCGGGCGCAGGCTATTCCATCGGCGCTTCCGTGGCCGATTACGACGGCGACGGTCGCGTCGACCTTTTCGTCACCGGCGTGAACGGCAATCATCTCTATCGCAACACGGGGAAAGGCGGCTTTGAAGACGTGACCACTCGCGCGGGCGTCGGGGGTGCCGGGTGGGCCGTGGGAGCGGCATGGCTCGACTACGATCGAGACGGTCTTCCGGATTTATTCGTCGTCAACTATGTCGATTGGAGTGCCGCGAAGAATCCGCTCTGCCGCGAAGGCTCTGGTCGATTCCGCGTCTACTGTCACCCCCGGGAATTCGGCGCCGTCGCGAACACGCTCTACCGCAACCGCGGCGATGGCACGTTCGAGGATGTTTCCGTTGCAACCGGTATCGCCGCGCTGAAAGGCAAAGGGATGAGCGCTTCGGTGGCGGACTACGACGGCGACGGCTTTCCCGACATCTTCATCGCCAACGACACCATGCCGAACTTCCTGCTTCACAACCGAGCCGGGAAGCAGTTCGAGGACGCGGCCCTGTCCGCAGGCGTCGCCCTGACCGAGGACGGCAAGGCGATCTCCGGAATGGGCTCCGATTTTCGCGACTACGACAACGACGGTCTTCCCGACATCGCGCTCACGGCGCTTAGCGGCGAAACCTTCCCGCTCTGGCGCAATCTGGGCAAGGGCCGGTTCGCGGACAAGACTTACTTCAGCGGAATGGCCCGCAACTCCGCTCGCATCTCGGGCTGGTGCAACGCCCTTGCCGATTTCAACAACGATGGCTGGAAGGACCTCTTCTCCGCCGGTTCGCATGTCACCGATAACATCGAAGCGTTCTCCGGCGACAAGTACCTGCAGCGCAACAGCATCTTTCTCAATGCGAAGAATGGCACTTTCACTGCGTCGGAACTCCCGGGGCCGCCGCGCGCCCATCGAGGTTGCGCCGTCGCCGATTTCGATGGTGATGGAAAGCTGGATATCGTGGTCTCTTCGCTGAACGCGCCTGCGGAGCTGTGGATGAACCGCTCAGCTGACGGAAACCACTGGCTCGAGGTCAGCGTGACCGCTCTGGGTGCGGTGGTTCAGGTGGACGGCCAATGGAGCGCAGTCACCAGCAGCCAAGGGTACGCTTCCTCATCCCTTGCTCCCCTTCATTTTGGCTTAGGTTCCGCCAAATTCGTGAAACGGGTGGAAGTTACCTGGCCGGATGGCCGCAAGCGAGTTCTCACGAATATCTCCGCTGATCGTTTACTTTCGATAAGTGACTAATATATACTTCGCCCACGGGTTTCGGTTCTCTCCGTTGGAGGTCTTGCTTCGTGTTACTCAAAAAACTTTGTCTGCTGTCTGTCCTTACATGCATCCCTGCTGCTGCCCAAATCTTCACCGCAGGTGTCAGCGGTGTGATCTCCGACCCTGCCGGAGCCGCCATCCCTTCGGCGAACGTCACGGTCCGCAACACCGGCAATTCGGAAGCACGCGTGATGAAGTCTTCTGAAGAAGGGCGCTATAACTTCACGCAACTCCAACCGGGCAGTTACGAACTGACCGCGGAAGCTCCGGGGTTTCGCAAGTCCGTCGCCCGTCTGGATTTGCAAGCCAGCCAAAATGCCGAACTGAATATCCCGATGACGGTCGGCGAGGTCTCGTCCAACGTAGAGGTGAGCGCTACCGCCGCTATCCTCGATACACAGGACGCGAATAAGTCGGTCACCTTGACGACGAAAGAAGTTCTTGATCTGCCCGTCAACGCGCGCGACCCGCTGGTGCTGGTCCATGCCACGGCGGGTGTCGTTGCGATTCGTTCCGGCATCTCCACCGCCACCACGGATCAGAATCACAACCGGTTCTCGCTTAATGGAGGCCGCGACGAATCATCCGCGATTCTGATCGACGGCGTTCCCGCGACTGCGGTGGACTGGGGCGGGGCATTGGCCGTCCCCTCCATTGATGCCACTCAGGAAGTGCAAGTGGTGCGCAACACCTTCGACGCGCAGTACGGAAAGACCGATGGCGGCGTGGTGACGCTGGTTACGAAGGGCGGCACCAATTCTTACCATGGCTCCGCGTTTGAATTTCTGCGGAACGATCATCTGGATGCCAACAGCTGGACCAACAATCGCTCCGGTCTGAAGAAGACCATTTTCCAGCGCAACCAGTACGGCGGTTCCATTGGCGGGCCGATTTGGAAGAGCAAGAAGATCTTCGGTTTCGGCACTTATGAAGCACTGCGCCAAGGCGCGCCGAGCGTGAATGTCTCCAGCGTGCCGACCGCTTTGCAGCGCGCAGGCGATTTTTCGCAGACGTTCAACTCGGATGGATCGCTGGCCGTGATCTACGATCCCATGACAACGCGGGTGAATCCCAATGGTCCCGGCTACATCAGGGACCCGTTCCCCGGAAACCGAATCCCTTCGAATCGATTCGATCCGGTTGGACTTAAGGCAGTCGGTCTTTATCCGAATGCGAACGTCGCGGGCGATGCAATTACGCAAAACCGCAATTTCGCGGCGGCAGGTAAGGCGGTCTCCAATAACAACCGCATGGACGTTCGCGTGGATTGGGCGAAAAGCGAACGGTATACTTTCTTCGCGCGCGTCACCAAAGCGTGGCAGACGGATCTGGTCCCGGCCTTCTTTGGGAGTGGCGCGGACAGCAATTTCGGCGGCATGAACCCGCGTCATCAGGTGGTGATCGGCAACACCTTCGTTCCTTCGCCCACGTTCATCATCAATATCCTTGTGGGCTCAGGCCGCTGGCGAGAGGTCCAGATTTCGCCGAGCCAAGGCCGCAACGCAACGCAGATTGGCCTGCCCGCATCGCTGGTTAGCCAGTTCTCCGCGCTTACCTTGCCCCAGTTCAATGTTTCCAATTACGCGCAGCTGGATAACCCTCGCTTCCTCGACGATCCGCGCGAGACGCACAATCTCCAAGTCAATTTCTCGAAAGAGTTGGGCGCGCATAGTTTGAAATTTGGGTTCATCGGTGAGGCCGGTCGCATTAATCCCACAGACGTGAATACGCCGACGTTCAGCTTTACGCGCGGCCTTACTGCGGGTCCGGTCGTGACAACGGTGGACAGCACCACTTCCGGCAACGCCGTGGCGTCACTTCTGTTAGGAACCGGTTCGGGCGGCAGCGCACCCACCAATGTGCGCCTGGCGCTGACTCAGCTTTACTACGCCGGCTACGTTCAGGACTCCTGGCGCGTCAACCGGCGCCTCACCGTGAACGCCGGTCTTCGCTATGAAGTCCAGTTGCCGCGAACCGAGCGCTACAACCGGTTCAACTATTTCGACTTTCAGGCGACCAATCCTTTGTCCTCCACCACGGGGCTGAATCTTAAGGGAGGCCTGGTCTTCGTAAACGGCAACGACCGCGGCTTATGGAAAGTGGATTCAAAGAACTTCGCCCCGCGCGTGGGCCTGGCTTATAAGCTGACCGACAAATTGGTGGTGCGAGCCGGATACGGAATCTTCTACCCGCCCACGGTTGCCGTTAGCAACGGAACCACGGATGGCTTCTCCACCAGCACACCCTGGGTTTCCACGCAGGGCGGCGGGGGCTTCATTCCCGCGAGCCTGCTCAGCAACCCCTTTCCGCAGGGCTTGAACGCTCCGGTCGGCGGTTCGCAAGGGCTGCTCACGCAGACCGGTAACAGCGTGAACGCGTTCCAGCGCTTGCACCCGTCCGCTTATGTCCAGTCCTACAGCATCGACTTTGAATATGAGATCGGCCACAACGGCGTTGTGGAACTGGGCTATTCCGGAACGCAAGGCCGCAAACTTTTGCTTGGGAATTCTCCCAACCTGAATCAATTGGACCCGAAGTATCTCAGCCTGGGCGCTTCGCTGAACGATCAGGTGCCGAATCCGTTCTTCGGCCAGATCACAAGCGGTACGCTTTCCGGTGCCACCATCCCCCGCTATCAACTATTGCGCCCGTATCCGCAGTTCACCAGCGTCACCCTGTCGGGGGATACTCCGGGTGCGGGTTCCAGCTTCAACGCGCTGACTTTCAAGTATGCGCAGCGGTACTCAAAAGGCATCTCCACCGTGGTCACTTATCAATGGTCGAAGGCGATCGACAACACGTCTGAGACGCAAGCTTGGGAAATCGGCGATGTCTCGCGGAATGCCTACGACCGTTCGAGCGACCGTTCGATCAGCGGGCACGATCTTCCACAGAGCCTGGTCGCGACCGTGGTTTGGGAGTTGCCGGTCGGCAAAGGCAAGCCCGTTGGCGCGAATTGGGGTCGCGCGCTCGATGCCGTCGCGGGCGGATGGCAGGTGTCGGCCATCAATCGTTTCTCATCCGGTTTACCGCTCGCTTTCAGCGCCTCGAACAGCTTGGGCAATTTCGGGTTCAATGTTCTGCGGCCGAACATCACCAACCTGAAGGACCTGGAACTGACCAATCAAAGCCCGGACCATTGGTTCAACACTGCCGCGGTCACGCAGCCCGCGCCTTTCACGCTGG
The DNA here is from genome assembly GCA_963795835.1 of Bryobacterales bacterium. Classification (GTDB taxonomy): domain Bacteria; phylum Acidobacteriota; class Terriglobia; order Bryobacterales; family Bryobacteraceae; genus JALYXI01. The sequence continues at coordinate 466,229 of CAWCJC010000001.1, read as the reverse complement.
GCAACGCGCCTCGCTGGATTTCGAATATCCGTTACTCGCCCATCATCGGTTCCGATGTGGCGCTCCAGAAGAACTTCCGTCCCGTGGAACGCGTTAAGGTCCAATTCCGCGCTGAAGCTTATAACGTTTCGAACTACGTGCAGTTTGGCAGGGCCAACACTACGGTAGGCTCAAACGGCTTCGGCACCGTTACCGGCTATGCTCCGGGCGCGGGACCGAGAAACGTGCAGATGGGCCTGCGGGTAGACTTCTAAGCATCTCCCGTAATTTGGCCGAGACGGGATGAAAGCGTAGCGCGGCTTGCAACGCCGCCCGGGCCGCGTCGAGATTCTCTGTTTGAATGTACGCAGCGGCCAGATTCGTCCAGGCGCTCTCTTCGCCGGGACTGCGAACGGTGACGCTTCGCCAGAAGGGAATACTTTCCGGCACGCGGCCTTGCTTCGCCAGACAAGTGCCCCAGTTAATGGCGGCGGCGGGCGGCGGAACAGGCGTTTTGGCAATCTGTCCGTAGATTTCGCAAGCGGCTGGTTCCTGGCCCATGCGGTCGTACAGCTGCGCCAGTTGTGACCCGACAGCTGTATCGTTGGGATCTTTCTGCCACGCTGTCTTCAGCGGCTCGAACGCTTGCATGGCCATCGCGCGATCGTTTTGCCGCAGGGCTACCAGCGCGGTTGCCACTGCTAAGTCGCGGTCTGATGCCACGCCGCCGAACGCCACCAGATGCGATTCGGTGTTCGTTATCGCCGCTCGCGGACGTTTGGGAATGGTGTGATCCGTATAGGCCGCATGTTGAACGTCCCGAACCTCGGAACGGGGCATGTGGCAGGCGGTGCAATCGTCGGCTTTCGCGGTTCGCGCGGGTTTTGGCGCCGTGCAGGAGGCCGTGTTGTGGCAAGCAAAGCAGCGCTCCCGATACCATGCGGCCTTCTGGAGCGGGGTGCTGTGCGGATCGTGGCAGGAACCGCACCAGAGCTTGTCGCCGCTCGCCAGCTTACAGCGGCTTCGGCTCAACTCCTCGACATGTCCATTCACCTGCCGCGATTTCGGCGGGTCCCAAACGAACGAAGCCTTACCCACCCGGACCTCGCCCGCAAGATGGCATTGCTCGCAAATGCTGTCTCGTGCCGCAGGTGCGAGTTTTGCAGGATTTACCAGGGTGGCATGCCGTTCGCCGGAGCCGTGGCACCGCTCGCAACCGATGCCGCCTTCCCGAAAGGGCGTGTCTTCATATTGGTTCACCGAGCCTGCAATCAGGCGGACGCCGCTCGAGTGGCAGTTGAGACAGGACGCTTCCACGGGTCGCGAAACATTCAGCGTCTCGGAACGTTCGAAGCCGGGTGAAACGCGCCAAGTGGAGTCTTGCGCGTAGAAAGAAACTGGCGCCTGAAACAGATATTGGCCGACACGCGTAAGATAGCTGCGGCCCACCGCGCCGGACCCGATGAAGTACTCAAGCGGCCGCGTGACTTCCACATCTCCGACTTTCGCCGAGAACACGGAACCGACCGAGTAGGCGACTGTTCCGCCGGGGCTGCTGAACGTTTGCGAAGCGAAGTGAGCCGGCTGCGCGATGCTGCCGCTCGAATTCGCCATTGCCGTCTTGCGGTAGGAATCGTAGATCGTCCGGTGGCAAGGGGCACAGGCGAGGCTTCCCACTTCGGCGTGTATGCAGCCACTGATCACGAACAACGCCAGGGAAACGCGCAAAGTCACGAGACGTACGCAGTAGTGCCCACCATGGTTTGTATTGTAAACTTTAGGAAGTCCGTTGGGAGATCGTCTAATGGTAGGACTGCAGATTCTGGATCTGCCTATCGGGGTTCGAGTCCCTGTCTCCCAGCCAACGTTTTAGACCGAAGTTACCCCGGAGTAGAACAGTTTGATTCGGCGGGCTGCGGCCTTGCCCACCTCCGCCGCCAGCGTTTCTTCTGAAGCTTCCCGAACACGCTCCGAGCTCCCCAGATTCTTCAGCAGCTTGGTGCGGGTTTTCTCGCCAATTCCGGGAATTTGGTCGAGCTCCGAGGTGAGCCGCGCGGCATTACGGCGGGTCCTATGGAACGTCACTGCGAACCGGTGCGCCTCATCGCGAACCGTCTGTACCAAGTGGAGCACCGGCGAGAAGCGGTCCAGCACCACAGGTTCGTTTTCCTGACCGTAAACGTAGATGATTTCTTCGCGCTTGGCGATGGAAGCAAGAGGCTGATTGATGATGCCGATCGCTTCGAGCGCGTCCGCCGCGGCGTGCAATTGGCCCAGCCCGCCGTCAATCAGAATCAGGCCGGGGAACGGTTGGTTTTCCTGTTGCAGGCGTGAATAGCGGCGCGTCACTACTTCGCTCATGCTGGCGAAATCGTTATTCCCTTCCACGGTCTTGATGATGAACTTGCGGTAATCGGCCTTCTTCATTCGGCCTTCTTCCCACACCACCATGCTGGCGACCTTGTCGGTGCCGGAGATGTGCGAGATGTCGAAGCACTCGATGCGGCGTGGGGCTTCGGGCAGGTTGAGAGCTTCCTGAAGGGCCTCCTGAATGGCTTGGGAGGACGGCTTCATCACGCGGAAACGGCCATCGAAGCTGTGCTTGGCATTGGTTTCGACCAGGTTGAGCATGGCCTTCTTCTGACCGCGCTGCGGAGTGCAGATTTCGACGTTGCGGTTCTTCTTTTCGGTCAGCAACTCCTCCATGGTTTCGCGGTCTTCGAATTCGACGGGCACATGGATGGTGCCGGGGACGTACTGCTGATCCAGATAGATTTGCAACAGCAACGAGGAGAAGAACTCCGGCGCGCTGAACTCATGCTGGTCTTCCCAGAAGAATTCGCGGCGATCGACAATTTGGCCATTGCGGAGATGGAACAGGTTTACGGCGACGAGGGGAGGCTCGGCATAGTAGGCCAGAATGTCAGCGTCATCTTTGTTGACGGATGCCATCTTTTGGCGCTGCTCGATCTCTTCGACGGTGGAGAGAAGATCCCGCAGGCTGGCCGCTTCCTCGAAGCGCATCTCCTCGGCAGCCGTTTCGATCCGCCCGCGCAACCCGCGCGCCAGGTCCGTGTGGCGGCCTTCGAGAAAGAGCCGGGTGTCGCGAACCGCGCGCGCGTAATCTTCTTCGGTCACCAGGCCCTCCACGCATGGCCCAAGGCAGCGGTGAATGTGAAACTGCAAACACGGCTTCGGATGGAAGCGGTCCAGATCCACCTTGCAGGAGGGAATCAGAAAATGCCGGTGAATGAAATGCACCAGCCGGTGCGCCAGGTTCCCCGGGAAGTAAGGCCCATAGTAAGTGGAGCCATCCTTGCGCAAGCGGCGCGTGACGAAGACTTTGGCGTGTTTCTCTTTTGTGAGCTTGATGTAAGGGTAAGTCTTGTCATCGCGAAGCAGCACGTTGAAGCGCGGCTTATATTGCTTGATCAGGTTGTTCTCAAGGGCCAGCGCTTCTTTCTCGTTATCGACCAGGATGTAGTCGATGTCGGCAGCTTCATCGATGAGCGAACTGGTTTTGCGCTCCGCAAGTTTGTCCGCTGAGAAGTAGGAGCGGACGCGCGCGCGCAAGCTTTTGGCCTTGCCAACATAGATGACGCGGTCGGCGGCGTCTTTGTAGAGATACACACCTGGACCGAGCGGGAGCTGCGAGACTTTTTCACGAAGAGTTTCGGACACGGAGGGGACACTTCCATTATCGCCAACCCGGTATATTTGAGAGATGAAGCTGGTTCTCTGGCTGATGCTCGCCCTCCAGTTCCCCACGCCGCCCGTGCAGGCACCGAAGCCCAAGCCGGACCTGGAAGAAGAACTGCCCCCCGAGGAAGACGTAAGCGCGAAGCCCAAAGAATACAGCTTCAACCCGCTGCAAGCCGCCAATGAACTGAAGGTGGGGAATTACTACATGAAGCGCGGCAAGTATCGAGCCGCCGCGCAGCGTTTCCGGGAGGCTACATTGTGGAATAACACGTTGGCGGAAGGGTATGTGCGTCTAGGGGAAGCCGAAGAGAAAGCTCACGAAAAGAAGCTGGCTCGCGAGGCTTACGCGAAATATCTGGAAGTGGCGCCCGACGCGAAGGACGCCGGCGACATCCGAAAGAAGTTAAAGAAGCTCTAGCGTTTTAGATCGGCAGCACCAGCATTGCGCCGGGAGGCTGAGCGGTGATGAGCGGATGCGCCTTGATCTGCTTAATTCGCGCGTCGATTTTTGCCGCGTCCCCGGGCCGCTTCATCTGCCGAAGCAGGTCCGCGTAGCTCTTCAGAATGGTCACGATCTCCGGATGTTCGCCGCCCAGGCTTGTATCGCCCAACACCTGCGCCCGCTTGTAAAACAACTCGGCGCGCTCCGGTTTTTCGATTGCCTGCGACAGATCCGCCAAAGTATTCAAGCTGGTCAGCATCTGGCCTTCGCGAATCCCCAGAGCTCTCAGGAAGAGCGGTTCGGCTTTCGCGTACATCATCTGCGTGGCATAGAGCAGGCCCAGGTTATCGAGGGCGATTGCCGCGAAAGCGCTATCCGGACCCTGCGTTGCTTCCCAAATGGCGAGCGACCGCTTGTATAGACCCTCCGCTTCCCCGTACTTCTTCTCGCGGTAGTAACAGAGCGCCAGGTTGTCCAAAGCCGGCGCGACATCGGAATGCAGCGGGCCCAGGGTGCGCTCCCGCAAGGCGAGGCCGCGCTGGAAATAGGGCTCGGCGGATGCATAGTCGTTCATCTGGCGGTACAGGATTCCCAGACGGTCCAGCAGACCGATGATTCCTACCGCGTCCGCGCCAAGGAGCTTCTCCGCGAGTGTGAGGGCTGTCTTATAAGTGTGTTCCGCTTCGGTATTCCGGCCGAGATCGGCATAGAGTTGCCCGAGCGCAATCAGCGTGGTATCCACTTCAAGCGATTCCGCTCCGTTCACTGTCATGCGAATTGCGAGGGCGCGATGCAAGGAATCGACGGCCTCCTTGCCGCGCTTCATTTGTTGGTAAAGCGCGGACATCTGATCCATATCGTCCGCGATGGGCGCGGCCATGGCACCTCCCGCGGCCTCATGTAAAGCCACCGACCGCAACAGCAGCGGCTCCGCTTCCGCGGGACGTCCTGCCGCCCGCACAATTCCGGCCAGCTTTACCAGAGAAGGAGCTAAATCTTCACTGGCTTGCTCGCGGATTTTTAGCGCCTGCCGGAACTGGCCTTCAGCCGCGCGATAATCGCCCTGCACGAAATTCAAGTCGCTCAAGGCCTCCAGAGCTTCCGCCGTGTGGGCGTCGCCCAGGGTCCCCTTCAGCGCCGATTCGAACTCCTTCTGAGCTACGGCATACCGGCTTCGGGACACGGCCTCGCGCCCGGCTGCCATGTGCGATTCGAAGGTTTCCTGCGCGCTGGCCGCGGCTGCAAACGCGAGAATGGGGATGAGGATTTGCCGGAGCATGGCAGGTGGACGCGATACAATCCTAGTTTGTTCCACAAGATTATCGAAGTCCTGGTTGCTTTCGGACCGGCCGGGCTTCTGGTGCTGTCATTTGCGGATTCGTTGGGTATTCCGATTGCAACCGGCCTTGACGCACTGTTAATTTTGATTGCGGTGAAGACTCCGGGCCACGCATTTCTGGCAGCGGCGGCGGCATGCGTGGGGTCGCTTGGTGGCAATTTTATTCTCTTCCATCTGGCTCAACGGGGTGGGCGCAAGTATCTCGATAAATCCGGCAACCCTGAACGCGTGCGCCGCTTTCGCTCCTGGTTTGAGCGTTACGGTCTGGTGACCGTCTTCGTACCCGCGCTGCTTCCCATTCCGCTGCCGCTGAAGCTCTTCGTGATTTCAGCCGGTGCGCTGCAAACCGGTTTGCGGCCCTTTCTGTTGGTGGTGAGTATCGCCCGCGTGCTCCGCTTCGGCGGCGATGCCTGGCTCGGCATCACGCTTGGCGAGCAATCCGGCGCTTATCTGAAAGCGCATACCTGGTACTTCGTAGGCGCGGCTCTCTTGCTTTTTGTCGCGCTTTTCTCCCTGATTCGCTTGAACGACCACTGGCGCCAGCGGCTGGCCCGTCCGCAGATCCAAAACTAAATGGCGAAGCGCATCGCTGTGGTGGAAGACGAAGCTGAACTTGCCTCGCTTGTGGAATACAACCTGACGCGCAATGGATTTCAATCGCGCGTGCTACCTGGCGGTATCCGGCACGCTGCGTGAGCTGGAAGCATGGCGGCCCGACCTGATCATTCTGGATGTCATGCTTCCCGGCATCGATGGCTTCGAACTTTGCCGCCAGATCCGGAAGAGCAGCACCATGGCTCGCACTCCGGTGCTGTTCCTGACTGCGCGCTCCGACGAAGTGGACCGAGTTCTAGGCCTGGAATTGGGTGGCGACGATTACATTACCAAGCCCTTCAGCCCTCGCGAACTGGTAGCGCGCGTGAAAGCCCATCTTCGCCGCGAACAGCCCGCCGAGGAACCTGCCCCCACCGCAGATCGGCCCTTTCCACATCGATCAGGGAGCGCACCGTCTGTCGATGAACGGCCGCGAACTGGAGCTGACTTCCACCGAATTCCGTCTATTGGAATTCTTTCTGACGCACCCCGGCAAGGCTTACGCGCGCGAGCAGTTGCTGAATGAAGTCTGGGGGGAACAGCGTTTCGTGACACCCCGAACGGTGGATGTTCACGTCCGGCGCCTGCGCGAGCAGATTGAGGAGCAGCCTGAAGAACCGAAGTACCTGGTTACGGTACGCGGCTTCGGGTACCGCTTCGAACTTCATCGCCAATTTATCGATCCTTAACAGTTCCGTAACAATCATCGGGCTACCCTCGACATAGCTATGAAGAAAATTGTTCTGATCGAAGACGACGCCGACCTGTTCCAACTCCTTAAGTACAACCTTGAAAAAGAAGGCTTTGTCATGACCGGCGCCCAGACCGGTAAAGGCGCGCTGGAACTTTGCCGGCGCGTTCGCCCGGACCTGATTCTCCTGGATATCATGCTGCCCGATTCCGACGGCCTCGACATCTGCAAAGGTATTCGTAACTGACGCGGAACTGATGCATGTGCCGGTGATTTTTCTAACCGCCCGCGCATCTGAAACCGACCGCATCGTCGGCCTGGAATTAGGCGCCAACGATTACATTGTGAAGCCGTTTTTCATTCGCGAAGTGATCGCGCGCATCAAGCTACAGTTCCGTTCGCAGACGCAGCCCTCGCGTGTTCTCAAAGCGGGCGGAGTCGAACTGGACCGCAGCAGCTGCCAGACGCGTCTGAATGGGAATAGCATCGCGCTTACGGCCACAGAGTTCCGTCTGCTGGAGTTCCTGATGAGCCGCACGGGCGTGGTCTTCAGCCGCGAACAACTTTTGAACGCCGTCTGGGGACAGGACCGCGCAATCACGGACCGCACGGTGGATGTCTACATTCTGCGGCTGCGTCAGAAGATCGAAAGCGATCCGGCGGCGCCCAAGATTATTCATTCCGTGCGCGGCTTCGGGTATTCGTTCGAACCGCAAGTTGAAGCGGCCGCCGTCGCGATTGCATAGTCGTTTTGCTACCCTGACGAGTGGTGGCGACCGACCTAATCGAAATAGATCCCGAGAAGCCATCGGCCGAAGCCATTGAGCGGGCTGCTTCCGCGGTGGCCAGGGGCAAGATTGTCGCGATTCCGACCGACGCGTTATATACACTGATCGCGGACCCTTTCAATCTGCACGCCGTTTCGCGGGTCTTCGATGCGAAGGGCAGGGAGGCGAACCGTAGCCTTCCCTTGCTGGTGAGCGACATGATTATGGTGGAAGACTTGTCGCGCGAGGTTTCGAATCGCTTCTATCTGCTGGCGCGGCGATTTTGGCCCGGGGCGCTGACCATCATTCTTCCAGCGGCGAAAGTGCCGTTGAAGGTGACGGGAAACACGGGACGTCTGGCGGTGCGGCAATCTCTTTCCGCCGTTGCGAACGGGATTGTGGAACTCCTGGGCCACGCAATCATTTCAACCAGCGCGAATATGTCGGGTCAGCCCACGTGCCATAGCGGAATCGAAGTGTTCGGGACCATGGATGGACGCGTGGATTTGGTTCTCGATGGCGGCATGTGCAGCGGAGAAGGCGCCAGCACAGTAGATATCACGGAGCCTTACTGGCGCATGATTCGCGAGGGCGCGGTGAAAGAGAAAGATGTTGCGGAGTGTTTAGAAAGTCCGTAATACAAGAGGTTGAGTTCGCCACAAGATTCGCTAAGACAAGTTCGAGGCTTAAACTCTGAATCGCGGATCACCGAAAGGGAACTTCCACCTCGACACAGCTACCCGGAACTGCGGCATTAACCGCGGCAAGGACCCGTTCAGTGTAGGCGCGCAATACCGGCCATTGAGCATGTCCGAGCGTGATAATGGAAATTTTCCTTCCCGCTAAGTTCTGCTGATATTGGATGTTCTTGTCTGCCGTAACAAAGACCTCAAACCCAGCGGCTTCTGCGGCGTCGAGCAAAGCTCCGTTGACAAGCGTCTGCCAACCTCGTTCAATTGTCTCGACGACGACATGGCCTACTAGGGCATGTCGCAGCGGGGCTGGCGTACTGTGGTCAAGCAGGATGAGCATTCATTGTGACGGTCTGCGGCTGCGGAGGAAGATCGAGACTTCGTACCGCAAAGTCAAGGATGCTTACAATCTGCTGCCGATTCAGGTGAAACCATTCCATGATTTCGTCAATCGAGGCGCCGGCTTCCAGATTTTGAAAAACGATTGAAACCGGCATCCGAGTATCTTTAAATACCCAGGCGCCGCTCAGCTTACCAGGAACACTTTCCACCGCGGGACATTGGGACCAGTCGAGGTATGCCATGGTGTCCTTATTCGTCTTTATCGTACCTTGCCCAAGTAAAATCAGCGGTAATGCTAGTCCGTTAATACAATCAGGGCTGTTTCTATCCGCGATCTTGCTTCGCGTCCAGAGCAGCAACAGTAACTTCCGCTTCGGATACATAGCGGGCGCCCATGGTCGTCAGAACTTCCTTGAGCTGCGCTTGCGCGTAGGTTCCGCGGCTTGAAGCGTTGAAAAGTGTGACCGGCTTGCCATAGAGTTCTCCACTTCCCACAAGCCAGTCTAATGCGTTCTTCAGAACGCCCGGAAGGCTATGCGCGTATTCCGGGGTGGAAAGAATTACCGCGTCCGCTTGGCGAATCTGGTCGCGCAATTGGGCCACCGCTTCGGGAACTGGCGGTACGTCCTGATCGGGGTTGAACGGGGGTATCTCGGCCAGGCTTTCGAAAAGCTGGAGAGTGAGAGGCGGTTGCGCCAGGTCTGCTGCCGCTTTGAGCAATGCCGTGTTGCTCGATTGCGCCCGCAAGCTTCCGGATATTGCGAGGACTTTAGGCAGAGATTAACCCCAGCACCGCATTAATCAGCACGGAGGCAATGCCTGCTGGAATCATGTATTTCCACCCGAGGCGCATCAACTGGTCATAGCGCAACCTGGGAAAGGTGCCGCGAATCCAGATCATGCCGTAGAACAGCGCGGCCAGCTTCAACAGGAACCAGAAGGGGCCACTTGCCCGTTCACTTACCGCGGGAATCAGGAATAACAGGCCGATCGCGAAGATGGCTGCCGCGAGCGCCACCAGAATGATTCGTTGATGCCGCTGGCGCAATCTTCGCGCCATGTTCACGCATAGGAAGGCAATGTATGCTCCCAAGAGGACCGGCACTGCCGATCCGAGTGGCCAGGCCAGCCAGCTTGCATTCGGAAACGGCCGCAGCCACCCGCCCAGGAACAGAGTTACTCCCAACCCGCACGTCAACAGCAGGTTCGCGTACTCGGACAGCATGAAGAAGCTCCACCGCAGACCGCTGTACTCGGTGTGATACCCGCCGATTAGTTCGGATTCCGCTTCAGGCAGATCGAAGGGCGCGCGATTGCCTTCCGCCGTAACCGCAAACAGATAGATGGCGAACGGAACCAGCATGAAGCCGTAGTTCGCAAACGCGAACCAAAGGTGCCGGCTCTGCTGGGCTTCAACGATGCCCCGCATGTTCAAGGTCCCCGCCACCATCAAGCCACTTAACACGGAGAAGCCGAGCGCCACTTCATAGCTCACCAACTGCGCCGCGCTGCGCAGCGCGCCCAACAACGAATAATGGCTATTCGACGACCACCCGCCCACGATAATGCCAAACACACCAATTGCCGTGGTGGCGGATACGACCAGAATCCCGACATTCACATCCATCACGAAGATGGAACCGCTGAGCGGGAGCACCGTGAAGGCGGCCAGCGCGGCTACCGTGGCAAATACAGGCGCGGCCCAGAACAGGACGTGGTCCGCGGCGGCAGGTGCCAGGTCTTCTTTCAGCGCCAACTTCAATACGTCCGCCAGCGGCTGCAGGAGCCCGAAGGGACCGACGCGCATGGGCCCCATACGGACCTGGAAATCGGCCAACACCTTGCGTTCCACCAGTTGCAGATAGAGCGCGAGCAGCGGCACAACGGCCACCAGAACCACCGCCGTAGCCAGCGCCACCCAACTCATCGCGACACGCTCAAAGCAGCCAGCCGCAGGAACGGTTCCGGATAGAGGCCGATCGCGAGGGTCATCAGACCGCTTGCCCCCAAGGCGATCCGCAAGCCCACGGTAGAGCGTTGCCGGGGAGTGTGTTCTACTTCGCGAGCAAACATTGCGCGCACCATGCGGAAGTAATAATAGAGCGCCACGATGACATAGAGTGTGCCAACAGCAGCCAGCGCGTAATGCTGCGTTTCGACCAGCGCCTGCAACAGATAATACTTGCCCAGAAAGCCCGCGGTGGGCGGGATCCCTGCCAGGGAGAGTAGAAACACCAGCATCAGGAAAGCGCTCCACGGATTGCGGTAAGCCAGTCCTGTCAAGTCCCCGATCTCCTCGCCCTCGGAAATCACGATCGAGAATGCACCCACAGTCATGAAGACGTACGTGATCAAGTACACGGAGATACCCTCAATGCCCGTCCGGTTTCCCGCAATAAGACCGAGCAGGAGATAACCCGCATGCGAGATGGAGCTGTACGCAAGGAGCCGTTTGAGATTGTTTTGACCGATGGCGGCGACGTTTCCGAGTGTGAGAGTCGCGATGGCAACCGCCGAAAGGGCCGGTTCCCATAAGCTGCGGCTGGCCGCCAGCGGCCCGGTCAGCAGACGCACCAGGACGGCCACCGAAGCGGCTGTTGATGCAACGGCAAGATAAGCCGCGACGGGAGCTGGCGCGCCTTCATAAGCATCGGGTGCCCACATGTGGAATGGCACGGCGGCAACCTTAAACAGGAGCCCCGCGGCTGTGGTGGCGAGCGCCAGCAGCAGCAACGGATCCGACAAAGTGCGAGCCTGGAGCGCGGCCGCGATCCCGACTAAACGTGTGGAGCCGGTAGCACCATAGAGGAGCGAAAACCCATACACCACCAGGCCGCTCGAAAATGCGCCCAGGATCAGAAACTTCATGGCCGCTTCGTTCGAGCGCCGGTTCTCGCGTGTGAAGCCGGCCAGCACATAGAACGAAAGCGACATCAACTCCAGCCCCAGAAAAATCGTAATCAGGTCCGCGCTACAGGCCAAAACGAACATGCCTGTCTGCGCGAACAGCATCACACTCAGGTATTCGGAAAAGTCTGGAAGCTTCCTGCTTACCGCGGCCACCAGCGCCGTGGTGACCAGGAACAGTGCGTTGAAGAACAGGGAGAACCGGTCAATGGTGAGCGCGCCTCCGAACGCGATCACTTCCGCGGTGCGATTCGATTCGAGCCATTGCTCTTGTCGCCAGAGCGCCACGGCTGTAAAGGCCAGACCCGAGAAGAGGACCGGCAAGGTCCACCGGCCGCGCGTGAATAGCAGGGCGCAGGCAAACAGGACCAGCAGAATCGCAGGCGTAAGCGCGAAGTTGTCGACCGCGCTGTAGCTCACTTCTGGTGTACTCTCTCCACGATGTCCGCGACAGGCTTCTGCACTAAATCGAACAGCGGTTTGGGATACAGCCCAATGCCGAACGCGAGCGCGACCAAGGGCAGCAGTACGGTCATCTCGCGCGCGCTTAAGTCCGGCAGGTTGCGGTTCTCGTCGTGCGTGACGGGGCCTAACATAGTTCGTTGAAACAGCCAGAGCAGGTATGCCGCGGCCAGAACCAGCCCCACGACGCCGAGCGCCGCCCATGTGCGGCTCACTTCAAAGGCACCCTGCAAAATCGCAAATTCGCCCACGAAGCCGTTCAGCAGCGGCAGCCCGGCCGAACTGAAGACGGCAACGCCGAAAATGAATGCAAACCGAGGCATGCCGCCGGCCACGCCGCCATAGGCCGAGATTTCTCTTTTTCCCCGGCGATCGTACATCATCCCGGCAAGCAGAAACAGCAGCCCCGTTGAGATTCCGTGGTTCACCTGTTGCAGCACGCTGCCTGCAAGCCCGATGGGATTCAACGCAAAAATTCCCAGCGTGCAGAACCCCATGTGGCTCACCGACGAGTACGCAATCAGCCGCTTCCACTCCTTCTGCATCAAACTCACCAGCGCGCCGTACAAAATTCCGATGATGGAAAGCGTGAGCAGGATCCGCACCACGGTCAGATCCGCCGAGGCTTTTGGGACCAAGGGCAAGGAGAACCGCAGAAAGCCGTAGGTCCCCAGCTTCAGCAACAAGCTCGCGAGAATCACGGAGCCCGCCGTGGGTGCTTCCACGTGCGCATCCGGCAGCCATGTGTGGAACGGGAACATCGGGATCTTAATTGCGAAGCCGGCGAACAGAGCCCAGAAGATCCACTGCTGCGTTTCAAGCGGCAGGTTCAGTTTCATCAACTCCGCAATTTCAAAACTGGGGAAACCGAACTGCCGGATATGCGCGAAATAAAGCCCGATCAGCCCGAGGAGCATCAACACCGACCCGCATAGCGTATACAGGAAGAATTTCAGCGCCGCGTACAGACGCCGCGGGCCGCCCCATAAGGCAATCACGAAGTACATCGGGATCAGCACCAGATCGAAGAATAGGTAAAACAGAAAACCATCGAGTGAAAGAAAGACGCCGAGCGTCGCTGTCTCAATCAGCAGGAACAACGCATGGAACAGTTTGACTTTCTGCGTCACCTTCCAAGAAGCCAGAAAGGTGAGCGGAAAAATTATGGTGGTCAGCAGCACCAGGAGCAGGCTGATTCCATCTACCCCGATTGCGTACTGCACGCCCAGAGTGGGGATCCACGATGCGCGTTCCACCAACTGAAAGCCTGCGGTTTGGGAAGAAAAGCGACTCAACGCCCCCATGGAAACAGCGAACGTGAGCAGCGAAACAGCCAAGGACCAAATGCGCATCGTCCGCTCTTGCGCTTCCGGAATCAGGAGCAGCGCCAGGAGTCCGGCCAGCGGCAAAAACAGCATCAGGCTAAGCAGATGTCCGGTCATCGAAAGAACGCCAGAACGCCCAGGAACGCCACTACGCCCGCGGTGACAAACAACGCATAGGTTTGCAGGTTTCCCGTTTGCAGCAGGCGCATAGGAAAGGAAAGCAGCCCTACGGAGTAAGCGAACACGCGTACGAATCCATCAATCACCCATTCGTCCCACCATGACGAAACACGCCCTGCAACGCGCATGCCGGCGCTTGCGGTATTCACCCCGCGATCGATCACACGCGAATCGAAGCCGTCCAGCAAGCGTCCGCCGCCTTGTCCAAAGGCGCGCACAAAAATTGCGCTATAGATACGGTCGACATACCACTCTTCCTCAAGAACTCCCTGGAGGGGACGAACCAACTGCTGGAAGGTTTGGGGCACGCCGCCCCGGTGGCCATAAAAATAGCGCGCGATGCTCATCCCAATCAGCGCGACCGCCACGGAAAGGCCTGTCAGAACCCACTCCATACTCGCCAGAGGGATTGCGCCGGCCTGATCGGGATGCAGCCACATGTCGAAGGAGCGAAAAATCGCGGGAGTGTTCCAGGTCTTCGGCACTCCAATCCATCCGGCAAGCGAACTCCCGACAGCAAGCGCAATCAGGGGCACGGTGAAGGTTGCGGGCGATTCGTGCACCGGACCGCTCTGGACGCAGCTTTCGCCATAGAACGTCAAATGCATCAGCCGCCACATATAGAACGCCGTCAACCCGGCGGTGACCAGGCCGACCGTATACAGCACGGTTGCGCCCGAATGATATGCCTGGGCCAAAATCGCGTCCTTCGAAAAGAAGCCTGCAAGGCCCGGAATGCCCGATAACGCGACGGCACCGATGAACATGGTCCAATGCGTGACGGGCATCGCAAGCTTCAACGCGCCCATTTTGCGGATATCCTGTTCGCCGTGCAGGGCATGAATCACCGAGCCCGCTCCGAGGAACAGCAGCGCCTTGAAGAACGCGTGCGTGAACAGATGGAACACCGCCACCCACCACGCGCCTGTGCCCAGCGCCAGGAACATATACCCTAACTGGCTGACCGTGGAGTAAGCCAGGATCCGCTTGATATCGGTCTGAACCAGCGCGATGGTCGCTGCGAAAATAGCCGTGAAAGCACCCACGGCGGCGATGATCGTCGATGCCTCTGGACTGAGATCGAATAATAAGTGCGCGCGTGCCAGAAGATAGACTCCGGCGGTCACCATGGTTGCGGCGTGGATCAACGCGGAGACGGGCGCGGGCCCCTCCATCGCATCCGGCAGCCACACGTGCAGCGGAAACTGGGCGGATTTGCCCGTCGCCCCGATGAAGAACAGAATGGCGATCGCGGTCACAACTCCGGAAGCCCCTCCCAGACGAGCGAGGGCCGCATGCGCATCGGCAAACCGCACGGTACCCGCCACGGACCACAGCAACAGCAGCCCGAGGAGCAACCCCGCATCGCCCGCGCGGTTCACCACGAAGGCTTTCATCCCCGCACCGGCCGCGCCCTTGCGCGCATAGTCGAAACCGATCAGCAGATAGCTGGCCAGCCCCACGCCTTCCCATCCGGCGAAGAGCAACCCGTAGTTGTTCGCCAGCACCAGCAACAACATGAAGAATACGAACAGATTCAGATACGCGAAGTACCGGACGAACCCCTCATCTCCGGCCATGTATCCCACCGAATACACGTGCACCAGAAATGAAATGCCCGTCACCGTCAGAATCATGATTGCGCTCAGGGGGTCGAGAAATAATCCCCACTGCGCTCCAATGTTGGGCAGCCACGTTGCCACCGCTAGCTCGAAGGTTCGCGAGGGCAAGCCCGCCAGTTCCCACACCGCGGCCACCGACCAGAGAAACGCAAGCAGAATCGCGCCCGGTGCAACAAACGCCATGGTGCGCTTTGAGGGCTTCGCGACCAAGCCGAAGGCCGCGCCGGCCAGCGGAAACAGCGGCACCATCCACAACAATGGAAGCGCGCCTACCACTTCAACAAGTCCACTTCGTCCGCAAGCACCGTCTCTTTGTTCCGGAACAGGGCTATCAAAAGCGCCAGGCCCACCGCCGCTTCCGCCACCGCATCCGCAATTACGAAGAGCGCGAACACCTGGCCGCGGGTATCGTGCAACTGGCGGCCGAACGTGACCAGATTGATGTTGACCGCGTTCAACACCAGTTCCACCGACATAAGCAGGACCACCAGATTCCGCCTGGTGAGAATACCGGCAGTACCAATTGCAAGAAGTACGGCGCTCAGCGCCACATAATGTCCGGGAGTAATCATGCTTTGCCGCGTGTCCGGGCCAGAACCACAGAGCCTATCAAAGCAGCCAGCAAAAGGACCGATGCGATTTCGAATGGCAGCAAATCGGTGGTAAACAGCGCGGTTCCCAGTTGTTCCGTGTTCCCGGCCACGTTTGTGGCTTGGGCTGCGGGAGGAGTGGCCAAGAGCAACGGCCGCGATGTAAACAGATACAACACCAAGCCGCCGAACAGTGCGGAAAGGGCAGCCGCCCATTTCGCATTGCGGCTGAATCGGCGTTCCCGCGTCGCCTGATTCAAGTTCACCAGCATGATCACAAACAAAAACAACAGTACAATCCCGCCGACATAGACAATCACCTGCGCCACGGCGAGAAACTCAGCGCCTTGCAACAGAAAGATTCCGGCCACGCCCATCAGCGAGGCGGTGAGCGAAGCCGCACAATGCACCGGATTTCGAAACGTTACCGTTCCCAGGGCGCCCGCGACCGAAAATAGCGCGAAGGCATAGAAGAAAACAGCGTCTAACATCAGTTCCGGTAGTCCACCGGACGCGGTCCTTCTTCAAGCATCTGGCGGTCCCAGATCATGCCTTCCCGGGTGTAACTGGCGAGTTCAAAATCCTGCGTCAACTCGAGCGCGTCCACCGGACAGGCATCCTCGCAAAGCCCGCAAAAGAGGCAGCGCGAAAGGTCGTAAGTAAACTCGGTCAGATCTTTGCGGCGTGTCTTCTCATTGCGAATACTATTCACCACGATCAGATTCTCCGGACACGCTAACGCGCATAGATTGCACGAAATGCAAAGCGTCTCGCCCGACGCCGGGTCGTTATTTAGACGAGGCGCTCCCCGGTAGCGCTCCGATACCGCGGGCCGGGTGAGAGGGTACTGTTCGGTCTCCACCAGTGAGGGTTTCTGTTGTCTGAACGTGAGCCAAAGTCCGCGCAAAAGGCCTGCGGGAACAAGGTTTTTAAGACTTCGCATCCCTACTTATTAGGGTACAGCATCGAAAGCAACGAAGAACCGATACAATAGGGGTGTAGATGAGCAGTGTCGAAGCGCCCCCGGCGCCGCTTTTGAAGCAATTTGCCCTTGTCAGCTATATTCCAGACCCCTTGGGCACTTTCCTTGACAATCTGAGGCTGGAATTGGTCCCGAACTGTAGCCCGCATGCGCATGTCACTGTCCTGCCACCCCGGCCCATTCATGGCTGCGCCGAGGAAGCGGCCGCGGAACTCGAAATTCTCTCCCGCCACTTTCGCGGGTTCGAAGTCGAATTGGGCGAGGTGGAGATGTTCCCTGAATCTAAGGTCGTCTATATCGGGCTGAGGCGCGGCGAACAGGAGTTGAGGAGCCTCTATCGCGAACTAAACCGCGGCGCGGTCGATTTCCGCGAGCCCTATCCGTACCATCCGCATATCACCATCGTACAGAACGTAGAACCTGAAAAAGTGGCGCGCATGTTTGATCTTGCCTCACAGCGATGGAAAGAATACACCGGACCGCGCACCTTCCCGGTGCACACATTGGATTTTGTGAAAAATCTGGCAGGCAGTTGTTGGAAAGACCTGGCTAGTATCGATCTTTGTTCCTGAGCGGGCTTCCTAATCGAACAATGTAGGCTGACCTTCGGACGCGGACTTTCGCCGAGTTCGTTTTGTCAACGGGCTGCCTACCACTCCCAAAACGTGGATATCGGTCAGCGCTTCCCGAGGAACGAAGACTCGCTGATTGTTGGAATACGGCTCGGGCGGAATTACCGAGTAACCGTAGCGATCCCACTGCAGTAAGTTGTTCGGCAGAATACCGTCCATCACGTCGCCATCGCGATATTTCATACGCACCCAGAGCCCATCCATTTTCGGACGCGTCTGAAACTGTTTTGCCGGTTCGCTGAAGGCATCGAAATCCTTCACGAAGCACACGTTCTTCAAATCGTAATAGCCGATGAAAACGACCGCGCCCGAGGGCGAGAGCATCTCAATGCCGTCTTTCTGCAAATATTCCAAAGGGTTGACGAAAGCCTGCAAAGGCTCACGGTCGAAGCGCCGCACCAGTGCTTTTTTAGTGGTTGAGGCTGCCAAAGGAAGCGTCATTGTATCATTGGCACAGTGAACGGCAGCCGCGCGGGCGAGTTTCTGGATTTCTGTGCTTTGGAGAAGGGCCTGGCAGCGAATTCGCTTGAGGCCTACCGCGCCGATCTGGAACGCTATGCTGCGTTCGCCGCCTCCGCGGAAGCTTCCGGGCTGCCCCCCCGGGAAGCGCTACGACTGCATTTGAACGCGCTTTATCGAAGTGGTCTCGGCAGCCGCTCCATCGCCCGCCACCTCACCACTTTGCGGAGTTACTTTGGGTTTCTGCAGCGAGAAGGCCATGCTTCGGAAGATCCCACCGAGCACCTCCAGTCTCCCAAACAGTGGCAGACCATTCCGCACTTCCTCAATCTGCAGCAAGTAGAAGCGCTACTCGCCGCGCCTGATATCGCGAAGCCTAACGGCCTGCGGGACAAAGCCATGCTGGAACTCCTTTACGCCAGCGGCCTGCGCGTTTCCGAGTTGTGCGGCGTACGGGTCAGCGATCTCGAAAGCAACTTAGGCGTGCTGCGGGTGACGGGAAAGGGCAACAAACAGCGCATTGTTCCGGTCGGCAAATCCGCCCTGGCGGCAATCGAACTTTACCTCACCAAAGGCCGCCCGCTGCTACTGAAAGGCCGAGCCAGCCCGCATCTGTTCATCACGGCGCGCGGTGGACCCATGACGCGCCAGTGCTTCTGGATGCTGATTACCGCCTATGGCAAGCAAGCCGGAATCTTCCAAAAGCTTACGCCGCATGTGGTCCGCCACAGCTTTGCCACGCATCTCCTGGAAGGCGGCGCGGACCTTCGCAGCGTCCAGACCATGCTGGGCCATTCGGATATTTCGACCACCCAGATTTACACCCACGTGCTTCGCGCGCGCTTGCGCAGCACCCTAGATAAGCATCACCCGCGCGCTTAGTCGTTGACAGCCGGAGTAACCACACGGGGAGTATGGTGCGCCGTCTTTGCGTGCGTATGCACTTCTCCCAACTTTAATCCTGTAAACAGCAGAATGCAGGCGCCCACAATGATCGGCGGCAAGGTATGCGCGAAGTATAAGAACACAGCGAATACTTTTGCTTCCGCGGGCCCCGCCGCCAGCATTTCCAAACTCAATGCCGCGAAAAACGAGAAAGCCCCGACATTGGCCGGGGCACCAGGGAGTGTGGTCCCGATATGGATGATCACCAGCACAATTGCAGCCTGCACGAAAGAAAAATCAAAACTGTACGCACGAAACAACGCCCATACGGAAAGAATAGGCATCAGCAAGTAAAGAATGCTGATGCCGAATGCATTCCTTAAATTCTTAATGTCGCCCAGCCGGTGAATCTCGTGCATCAAATGGGCGAAGCGCGCGCTCCATTTACTCTTCGAGACGAAGCTTTTGGCATGTTCCCGCCGGAAAAGCACAAAGGCCAATAGCCCGCTGAGAATGGCAACCCCGATCGCGAAGACAAACGCTCCATCGCGCAGCTCACTCCGCATATCGGTGATACCCCACGTGAATGCATAAAACGCCACGGCCATACAAACGCCATCCATCACACGCCCGATCGCATCTCCGGTGAGTGCCAAGGAAAAAGGCGTTGCCGTCCAATAAGAAAGCAGGTAACAGCGGATTACTTCACCCGCTTTGGCCGGCAATGCCGCGTTCGCAACCTGCCCCACGAAAACAGCTTTCACGCACTCGGCTACAGGAGCGTCTTCCGCGGGACTCAGAAGAACGGCCCAGCGCCATCCATCAAAAACGTATACCGACAGATTCAACAAGACGGCCAGCAGCACCCAGCCCCAACTTAAAGTCCGGACATCCTGCTCCAACTGCTTAAAGTCGAACTGGTGAAAGACTCCGATCAGGCTCGCGATCGCAATGGTATACCCGACCGCCGGCACCAGCCACTTGGGGATGCGCGACTTTTTCTTGAGCGGCTGATCGGGCGGCGCCATGCTAGACCGTTTCCATAATAGCCTGCGATCCTTCGCCTTCCACCGGTTTTCTCATGAGGCAAGCCGCCACCAGGGACCGGACCTCCGCCAAGAGTTCATCAATATTTAAGACGTTTTTGTAGAGGATGCGTTCCACGTGCCCGTTTAACCGGGCGCGTTCTTCCGCGGTCAGATTCTTCGCGGTCACAACCAGCACGGGAATTTTGCGCCACTCCTCGCGCTTACTGAGGTGGACGGTGAATTCAAAACCATCCATATTCGGCATCATTAAATCCAGCAGAATTACGGTTGGAATTTGCTGCTCCATCTTCGCCAGCGCTTCCAATCCGTCTCCGGCAAGAACCACGCTCCAGCCTTCCCGCTTCAGCATCACTTCCAGCAGGTCGCGCGAATCGGTGTCGTCTTCCACTAACAGGACGGTGCAGGGCGGCGGATCACACTTGTACTTTGCCAAGGTAAACTGAAGCCGTTCCCGCGTAATCGGCTTCATCAGGTAATCGGAGACGCCCAAAGAGTACCCCAGGCTTTTGTCCGCTACCATCGTTGCCATCACCACCGGGATATCGCGCAGGGCGGGGTCGCTCTTCAGTTCCTGCAGAACGGCCCATCCATCCATCCCCGGCATCAGCACGTCCAGCGTGATTACCGTCGGATGCAAATCACGCGCGATGCGTAAGCCCTCTTCACCCGAACTCGCCAGCACAGCCTGCAAACCGGAACGCGTCAGATTCCGTTGAATCAAATCCCGCGCCGCCGCGTCATCGTCGATGACCAGGACCAGATTGCAATTGCCGGCGGCCGTGGGCGCGAGTGCCGGGGTGGCTTCCGGCTCTTCCGGCTGCGGGTGGGAAGCTTCCTGCCGCGGAGTGAAATTGCGCGGCAGCCTCATGGTGAAGGTACTTCCTTTCCCTAGCTCGCTTTCGACATAGATATTACCGCCCATCATTTCGCAAAATTTATGCGTGATTGCCAGGCCCAAGCCGGTGCCGCCGAAATCGCGCGTCGTCGATTTATCCACCTGCATAAAGGGCTGGAACAGCAGATCCATCCGGTCTTGGGGAATCCCCATCCCGGTATCGGAAACCGCAAACTCCAATTCATCCCCGTTGGCCGAAGCCTTGAGCGTGATCGTTCCGGCCGTGGTGAATTTCGCCGCGTTCGACAACAGATTGAACAAGTTCTGCCGAACCTTCGTCATGTCGGCGAACATTGACCCTAACTTCGGCTCCACTTCCATCTGAAGGTTATTGCCGTTCCGTTGTACCAGCGATTCCACTGTGGACGCGACGTCACGAACCAGCGTCTCCACGGAAAACGTCTCCGGATACAGGTCCATCTTGCCCGCGTCGATCTTTGAAAGATCCAGAATGTCTCCAATCAACGCCAGCAGATGTTTGCCGGCTGAATTGATCCGGGTCAGGTCTTTCGAAAGGGCGGCATTCTCCACGTCCGCCGCTTCCTCTAGTAGCATTTCGCTGTAGCCAAGAATTGCGTTGAGTGGTGTGCGCAGCTCATGGCTCATGTTCGCCAGAAAATTACTCTTGGCGTGGCTCGCCGCTTCGGCTGCATCCTTGGCCTGCTGCAATTCCTCCTGAACCTGTTTGCGGTCTGTAATGTCGCGCAGGGTAGCCGTAAACAGAATTGCGCCCGTCAGGTCAATGCGGTTCACCGCCAACTCCACGGGGAACTCAGAGCCATCGGAGCGCATTCCCGTAATCTCAATCCTCCTCCCGATTACCGGTCCTTCGCCAGTCTCCAGGAACCGCGCCATTCCACTCCGATGCGCTTCACGAAGGCCCTCCGGAATGATGGCTTCGGGAAGTGGTTTTCCCATAATTTCGTCCCGCCGGTATCCGAAGGTTCTTTCCGCAGCCGGATTCCACTCCAAAATGCGGCTCTCTCCATCGATAATCACCACGCAATCGAGAGATGTTTGCAGAATGGCTTTATTGCGCGCCTCGCTATTCCGCACGTCCTCCTCAATCCGTTTCCTGCGGATTCCAAGTGCAATGCTGTTGGCGACCGAAGCCAGCGACACCAGGGTATCCGGCCCCTGTACGCGCTTTGAAAACAGCGCCACAACCCCAATCAAGTCGCCATCAACAATCAGCGGATAACCCGAAAAGGACTGGAGTCCCATATTCGCGGCCCATTCGTGATCGCCCACGCGAGGGTCCGTCAAAACGTCGTTCGTCAGGTGTGGCTGGCGGTGTTCGGCGATCCAACCGATCTTAAACTTGCCCACCGGAACCCTGGCGTGGCCGCCATCCAGATGTGTATAGATGCCGGAACTTGCGCGCAGCGCCAGCATGGTTCCCGCGTCGTCCACCGTCCAGATCCGCGCGAACGCAGCGTCCAGGTGTTTGACGATGGTTTCCGTGCAGAGCCGCAGCATGTCTTGCAGATCGTTGCCCCTGGTCAGGGCCACAGCAATATCCGACGTCATCGCGGCCACCTTTCCGCGCTCGTTCAGAGCCGCTTCCGTCTCGGTTCGCTCCGTCAAATCATGAATCGTAATGACGGCTCCGGCTTGCGGTGAACCCATCAGAAACGGCCGAATTGAACAATCGATGGGCATGGGGCTTCCGTCCCGGCGCCACAGCATGTCGTTTCGGATCTCAAGCGGCTGGCCTGACTTCAACGCCACCCGAACCGGGCATTCTGCAACGGGGTAGGGCTCCCCATTTGACTTCGTGTGATGAATTAAAGAATGCAGTTCCTTGCCAATACATTCTTCGGACTGGTAACCCAGCTGGGCGGCGGCTGCGGAGTTCATAAACGTGCAAATACCCGCTGCATCAACGCTAAACACGCCTTCGCCCACCGCATTGAGCATCGCCCGCAACAGGCTATCTTCGCCGGAATCCATATGTGAATTCTGACAGCTTTCCCGCCGGTGTGTTCAATTGGAGAAATGCCTCCAAAACGTGCGCGATTTCCGCCCGCGAAGCGCAAAAGCACCGCCGTTATCGTACTGATTGGATTGTTCAAGCTGGTCAAAGGCGTTGCTCTGCTTTTCGTTGGCTTGGGCATGCTGCGCCTTCTCCATCGTGACGTCGCGCAAACTGTAAATCACTGGGTGCAAATGCTGCGCGTGGACCCCGAAAATATCTATATCCACAGAGCGATCGCCAAGGTGGCGAACGTGAATCCTAAACAACTTCGGGAGCTTAGTGCCGGGACGTTTATCTACTCCGCGCTCTTGTTAACGGAAGGAATCGGATTGCTGGCTCGCAAACATTGGGCCGAATACTTTACGGTGATTAGCACCGCGCTCCTGATTCCTCTCGAAGTGTACGAGCTTGTTCACCATGCCACGCCTATCAAGTTTGCCGTTCTGGCAATCAACATAGCGATTGTTGTGTACCTGATCGCGCGCTTGAAGAAGTAACGCTAGTATTTCAACCGATTCGCCGGCCAATCCGGAAGCTTGAGCGCGGTAACGAATACCCGATGCTCTCCCGGCGTTTTCTCAAAGATATCCGCCGCGAGCAATTCCATTCCCACCAATCCTAACTGCCGGCGAATTTCCGCTTGGGAGTAAAGCCTCACAAAAGTGTCGCCCGTCCATTCCCCGCGGGAAATGGAAGCGCGATCATCTTCCACCGGCAAATCAAAGGCGAAAAGTCCGCCAGGTGGCAATACGCGGGACACATTCTTAAGGAGCGGCTGGAACGACGGGAACAGGGTTTCGCATACCGACGAAGCCAGGACCAGGTCGAATTCGGTGTTGAACCAATAACGGACAGCGTCAGCGTTCAGAAAGCGAACTCTAGCCCCGCCGAACGCCACCTGAAGCGCTTCGACGTTGGCACGCGAAAGGTCCAGCCCCAAGTACGACCGGAACGGTCTCTTTCGTTTCAGTATCTGTCCAATCAGGTTGCCCTGTCCGGCCCCAATTTCCAGGATGCGAAGAGCAGGATGGAAATGGACTGCAGCCAGCAGTTTCCGGAAGAACGCCAGCTCGCCGGTGTTGGGGCGCTCCGGCGCGGTTTCGTCTAAGTGCTCTTGCTTCCAGCGGGATTGCGCGCGAATCACGGCTTTCCGGCAAGAAACCTTGTTCGTCCCCAGGCAGGTGTGGATCACGCGATGTCCGCCATGTACCTGCTTGCTCGACGAGGACTCGCGAACGTCAATCGAGTTTTCGGGAAGATTCAGAAAATCAAAGGGATTGAAATAGAACGCGTGATGCCCGTCCCCGTACCCTTCCGCTTGCAGATCGCTACGAAAGGTTTCGGCGGGGATGCGGGCCACGAAGCGCTGGTTGATGAAGATATCGAGCGAAACGGTGATCGACGGGTTCGCTTTGTACAAGGCCCAGCCTCTGAGTACGAATTCGGTTGCCTCTTCCAGGTTCGAAATCACAATTTACGAGTATAGGCAAGCCCGCGGCCCGCTTGCGTGGCTCCTCAAGAATCGGATAACCTTAACAGTTCCGCCGTGAATCCGCTTACTCCGCCAGTTACGCCTCTGATTCTGCCAATATGACCAACCGCGCCTGGGGAGGAGACTACCTGTTCCTGCTCGCCAGCCTGATGCAGAAAGATTTCAAGATTCGTTACCGCAACATGTCGCTGGGCGTGTTCTGGTCTTTGTTGAATCCCCTGGTCACCATGGCCGTTCTCACCTTTGTATGGACCCGGCTGTTTCCCAGCCCGCAGAAAAACTTCCCGGTTTTTGTTCTCTGCGGCATTATTCCGTTCAACTTCTTCAGCTTCGCCTGGAGCGTGGGGACAAACTCGATCGTGGATGGCACCGCCTTCGTGAAGCGCGTCGCTGTTCCCAGAGAGATTATTCCCATCGCGAGCGTGCTCAGCAACTTTCTACATCTGGTGATTCAGGTAGGTTTGCTTCTCTTCATGGCCCTGCTGTTCGGCTTGAAAGTCAACGTTCACTGGTTATGGCTTCCGGTTATCTGGGGGCTGGAGATTATCTTTGTTTGCGGCCTGACGTTGATCACGTCCGCGGTGAATGTCTTCGTGCGGGACGTCCGCTACCTGGTCGAGTCTTTCAATCAAGTTCTGTTCTGGCTGGTGCCGATTTTCTACAGCTTCGACGCCATTCCAATGCAATATAGGAAAATTGTGGTCTACAATCCGCTTGCGTCGATTGTTTTTGCGTTGCGGAACATCATTCTGGAGCACACATCTCCGTCCACATCGCTTCTCACTAAGCTGACCTTCGGATCGTTCTTTACGTTGATCGTCGGCTTCCTGGTATTCCGATCTCTTCGGACGCGTTTTTACGACTATCTGTAAGTTATGGCCCTGATTGAATTCGAACACGTATCCAAAACGTTCAGACAGGGTACCGGCTCCAAGATTCTGGTTCGCCATCTTCAGGAGTTGGTCCAGCGGAAGCAGCGCAAACTCTTCTATGCGCTTAAGGACGTTTCGTTCTCTCTGAATCCCGGCGAGAGCCTGGGAGTGATGGGGCGGAACGGGGCAGGGAAGAGCACTCTGCTGGGCATGGTAGCAGGGTTGTCTCAGCCCAATGAAGGTACCGTAAACGTTTCGGGAAAGGTAGCCGCGCTGCTTGAGCTGGGGTCCGGATTTCACGGCGATCTCACGGGGGAAGAGAATCTCTGGTTAAACGCAGCATTGTTAGGCCTGACCCGTAAGCGCACGGCCGAACTCTTTGATTCGATCGTGGATTTCTCCGGCATCGGCGATTTCATTTATCAACCCTTGCGGACCTACTCCACCGGAATGGTGATGCGGTTGGCGTTTGCCATCGCGATCAATGTCGATCCCGATATCCTGATTGTGGACGAAGTTCTCGCGGTCGGCGATTCCGCTTTCTATTCGAAGTGCCTCGATAAGATCATGGAATTCCGCCACTCGGGCAAGACCCTGCTGTTCGTTTCGCACTCAAGCGCAATGCTCGGGATGCTTTGCGACCGCGCTATTTGGCTCGATCACGGCAAGATCGTGGCGGATGGCGAAATTTCCAAGATCGCTTCCCTGTATGAAAGCTCAATGCGCGCGGCGGGTGCGTGAACGCGGGGTCCGGTCCCCAGGTTGTGGTCGCGATTCCTACATTGGTTGCCGGCGAAGCTTTGGAGGAATGTCTTGCGTCCCTCTCCCGCCAGACTTACCGGAATTTTAAAGTGGTGGTGGTGGATAACAGCGGCTGCGGCCTGGCGAAAAACAGCAACGCCTTCGTGATGGAAATGCCCACCAACGTTGGCTTCGGTGCGGCCGTGAACCGCGCTTGGGAATCCGCCGATGCGCCCCTTCTGGCCACTCTGAACGATGATGCCTCCGCCTCTCCCGAATGGATCGCTGCTTTGGTAGAAGCTTCAGAACAGTTCCCGGAAGCGGGCATGTTTGCGTCCCGCGTTGAGCTTGCCGGCTCCGGGACACTCGATTCGGCCGGAATGCTGCTCTGCGCCGATGGAAGCAGTAAACAGCGGGGACACGGCGAGCCGTCCTCCCGCTTCGATGTCCCGCAGGAAGTACTGTTGCCGAGCGGGTCCGCGGCGCTCTATCGCGCGTCGATGCTGCGCGAAATCGGAGGCTTCGATCCTAACTTTTTTCTCTACTGCGAGGACACCGATTTAGGCTTACGAGCACGCCGCGCGGGGTGGAGTTGCCGTTATGTACCCAGCGCGCGAGTGACACACCGGTATTCTCATTCAGCGGGCCGCGTTTCCGCGCTAAAAGCTTATTATGTGGAGCGCAACCGGCTTTTCGTGGTAGCGAAAAACTTTCCGTTAGCGCTGCTGCTCCAGGTACCTTTTTCGGCGTTAGGGCGTTATTTCTGGCACATGGTCTTCCTGCTTCGCGGCAAGGGCGCGGCTGCCCAATTCGCCGCTGAGGGCAGCGCGGCGTGGCATCTGCCGTGGCTGGTCATGAAGGGCGCACTTGGCTCTGTTTCTGAACTTGGGCCGCTTGCTCCGGCAACGCGCCGATATCGCCCATACGGCAAAACTGTCCTCCCGAAGCTTCCGCCAGTTGCTGGCCCGGCATTCGATCGCCGCGCGCAAGGTGGCCGAATACTAAGCCATGGTGAATCCTCTCACGCCAGCTGAATCCGGAACGAATCTTATGGTGATCGTCCCGGCCTTCAATGAAGAGGGAGCCATCGCCGGTGTCATTGAATCGATCCATCGTGAAATGCCGGGCACCCCTGTCGTGGTCATCGACGACTGCTCACTTGACGCCACGGTCCAGCGCGCCCAGCAGGCCGGAGGTTTCGTGCTGAGCGTGGCGCACCATCTGGGGCTGGGCGGCTGTGTACAAACGGGCTATAAGCTCGCCTTCGAACTTGGCTACGAATTCGTCATTCGCGTCGATGGCGATGGCCAGCATGACGCCCGTTACATCCCCGTTATCCTGAACGCCCTGCAGACTTCCGGCTGCGAAATGGTGATCGGCTCGCGCTTTCTCGAACGGTCCAGCGACCACACCAGCCGCGCCCGCTCCTTGGGCATTCTCTTTTTCCGCGCGGTGTTGCGGCCCATCCTCGGCAAGCCTGTACACGACCCTACATCCGGCTTTGTTGGCGTCAACCGGCGCGCGCTCGCTGTCTTCAGCCGAAGCTTTCCTTTGGAGTATCCCGAAATTGAAACGCTGGTGGTTCTGCAACGCCGGGCTTTCCGCTTTATGGAAGTGCCTTGCCGGATGTTGCCGCGGCTCTCAGGCCGCAGTTCCATTACTCCGCTAAAATCCATTTACTACATTCTGCATGTGCTGTTGGGCGTTCTCATCAATGTGTTGAAATACGAAGGGGGCCGCCGCAAATCGCCGCCGCCTCCCAAGGATTAACCCAGTTTTGGACCGCCTCTTACATTGGACAACCGGTCTCAGTGTCCTGCTGATCCTGCTGGTGCTGGGTTCGGTGCGCCGCGCCCACATTCGCGTGGAATATTCGGTCGCATGGCTGATTGCCTCCGTCGCACTGCTGGGGTTGTCGTTAAGCCCCGCAATCCTTGAACGCGCCGCGGCTCTGTTCGGCCTCACGTACGCACCCGTCGCACTGATCCTGATAGCCGGCGCCGTCTTCCTGCTGGTCTTCTTCCGCGTCTCCGTGATTATCTCGAAGTTGAAAGATGACAACATCGCCCTCGCGCAGCGCCTCGCTATCGTGGAATTTCGCCTTCGGAACGGTAAGGGTCCGGGCCAATGAAGCGCGCGCGTCAAAGCAAAGCTCCGCGAACTCCACAACCTATTGCCGTCCCCAAGCTCAGGGCCGCGGTTCCCGAATGGCAACTCGCATTGTTCGCGTTAGCCGCGCTCGTATTGGCGATCTGGGCCTATTCCCCCGCGTTCAATGGCGAATTTGTTTTCGACGACCTTCACCTGCCCATCATGCAGCCGGGTGCCATGGCGACCCCGCTTGTTCACTTCCTGGGTCTGCGCCCGCTCGTGATGTTGACCTACTGGGCCAACCTGCATCAAGGGGGATTGGACCCACTTCCCTATCACGTTGTAAATTTCTGCTTTCACCTTATTGCCTCAGGGCTCCTGTTCTTTGTAGTTCGCAAGATCCTGCAACTCGCAAACAGATCCGACCCGCAACGCACCGTCCTCAGCGCGCTCTGCTGCGCGGTGTTTCTGCTCCATCCCATGCAGACCGAAGCAGTCTCCTACATAGCCCAACGCGGCGAAAGCATGGGGGCTGCTTTCTTCTTCGCTGCCTGGTGCCTCTTTCTCTATCGCGGGCGCGCTGAAATTTCCTGGCCGGTCGCGGCGGGAGTTCTGGCGCTCTATGGCGCGGCCGTCGCCACCAAGGAGCACACCATCACGCTTCCGGTGGTTCTGCTGCTCACTGACTTGTTTTTCCATCCCGGAAACTCCCGGATGGCAGGGGATTCGCCGCAACTGGCGCCTTTATCTTCCGATCCTGGTGGGCGGTCTGGTTGGTGCTGCCTTGGTGCTCCGCATTATTGGCCGCGACCAGACCAGTATCGGATTCAATCTGAAAGAGTTCACCTGGTACCAATATCTCTACACTGAATGGCGCGTCATCTTCGTTTATCTCGGGCTCTTTCTGCTTCCCCTCTGGCAAACCATCGATTACGATTTTGCTATTTCGCGGACGCCGCTCGACCATGGCGCCCTACTTTATCTGGCAGCCATTCTGGCGCTGATCGCCACCGCTCTCTATTTTCGCAAACGCTTCCCTTTAGCTTGCTTCGGCTTCCTGCTCTTCCTGTTGATCCTGCTACCGACCAGCTCGGTGATTCCCATCCGTGATGTCGTCGCCGATCGCCGCCTGTACCTTCCCATGACCGGCCTGCTCTTGGTCTGCGCGGATCTCCTTCGCTCGTTTCGATACAATCGCGTGCTGACAATCATTTTGATGGTCGTTCTTGCAGCCGGAACATTCGCCCGGAACCATGTTTGGGCATCTTCCCTCGCAATATGGCGCGATGCCGCTGAGAAATCGCCGAACAAGCAGCGGGTGCAATTCGGCCTGGCGGTGGCCGAGTTCCGCGCGGGCCATTGCCATGAGGCCGTGGAACACTATCGCCGTTCCGCTGAACTCGAAAAGCCGGACTACACTTTGCTCATGAACTGGTCGCTTGCCTACGATTGCGACCACCAGCCGGATCGCGCTCTCGCCGTTATGCAGGAATCGATCCGTGAAAAACCAACCGCGCAAGCGTGGGCCTCCCTGGGCTACCTCTATGCCCGGCAGGGAAAGGTGGACGAAGCGTTAAGCGCTCTGGCCAAAGCGCAGGTGATTGATGCCGCGTACGCCACCACGTACCTTTACCGGGCCAAGATTCTGGTCGCCATGGACAGAGTGCCCGACGCGATCAAGGAGCTCAAATTCCTGCTGACCTTCGATCCTTCGAATGAGAATGGGCGAGCCGCTCTGCAACAACTGCAGGGGCAAGCGCACTAAAGTTGCGGATCGGCATCAATGCGCTGTATTTGATACCCGGGGGCGTGGGCGGCACCGAGATTTACCTGCGCAGCCTGCTCGATGCTCTGAGCCAAATCGACCCCGTGAATGAATACCTGATCTGGACCTGCCGCGAAGCCAGCGATTTGTTCGCTTTCCCGACCGGCAAACTTTCGCATCCTCCCGCAGTCTGTCTCCGCACGCAACAGACCCGCGCGCATCTTGTGGGAACAAACGGTGCTTCCTATCCAAGCCGCCGCGCACAAAATCGAGGTGCTCTTCAACCCCGGTTTTACTTCGCCGCTGTTCGCCTTTTGTCCACAAGTCACGGTGTTTCACGATCTTCAACACAAACGGCACCCCGAATACTTTCGCTGGTTCGACCTGCCTTTCTGGCGGGTTCTGCTGTTCTGCTCCGCGCATCGTTCGCGGCTCCTGATTGCGGTCTCAGAAGCCACTGGACGCGACCTTCACCGCTTCTATCAGCTCTCACCCAAAAAGGTGCGTGTGGTGCCCCACGGCGTGGACCCGGCTTTCTTCTCGCTCCCGCGCGCTGAAGCCGAGCCCCCCTTTCTGCTCACCGTCTCCACACTGCACCCGCACAAGAATCTCGGCGGACTGCTCGAAGCCTTCGCAAGATTCTCCGCCGAACATGCGGATTACCGGCTCATCATCGCCGGCCTGCGCGGCTTTCATACTGACGCTTTGGAAGCGCTCCGCAGCCAACTTGGCTTAACCGAAAGCGTCACCTTCACCGGCTGGATTCCCCGGGAAGCGCTCTATGCGGCTTTTCTCCCAAGCCCGCGCCTTCATTTATCCTTCGCGCTTCGAAGGTTTCGGAATGCCCATTCTGGAGGCTATGGCCGCGGGCCTACCGACAGCATGTGCGGATGTGGAACCGATGCGCGGCATCGCCGGCGGTGCGGCGCTCCTGTTCGATCCCGACAACCAAGACCAGATCACTGCGTGCCTGGAAACGCTCGCCTGCAACGAAGCCGAGCGCTTGCGACTCAAAACCGCCGGACCTCTCAGGGCCGCCGAATACTCCTGGATTCGCGCCGCGCGCGCCACCCTTGACGCCCTGAAAGAGGCGGTAGGCTCCTGATGCGCGTCTGCCTTGATTGCTTTCCCTTTCTGGTCCGCAGTGCCGGCGTGAAAGCGTATCTGTTCGAATTGCACCGCCACCTGCGCCGGGTCACCGATCCTGGGAACGTCTCCGCTTTTCCTTTTCTGGATCGCGTGAGTTCGATGCACCATGAAGGATCCGTGCTCCCTTTACTCCCCACGGCTTGGCGCTTCGCCCTCGTCTTGTTTGCCAATCTGGACCACAACCATATGCTCGATCTGATGGGCGACCGCTTCGACCTCTTTCACGCTTCAAACCAGGTGCGCAATCCCCCGCGCCAGACGAAGCTGACCACCACGATCCACGACATGACGGCCTGGTCTCATCCTGAGTTGCACACGGAGGCCACCGTTGCCAACGATAAGCGGTGGGCCGAACGAATTGTGCGGAGTGCCGACGGAGTGATCACACCCAGCGAATCCACCCGCGCCGATGCGATCCGGTGGCTGGATCTTGCCGCCCGATCGTATTCGGGCCATCCACCACGGCGTTGCCGAAGCCTACTTCGATCCCGCCCCTGAAGCCATATCCGCCGGCAAAGCCGCCTTCGGGCTCGCCAAACCCTACGTTCTCTTCGTCAGCACGATCGAGCCGCGCAAGAATCTGGACCGGCTGCTTGACGCCTATGAGGAACTGCCGCCAGACATTCGGGATGCCTACGACCTGATCGTCGCCGGACCGCAAGGCTGGCGTAGTGAAGCCACCTGCAACCGGCTGCGTGCAAATCGCACCGGCATTCGCGTGTTGGGCTACGTACCGGAGGCGCTGCTGCCCGGTTTGATGGCGGGCGCCACTGTGTTTGCCTATCCGTCTCTCTATGAAGGCTTTGGCTTTCCCGTCGCGCAAGCCATGGCGGCGGGGGTTGCCGTTCTCACTTCCAATGTTTCCTCTCTTCCCGAAATCACGGCGGGTGCAGCGGAGCTGATCGACCCGCTCAGTACCTTGGAAATTCGCGACGCGCTTACAGCGGCTGCTGCTTTCGCCTGCACACCGTGAGCGGCTCCGCATCGCCGCCCGGATTCGCGCCGAGCGGTTCCATTGGGAGCGATGCGCCCGCGAAACATGGCAGTTTTTCGAACAAGTATAATAGGCCTATAGATGATGACTTCCGCTCCTACCCGATACGTGTGCTCCCTTGCCGCGGGCATTCTGCTCGCCTGTTCGCTCGGGTGCGGCTGGAGCTCTCGCCAATCGCGCAACAACACGCGCACGGGTGTTTCGGAATCCGGTTACCCCGGCAGCGGCGCGGCTGACCCTGGCTCACCTGCACTTGAATCGATGCGCCGTCCGGAAAAGAAGGGGATGTCCGAAAAGCCGTCTCGCACAGAGGCGGGCCGCCCCGGCTCTGCCACTGCCGACACTCACGCGCCTGGTAAACCGAAATAGATTTATTCTTGGGGCACACCCAAGGATCAGGGACGAGCGCTACTTGCGCACAAGCGACAACAATTCATCCCGTGTCTGCTTCTGGTCTCGAAACGCGCCCAGCATGGAACTGGTCACGGTGCTGGATCCCTGCTTTTCCACACCGCGCATCATCATGCAGAAGTGTTGCGCCTCGCAAATCACGCCTACACCCTGAGGCTCCAGCAACTCGTTCAGGCACTCGGCCACCTGCTGCGTGAGGCGCTCTTGAATCTGCAGCCGCCGCGCGAACACGTCGATCAGCCGCGGAATCTTGCTCAGCCCAATCACCTTGCTTTTCGCCAGATAGGCCACATGCATTTTCCCGAAAAACGGCAACATATGGTGCTCGCACATACTGTAAAACTCGATATCGCGGACGATCACCATTTCGTCGTAAGCCACAGAGTAAATCGCGCCGTTCACCAGCTTGCCGATGTCCATCTTGTAGCCGCCAGTCAGAAACCGCATGGCTTTCTCCACGCGCACCGGCGTGCGTTCCAAGCCCTCGCGGGAGGGGTCTTCGCCCAACAATGCCAGCATTTCACTAACATGCGGAGCGATTGCGCCCTCATTGTCGCGAGGAGTCAATACCTTCACCTGTGCTTTGTTCTTGCTCATAAGATCAGTTCGAAACTGTTGCGGTCCGTTTCCCGAATCCGCACTTTCTGTAACTTTGGTTGGCCCGCCGGGAAAGTCTCCGCCCAATGGACTCGCAACCGCTCTGCGATGACGCTCGCTAGATTCTCCGTAGTGGGAACCAAACCGACAAACTCCGCGACATCCGTGTTCATGTTCCGGTGTTCGAACGCATCCAGCACATGCCGCTTCACCAATGCATCGAGTACGGCCGGAGAACAGACCTGGCCGGTTTCCCCATCCACCGCACCGCGCGCTGTCACAAAGATTTCGTAGTCGTGTCCGTGGCCATAAGGGTTGTTGCATTTGCCGAACAGCTCGGTATTTTCGGCCTCCGAAAACGCATCGGAATGCAGCCGGTGCGATGCCGAAAACGTATATTTGCGCGTTAGGTCCATCACGCGCCTTCCACGCCGAAGTAATCGACGTATAAATCCGGGGACTCCCAGAGCCGGATCCCTTGCAGCTTCACTCCGTCGCGCTGCACCTTGGCCTCTAGCCGTGTCCAGATCTCCACCGCAACGTTCTCCGCGGTCGGAATCACGCGATCAAAGGGCGCGACCTCGAAGTTCAAGAAGCGGTGATCGAAGGGCTCCAGAACCTCATCATTCAGAATGTCTTTGAGCTCTTTTAGGTCCATGACCATGCCTGTGACCGGGTCGGGTACTCCCGCCAGGGTCACTTCCACCACATAGTTATGGCCGTGTCCGTTGCGGTTCGCTTCGCGCCCATAGACACGCACATTTTCTTCCTCACTCCAGTTCTGGTTCCGAAGGCAGTGGGATGCCGAGAACTCGACTTTTCGCGTGATGAGCATCCTGTGGCTTAGATGCCGCAATCTGGCTTCAAGATACACCTAATGAAGCTACACTTGAAGTTCGCCGCCCGTCCATGAATCATTCGAAAATCGACCGCATTTTGCAGGCGTCCCTCGCCCTTCTTTTCATCGGCCTTGTCGCTATTCTTTACAAAACGATTCATGAGAATTCAGTAAACGTCGGCGATTCCGCGCCGGACTTCTCCATCGCGGCCGATGGTGGGCGCACTGTCTCCACCGCGAACTTCGGGGGCAAGATCCTGGTTCTCAACTTCTGGGCTACCTGGTGCGCACCCTGTGTTCAAGAAATCCCTTCGCTGAACCAGCTTCAAACGCGTTACCGCGACCGCGGGCTGGTCGTGCTGGGCGTCAGCGTCGATAAGGACGAAGCTGCCTACCGCCAATTCGTCGACCGCTTCCACCTTTCCTTCCTCACCGCCCGCGACCCCGATCAGAAAATCAACAAGGATTATGGCACCTCCCAGTTCCCCGAGACCTACATCATCGACACCAAGGGTAAGGTAGTGAACAAAATCATCGGTGAAGCAAATTGGACAGACGATAAAATGGTGAACTATGTCCAGTCTCTCCTTTGAGGCCGAAGTTGCGGCCGAGCGCAAAGCGCTCCCCGAAGCCGCTCGCCGCCGCTTTGTGTCTCTGCTGGGGGCTCGCGGCTACCTCGAAAATCCCCAGGATTTGAAGCTTTATGAATACGACGGGGGAGTGGACAAAGTGCTGCCCGATCTTGTCGTCTTTCCGCGTACCACTGCCGAGGTCTCTGAAATCGCGCGCATCTCCCACGAGTTCGGCATTCCCATGGTGGGCCGTGGCGCGGGCACTGGCCTGAGCGGTGGCGCAATTCCGCGCAACGGCGGCATTATGGTTGCCTTCGCGCGGATGAACAAGATCCTTGAGATCGATCTTGCGAATGAACGGGCGGTTGTCCAGCCCGGAGTTGTCAATCTTGATATCACTCTTGCCGTTCAGGGAAAGAAGTATTTCTTTGCGCCCGATCCTTCCAGCCAGCGCGCCTGCACCATTGGCGGCAATGTCGCTGAAAACGCCGGCGGCCCTCACACGCTGGCCTATGGCGTAACGACCAACCATGTGCAGGCTCTCGAATGCGTGCTCCCCGATGGCACTGTGATCGAAACCGGCGGCAGCGCGCCGGATATGCCCGGGTACGATCTTACGGGCCTGCTCACCGGGTCTGAAGGTACCATGGCGCTGGTCACCAAAATTACCGTCCGCCTGATGCGGCAGATGGAGATGGTGAAAACCGCGCTCGCCATCTATAACTCTGTCGACGACGCAGCCGCCACGGTCGCAGAAATCACGGCGCGCGCCATCACGCCCGCCGCCATCGAAATGCTCGATGGCCGCATGATGAACATGGTGGAAGATGCCACCCATGCGGGCTACCCGCGCGACGCCGCCGCCGTTCTGCTGGTGGAGGTGGAAGGCCTGCGTGAAGTTGTGGAGCAGCAGGCCGAAGAGATTCGCGAAGTCTGCCTGGCCAGTGGGGCACGCGAATTTCGTGTTGCCAAGACGCCCGAGGAGCGCGACCTTCTTTGGAAGGGCCGCAAGAATGCCTTTGGCGCCGTGGGCCGGGTTAGCCCCACCTACTACGTCCAGGACGGCGTGGTGCCGCGCTCTGAGATTGCGGGCACGCTGCGCCGCATCGAAGAAATAGCTCGCCACACCGGCCTGATCATCGGCAACATCTTTCACGCCGGAGATGGCAACATGCACCCCATCATCCTCTTCGACGCTCGTAAGCCAGAGGAACTGCGGCGTGCCCGTGAAGCCGGCGAAATGATTCTGCAGCATTGCATCGACGTCGGGGGCTCCATCACCGGCGAGCACGGCGTCGGCATGGAAAAAAATGAAATGATGGCCTCGCTCTTTTCCGCCGATACCCTGGGCGCCATCCAAGATTTCAAAGATCTCTTCGATCCCGCGCATCTGCTGAACCCCGGCAAGGTTCTTCCCACGGGCAAAGGCTGCATGGAGATCCGGCAGCGCCCGTTGGGCG
Organism: Bryobacterales bacterium; assembly: GCA_963795835.1. Taxonomy (GTDB): domain Bacteria; phylum Acidobacteriota; class Terriglobia; order Bryobacterales; family Bryobacteraceae; genus JALYXI01. Next base: position 430,733 of record CAWCJC010000001.1, on the reverse strand, counting down.
CCGGTAGCGTGACTTATTAATGGCGTTTACCGATTGGCTGCTCTCGGACCTTCGTCTCCCCAAGGGCATCCATTCGCAAGCGGAATCCGTCCATCCCTGGTGGCGCGTCATGTGCCTCACCGGCGTCGACTATTTTTCGACACTTGGCTATCAGCCGGGTATTGCTTTCCTGGCCGCGGGAATGCTTTCTCCTGTCGCGACGCTCATCCTGGTCCTGGTCACGCTTTTTGCTGCCCTCCCCGTTTATAACCGCGTCGCCGCGGCCAGCCCGAACGGCCAAGGCAGCATCGCGATGCTCGAAAAGCTTTTCCCTGTCTGGAGCGGCAAGGCCTTCGTGCTCTGCCTGCTCGGCTTCGCCACCACGGATTTCATTATCACCATTACGCTTTCCGCCGCCGATGCCGCCGCCCACTTCACGCAAAATCCGTTTGTCCCGGCTTGGATGAAGAGCCAAATGGCCGTCACGCTGGTGCTGCTCGCCATCCTGGGGGCCATCTTTCTCAAAGGCTTCAAGGAAGCAATCGGAGTAGCCGTCGTTCTGGTGGGCGCCTATCTCGCTCTCAACCTGGTGGTCACGGTGGAAGCGCTTCACCAGGTCGCGCTGCACCCGGAACTGATACCCCGCTGGAAGCAGGCTCTGTTAACGCAGCATGGCAGCGTGCTCGGCATGTTGGGCATCTCTCTGCTTCTGTTCCCAAAGCTCGCGCTCGGTCTTTCCGGGCTTCGAAACGGGCGTCGCCGTTATGCCTCTCATCGCGGGCGAGACGCTTGAGACTCGGGTCCGCAACACGCGTAAGCTGCTCATCACCGCGGCCGCCATCATGAGCGTGTTCCTGATCGCCACCAGCGTCGCCACAACGCTTTTGATCCCCGCCCAAAAATTCAAGGAAGGCGGCGAAGCGAACGGACGTGCCCTGGCGTACCTGGCGCACCAATACTTCGGCAATGCGTTCGGCACGGTATACGACATCAGTACGATCCTGATCCTCGCTTTTGCGGGCGCGTCCGCCATGGCCGGGCTGCTCAACCTGATTCCGCGCTATCTGCCGCGCTTCGGCATGGCCCCGGAATGGGCGAAAGGCGCGCGGCCGCTGGTGCTGGTTTTTATCAGCATTTCTATCCTGGTCACCATTCTTTTCCGGGCCAACGTGGATGCCCAAGGTGGCGCCTACGCCACCGGCGTGCTGGTGCTGATCACCTCGGCCGCTGTCGCGGTAACCGTCTCTGTCTGGGACCGGTCCGCGCTGCGCTGGGTGTTCGTCTTCATCTCCGCCGTATTCATCTACACCACCGTTCTGAACATTTATGAACGTCCGGAAGGCTTGAAAATCTCCTGCCTGTTCATCTCGGCCATTGTCGCCGTCTCGCTGACTTCACGCGCCCTGCGATCCACCGAACTGCGCATCTGCGGCGTCGAACTCGATGAAAGCGCAAAAGACCTTCTGGCGATGGATGAGGATCAGGTGATTCACTTGGTCGCCCACCGTCCACGCATCCAGACTGAAGAAGCGCTGAACCAAATCGATCAGGAAGTCCGTGCCTTCCACGGTCTCAGCGCTGAAGAGCGCCTCTATATCTTCGAGATACAACGCAGCGACGCTTCGGAATTTGAAGATACTCTCAAAGTGAGCTCGGAATGTATCGGACGGCATGTCATTCTTACCGCCGCCAGCCCCGTGGTCGCGAACTCCATTGCGGCCATGCTCATCTATCTTGAACAAACCACCGGACACGTCCCGCACGCCTACTTCAAATGGAAAGAAGGCAACCCAATCGGCAATCTCTTTCGCTTCCTGTTCTTCGGGGAAGGCGACGTTGCCCCGCTCGCGCACGAAGTTCTGCGCCGGGCCGTAAAAGATCCCAAACACCGCCCCATCATCCACGTCGCGTGAGTGCCCGGGATTCGTCGCGCATCGTGCTGATGATCGGTCTGCCCGGTTGCGGGAAGTCTACTTGGGCGGCCGCACAGGGCTGGAACGCCCTCTCCTCCGATGGCATTCGCCTCCTGCTGTCCGATGACGTGACCAACCAGACCATTCATGCCCGAGTCTTCGCCGTGCTTCGTTTTCTGCTCCGCCAGCGTCTCGCGATTGGTCGCCCCCTCACCTGCATCGACGCCACACATTTAACACGCGAGGAACGGAAGCCGTATTTTGCGATCGCGCGTTGGTTCAACGCCTCCATAGAGGCCGTTTACTTCGATTGTGCGTTCTCGGTTGCGGTCGAGCGCAACCGCAAACGCGCCCGCCAGGTTCCCGAAGACGTGATGGCCCAGATGGCCGCGCGACTCGAACCACCTACACTCGAAGAAGGCTTTTCCTCGATCGAGCTTATATGAAATTACTGCTGTTCTGTGTTCTGATCTCCGTTGTGGTGCAGGCCGCGGCGCCTCCGCGCAACGTCATCGTGGATACAGACGCGGGGTCGGACGATCTGCTCGCCATCGCGTTTCTTCTTGCCAGGCCCGATATCAACATCGAAGCCATCACTATCGTCAATGGCCTTGCGCATGTGCCGGCAGGTGCCAAGAACGTCCTGAAGCTGCTGGATCTGGCAGGCCGGCCCCAGATTCCGGTCTACGAAGGCCGATCCACGCCGCTCGAAGGCAATAACGAATTCCCGGAGTCGTGGCGGGTAACAGCCGATGCGCTGCCGAAAGTCGATTTACCCGAAACGACGCGCAACGCCGATTCGCAGTCCGCGACCGCATATCTGAGGCAAAGGCTGGCGAATGTCGGAAAGCCGGTTTCGATCCTGGCTCTCGGGCCACTGACGAATTTAGCGGAAGTAATCACGGCCGCGCCGAAGAGTGTGCTCGCAATCGATGACCTGGTGGTGATGGGTGGCGCGGTTCGGGTGGGAGGAAATCTGGCTTTGGGGGGCTTACTCTATTCGGACAATCGCACCGCGGAGTGGAACATCTATGTCGACCCCTCAGCCGCGCAAAAGGTGTTGGAATCGGTGACAAAATGCCGGCTTGTACCGCTGGATGCGTCAAACTCCGTGCCGTTTGATATGGCGTTCCTCAATCAGTTTGAGAAAACCGCGAAGTCCAAACTTGGAAAATTTGCCGCCCAAGTACTGGCTTCAAACAGATTCATGATCGAACAGCACATGTTCTTCGCGTGGGACCCACTCGCTGCGGTGGCCTTGCAAAACCCGAGCGTTGTGAAGATCAGTTCCGTGCCGCTCACTATTGTCAAAACACAGCCGGAGGAGGGCCGGACGTCAGAATCGCAAACAGGCCGCCCTGTTCGCGTTGCGCTTTCCGCCGACCCGGCCCTCTTCCGCAAAATCTTTATGGAAACGCTACGCTAGTCGGTTGGCTTCTTCTTGAGGGCCTGAAACGTAGGCGGCCAAAGCCCGATGAAGATTCCCAGCTGCTTTCTCCCTGTCGCATAGAGGTAGATGGAAGCGATGATTGATCCCGCGGTAAGCCAGTTCAACAGACTGGTTCCTGTTTGATCGGCGACGGCAGAATCGATGGAGTGCAGCTTGCTTTCAAGTGGATCAGTTTTCGTTGTGAGTTCCATACAGCACAGATTGCAGGTAAAAGCCCAACGGTCCAGAATTTAAAGGGTAGTGTTATGAAACCATACATATCGGCGCTAATCCTCCCTGTTGTTGCCGCCATTGCCTCGGCTCAACAGACGTGTCCCGCTACACCTGTCTGGTCCCTCTGCGAAATCCACGTTCCCGGTACGGCGCCCGTCGAAGCCGAATTCCGCTCGCCCAGCCATCGCACGTTCCTCATCCATAGCTTCACCACAGGGGAAAACCAGACGCTTCGTATCGTGCCTAATGAGCCCGGCGCGTGGGATTACCGCCTGAACGGTCAGGAAAACTCCTTTACAGCCACGCCCTCTGACGCCCCCGGTTACGTGGAAGCCGCCAATGTCCATCATTTCCGCTACACCGGTTCGAAGCAGCCGCATCTCTGGGCGGGCGGGATCAACCATATACCCGTGGCCGCGGACCCTTCCCACGACGCTCAAATCATTGCGATACACAAGTCCGGTAAGACTGCCGACCTGATTGTCCCTCCTAACGCCAACATGCAGGACCTGATGGCGCGCTTTGGAGCATTGAACGTTACCTGGCAGCAGGTGCCCAAAGCCATCTACCGAACCTATCAATCCGCAAACGGCGACGCGGTTGCCATTGAGCACCAAACCTACCCTGTCCCGCAGGTGAACGATTTTGGCGCGGGCATCACTGACGCGGACCAGTTTCGCCGCGCTCTCTGGCGCACCACGCTCGATGGGGCGTATCCCGAATCCCTGCCGCCCAACGATACCGCGGCAGCGCAGCTGAAGCACTGGTACACCTTCTTCTCCGGCACGCGCCACTGGGAACTCGAACCGTTCTTCGACGCCGGCGGGCGCCACGCGCTTGCCCTTGAGGGCGTGGAATACATCGTTTACGTGGAAACGCCCGGCCCGGTCACCGTCACAGTGGAGAAGCACAGTTACGACGTAGCCTGGTTCAATCCGCTTACCGGCGAACGCTTCGACGAGAAGAAGAACCTCAAGTCTGAAACCTTCGAAGGCGCACCCCCCGACGCCAATCACGACTGGGTCTTACATATCTCTCGCGAAGGCCACAAAGCCGGCATGCTGAAGAGCTACAAGTTCGAATCCCGCGAGATCTTGCAGCAGGAAGTGGAAACCGTGAAGGTACCCTTTGAAGTCGTCCAGCCAGCGGGCGAATCAATCTCGCTCAAGAACCCCGGCAACTTCGCCGCAAAACTCACTAAGGACACGAAAGCCGCTCGCGCGATGCGCTATCTCTGGACGGGCGAAGTGACGGCCGATGGCCAACCGCCTCAAATCTTGGGCACCGGTGCCGAAGGCATGCTGGTCATCCCGCGAAACATTGCAACCCGATTCCCGGCGCTGCTGCACTTGCGCGTTGAAGGCTTGAACGGGGTGGGCAAGCTTTACGCGATCGATCGCAATTACCAGCTCGTTCCATGACCGTCCTCAGTGTCGACATCACTACTGCGCAGGGCAGCCTCGCTCTGGTCCGCGACGGCCACCTGCTCGAGGAGTTTCGCCTGGATGCGCCGACCGGCTATGGCGAGATCGTCTTTGCCGCGCTCGACGGCCTGCTGAAACGCCATTCTCTTACCCTTGACGACGTGGATCTGTTCGCCGCCGCGTCTGGGCCCGGCACGTTCACGGGCGTGCGGATGGGCCTGACGTTAGTGCAAGGCTTGGCGGAAGCACTGGGCAAGCCTGTAGTCGGCGTGTCGAATCTGGAGGCGCTGGCCTACACCGGTTCGGGCGACGTGCGCCGTCCCGTTCTCGACGCAAGGCGTGGCGAGTTCTATACCGCCGCCTACAACGCCGAGGGCCACCTGTTGGAACCGGAGCGCCTGCAGGCCATCAAACCGGAGCACGCGCTGGAGCAAAGATCACCGCTGGCAGCGGCGGTCGCTTTCCTCGCGGAGAAGCACCTGCCGCAGGACCCGGCACTGCTGGACGCCAACTACATCCGGCGTAGCGACGCCGAATTGAACCTTATCGTGCGTCCACCTTCACCACCGCGTACGTAATCTGTTTGCCCGCTTCGAGCAGCATCTGGTGCGGGGTACCCGCCGGGATATGCACGAAATCCCCTGCCGCGACCTTGTGCTTCGTGCCGCCCTCGATTGCTGCTCCCCGCACTTCGCCAGGCGATTGCACTTTGGAGCCGGGAATCGAACCGCCGGTCACCAGCGTGCCCTGACCGCTCTCGATGACGAAGATATCGTCCACGTGTTCGTGCATTTCCGCGATCCCGCTTGCATCCCTACGGTTGGCGCTCATGCGATAACCTTTGAACGCCTCGAGCGAAGTTCCCTTCACCTGGTGCGCCTCCGGCTTGGCTTTTGCCAAGCGGTCGGCAATCTCCTGCGCGGTCCAGACCTTGGCCGCATCGGCGGCGAAAAGAGATGCCGCGCTCGCAATCACTGGCAGTAGTTTCATAGAAGTTTCGGAATCCGCATCGCGGCGGAAGGCAGGGCAGGGAAGCCCGCCGCGGGCTCGCTCTGGTACCAGTAACAGACCGAATAGTAGCTGTCCGCGCGATCGTCCGCGTGCCCATGTTCAATCGTGTGCTTCAGCGCTTTCCGGAACGTCACCGGATTATCGGCGTGCCAACGATACACGCAGTACCGCCCGCCGGCCCGCTCCGGCGAGGCAATGTAGGGTGCTCCGTTATACAGGTGGGCAAACGCCGTCGCATTCTCCCGACCTCCGAAATCCCAGGCACCGCAAATATAGTCCTCGAGGCCGGTGCCGTTGATTGCGGGCTTCGTCAGATCGTCGATGAAGATCATATCGTCTCCCTCGCCCATCCAGTTGTCGGAGTTCTGCAGCACTCCAAGCGTGATGCCCATCAGATGGCCCGCGCCGCGTGTTTCACAGAAAACGTGGTTATGCTCGCCTGATAAATTCACGGTCTGCTTCTCGGCTGAGTGCGGTGCCGTCTGCCGGTACTGCGCATGAAAATACAGAGCGTCCGCGGGAAGCGAATCCACCAGTTGGTAATCGATGTTCGAGTAGAAGCTCCCCACCTCGCGCGAACCTTCATTGGTCGCGGTAATCCGCGCCGATTTGCGGAACGGCATCGAGAAATAGCAGTTCAAAGCCTTTACCGAGGAGCAGTTCAGGAACGCGGATTGATACGTGAAATACTGCCCTAGATTCAACCCGAAGAAGTCGCCCACGGGAACCTCAACGCTCGGCTGCGAAGCACCATCCCAATACATGCGGATTACGATTTCCTTCAGGTGATTCGCGCTCGGTGCTGAGATCGTGAACCAGATGTGCGTCACCACGCCCGGCCCGTTCGCGCGGAAGACCTCCCGGGTTGCACCCGCGGCAATTGGCCAGAAATCTTTGTTCCCGCCGGTCGGATCGAAGCTCGATTGCTTCAGGGAACGATGTGTTTGCGCGCGCGAATAAGCGGGAAGCAGTCCGCTGGTTTCCGAAGGGGTGGCTCCCGATGCGCTGGCCAACGCTGCGACAGAACCCAGAAAGCCGCGGCGACCGTGAGTCATCTCTAGTTAGCGACCGCAAGCGCTGCAGCCAGACTGCTGCGCCCGTCCAGGTAAACCGTGACCGGTGTCGTACCACCGCTCGGAACCAGATTTGAGAGCACAAAGCTGACGGAATAAAGGCCGTTATCGGCAGGCACGACTTCAACAGCGGCATGGCTGATTCCTCCCACCACCACGGAAACTTCGTTCGGGAAGATGACCGTGGCCGGATCGGAAAACCCACTCATCATCAATCGAATCACCTGGCCTGCGCGCGCAGGATTCACGCCGCTGATTGCCGAGTTCGAAGCATCGACTGCCGCAGTCAGGACGGAAGGAGCCGTATCAATTGCAACCGCGACAGCAGGACTGCTATCCGCGCCATTGTTCACCCGCAGCAACGCCGGCCCGGCATTAAGCCCAACCGGTAATTGCATCGTCAACTCGCTCACAGTCGCGTTCAGCACCGGCGCAGACTGTCCGTTTATGGTCACACTGGAAGCCGCTGCGCCACTCACCAAATCCGCGCCGCGCAAGGTGACCAGCGCTCCCGGATAGGCCCCTGTCTGTCCCGGAACGGCGTTCGTCAACAACGGAATGGCGGAGGGCGTCAGTTTTGAGAACGGTTGAATCGTAAAGCCGCCGGGTAGAGTCGCGGCCTGAAATCCGGCAATCGTTGAGACCTCAAAGGAACCCTGAGCCGCTTGCGGAGGAATCGATACGTTCACCAGCAACTGGGTAGGGCTCAGTACAAATACCTGCCGCACGAAGACGTCACTTGTGCCAAAGCCCGCAATCGTCTGGCCCGTAGTGAAATGCGTGTTCGTCCCCGTGATGGTGATCGCCGCTTCGCTGCCCGCGGGAAGCGCATTGGGGCTCACTGTGAAACTCGGGGTGTCAAAAACGCCGTACGGGTATAACTGTGGCGCGCCTGCCTGCAAGAACAGCGAATTCTGCCCATCGCGGTTAAACACCGAAACGGTCGCGCGCTGTCCACTCGCGCCCGGCGGCGGAATCACCGTTGCGTTCCCGGTCTTATCATCCAGTGACCGGATCGCGGTCGGCAGCCCGTCGAAATAGATGGAACTGTCGGGCGCAAAGCTCGTCCCCGAAATCCCTACCGACCCATCCGCATTCGGCGTCACCGCGGATACGAAGGGCGGAGCCCGCTGTACCAGATTCAACCCTGAAGGCAGCACATAGAGAAATCCGTTCTGGATGAACAATAAGTGCTCCGGACCTACGGACGCACCTAAGCTATACGAAACGCCCAGGTTTAAATACGTGATCCCGTTCTGGTCCGTATACGGCTGCACCGCCAAAATGCTGGCCTGTCCTCCAATGATCTGTAAAGCCAAACCTGGCGCCAGATTCCCTTTTGACGTTAGTCCTGTTCCGCCCGCCAGTACGCCGCCATAGAGTGACGGCGCCAGATTCAAAAAGCCGGGGCTCACTACGTTGCTGTTGAAGAACGAAAAAATCGAAACGCCATAAATGGGCACGTCCGCCCGCGTTGCCACGCTAAAGTTGACTCCATCCGTCATCGCGCCCGGCAGCACCGAAACGGTTTGCGCTTTGGTGAAATCCGTGGTGTTGCCATAGAAAACTGTGTTGAACGGCTTGCCCGGAGCCACTGTGTTTCCGTTCGCATCCAAGGGCGGACAGATATCCTGGCAAGCGGGACTCGACTGCGGCGGCAGAGGATGCGCGTAAACATAATACTGGCCCGGTACGATGCCCTCAATCCGGTACGTTCCATCGGGATTCGTCAGCCCGCTCACCGCTCCCGCGCCCGCCCGAATCGCCACCACCGAGGCCATATGGACGCCGTTCCCGCCCGAGAGAACGCGCCCCGTAATGATACCCGTTTGCGTGCCAAACGAACTCGCCGGATACAGCACGCTTAGCCCCGCGATATCGTCGGCATCAATCGGCTTTGTCAAAGAAGTCGCGCGCGTTACTGCCGTCGACATTGCGCTTGAGGTGAACGTATGCTGCAAACCCAGCGCATGACCCATCTCATGCACCACAGTCTGGAAAAATGCCTCGCTATAGCTGGGCCCCGGCCTCTTCGTGAGATCGTTCGTCAAATGCATGGATCCGCGAATGATCGGCACAAACGTCCCGTTCGTGGTCGTAATCGGCCCACCCTGGGTCGTAGGCCCGCCGTAGCCAAGCAGCCCCGGCGGCAGGTCTTCGAACACCACGGTCCCGCTCGGCACTGTGCCCGCGGGCGTTCCTTGCGCGGCCATCCCGCCGAAGCTCACCCGCAGGTCAGAGGAATCCACCGCGTTCCACGTGTAAACCGATTGCCGGATCTGGCTCAGCACGGAGGAAAAGCTGTCGTTCTGCGGAAACGTATTCGGCCCCGAATCGGAAACGAAAAACGTCACCGTTTTTGAAGGCAGCGCGGTTAGATCGAACTTCTCCTGCGCCACGGAAAACACGCCATTCTTGGTGAAGTAATGGAGGTAGTGATAGTACGCCTGCAGAGGGGGCGCGGCCAGAGCGCACAGCGCTGTGCACAACAGCGCCGATGTTCCCGCTCTGTCCAACATTCGCATGGCTTATTGGCCGGCCTTCTTGTGCAAAGCGGTTTTCACCCGGCTGCTCATATCTTTAAGTTTCATTTGCACCGGCTGGTCCTGCACCGCTTTGCCGGAGTGATCAAGCATCAATTCGGCTGAAACGCCCCGCGATGCCAGGATTTCCCCCGCCTGGCTCTCGGAAACATCAAACAAACCCTGTGTCAGGCCCACTAATTGTGTGCGTCCGGAAGGCCCCGTCCACAAAAACATCACGTACTCCCGGCCGGTTTGCAGCGCGGGTACGCCCGCAAAGTTCTGGCGCATTCCGCCTGCTTCGCCTCCCGGCAGGACTACATCCATCACCAGCCGCGCCGTCCCCTTCCACCGGTCTACAGTCTGCACGTTGTAATGCGTGTAAATGGAATCGCCCACCACTTGAACCTTCGACCCCAACACGCGCCCATAGATAATATCGGTGGCTTTACCGCTTAATTCATCAAAAGTGAGCTGCTCGAGCGTGGCTCCGCTTGCCGAAATGGCAAAAACGAACCCAAGGAGAATAGAAGCCACGCGCGAGCCGCTCACCAGACAGGGAGAAGCACGGTGGATTTCCGCGATTTGGAGCTGAAAACATGGAACTTACAGTGTACCGCACCTGTTTCGGTGCGTCCCTCTGACCCAGAGTTGCTACACAGACGACACAATTTCTGTTCCAAACGTTACAAAACCGGATCGCGTACCACCAGAATCGGAATTCGGAGCGCGTGCCGCACCGGATCGATCGTATTCCCGAAGATCAAGTCTTTCAACCTGCCGTGCCCATGAGCACCCATAATCAACAGATCCGGCTCTATCTCGCGCGCGTAGCGCACAATCTCTTCTTTCGGATTGGAGGAATGACGCACCGCTTTCTTCACCTGAAAATTCGAATTTTCAAGCGATGCCGCGATTTCATCCAGATACTCGCGCCCTGCCTGCACCTCCGCGCTCGAAGCAAGCGCGCCGTATACCTGGCTGGTCACATCTTCCTCCACGTGGAGCAAGAACAACTCGGCGCCGTACGACTCGGCTAGTGCTACCGCATGTGACATCGCCAGCCTGTCGAGCGGGGAATGGTCCAGCGGCACCAGAATCCGCCGATATCGCAATTCCGGAACTTGCACCGGAACCAATCGCGCGCCCGTGCCTTCGGCGCTTAACAAATTGGCGGATAGACGCAATCGCCACTGGCGGAGCCACGGCTGCAGCAGAAGCCACGCCAGCAGTAAGACCAGAAGTCCCCCCAGGACTCCCGCAAGTGCCCGGATCAAGCTTCCCCAAGCCGATCCACGCGCCCAACCCTCAATCAACTGCGCCGCGAGCCACCCGTTCAGCCCGACAATTATCGCCGCCGAAATCCACCCTAATACCTTCACCCACGGCCGGTTCGCGAAGATTCCCATACGCCGCCGGTCGCTGGTGAAGTGCAGCAGTGGAATCACCGCAAAGGGCAGCTGCATGCTCAACACCACCTGACTCATGATGATCAGCTGCCCGGTTGCCTTATCCCCGGCCAGGAAAATGGTGAGAGCCGCCGGTGCGACTGCCAGCAACCGGGTGATCAGCCGCCTTACCGTCGGACGCACGCGAATGTCGAGGAACCCTTCCATTACAATCTGTCCGGCCATAGTTCCGGTCAGCGTTGACGATTGGCCCGAACATAACAACGCAAACGCAAAAACGAACCCAGCCATTGCCGTTCCCATTAACGGCGCCAACAGCAGATAAGCGTCCTGGATTTCCTCAACGTGTTTGCCGCGCGTATGGAACACCGCCGCCGCCATCACCAGGATCGCCATGTTCACGAACATGGCCCCGCTTAACGCGACCGCTGAATCGAAGAGGTTGAATCGGCAAGCCGTCCGACGCTCCCGGTCGCTTGTCCCGATTCTGCGCGTTTGCACTAAAGCCGAATGCAGATACAGATTGTGCGGCATCACTGTCGCGCCCAGAATTGCAATTACCAGATACAAGTTAGTGCTGTCCAAATGCGGAATCAATCCCGCAAACACATCGGGCCAGTGCGGTTTTGCAAAGAAAATTTCGATGCCGAAACACGCGCCAATCACCACGATGAGCACCAGGACGAACGCCTCCACCACCCGGATGCCAAAGCGCTGGAACCACAGCACCGCAACCGTATCAAGCGTGGTCAACAGGACGCCCGCCAGCAGTGGCAGGTGAAAGAGTAGGTTGAGCCCGATTGCCGCGCCGAGAACTTCCGCCAGGTCGCACGCGATAATAGCCAGCTCGCAAAGAGCCCACAGCGCCCCATTCACGGCCCGCGGATACGATTCCCGGCACGCCTGCGCCAAGTCTCGACCAGAGACGATTCCCAGCCGGGCGGAAAGCGTCTGCAGCAGCATCGCAATCAGATTCGAAGCCGCCAGGACCCACAGCAACTGATAGCCGAACGAGGCGCCCCCAGCCAGGTCCGTGGCCCAGTTTCCCGGGTCCATATAGCCCACGCTGACCAGATAAGCCGGTCCCGCGAACGCGAAAACGCGCCGCCATAGCGAAGGATGAGATATGTTTACGCTCGCATGGACGTCAGCGAGCGAACGGGATTCGTCGGTCAGAATTCGTCGTCTTCGGTTTTCTTAGTCTTGCGCCGCATCACCACGATGACCAACAGCACCACGGCGAGGACTCCGGCAATAATTTGAACGATACTCTGTTGTGACATCTTGGGCTTGCTCCTTCGAAAAGGAAGAGTATACAGGATTCGCCTCAGCTTTCAAACGTTCTAAAACCGTGTAGACTGTTGCTTGAGAAGCGCTTCTGCAAAGCAGGTGTGGGCCCCTCAATTTTTGATCCAACACTCAAAAATGAAGGGGGACTGCTCAAGCGGCGCTGGTGTGCTGGCCTCGGCCGGGTAACCGGTGGATGGCCCCTAAAGGCGTTCGGTGGTCTCCCGCCCTTTCTAACGAAGGGTCAAAACGGGGGGTTCTGCACGGCCCCGTGGTGCGCTTCTCAACCTTTCTTTTCGTCGGCCGGCGCTGATACGGGTGCTGAGGGCTGCCCCGCAGGCGGTACTAGTGCGGGAGCGGCGGCGGGTGGAGCAACACGAACCGCGCTGGCAGCCATTTTTCCCGTCCGGTCCATACCAAGTTCGAACAATACCTTCGATCCCGGGGTGAGGTCTGAAGCTTGTCCTTCGGTCAGCCGCGAAATATGGAAGAATACATCGCGCCCACCCAACTCCGGCCGCAGAAAGCCGAAGCCTTTTTCCTCAAAGTACGTGACGATTGAGCCGGGCTGCTCCTGATTCAACTCGCCGCCTTCTCCCGCCGGCTGTGGATTCGATTGCGAAACCCTCGCGGTTTTATCACCGACCCCTTGTTTCAGGAGGGCCATATCATCTTCAGTTAACTCGCTCTGCCGGGCTGTGGCCGAAGGCATCTTCAAGCCCGGATTCTTTTTGAGCGACTCTTCAAATAACCGCTTTTGTCTTGCGTTCAATTCTCTAGGATCCCAAGCGCTTTGTTCTTCGTCAGGCCGCTGCTAGGAAGCCGCGGCGACCGGCGAGGCCGCAACAACCTTCGGTTTCCGCGCGCGCGGCGACCGCTTCTCCACCGGAGGCTGCCGGTCGCTCTTCTTCAAGGACCCTGCGACCATCTGTGAGATAAACTTTTTTTCGCCGTGATCGTCGAACTTGATCACGATACGTTCGTCAGTGTGCGATACCACGGTACCCAGGCCATATTTCGCGTGTTCCACCTGCGCGCCCGGATTGTAGTTATTCGATGCCATTGAAAAAGAGTGACTCCTTGGGGTACCCCTCCTAACCGCTTAACACGCGGGTTTTGGATTGGGGTGAAACCATGATACCATGCGCCCCAACTTGCTCTTTCCCCGTCAGGCGGCGAATGTTTTTGAACGAGAGTTCACCACCTGCATTACCCCTCGAATCTGGGGGAGTGTATACGGGGCCGCCAGAAAGTCCGACGCTCCGGCTTCTAAGGCGTCCAGCCATCCCGAGGTCTCTCCCAACCGGGAAATTACCACCACCGGCGGCGCGGCGGGGAACTGACGTAGGGAGTAAATCGCATCCCGGTACTTGCCTTGGTCTCCTGAAACTACCACCAAATCTTCCATCGGCCTTGTTTCGAATGTAGTCCGCATCGATTCGCGCCGCACGGAGTGTCCGGCCTGGCTCGCGAGTCGTGAGATTGCTTCAGCGCTGGCGTCGTCTAAACCCAGCAAGAGCAGAGTTGCCATAGTTAAGAATCGAACAGTTTGGTGTCGGCCGGCTTACCTAAACTTGACATTTTTCGAAGGGTATGTAAACTTCGTTACACATTTTTGGCACCTCGTCAGACTGCCAAAAACGTAACAACAGGGGGAAACATGAAAATGTCGCGTTGCGTGGTGGTTAGTCTGTTCGTTTTTTCGCTTGTAGCCCAAATTCAGGACGCCAGAATCGAAGGCAACGTTTACGATAGCTCTCGCGCCTTGATCCCCGGCGCAAAGTTGGTCCTCACAAATACGAAAACCCAGGTCCGCACAGACGCCGAAGCAAACACTTCGGGTTCCTTTAGTTTTCCTATTGTTCCTCCCGGTTTTTATTCGCTTTCTGCCGAAGCCAAGGGTTTCCGAACCGAAGTAATCACGAATATCGAAGTAAACGTCGGTGTCACTCTCCGCAAAGACGTGGTTCTCGAAGTCGGTTCTGTCGGGGACACGGTGAGCATCGAAGCCAACTCTTTAGGGGTGCAAACCACCGAAGCGACGGTTCAGCGCGCCGTCACGCTGAAGGATATCGACACGCTGCCTCAGTTAGGCCGTGGGCCCATCGCGCTCGCCACTTATCAACCGGGCGTCCTGCTCGGCGCAAGCCCCAATGATTCCAGCTTCGGCCGCATTAACGGCAATCGTCAGGGATCGAACAATAACACCCTGGACGGGATCGACGTCAATGACGCTTCTCAGCCGCGCCTTGGACTCACGCTCAATGCGAACAACACCGATTCCATTGAAGAATTCCGCATCATCACCAGTGGAGCCAAAGCCGAGTATGGCCGCAATGCCGGCGGCACCATCGAACTGATCACACGCTCGGGAACGAATGCGTTTCATGGAAATCTTTTCGAGTACCACCGCAACACCGTTCTTAACGCGAATAACTTCTTCAACAATAGTTCGCCGCAGGCGGACGGTACCGCCATTCCCCGGCCGAAATTTATTCAAAACCAGTACGGAGGTTCGTTCGGCGGCCCGGTCCTGATCCCGAAGGTGTTTAACGGCAAGGACAAACTCTTCTTCTTCTTCAACTATCAGGGCAGTAAGGTAGCGCAACAAGTAGCACGGAATCGCACGGTACTCACGCCTGAAGCGAAAGCCGGGATTTTTCGCTATATTGTTCCCGCCGGTCAGCCAAACGCCGGGGCCATTCAGAGTTACAACATCGTCCAGAACGATCCTCGCGGCATTGGGAATCGATCCTATCGTCGCCAAGAATCTGGCGCTGCTCCCACTGCCCAACAACACATCCATTGGTGACGGTTTGAACACAGCCGGTTTCCGCTTCAACGCGCCCGCAAACAATCAAGGCGATCAATATACGTTCAAGACCGATTATCAGGTCAGCTCGAAGATCCGCGCCTACTTCCGTTATTCCTGGTTTAAGACCCTGACCCCAGCCGATTCCTTGAACAATGCCGAAGCCACCTTTCCTGGCCAGCCAAACGGCACCCAGGGCGGGATACGTTCCGGTTACTCCACCGGCTTCAACTGGTCCCTTACGCCGACCTTGGTCAATGACTTTGTGGCCGGTGTTCAGGAATCGTCAGTTGTCTTCGGACGCGTTCGCAGCCTTTTTTATCGCGGCGTTCCGCTCATCGGCTCAAATCTTTTTACCAATCCGATACCCACCGGCTTCGGCTCTGATCGGAATTCTCCCGTGAACCCGCAGATCTCAGATAACCTCTCTATCATTCGCGGCAAGCATACGTTTAAAACCGGCTTTCGGTTTTCCAATATCTTGCAATATCAAAGCAGCGACACAAGCCTCTGGCCCACGCTGTCCCTTAGCACTGGCAACGGAAACACCGTGCCGGCCGCTAACGGTCCCACGGGCGCTCAAATCTCCTCCGCCGACCGCACCCGCTATGACAGTCTCTATAACGATTTGCTGGGACGCGTGAGTTCCATTCAGACCACTTTTTATAGTGATCTCACCACTTTCAATCCAGGCAAGCCGCGCGTGCGCAATTTCGTCTTCCACGACTGGAGTGGTTACTTCCAGGACGATTGGCGCATCCGCAACAACCTGACCCTGAACCTCGGTTTGCGATACGAATTCTTCGGTGTGCCTTATGAACGCGACGGGCTTCAGGGGAATGTCGTACAGGACGCCGCGGGTTTGGTGAACACGGTTAGCCAAATCTCCAATCTGACCGTTGCGCAAAAGCTCTTCCTGGTTCAAGAACGATCTGAACAACTTTGCTCCCCGCGTCGGCCTAGCGTGGCAGCCGTTTAAAGATGGAAAGACTTCCATCCGCGCATCCTGGGGCGTCTTCTACGATCGCGTTCCCGGGGCCGCAATCATCGATCCCGGATTCCAACACACCGGGATTTGCGCAAAGTGTGACCACTTTCCCGAATTCCGGTGGAACCGATATCCGGGCCAGCGACAAGAACCTGCTCTACCCCGCTCCTCCCGCATCGCCCACGCTCACCCCCAATGCCGACCGGGTATTCGGCACGCATCAATCTGATCGATCCGAACTTCCGCACCCCGTATGCGCTGCAGTACAACTTCACCATTCAACGGGAAGTACTACGCAACACCGTAGTCGAGGCGGGCTATCGTCGGGAACCGCGGCATCAAGCAACTCTTGAATCAGAACGTAAACCAGACGAAGATTTACTCCAGCGGTTTTCTGAACGATTTCAAGGAATTGCAGGCTTTTCAGGCAAACAGCGCTGCCACTCCCTCGGCGGGCAATAATATCGTAAAGATCTACGGCACGCCCGCCGCCGCGATCACCGCCATCGGCGCCACCGCGGTCCGCCAGGGCGCGGTCGGATCAGCGGCCAGCACAGTAGACACGAACGGCTACACCCGATATGCTGCCGCCGGTCTTTCGCAATACTACCTGCGTAATTTCCCGCAGTTTACTGATGTTTATCTTTCCACCAATCTCGGCCGGACTTCTTACGATTCGCTACAAGTCAGCCTCCGCCGCCAGCAGGGCGCTCTGAAATTTGCCGTGAACTACACCTGGTCAAAAACGATCGACAACGCTTCGGTTGATGGAATCGGCAACACCGGTCCTCTGGACTCGTACAACCTCAAACTGAACCGTTCGCTCTCCGACATCGATCGTCCGCACACTTTCAACTGGTCGGGCACTTATACGCTGCCCATTGGAAAAACGCGTCTGATAGGGCGCAATCTCCCCGATTGGGCTGACCGCTTTGTTGGTGGCTGGGAGCTGGGTTCGCTCGGCATTCTGACTTCAGGCCAGCCGCTCAGCATTTCCTCCGGCGTTCTTACCGGGCCCAATACGGTCCAGTTTGGCCCATTGGCAACCAATCTTGGCGCTTTAGCGGACTACTCCGGAACGGATCGCAGCATTGGCAAGGTCCAGCGCACCGGCAGCGGCGTTCAATACTTCACCCCCGCGCAGTTCGCGCTGTTCTCCGTTCCTGCCGCCGGCTCAACCGGAAACTCCGGCCGTAACACCTTCCGAGGACCTGGCTACTTCGATACCGACCTTTCGCTGGTCAAGCGTTTCCGCGTCCGGGAAAGCATGAACGTCACTTTTCGCGCCGAAGCTTACAACCTGTTAAACACGGTGAACTTCAGCCCGCCCGGAGTGAACATTCAGACGCCGGCAACCTTCGGCATCATCTCCTCCACTCCGGTCGGTGCCTCAAATCAGTCAGGCGCCCGCATCCTGCAAGGCGCTCTGCGCTTCGACTTTTAGGGAGATCTGTAGCGACAAGCTAGCGGGCGGCCTGCGCCGCCTGCTGCATCGACGCTATACGCTGCTCCATCTGCCGCGTAAGGTGCGGTGTAATTCCGAGCAACCGCTGCACCAGCATCAACTGACCCCGGTGATGCATTTCGTGTTCCTTGGGCGCAATTAGCATCTCGAAGCGCGATTTGAACCGTGGCTCCATACCCTCCGGGTACTCCACCGGCTCGCCCAGAAACTCTTCGGACGTGCCCTCCAGGAAAGTGGCGTACCGGTCACCCTCACTGCGCAGCAGTTCCAATACCTGTGCCTTAGTTCGGGGAACCAGCAGTTCCGCTCGCAGCTTACCCATCGTGCCGAAGAAATCGAATTGCTTCAGGGTTCCAAGATGCTCTACCTCATGGATTTGCTCCTGCACCCGCGGCATCACCGCAATATGAACCAGCGTCTCCGCCACGGTCCGGCACCCCTCCGCCGGACGAAAACTGTACTTCTCTTCCGGAATTTCCTCCGCGATTTCGATCGTATTCTTGCGAACGGTACGAAACGCCCGCGCCAACTCTTTAGCTCCGTAGTAAGTCATAACCGCACCAGTGTACCGTTTACCCGGGCCAAATCGGCTTTTTTGTCGCGGGCTTCAATCGACAAGAAATTGTGATATGTTCCATGACATTCTCGAGAACTCTATGGGGGATGAAATGGGGGACGAAGATTCAGCGGACAAGACCGTTAGAAATTGGAGTGCGGCCGGAGTTTTGCTGTTCATCCTTGCTGCCGCAATCCTGATTATCTGGCGCTCCCACGCCCCAGCGACAACAGACAAGGCATTTACGCCGGGCACGGTCCCCTATGACATCGCCAACGAACAATTGGTGTATTCGTGGCTTTGGACGAACTGGACAGCAACGGATTGGGTCCTGACGATTCTTGCGGCAGGTACCGCCATTGGTGCTGCCGTCAAGAACGCGTTTTCCGCACACAATCAGGCGCAAGAACAATCCGCAAAATTTGTAGCCGCGGCTGATGCCGCCGCAAAAGGGGAAAGGCCCGCAGCAACCGTCGTCCCTCCTCCAGCTTCCAATGGAGTTGACAAATGGGTAATGGTGCTCGCGGCGCTAACGATCATCGCCACTACCCTTGACGCGAAGATGCATCCAGGAGTTCAGGCGGATCGGTATCGAAGGGGCGATCTGATTCTTCAAGAAGCGTTGATGGACTACAAGGTTTCGAAGGACGAAGGGCCGCTTGTCGCGTCGTGGCACAAGGCGCAAAGAGTTTTAGAAGGGCTTGATGCGACCGCGGAGCAGAAACCGGAAAAGCCGGAACGCAGCGCCGGGGTAACGAAAGACGCAGCGGGACCGGAGCCTGTGTCAACAGATCAAAAACGGAGGACCAAGAACGACATCCCAAACCGTTAAGATAAAAACTCCGCCTCCTCTATGGCTCTGCGCCTTTACAACACACTCACGCTCGACGTAGCGCCTTTCACCCCCGCCGCGGACAACACCGTCCGCATGTACACCTGCGGCCCCACCGTCTACGACTACGCCCACATCGGCAACTTCCGAACCTTTGTGTTCTTCGACATCCTGCGCAAGTGGCTGCGCGCCAGCGGCTTCCAACTCGACCACGTCATGAACATCACTGACGTCGATGACAAGATCATCCGCAACGCCACCGCGAAGCACCAGTCCCTTGCCGAATACACCGATGGCTACACCCAAGCCTTCTTTGACGATTCCGCCCTCCTGCGCCTCGAACAGGCCGAGCACGTCGTCCGGGCCACACAGCACATTCCACAGATGGCCCACGCCATTCAGGAACTTGCCGAAAAAGGCTGCACTTACGAAGAAGATGGATCCATCTACTTCCGCATTGCCACCTTTCCTGAATACGGCAAGCTGTCGCATCAGGATTTCTCCGGCCAGCGCGCCGGCGCCCGCGTTGATACCGATATTTACGAAAAGGAGGATGCCCGGGATTTTGTCCTCTGGAAAGCGCCTAAGGAAAACGAACCCTTCTGGGATACCGAGGTCGGCAAAGGTCGCCCGGGCTGGCACATCGAATGTTCCGTCATGGCGATTCAATATCTCGGCGCAACCCTCGACATCCATGCCGGCGGGATCGATCTCACCTTCCCGCATCACGAAAATGAAATCGCGCAATCCGAATCGCTCACCGGTAAACCTTTCGCGCGCGTCTGGATGCACAGCGAATTTCTGCTCGTTGAAGGCCAGAAGATGTCGAAGTCGCTCGGCAATTTTTTCACCCTGCGCGATCTTGTCGAAAAGGGCTTCACACCGGAATCCGTGCGCTATCTCCTTGCTTCTGTTCCCTACCGCAAGGGCTTGAACTTCACCTTCGACGGGCTCCGCAGCGCCCACACCTCTATCGAGCGCCTGCGCAATTACCAGCTGCGTCTCGAAACAGCCAAATTCCCCGAAGGCGAAAATCCCGCTCTTGAAGCCCGCACAGCCCAAGCCGTCCGGCAATTCCGCGAAGCACTCGATGACGATCTCAACACCGCCGAAGCTTTGGCTGCCGTCTTTGAATACGTACGCGAAACGAATAGCGCCATGGATTCCGGCACCTTCACGAACGCAAACGTCAGTGCCGCGCGCGACTTCGTTTCGCAATTCGACTCCGTCTTCGATGTCCTGCGCCCCACCGTGAAAGAAGGCAGTCTCACGGACGCCCAGATCGAACAGCTCACTCAAGAACGCACGGCCGCTAAGAAGACCCGCAATTTCAAACGCTCCGACGAAATCCGAGACCAGCTCCTCGCCCAGGGCGTCATCCTCGAAGACACCAAAGACGGCGTACGCTGGAAGAGAAAGTGACCAGGAAATGAAGATCGAATCCCAAGCTGTGCACACCGGCGAGCGCAAGCCGCTGGGCCGCTATATCCCGGTAACCACTCCCATTTACACCGCCGCCGCCTATATCTATAAAGACATCGATGACCTCGACCGCGTCTTCGGCAGCGAGCTTGAAGGCGAATCCTACGCGCGCTACAGCACCCCCAATTCCACTGTGCTCGAAGAACTCCTCGTCACTCTTGAATCCGGCGCGGGCGCTCTGGTCACCAGCTCCGGCATGATGGCCATCCACATGGCCCTCCACGCCGCCCTTGCCGACCGCAAGAAATCCGTCATCGCCGCCAAAGCGCTTTACGGCGCAACCATCGGGATGCTCACCCGCATCATTGAGCCGCAAGGGGTGAACATCCGCTTCGTCGATTTCAACGATCTCGATGCCCTCCGCGCCGCTATCGAAGAAGACTCACCGGGATGCCTGCTCATGGAAACGATCTCGAACCCTCTCCTGCGGGTGGCGGAAATCGATAAGATTGCCGAGCTTGCACGCCAGTGCGGCGCCGCACTCATTGTGGACAGCACCTTTGCCACACCTATGCTTTGCCGCCCGCTCGAGCTCGGCGCGCACATGGTCACCCATAGCATCACAAAATATCTCTCCGGCCATGGAGACGTGATGGGTGGCGCCGTCATTGCCGACCAGGCCCACAGCGAAATCCTGCACGCCACCTCCCGCACCATCGGCCCCGTGCTTGGTCCGTTCGAGTGCTATCTGGCTTCTCGCGGCGCCAAGACGTTCCCGCTCCGCTTCGAACGCCAATGTAAGAACGCCTGCCATGTGGCGCAGTGGCTCACCGGCCACCCCGAAGTGGATCGCGTCTACTATCCGTCTGACCCGAAACACCCCGACGCCGGCATCATCCAGCGCCTCTTCGCGCCCGGCCTCTATGGGGCCATGATCAGCTTTGAACTGAAACGAGCCCGCAATAAACAGGACGTTTTCCGCTTCATGAACGCCCTCCGGATGATTGTTCCCGCAACGTCGTTGGGCGATGTCCACACCATGATGCTGTATCCTCCGATCTCCTCCCATCGCGAACTCTCGCCCAAGCACCGCGAACGCATGGGCATCCGGGAAAACCTGGTCCGCCTCTCGCTGGGAATCGAAGCTCCCGAAGACATAACCGCCGACCTGGACAAAGCTCTCGCCGCGCTGAATTCACAACTATAATGGTGTTATATCCATGCACCAATCCATTACGGAACGTCCCGCGGACCTAGATGCGCTTGAAACCAGCGAATGGCTGGAAGCTTACGATCAAATTCTCGAGGACGTAGGGCCGGAACGCGCAAAATTTCTCCTTTCCAAGCTAACGGCGCATGCCGATGCTTCGGGCATCACGCTCCCGACTGAATTCAACACTCCCTATGTAAATACCATCCGGGTGGAAGACGAAGTCGATTTTCCGGGCGATCGCGCGCTGGAACGCCGGATCAAGAGCCTGACTCGCTGGAATGCCATGGCGATGGTATCGCACCAGAATAAGCATGACCACGGCATCGGCGGCCACATTTCCACGTATGCTTCGCTGGCCACCCTTCTTGAAGTAGGCTTCAATCATTTCTTCCACGCAAGCTATGGCGATCAGCCCGGCGATTTCATTTACTTTCAGGGCCACGCTTCACCCGGTGTATATGCCCGCGCCTTTCTCGAAGGCCGCCTGAGCGAGCGCGATCTCGCCAACTTCCGGCACGAACTTCGCGATACCCCCGGTCTTAGCTCCTATCCCCACCCGTGGTTGATGAAAGATTTTTGGAGCTTCCCCACCGTCTCCATGGGTCTAGGTCCGCTGAACGCGCTTTATCAGGCGCGCTTCATGAAGTATATGGAAAATCGCGGCCTCATCGAGAAGACGCCTCGCAAGGTCTGGGCCTTCCTGGGCGATGGCGAAACCGATGAGCCGGAATCGTTGGGCTCTCTTACCCTGGGATCGCGCGAGAAGCTCGATAACCTGGTGTTTGTCGTCAACTGCAACCTGCAGCGCCTGGACGGGCCCGTCCGCGGCAACGGCAAAATCATCCAGGAACTCGAAGCGGCTTTCCGCGGTGCGGGCTGGAATGTCATTAAGTGCATCTGGGGCGGCGATTGGGACAAGATCCTGGCGAAAGATACTTCAGGCAAACTCGTCCAACTGATGAACGAGTGCGTCGATGGCGAATACCAGTCTTTCAAAGCCAAGGGCGGCGCTTATGTCCGCAAGGAATTCTTTGGCCGTTATCCCGAAACCGCGGCCTTGGTCGCCGATATGTCGGACGAAGAACTCGGCAAGCTTCGCCGCGGCGGGCACGATCCCAAGAAGGTCTATAACGCTTTCAAACAGGCAGTCGATTTCAAGGGCGGCCCGAGCGTCGTGCTGGCCAAGACCGTCAAGGGCTACGGCTTAGGCGATCTGGAAGCTCGGAACGCCACCCATCAACAGAAAATGATGGACGACAAGAACCTGGAGTATTTCCGCACCTGGTTCGATATCAACATCCCCGATTCCGCCGCCCACGATGGCGGCTTCTACCGCCCGCCCGACAGACTCTCCCGAAATGGCGTACATGCACGCCCGCCGCAAAGAGATGGGCGGCTATATGCCCACCCGCGTGGTCCCGCCGACGCAGATCGTCGCGCCGCCGCTTGAAACTTTCAGCGAATCCCTTGAGGCCTCCAAGGGCCCTGAGCCCTCCACCACCATGGCCTTCGTCAAAATTCTGACCAGGCTGCTGAAAACCAAGGAAGTTGGCCCGCGCGTAGTCCCCATCATCCCCGACGAAGCACGCACGTTCGGCATGGAAAGCCTGTTCCGCCAGTTTGGCATTTATGCCAGCCAGGGCCAGCTTTATAAGCCCCACGATGCCGACATGCTCCTTTATTACAAGGAAGCGAAAGACGGCCAGATTCTGGAAGAGGGCATTACGGAAGCCGGCTCCATGGCCAGCTTCACCGCCGCCGGAACCGCCTACACGAACTACAACAAGGAGATGATTCCGTTCTTCATCTACTATTCGATGTTCGGTTTCCAGCGTGTGGGCGACATGATCTGGGCTTTTGCCGATTCGCGCGGCAAGGGATTTCTGATGGGCGGCACCGCCGGCCGCACTACTCTTGCCGGTGAAGGACTGCAACATCAGGACGGCCACTCCATCCTGCTCGCGAGCACGGTTCCGACTCTGGCCACCTATGACCCTGCCTTCTCCTACGAGATCGCGGTAATCGTCCAGGATGGGATCCGCCGCATGTATCAGGAAGGCGAAGACCTGTTCTACTACATCACGCTCTACAACGATACGTACCCCATGGCCGCGATGCCCGAGGGCTCCCGGGAAGGCATCCTCAAGGGAATTTACAAATTCAAAGCCACCGAAAATAAGAAGCCGAAGCTAAAAGTCCAACTTTTCGGCAGCGGTCCCATTCTGCTCGAAGCGGTAAAAGCCCAAGCCATCCTTGAGGAGAAGTATGGGGTTTCGGCCGATGTTTGGAGCGTCACCAGCTACAACGAACTTCGCCGCGAAGCACTCGCCATCGAGCGCTGGAACTGGCTCCATCCCACGGAACCGTCGAAAAAGCCCTATATTCAAACGATCCTTGAAGGCGTTGAAGGCCCCATCGTGGCGGCTTCAGACTTCATGAAGTCCGTACAGGACCAAATCGCCCCCTGGCTTCCCGGCCGCATGGTGACGCTTGGCACGGACGGATTCGGCCGCAGCGACAACCGTGAAAACCTGCGGCGCCACTTCGAAGTAAACGCAGCGTCGATAGCTGCTGCCGCTCTGAGCCGGTTATCGAGGGATGGCAAGTTCGACGCCAAGAAAGCCGCCAAAGCTCTTACTGATCTTGGCGTCGACCCCGAAAAACAAGACGCTGCCCGCGCCTAGCGCGCTTTTAAGGCCTCCAGAGTAACCTGGTGGCGGTAAGCGAATGTCTTCTCCAACTTCCGGCGAACGAGCGGAAGTGCAAAGTTTGAAAGCGGGCTGAAAGGCAGTTCGAACTCGACGTGGTCGCGCAGCACTGAGGCATTCGGGCCCGCCGGTTCGAAGGTGTGGGTGTGGAGCCAGTAGCGCATGGGACCACTCTGTTGAAGGTCCTGAAACTGGCGGCCTTCCTGATATCCCTGGTGTATGGCGACCCACCGAACTGGGCCCATTTGTAAGACGACTCGCGCACCGTTCTTAATGCCGCCCGTATGCTCGACCACACGGATCGGCTCCCCGGGCGGGATCAGCTTCTGCAGAGCGCCGGGCGCTTCATGCCAGGCAAAAGCTTCTTCCGCGGAAACCGGAAGGGCAAGCGTTTTCTCAAAGATTTGGCGCATCATTGCCCACTTAGAAGAACGCGTACCAAAGAACCAGCCCAAAGCTTGCGACCGTAACCGACCCTACGAGCACGCCAATCAGGCGAGCCGGGTTGCTGCAAAGCATTGATCAGCGCGGCGGCGTTTGTAGGGCTCGCTTGCAGGGTTTCGACAAAGGTCCAAACAGCCGCGATACATCCAAGAGCCCCGAAAGACTCGTGGGCCAGAAGAGAGAAATCGCTCACAGAGATGTTCACAAGATCCGGATAGCCTCAGTGTACTGGAAGCAAAGTATATCCGCGTAAGGGCCTTACATTACGGCCAGGTTTCGGCCCCGGAAGTGCTTCGCAAAGGAAGGAGGTACCCAATGAAGACTCAAATACTCACAACCGCCACGCTAGCTGGCGCTCTCTTTATGGGAGGGTGCGCGACGAAGAAGTATGTGGCCAAGCAGACCGATCCTATCAAGGATCGCGTGGGCCAAGTGTCCGATCAAAGCAACAAGCAAGGCCAAGATATCGCCCAACAGGGAGGTACCATCGCTCAACAAGGCACCACAATCGCGAAACAAGGCAGTGACCTGGAGCGCAATCAAACTGAGATCAACGCTAACAAGGAACGGGCCATGGCTGCGGACGCCCGCGCCGGCGACGCTCTGAAGAAAGGAGATGAAAACGCGCGTGATCTAAGCGAGTTGAGGCAGACCGTCGCAAACCTGGACGACTATAAGCCCGCCGGCACGGCCGTTCTTCCCTTTGCGTTCAATCGGGATTCGCTCAGCGCGCCCGCGAAGCAGGAACTCGACAAGCTGGTAAGCGACAAGAAAACCGCCAAGCGATTCTTCATCGCTGTAGAAGGGTTTACCGATCAGGTGGGCAGTTCGAATTACAACGACGCCCTGAGCCGGCGCCGCGCGGATAAGGTTGTTCAGTTCCTGGTAGCGAAGTACGATATTCCGATTTATCGAATCCACGAAATCGGGCTCGGCAAAGAGAAGCCGGCAGAAGCTGGCAGGAGCCGGGCGGCGAACGCGAAGAACCGCCGCGTTGAGGTGACTTTCTATGTCGCCGATCTTCCCGCAACGGCGACGCGTTAGAACGTCTTCAGGCGAATGTTGCGGGTTTCAATCTTCATGGGGCCAGTGGTCTTGTGAAGTTGAATCCCCAACTCGCCCGACATCTTTCTCTTGGCCTTATCGTCGTCCACGATTACGCACATTACCCGGCCGTTGAAGATATGGACTAATGTGTTTCCTCTCGCGATAATGATCACGTCATTCCAATCGTCCTGTTTAATCAGAGCTCTTTAGTTCGTCGCTGCTACCGAGAGTGGCAATACTTCCTGATTTGGCGCCCTCTGGAACTTCCACAGCCTGGCCGCGCAGCGCGACAAATCCGCGGCCACGCTCTTCGTAAAGTTGCCCGGTGTATCGCTGCTGCGCATCAATGTCCACTTGATACCCTTTCAAAACCCACTTGGCAACGCTCGGAAGCTCTTCGCTTCGGTACTGGATGCCGCTGTTGCCGGTTTGCGCTCCTGTCATCCGATATTGCAGGCGAAGTTCAAAGTCGGCAGGCTGGCTGCCTTTGTAAATGCAGAAGATATTTTGCTTTGGCTGATGGTCGGCTTTGGTTTCCCCAACCATAACGGAGTCCTCCACCCGCCAGAAATCGGGGTCGCAATCCCAATTGGCCAGGGTCTTTCCGTCAAAAATCGGCGTAAAGCCAGCTTCGGGTAAGGGCGCCACTTGGGCTAGGAAAAAGAGTGCTGCCAGATGAATCATTTCGGTGTCTCCCAGGTTCTATTTTTTGCGGAACGAAGTACAGCGTCGGTGACGTAGTCAGTTTGCAGCGCATCGCGAAAGGTGGGCGACGCAGGGGCGCTGTGTGACAAGCCGCTCAGGAAGTCAGCGGCCTGATGAATGAATGTGTGTTCGTACCCAATTTGTAGACCAGGTACCCACCAATTCTTCATGTATGGATGGTCGCTATCGGTGACGTGGATGTCCCGCCAGCCGCGAAGGCGTCCTTCATCGCCATGGTCGAAGAACTGGAGCCTGCCCAAGTCATGAAGATCCCACATTAAGGAGCCGCGCTCGCCATTGATTTCCAGCGTGTACAGCGCCTTGTGTCCGCGCGCATACCGCGTGGCTTCGAAGGTGGCGAGAGATCCGTTCTGGAAACGCGCGAGAAAGGCGCTTGCGTCGTCGATGGTCACGGGTTGCGCTTTGCCGCTCGCGACATGTTTCCGCTCTTTGATGAAGGTTTCGGTCATTGCCGTCACTTCCGCGATCGGTCCGTTGAGCCACATCGCGGTGTCGATGTTATGTGCCAGCAGATCACCTGTAACGCCGCTGCCCGCGACTTCGGCATCGAGCCGCCACAAGCCTTCTCCGCCTTGCGGAAGCTCGCTTGAAATCGTCCAATCTTGCAGAAACACCGTACGGTAATGGAAGATCTTGCCCAGGCGGCCTTCGTCGAGCAGGTGTTTGGCAAGCATCACGGCCGGCACACGGCGGTAGTTGTACCAGACCATGTTGGCAACCCCAGCCTTGTCGACCGCGGCCACCATCGCTTCGGATTCCGCCGGGTTCCGGCCTAGCGGCTTCTCGCACATCACCATCTTGCCCGCCGCGGCTGCCGCGATTGCGATCTCCGCGTGAGTATCGTTGGGGCTCGCAATATCGATCAGGTCGATCTCCGGCGAATCCAAAAGCTTGCGCCAATCGGTCTCGAAAGACTCATAGCCCCAGTTCCGAGCGAAGGTTTCCGCCCGCTCTTTGGAACGGGCGCACACGGTTTTCAGCACTGGACGAACCGGCAGATCGAAAAAGCGCGGGGCTTGATTGAAAGCGTTCGAATGCGTCCGGCCCATAAAGCCGCAGCCGATCACGGCGATGTTCAGAGTTTTCATTGGCGGATCTCCATCTATGCGTTCCAGCCGTGCGCGTTTCGGACCGCGATCATGGTGCGCAGAACATCAGTCCAGGTCTTCGGGTCCATCATGACGGCGTTCGGGAACATGCAGCCGTCCCAGCAGATATGCGGGAAGGCGCGGGTCGGCAATCCTTGATCGTCACGCATCCAGGCGCCGGCGTCGCGCACGATGTCGAGCCTCCCGGCGGGGTCGAACGGCAGACAATGCCTGCCTGTCTTGTCGTGGCTGCCTGAACCTTTGACGGTGCCATCGTTCTGCGCGACGTGAAAGTCGATTGTCCAGGGGCGGAGCGCGCGCGCCATCTCGCGATAAGCTTCGCGAAGCTCTTCGAACTGCGACCAATCGAAGTCTTCGGGAAGCAGCCGGTCTTCAGGCGCATTGTGGCCCATGGTGAACAGCATCGTATGAGCCATATCGGCCTGGAATCCAACGACGCCGGGCATGCCAACCTCCTCCAGGAGTTCGCGCATTCTTCGCCAGGAATGCATGCCGGCCCAACAGATCTCGCCCTCCGCCGCCAACTGCTCACCGTGATCATGGGCGATGGTTCCCGCTTCGCGGAAAGTTTCGGCGATGCGGCGCATGCTTCCTGCCGGATCCTCGGCGAACGCGGAGGTGGGAGTCGCGGAATCGATGCGGATTACACCCGTGGGCCGGATGTCCATCGCGCGCAGCTTCTTACCGATGTTGCAGGCTTTGTGGACTTGCGTTAAGAAAGCTTTCCGTTGCTCGGCCGTGCCCATGGCGGAACCGCCGCCCGTGGGTTCCCACACCGGCGCTACCAGAGAGCCGGCTTTCAGATTCAGCTTGCGAAGCTGCTCTGCCAGGCGCATCAGGTCGTCGTCGGTAGAGTCGATATCGGTGTGAGGCAGCGAAAGGAACAGATCTACACCGTCAAAGCGAACGCCGTCCACTTCGGCCGCGGCGGTGAGCGCGAGCATGGTATCAAGCGAGAGAGGTGCTTCGGAATCAGGCCCTTTGCCGACAAGGCCGGGCCACATGGCATTGTGAAGAGCGGGAGCGGTATGGGTGGATGTCATTTGATGAAACGGAGGAATTCCCAGTACAGTATATAAGGACAGAGATCATGGTACTTCGCAACGTTTCGGTTCTTACGCTCGGGTTGGCCTCGCTGGCAATGGGTCAGGGTCTCACTATGCCCGCAGGGCCGGGGAAAGCGACCACGGAACGGGTTTGTGGCGCATGCCATGGCGCCGAGATTGTGATTGGCCGGCAGGAAACCCGCGAAACCTGGGGTGCTATTACCGACGACATGGTGCAGCGGGGAGCTCAGGGGACGCCCGACGACTTCTACGAAGTTGTCGATTACCTTTCGACTTACTTCTCGAAGACATCCCCAGTGACCAAAGTCAACGTGAATCAACTGACGGCCAGAGACCTGCAAAAGGTGTTGCGCCTGCCGGAACCCCAGGCTACCGCAATCGTCAAGTTCCGTGAGGCGAATGGAAACTTCCATTCGGTTGAAGACCTGGCAAAAGTGCCCGGCGTAGACGCGGCGAAGATCACGGCAAACAAGAATCGGCTAGCTTTTTAGTCCTCCTTCGTATAAAATCGTCCCAGAATTTAGCTTGATCTAGGGGAGTTTTATGCGAACTCGGTTGTTTGCGGTAGGGATGTCGTTGTTTGCCTTCGCGGGTCTCGCGTTGGCTCAATCAGTAGGTGAGATTGCCGGGGAGGTGCGGGACACCACCGGCGCTGCCCTCGTCGGCGTTTCGGTAGTCGCGACAAACACGGAAACCAATGTCGCGCGAAACACGACTACGAACTCGCAAGGTGCCTACGACTTTCCTGGATTGAACCCGGGCAACTATTCCGTCCGCGCGGAGAAGCAGGGCTTTAAGACTGTTGTGAATACCAATATTGCGCTACAGGTGCAGCAGAGCGCGCGCATCGATATCGAGATGTCTTTGGGATCCGTGAGTGAGTCCGTCGAGGTGAACGCGGCCGCCGCTCTGCTATCCACTGAGGACGCCACGGTGGGCACGGTGATCGAGACAAAACGGATTGTCGAGCTTCCGCTGAACGGCCGGAACTATCTTCAACTGGTGGCGCTTGCCCCAAATGTGAGCTATGGGTTCGGCAACGCGGGCCAAGCGGTAGGACGGCAGGGCGGAGATCGATCGACCCAGAATATCGCTGTAGGCGGAAATCGCGCCTATTTCACGCAATTCTCGCTCGATGGCGTGGAGAATACGGACCCTAACTTCAATACTTACGTGATCCTGCCCTCGATCGATGCGCTGCAGGAGTTCAAAGTGCAGACGGGCGTGTATCCCGCGGAGTTTGGGCGTGAAGCGACGCAGATTAATGTGTCCACGCGCGCGGGCGGAAACCAGTACCACGGCGCGCTCTTTGAGTTCTTGCGCAACGATAAGCTTGACGCGGCGAATTATGCTTTCACGGCCAAACTGGTGCCCAAGAACCCGTTCAAGCAGAACCAATACGGCGGCACTTTCAGCGGCCCGGTCTGGATCCCGAAGCTCTTTAACGGGCGAAACCGGCTGTTCTTCATGGGTAACTATGAATCCTACCGGCTGCGGCAGAGTAACCAAGCCACCTATAGCTTGCCTACGGCGGCAAACCGCACCGGAGACTTTTCGAATCTGCTGGCGCAGGGAATTATTATTTACGATCCGTTGACGCGTGTGTATAACAACGGAACCTTGGTGAGCGCTCAGCCTTTCCCGAACAACATCATTCCGCAAAACCGCATCAACCCGATCTCCACTAAGTTTCTGAACTTCTATCCGGCTCCCAATCTGGTTCCCGGCGCGGGGTCCAGCATCAATTTTCAGCAGTCTCAAGGAGCCCCGCGGAATAAGGATCAATTCATTCTGCGCATGGACTTTACTGAGTCTTCGAAGTCCCAATGGTTCGGCCGGTATAGCTGGAACGATGAAAACCAGATCAATGAGGGTTTGTATCTGAATGGAAATAAGATCCTGACGAATGTGGAGCAATATGTCGGCTCCAACGTTCGCGTCTTTTCACCTTCTGTCGTCAATGAAGCGCGCTTTGGTTATAACCGGTTCTTCAATTCAGCAGGACGGCAGTTAGCTTTCCAGCGGAACGTAGTTTCTGAGTTAGCCGTGCCGGGTTTGCCGACCAGCGACCCTGTGGCATACGGAATTCCGGCGATTGCGCTGGCGAAGTATTCAGGGTTCGGAGACGATTCCGACGGTCCGTACGCGAATGACAATAACTCACTCCAGTTTGTGGACAGCGTCTCAATTGTTCGCGGCTTGCATTCGTTCAAATTGGGGGGAGAATTCCGGCGCGACCACTACAACCAGGTGGGAAATCAATTTGCCCGAGGCTCTTTCACCTTCGATGGAAATGCGACCAAGAACCCCGTATTAACCCAGGCTGGTGGCGACGATTTCGCGGACTTCATTCTTGGCCAGGTGAAGCGGACGGAGGTTGCAGTTGCGATTGCCAGTGCAAAGTTCGTGCAAAATAGCTTCGCGCTCTACTTCGACGACACCTGGAAATACAGTTCGAAGCTCACTTTTACGATGGGCCTGCGGTATGAACGGACACCGCCCTTCACCGATACCAGTGGGCGCCTGATCACCGTAGGCATTCCTGCCGATTTAGCTGTTCCGAATGTACAGGACCTGAGTCTGCATCCGTACCTGGAGCGGCAGGGCACCGGCGGCTTCTATGACAATATCGACCTCCGCTGGCCCGCCATCCAGGTGCGCCGCGATGGCAAACTTGGCAATACGTTGGTGAAAACCGACAACCTGAATTTCGCGCCGCGCCTTGGCGTGACCTGGAATCCGTCACCTAAATGGGTGATCCGGTCGGGATTTGGAATCTTCTACTCCCAGGATACGGGCAATCCGCGGTTCGACGTCGCTCGAAACCTGGCAGGACGCACACGGTTCGAATCCGATAACAACACCTTGTATACCTTCCAAAACGCTCTTTCCAGCTTGGCCGGTACCGTGGTGAATGTAACTACTCCGTACGCATTTGCGAACCTGTACGACCGTAAGACGCCGCGCACGATGACTTATCTGTTGAACATACAACGGGAGCTATCCGGCAACACGGTGGTGGAAGTAGGTTTCCTGGGCTCATTGAGCCACCATCTGGAATCGCTGCGTGCCGTAAACGAAGCACTGCCAGGCACCACGCCCATCTTAAGCCGAACCCCTTTCCCGGAATTCGGCCGCATTCAGCTGGTTGACGCCAGCACCAACGCCAACTATAACGGCGCTTCCGTAAAAGTAACGAAGCGGTATACCAACGGATTGACCTATCTGGCGGCGTACACGTTTTCGAAGTCGATCGACGATGCCAGCTCCATCCGCACCAATGATGGCGATACGCTGTTCCCACAGAATAGCCACTGTCTACGTTGCGAACGGGGGCTGTCGATTTTCAATACCAAGAGCCGCTTCGTAACGTCGCTGCTTTATGACATCCCTGTCGGAAAAGGGCGCAGTTTCGATGTAAGCAATCGTTTTTTGAACGCGGCAATCGGAGGTTGGCAAGCCGGTACAATCTTCACGTACCAGACCGGCTTCCCGATCACGATTCAAGGTAACGCCCGGGATACTTCGCTGGTGGGCGGCGGCTTCGACCGTCCGAATGCGACCGGAATTTCACCCGTGCTTCCGAACGATCTGCAGACCACCGAGCATTTCTTTAATAACTGCACGCCGGCTTCGGGAACTTCGCCCGCCAGGAATTGCGGTCTGAATGGTACAAGTGGACCCTCATATGTGGTCCAGCCCGCCGGCACCTTCGGCAACGTCGGGCGTAATACTTTGATCGGACCGCGGCTCTTTAACTTCGATGCCTCCCTGATCAAAGACTTTCACTTTAAAGAAAGCCAATACCTGCAGTTCCGGTGGGAAAGCTTCAACGCTACCAACCATCCAAATTGGGGCAACCCGGATTCGAGCATTTTCTCGAACACCTTTGGAGTGATCACCGGTACTCGCACCAGCATGCGGCAACAGCAGTTCGCGCTGAAGTATATCTTCTAGCGCATCAGTTGTTGAGCTTTAGATAGTTCGCAAGGACCCGGCGGACATAACTCTGGGTTTCACGATACGGAGGCACGCCCTTATATTTATCAACCGCGCCGGGGCCGGCGTTGTAAGCGGCCACGGCGCGGGCCACCTGATCGTCCTTATCTTCGTACTTAGCGAGCAACTCTTTTAGGTAGCGAGTCCCTGCGTCGACATTCTGTTCGGGGATCGTGGGGTCAACACCCAGAATCTTTGCCGTTCCCGGCATGAGCTGCATCAGTCCGATCGCGCCTTTCGGAGACACCGCGTGGGCGTTGCCGTTCGATTCGGCTTTCACGATACTGCGAACCAAGGCAGAAGGCAGCCCATGGCGTTTCGCAGTTTCGGCGTACAGATCACCTTTGGGCGGCTCAGATTTCTGGACTATGGGCACGGGCGCTGTAACGGGAGCCGGCGGGGACACTTCCTCCGCTTCGTAGGAGACCACTTGCGATTCGGCCAACTCCGAAACTCCGCCTTTTTCATAGAGCCGCACCTTGCCTGATGAAATCTCGTGGCGATCGGCATGCAGCCGAAATCCATTTGTAAGAACCGCATACTCGCCGCCAAACGCACTTCCCGAGAACAGTAACAAAGCGACGGGAGCGATATTATGAGAATTCTTCATGTCCTTATCTGAAACCCAATCTGAAACCCACAATTCGGTGACGAATCTCGAATGCGCTTTGTGCAGCCGGATCTATCAAGCAGGCGTTCCCCAAAATCTTTGTCAGTGCGGCGGACCGCTGCTGGTCCGGTACGATCTCAAAAAGACCGCCGAAATTTGGAATCGCGAGTCCATCGCCCAGGGTCCGAACTCCATGTGGCGCTACGCTCCGGTGCTGCCCGTAACTCGCCATAGCTCTATTGTCTCACTTGGAGAGGGCATGACGCCTTTGTTGAAGGCTCGCCGCTCAGGGGACCGCTTGGGGGCAAAGAATCTGTGGATCAAAGATGAAGGGCTAAACCCTACGGCCAGTTTCAAAGCGCGCGGACTCTCTTGCGCTGTTTCGATGTGCGTGGAATTAGGGATTCGGAAGATTGCGATTCCCTCGGCCGGCAACGCGGCCAGCGCGCTTGCAGCTTACGCCGCCGCGGCCGGACTTGAGGCCCACATCTTTATGCCGCGCGATGTGCCGCAAGCCAACTTCATTGAGTGCAAGGCTTACGGAGCGCACGTCACCCTGGTCGATGGCCTGATCAGCGATTGCGCGAAGATCGTGGCCGCGCGCAAGGACGCCGAAGGCTGGTTTGATGTCAGCACGCTCAAGGAACCGTATCGCATCGAAGGAAAGAAGACCATGGGCTATGAACTGGCTGAACAACTCGGCTGGAAGCTGCCCGATGTGATCTTCTATCCCACGGGCGGCGGCGTGGGTCTGATTGGAATGTGGAAAGCATTTGCGGAGATGGAGGAGATGGGGTGGATCGGTCCGGAGCGTCCGAAGATGATCGCAGTGCAGGTGGAAGGCTGCCAGCCCGTGGTTCGCGCCTTCGAACAGGGCGCCGCCCGTAGCGAGTTTTGGGAGCAGGCACATACGGTGGCAAGCGGTCTTCGCGTGCCCAAACCGCTGGGGGACTTCTTGATTCTGGAAGCGGTCCGCAAGAGCGGCGGGACAGCAATTGCGGTTTCGGACGAAGACCTGATCGATGCCGGTATTCAATTAGCGTCAGATGACGGAATGTTTGTCGCGCCAGAGGGATCGGCCTGCATCGCGGCGCTTGACCGGCTGCTGAAGACCGGCTTCTTAAAGGCGGAGGAGCATATTGTCATTTACAACACCGGGGCGGGGCTCAAGTATTTGGAGGCATATGCCACGCGTTTCCCGCGCAGTGGGGGAGGGGAGCAGAATAAGTTGGGTGGTTTGATCACTCCGCGCTAGTCTAAGTTCATGAGCACCTTGCGGCCGTTCCTCGCCTTGCAAGTCATGTCGAGGATGGCGCGTCTATAGCGTGCCGTCGTATATGTCATGCCGGAAACGCTTCTTTACTTCACCGAATTGTTGGCGCTTCCGGTCTACGACCTGAAGGGGCGGCGGCTGGGCCGTGTGAAAGATGCGGCGGTTGTGCCGCTGATCGATGCCTCGCGGATCGATCGATACCTGATCGGGGCGGGTGGCGCATGGCTTTCCGTACGCTTCGCGCAAGTGGATTCCATCTCGCTGGCCGGGATCAGGCTTAACGATGAAAAGTTGGTGCCTTATCATTCAGATGAATACATGCTGCGAATCGGGCGCGATCTGTTGGACCAGCAAATCATCGACGTCAATGGCCGCAAAGTGGTTCGCGTTAATGACGTAACTTTCGAACATCGCCAGAATTCCGGTCAAAATTATCTGGCGGTTCTTGAGGTGGACGTCGGCATTCGCAGCATCGTCCGGCGCGTGCTGCAAGGAGTGGTGCCTCCGCGCGCAGTCCGGCGCGTGCAGCGGCCCATCAGCCCGCATTCGATTCCGTGGGAATTCTGCAATATCATCGAGCCCGATCCGCAGCGAAGGCTCCGCTTGAACATTTCCAATGACAAGTTGGAAGACATGCATCCGGCCGACCTGGCGGAGATTGTGGAAGAACTGGGCAGCGCCGAGCGGGAAGCGATTTTCGAGACGATCGATAGCGAAGCCGCCGCCGACGCGCTGTCCGAACTCGATCCTGGAACGCAGGCGAGCATTCTGGAATCGCTCGACGCGGAAGTAGCCGCCGATATTGTGGAAGAGATGTCGCCTAATGAGGCGGCGGATGCGTTAGCGGAATTGGAACAGAAAACCAGCGACGAGATCTTGGGTGAGATGGAGCGCGAGCCGGGTGAGGAAGTGCGCGAACTGCTGGAGTATGAAGAGGATTCAGCGGGGGGCATGATGAACACCGAGTATGTTGCGTTGCCGGAACATGCCACCGTCCGGGAAGCAATTGAACACCTTCGCGGACAGGAAGAGCTGCTCGAGAGCGTAAATGTGCTTCTGCTGGTAGACGCGGAGGGGATCTTAAAGGCTTCCGTTCCGTTAGCGCGCATCTTCCTTGCGGCCGGCGATACGGAGTTGCGCACGCTTGCCCGCGATAAGTTAAGGCGCGCCACCCTCGATGTGAAACAGGATCGGCTGACGGAATTGTTCGACAAGTACAACCTGTTCACGCTGCCGATTGTGGATGCCGAAGGGCGATTGGCTGGGGTGATTACAGCAGACGATATTATCTCCGTTTTGAGGCAGAAATGATGATGGATGAGCAACTGTTTAAGAAGAGGGCCGATGAGGCGTTGGAAGACCTGAATTCAGCGTTGATTGTGGCAAGCGACGATCACGGGTTCGATGTGGATTTCCAGGGCGGCGCGCTGACCGTGGAGTTTGAAGCCCCTCCCAGCAAGTTCGTGATCAGTCCGAATGCGCCAGTTCAGCAGATCTGGGTTTCTGCGCTGTCAAGAAGTTTCAAGCTGGGCTGGGATGACGAGATCCATGCCTTTGTTTACGCGGAAACGGGTGAGACGCTACAAACTCTGCTGTCGAAGGTGATCAGTACGCATCTGAATGCCGATGTATTCGTTTAGGCGGAGAGGATCGACAGGTCTTCGGGCTTTGCACCAGTTACGCTTTGCCATGGAATGTTGCGGTCGAACGTAACAAGACGGCCCTGGTTTGAACAGTGCGAGATCCAGAAGGTATACATCTGTGATCGTCCTGGGCTTGATACCCGAAAGCTGGAACCGCCCAGGCTCCAGAATACTGTTTGCTTCCGGCCAGAACTGATGGCCCTTTAAGCTTCGCAGGTGCTGCAAGTTTTCGGCAATCTCCGGCATTGTTAACTGCATCGTGCTGTAGAGTTTCGCGAGAATGCGGAGACATCCATTTTCAGTGAGCGGGCAAGTGGCCCATCCATAGCGCTGGTGCTCCTCGAACCACGTATGGGCAGCATTGTGCATTTCGTGTTGTGGATCGAGGAGTGCGATCAGGACGTTGACGTCCAGGAGAGCGACCTTGTGATTACTCGTCTTCATCGCGAAGACGATTGACCATCTCCATCGTAACTTTCGGTGCGTTTGAACGCCGAGGTAGCAAGCGGATTCCGTTGCGCACTTCAGGTGCGGTCTCTTCACGTTGGAGCGCCTTCCGCAAAAGTGCAGACACCACCGCGCCAAGCGGAAGAATGCTGCTGGAGAGAGAGTTCTTTGACCATCACCAGCACTTCGTCATCTATATCGACTGTGGTGCGCATTGCTGCATGCATCTCGCATCTGATGCGTGATGTCAACTGGATCTCCGTTTAACATCAATATCGAGTCTTTTTATCTTCTGGTTCAGCGTGGACAGGGGTACCCGAAGGGTTTGGGCCGCATCGGTCTGGCTCCAGTTCGCCTGGGTCAGACGGTCGACAATGACACGCCGCTCAAAGTCGGCCACGATTTCGAAGAGAGATGCATCGGAGGGCAACGATTCGCCTTCGTTCCGGCGAATCCGGATTCCATTGGCCTGCAGCAGATGCTCGGGAAAGACATCGAGGGGCACCAGCGTGTCTGAAGCCAGAACCACGGCGCGTTCGATCACATTTTCAAGTTCCCGCACGTTACCCGGCCAGTTATGCTCCATCAAGATTTGCAGGGCTTCGGGCTGGAAGCGGAGCAGAGACTTGCCTTGCGCGTCCAGGAATTTGCCGTTTTCCTCGCAGTACTTTACGAAGAAGAAATCGACCAGGCTCGGAATATCTTCTTTGCGCTCCCGTAACGGCGGAAGATGGATATTGATCACGTTTAGGCGGTAATAGAGGTCTTCGCGGAACTTGCCTTCATCGACCAGCTTGCGGAGATCGGAGTTTGTGGCTGCCAGGATGCGAACGTCCACCTTTACCGTTTCCGTGGAGCCAAGAGGATTAAACTCCCGCTCCTGAATTACGCGAAGGAGTTTCGCTTGCGTTTCCGGACTGACAGTGCCGATTTCATCGAAAAAGATGGTTCCCCGGTTGGCTACTTCGAAGGAGCCTTTCTTCGTGTGGGTGGCGCTGGTAAAAGCACCGCGGACGTGCCCGAAAAGCGTTGATTCCAGCAAGTCCGTGGGCAGTGAGCCGCTGTTGACGGCAACAAACGCGAATTCGGAACGCGGCGAACTGGTGTGAATCGCTTTCGCAATCAGTTCCTTTCCGGTGCCGGTTTCGCCGGTGACCAGGATGGTGGAACGGGAGGGCGAAACCTGTTCCACCAGTTCCAGCAGCCGGAGCATGCGGTCGCTCTTGCCAACGATATTCGGGAAGCTGTAGCGCTGCTTCAGCGCTTTCTTCAGCTGAGTGTTCTCTGTGGAGAGCCGCTGCCCGGCGATCATCCGGTCAATTTCGATCAGGAGTTTTTCGTTATCCCAAGGCTTGGGAAAGAAATCGTTAGCTCCCAGCTTGACGGCTTGCACCGCGCCTTCGACGCTGCCGTACGCCGTGATCATGACGACGGGCGTTTCGCTGTCCACGGCACGAAAATCGCGCAGCACC
Source organism: Bryobacterales bacterium (assembly GCA_963795835.1). GTDB lineage: Bacteria > Acidobacteriota > Terriglobia > Bryobacterales > Bryobacteraceae > JALYXI01. The sequence continues at coordinate 392,619 of CAWCJC010000001.1, read as the reverse complement.
TCCATTCCGGATTTATCCGGCATCATCAGGTCGAGTAGAACCAGATCGTAGCGGCGGCTGCCGAGGCGGCGTTCACCTTCAGTGGCGTTCGGAGCCAAATCGACTGTGTAGCCTTCAGAAGTGAGTAAGACTTCCAGGCTTTCGCGGATTTCAGACTCGTCGTCGATTACGAGGATCCGCGCGTTGGGTTCAGGCATTCCTGGTACTAGCTTGCCACTCTCGCGGCAAGCCGCTCGGTGCGCGCACTGGCTTTGCCGGCCGGCAACTCAATCCGGAATCGGCTGCCGCCTTGCGGCTTGGCGAAGACCTCAATCGTGCCGCCATGTTCCTGAATGATTCCGTACGTGATGGAGAGGCCCAGGCCGGTACCCTTTTTGGCGCCCTTCGTGGTGAAGAACGGGTCATAAATGCGCGCCAGATGCTCGGGCGCAATGCCGTGACCGGTATCGGCTATTTCTATCGCGACGAAGGAGCCATCGTTGAAGCTGGAAATCTCCAGAACGCCGCCGGGCTCCATGGCGTCCCGCGCGTTGATGATCAGATTGAGAAAGACCTGCTGCAGTTTACCGGCGTTTCCGTCAATCGAGTTCAGGTTCGCGGCGAGAGTTAGCTTCACTTCTATCGCAGCCTTCTGGAGTTGGTGTTCCAGGAGGGAGACCGTTTCCTGCATGACGCGATTCAGATCGACGCGCACGATTTCCGTGGTGGAAGTACGGGAGAAGTTGAGCAGGGAATTCACGATTTCGCTGGCACGGAAGGTTTGCTTCGAAATCTTGTCGAGCATGCGGGATTTCTGTTCATCGCCCGCGACCTGTTTGGCGAGCATCTGGGCGTAGGTGGAGATCACGGCGAGAGGAGTATTGACCTCATGCGCGACGCCTGCGGCGAGAAGCCCGATGCTGGAGAGCTTGTCGGCCTGCACCAGGCGGCGTTCCAGATCGGCTCGTTCGGTGATGTCGTCGAAGATCACCAAGCGGCCAATCTGCTGGCCGTCGCGGGAGACCAAAGGCGCGGTGGCGATGTTGACGACGGATTCGCGCCCGGCACCATTACGGGAGTAAGGGAGCGAAACTTTATCGAAGTGATGCACGGAAGCTTCACCGCGCGTCCAGTTCAGCCGATCCAACAAAGGGGCGGGTAAGAGGTCGGCCAGGTGGCCTCCCTGGGCGCTGTCCCGGGAGATTCCGGTAAGCTGTTCCATCCGCGCGTTCCAGCTCTCCACGCGGTCGTCGAGATCGGCCGCAAGAATGCCGACGTTGATGGATTCGACAATGTTTTCACTAAATTCTTTCAGGCGTTCGTAGTCTTCCACTTTGCGCTGAAGTGACTGATACAGCCCCGCATTCTCGATGGCGATCCCCAGATAGCCGGAGAGAGTTTCAAGCAGGTCGAGATCGTCACTCGAGAGAAAATCGCCCGATTCGGTCCGGCTTACCCCCATGAACGCGATGGTACGGCCGCGGACCGTGCAGGGCAGATAGTAGGTAAGGTCGAGATCGGCGATTGTCTGGCGTACGGTTGGGGGCCAGGTGGCGGCCAGTGCATCTAAACGGAAGCGGGTTCGTTCGAAGAAAAGGTACGGCGTCTCGCGTTCCCAATCGAGAAAGGAAAGGTCGAGCGGACCGGTTTCAACAAGCGGCCGGTTGTTCGAGGTGAGGAGTTTACGAAGTCTGTAAGAGTTATCGAGCGGGTTCGCTAAAAAGAAGCCGATCTGCCGGATGCTGAGAGTCTGGATCAGGCGATCGGCCACGGAACCGAGCATCTTTTCGAGATCCACCTCGCTGTTGAGCTCGCGCGCAAACTCGACCAGCGTGAGGCGATAATCGTAGCGCTCGCGATAAAAATACTTGTCCAGGCGTTCTTGCAGCCAGTTTCGAAGCGGCTGGAAAAGAAACGCGGTGAGCAGCATCACGCTGACCAGGCCGGTATTGCCCAAATCTTTAAAGTTCTTCTGTACCAGGCTTCCGAGCGTAAAGACGATCGCGTAAAACGCCGCCAGGACGCAAAGCGTGGCAAGAGTGTACGCATAACCGCGGCGGAAGATTACATCGACATCCATGAGCCGGTAACGCACGATTGCATACGCAAGCGTGAGCGGAATTAGAGGAAGCGAGAGGACGGCGAGATGCGTCCAGGCGGCGGGCACAATACCGAGGACATACGGAAGCGCATAGAAGAGCGAGAAGGGAAGCAGCCCGCAGAAGGTTCCGTTGCGCAGCCACTTAAGCTGTTGACGGAGGATCGGATCGTCCGCGCGTCGATACTCGAGAGCGAGCGTGAGACCGCCGATCAAGTAAAGAATGGTGAGAAGCGCCATCCATACGCGGTCCAGGTACCAGGAGACCTGCACCAGGGGTGTCGAGATATAGACGAATCCGGACGTGATGCCGATGAAACACAGCGTGAACAGCGCGCCAGGCAAGTAAAGGAGCGGCGCATGGATATGGTGCCGGAACCATCGGCGCGGCTCCGGAAATGTAAGGCAGAAATGAAGGAACAAGGTGGGTGCGAGCCATCCGGCAACCAGATTCCCCCAATAAATGACCAGGTCGAAGGCGTTCAGCTTACCCGTGTAGTGAAAGCAGGAAAAAATGAAAGAGACCAGACAAAAAAGAAAGAAGTGCCTGGCCTGCTGGGCGTTGCCGCGCCGGAAGAAAACGAAGAGGCCTATCGAGAGATAGGCAGCGCCGGTGAGATAAAGGAAGTCGACGGAGCTGTCGTGGGGTGCCTCTCCGACGATGACTTTGGCGGTAACGGGGACGTTGTTCCGAACGATGGAATAGTTTGCCTGGTTCCAAGCTCCAACGCCGGCCAGAATCCGCGGAACATCGAGCGCGTTGCGGAGTTTTTCGCCATTAATCCTGGCAAGGGAATCGCCTGCCCGCAATCCTGCTCTGTCCGCTCCGCTGCCGGGAGCCACGCGATATGCCCGAATTGCACTCGGCAGGGCATTCCTGCTTTCGTCGACCCAGGTTACGCCGTCATCGGCGAGCCTAAATTTTCGAAGTTGCTCGAAATTCACCACGGCGGCGATGATCGCGGCGATTGTAATCACCGTGAGCACCGCCGTGGAAACCTGAAATCGCAACTCCTGAAGCATTGGTCTTAACCACCACCGTTAGCGGACAATAAAGCAGTTCGGATGCCAGCTTTTTGCCTGTAAATGCTTGAAAAATCAAGCTGAATTTCAGAATACTACTACTTTTGGAAGATCGCGCTACCGAGAAGCGTAGCCTAGACCTCTTGGCCAGGGCGAATCGACTTCATCCATTTCACAAATTCGTCGGGGGCCTCCATTGTCGAGAGCCGGCTTTGGCGGACCAGAGCCCAATCTGCAAAGAGCCCGCTTTCCTTGATCTGTTTGAGCGGGATAGGCGGATGGAACTGGTGGAGAAACCGAAGGCGGACGGTAGCCAGTTTCGGGTTCTCCGGGTCATCGACGGGCGCGGATGTGACCTCTGCCAACCCTACAACGGCTGCATCCTTCATGCTGTGGTAGATAAAGACGCGATCATGAATGCGCATCGCCTTGATTGCCCGGAGCGCCTGCGCGTTGCGGACGCCGTCCCAGTTCGTTTCTCGTTCGTTAGCGAACTGTTCAATCGAGTATGTTTCTGGATCTGTCTTAGCGAGAAAGTACTGGGTCTTCATAGTGCTTTTTCAAATGGAAGCGTAATGATATAGGTTCCTGCCGCTCAAGGCTGGTAAGATAAAGCGAAAAGGATCTAGAAAGTACAGCCAAAATTGTCTCATAAGGCTCAAGTTTCGCCGTGACCCGCCGATATATTCACTTGAAGGTAGTTTCCATGAAAATTTTCTCTCCCCTTAACTGGACTCGTGTTTCTTCTCTTTGCGGTGGCAAGCTGTTGTCCTGGGGCAGAAACCGACTATACCGGCTTCGCCGAATCAGGCCACGCAGCCCGCTAAGCCCGCCGTGGTTGAGCCACGGCCCTCTGCGGAGAGTAAACAAAGCGATGACAAGGTTCCTGAGCCGGTGCCTGAGACCAACCAAGCGGTTGCTCAAGATGCGGACGAGGCCAAAGTGCCGTCTTCCAGAGCCATACGCGCACCGTACGTGATTGGGCCGGAAGACGTTTTGATGATCAAAGTTTGGCAGGAGCCGAACCTTTCGGGCCAAGTGACGGTAGGACCCGATGGAATGATCTCGCTGCAGTTAATTGATCAAGTTAAGGCAGATGGGCTGACGCAAGAGCAACTGAAAGCAACACTCACGGAGCGGCTGAAGAAATTTATTGTCAACCCGGACGTGAATGTTCAACTGCTGGTGAATCGTAGCCGTAAATTCATCATTCAAGGTGAGGTCAACCGCCCCGGAAGCTACCCGCTGACCGGGCCGACCACGGTGATGGAAGCGCTCGTGTCCGCTCAGGGCTTCCACGAATTCGCGAATACAAAGAAGATCTATATCCTGAGGACCGAAATCGACCCCAAGACCAAGAAGCCGGAAACCAAGAAGTTCATGTTCAACTACAAAGAAGTCAGCCGGGGCAAAAACATGGAACAAGACATTCTGGTCTTAAACGGAGACAAAATCTTTGTTCCTTAATTTATTATTATTTATTTCAAAGTATTCTATTGAGGTAACCCGATGACGCCTTCTCCCCAGCAGCAGTATGTTAGCGTTTCGCGCCGGGCGCTTGACGTTGAAGATTACATCGACATCATTCGCCGCCATACCAGCTGGATTTTAGGACCTCTCTTTGCCGGCCTGGTAATTTCCTGCGTGGTCGCATTTTTACTGCCGAACACCTATGTTTCGAAAGCGGTGATGAGGATCTCTCCGTCCCAGATTTCAGAAACGCTGGTCCCTTCGACCGTTACGCAGCAAATGAACGAGCGCATCTCGCAGATGCAACAGGAAATTCTCAGCCGTACCAGTCTTTCCGAATTGATACAGCGGCCGGCTTTGAATCTGTACCGGCGCGAGCGCGATTCCCAACCGCTGGAAGATGTGATTGAGCGAATGAGGTCGAGGGATATCAAAGTGTCGATCGTGAATCTGGCAGGGCAGGGAAATCGGCCTGCATCAGCTTTCCAGATTGAATTCGCTTATCCGGACCGTTTCAAAGCGCAAGCTGTGGTTCAGGCTTTGATTTCCCGCTTTACGGAATCCATGTCGAACGTGACCAGCACGCAGGGCAAAGTCACCTCCGATTTCATGAAGGAGGAGATCGCTCAGGCGAAGGCGGAACTGAACCGGCTGGATACGGAGCTCACCAATTTCAGGATTCAGAACGCCGGGCACCTTCCGGAAGAACTCCAGGTGAATATCCAAGCCCTGAACGGATTACAGCAGCAGCGTGTGGGCGTGAATGACGCGTTGAGCCGTATCGCGGAAGAGAAGTTGACGCTGGAGACGAATGCACAAACGTTGAAATCGCAGCGGGACACTTTTTCCAGCATGGTCTCCATGTCTCAGGAGCCAGGGTCGGTCGCAAAAATTCAGAATGAGCGGTTGGCGCAATTAAACCGGGAAATTACTGACCTCGAATCGAGTTTGCTGCAACTTCGGGAGATGTACATGGATACGTACCCGAATATTCGGAATGCCAAGGCGCAACTGGCGATTAAAAAGAAAGAGCGGGACGAGCTTCAGTTGCGTGAAGATCAGGAAGCGCTGAAACCCAAGCCCGTCAACGCCAAGAAAACGACTAACCCGATGATTCAGGAGCGGCTCAACGAGATTCAGGGAAGCATCGATATGGTGAGCACTCAATTGCGGAACAAAGAAAGCGAGCGGCTGCAACGATTGAAGCAGCTTGACGATATCGACAAGAGTGTCGCGATGTTCAACAACCGCATTTCTCAGGTGCCCGCCAACCAGCAGCGCTATGTTGCGTTGAATCGCGAACATGAGGCTGCCTCACAACACTATCTAGAATTGCAAAAGAAAGAAACGGCCGCGAGTACTTACGAAGATGTGAACAAGCGAAAAGCAGGCGAAAACTTGGAGGTGCTGGACAATGCCTCGCTTCCCGAGGCCCCCACGGCGCCGAACCGATGGTTGATCACAGGCATTGGAGTTGGTATGGGGCTGATGGCCGGAGTATTTCTGACCGGGGTCAAGGAAGTGAAAGATACCTCGCTCAAGAATCTGAAAGACGTCCGCGCTTATACGAACCTGCCGATTTTAAGCAGTATTCCACTTCTGGAAAACGATCTTCTGGTCCGCCGCAAGCGAAGGCTTTCCTATGTGGGCTGGTCGGCCAGCATTATTCTCGGGATCGTCGCGATGAGCGGATCCATGTACTACCACTTTTTCCTAACCAGTTAAGCGATTCTCAACAGGACAAACGCAAAACTCATGAGCCGAGTACATGACGCATTAAGGCGGGCGGAGCAATCCGGAGAGCCACTTAACAGACGGTCTTCTCTGGAGCAATTGCCTCCCGATGACTTAGAAACTTCGGCCCGTTCCGCCGATGAGTCGCTTGGCTACCTTGATCTTGCAACCGATACCCGAACTGCGGTTCCGCGGGAAATCGAGTTCGAGGGATTTCTGTCAAAGATCAAAGAGATTCCTTTCAAAGTCGCCCCGGAATCGCATTTGATCGATCTTGACAGGCTCCACGAAATGCCCGGTGAGGAGTTCCGGAGTCTTCGAACTCGCCTGAACCATATTCAAAGCCAGCAAAATATCCATACGATTGTCGTTACCAGCGCATCACCCGCTGAAGGCAAGACTTTCACCGCGGCAAATCTTGCCATGGCGCAAGCTCAGTTAGCAGAGAGCGCGGTTTTGCTGGCGGATTTCGATCTTCGCCGTCCTGTTGTGCACAATCTGTTTCAGGCGGAGCGCTCGCCTGGTCTGTCGGACTATTTGCTCGATGGCGTACCGCTTGAGGCAGTCATTAAGCGAATCGGAAATACCAATCTTTACTTTCTCCCGGCCGGAAGCCCGGTTAAGAATCCTTTGGAATTGTTAAACCTGCGGCAGGTTAAGAACCTGATTCAGAGCCTGCCCCGCATTTTCAACTGGGTGATCATCGATACGCCGCCCCTGTTGTTCTCGGCAGATGCGAACCTGCTCTCCACTGTAACGGACGGCGTCCTGATGGTAGTCCGGATCGGTGCGACAACCTACGACAATGTAATCCGCGCCATGCAGTCGCTTTGCGAAAACAATGTACTGGGAATCGTCGCCAACGGGGCGCGCGCCTCTGAGCTTTATAGCAAATACACGTACTACTATTCGAAACAGGATTGACGCCGGAACCCGCCCGTGCCGCCCGATTTCTCCGGCCACCGCGTTTTCGACCTCGCGCAACCGTACTTCGTGGGGATGCCCCATCATCCCGCACATCCTCCCTTCCTTTTCTCGCTTACTAAGAAGCACGGCGATTTCCTTGACCCTTCCGGTATGAGTTCAGCCGCCGACAGCCTCTCGATGAGCGGCCACACCGGCACCCACATCGATGCGTTGAATCACTTCTCCTGCAATGGGCGGTTCTTCAACGGCTTTGAAGTTATTGATGAGCAATCCTGGACCGGAGGAATCCCCCAGCACTCCGTTTCTTTGATTCGGCCCATCGTACGGCCGGCGGTACTGCTCGATATTGCCGGGCTGCTGGGTGTTCCCGCGCTTGCTCCGGACACGGTTGTCACGCCTGAGCTCCTAAGCGCCTTTTCCGTAGCCATCAACCCCGGGGACATCGTTTTCCTCCGAACCGGATGGGGACAATTCTGGCGAGAATCACGGCGCTACATTTCTCAATTGCATTGTCCGGGGCCCACGCTTCCGGGCGCGCGGTGGCTAAGTGATCGCGGTATCTTCGCAGCGGGAAGCGACACCATAGCGTTTGAACACCAGCCGAATCCCGCGATGCCCGTCCACGTTCACATGCTGGTGGAGCGCGGCATTCATCTGATTGAGAATCTCTATCTCGAAGAGTTGGCGCAGCATCGTATTACCAACTTCCTTCTTATGGCCGCACCTCTCAAAATTGAAGGCGGAACTGGAGCGCCGGTGCGTCCCCTCGCGATTGTCTGATGGCAACTTCTTCTCATCAAGCACTGCTGGTCGTTTCTTTCGGCGGTCCCGAAACGCAAGCCGATGTGATCCCCTTTCTCGAGAACGTCCTTCGCGGACGGAATGTTCCTAGGGAACGGCTGCTGGCCGTTGCCGAACACTATTACCACTTCGGCGGCCGGAGCCCGATCAACGATCAGAATCGCGCGCTCATCGAAGCGCTTGCGCCAGGAAATTGCGCTACCGATTTACTGGGGGAACCGCAACTGGCATCCTCTATTGCCCGATACTCTGCGCCAGATGCGGGACGACGGTATCCGCAACGCAATAGCGTTCTTCACCTCGGCGTTCAGCTCTTATTCCGGATGCCGCCAATATCGCGAAGATATTGCGAAAGCGCAGGAGGAAGTGGGAGAAGGCGCGCCGGAAATCATCAAGATTCCTCAGTTTTATAACAATCCTGGGTTTCTTGATCCGACGCGCGAGCACGTTGACCGCGCGCTTACCGAGTGGCCCGATGCAGAAGTTGTTTACACAGCGCACAGCATCCCCCAGAGCATGGCGGACGGCAGTTGGTATGTCACGCAGCTCGAAGAAGCATGCCGGATGATTGCGCCGGGAACGCTGGTTTATCAAAGCCGCAGTGGCGCCCCCGGTCAGCCGTGGCTCGGCCCCGACATCAACGAATGGCTGCGCGAACGAAGGCCGGCACGGGTCATCATCGTGCCGATTGGCTTCATCTCAGACCATATGGAAGTACTCTACGATTTGGATACTGAAGCGCGGGAAACCTGCGCTGAGCTCGGCTTGCAGATGAAGCGCATCCCCACGGTCGGCACGGACTCACGCTTTATTCGCATGATCGCGCGATTACGTCAAGAACCCGCGCCCCCCTCTTTGCACAGCGACGTGTTGCAGCTACTTAAGATCCGAAAGACGTTCCGGCATATCCGCCACCACGTAGCTCATCACGGCCAGCGCGGCTGAGCACAATTTGAAATCCTTGGGATTGATCTTGTCGAACGTGTCGGCATCGGTATGGTGCCAATCGAAGTAGTGGGTCCCCACAGTCGCTAACCCGAAGCCCGGAACGCCGGCGGCCATTAACGGCGCGATATCGGAACCGCCACCGCCCCTCCGGATTGCTCCGGCTTCAATTGGCTCCAGCAGCTTTCCGATCTGCGTCACGCGCTCAAACGCGGCATTAGAGGTGACGGGCATCGAAGCGGCACCCGCTCGTCGCCGGCCGCTCCCTTCCGGTCCCGCGCCGAATCCGAAGCCCGTCGGTTTCTCCGCTCCGCCATCCATCTCAATCGCGGCGACATGCGTTTTCCCTGCATCCCCGGCCCATTTCGCGTAGGCGCGTCCGCCCGCTCCGCCGTTTTCTTCGTTCGTCCAGAACACTACCCTCACCGTGCGCCGGGGCTGAAGGCCCGCTTTCTTGATGAGGACCAGGGCCTGCATGGCTGCCATAATCCCACCGCCATCGTCCTGCGCGCCCTGACCGATATCCCACGAATCGATGTGCCCGCCCATTACTACCACTTCGTCCGGCTTTTCGCTCCCGCGAATCTCTCCCATTACGTCGAAGGAATCGGCCTCGGGCAGCATCTTCGCATCCATCGAAAGCTTCACGCGAATCGGCACCCCGCGTTTGTAAAGGCGCGCCAGGCTTTGGGCGTCCTCCACCGATACGGCAGCGGCCGGGATTTTCACCACGGCTTCGTCATAACTGAGCGCCCCCGTATGCGGGCTGCGCAGACTGAGAGGCGTAATCGAGCGCACCAGCACGGCTACCGCGCCCAGAGCCGCCGCGCGTGAAGGACCGGCGCTCCGGTAGGCGACTGTCTGGCCATAGCTCACATACGGAGCGTCGTACAGCACAATCTTGCCGGCGACCTTGGATTTGTCCAATGCCGTAAGCTCGTCGAAGGTGGAAACGACGATGACGTCCGCCGTGATTCCACCCGTGGGCGTTCCGACGCTGTCCCCCAAACCGAGGATCGTCAGCTTTCGCTCCACTGGTGTTAGCAGCACCGCGGACTCCTGGCCGCGAACCCAATGCGGGACCTTTACCGGAATCTTTTTTACGTTGTCGAAACCAGACTTGGTCATTTCCGCGGCGGCCCAATCGATGGCTCGCTCGAGCGATTTCGACCCGCTCACGCGATTACCAATCCGGTCGCAAAGATATTCCAACCGGTCGAGCCCGCTATTGTCGTCCATGGCGAGGGAGACCAGCTTTTTCGCCGCATCCTGGTACTTATCCGGCAAGGGCTGCGCGAAGCACGCAAGTGCAACGGCAAAGGGAACAAGCAACCGCAATGGGCTTTTCATTAGAAAACAGAATACCGTAGAGAGATGAGCCGTTTGGTACTTTTCTTCCTGATGACTTCTCTTGCGTCCGCCCAAAGCCTATCCGAACAGATCGACCGCTACTTCGATCAGGTCTATTTCAAGTATCGCCCCAGCGACGGCACGCAATCCGGTTTCCATCAGTACGACAAGATGCTGGAGGACTATTCAAAAGCCTCGATCGAGGAGCGCACCGCTGCGCTTCACAAGGCAGAGAAGACTTTCAGCGCGCTTCCCGTGAAAGGCCCGACCGAGGAGGCGGACCGAGCCCTGGTGCTGAACGATATCCGCGCAACGCTGCTTTCGCTTGAACAGGTACGCGGTTGGGAAAAGAATCCCGACACTTACTCGAGCGGTGTTTCGAGCAGTATCTTCACTCTGGTCAGCCGTAATTTTGCTCCTCCGGAGGAGAGGATGCGCAGCGTGATCGCGCGAGAGAGTCAGGTGCCCGCTGTGTTCGAAGCCGCGCGCGTGAACCTCTCCAATCCACCCAAGATTTATACCGAGATCGCGATTGAGCAGATGCCGGGAATTATTAGTTTTTTCGAAAAGGACGTTCCGCTTGCGCTCGAAAAAGTCACCGACCCGGCTCTATTGGCGCAATTCAAGAGCTCCAACCAACTCGTGATTGAGTCGCTGCAGCAGTATGAGAGATTTCTGAAGACGGAACTTCTGCCAAAATCGACCGGCGATTTTCGCATCGGAGCGGACACTTTTAGCAAGAAGCTGAGCTATGAAGAAATGGTGGATCTGCCGCTGGATCGGCTGCTTGAAATCGGCATGGCGAACCTCCGGGAGAACCAACGCCAGTTTAAGGAAGTAGCGCTGAAGCTGAATCCAAAGCGCACGCCTCAGCAGATTCTCGAAGAGATCACCAAGGATCATCCCGCACCCGACAAGCTGCTACAAACTTTCCGTGACACACTGGGCGGGCTCACGGATTTTATCCAGTCGAAGCACATCATCACCATTCCTTCTCCGGTTCGGCCGATTCTCGAAGAGACTCCTCCGTTCCTGAGAGCTCTCACCTTTGCGTCGATGGATACGCCGGGCCCTTATGAAAAGAAGGCGAAGGAGGCTTTCTTTAACGTCACTCTGCCTGAAAAAGGTTGGAGCGAGAAGCAGACTGAGGAGCACATGGAGGGCTTTAACCGCGGCACAATCATCAGCACGGCGGTTCACGAAGCCTATCCCGGACACTATGTCCAGTTCCTGTGGATGCAGAACGTGCCTTCGAAAGTCCGCAAGCTGCTGGGCGCCAGCAGCAATGCCGAAGGCTGGGCGCACTACAGCGAACAGATGATGTTGGACGAGGGCTATGGCTCAGGCGATTTGAAGCTGAGACTGGGTCAATTGCAGGACGCGCTCCTTCGCAACGCCCGTTTCATCGTGGGGATCCAGATGCACACCGGCAAGATGACTATGGCTCAGGGCATCGATTACTTCGTTAAGGAAGGCTACACGTCGCGCGCCAATGGCGAGCGCGAAACGAAGCGAGGCACATCGGACCCAACGTATCTGTATTACACGCTCGGCAAGCTGGAGATTCTGAAACTGCGGGAAGACTACAAGAAGATGAAGGGAGCCTCGTTTTCGCTTCAGGAGTTTCACGACCGCTTTATGAAGGAGGGCTTTCCTCCCATCAAGATTGTCCGGCGCGCGCTGCTGGGGAACGATTCGCCGGTACTCTAATTTTCGAGCAGCTCCTCCAGGCGCCGAACACGCTCGCGCAGGTCGGAGACTTCAATTTCGAGCGCACCGAATCGGTCCGGCAGCACAGCTCTGGAGGGCTCTTCGGCACTGGCGGAAGCGGCTTCCGGTTCGCCAGAAAGCAAGTGCGCGTAGCGGCTCTCTTTCTGCCCTGGGGCCCGCCCCATCCGAACCACCAGACCTGCCTGCGCCAGATGGTCGAGCACGGACTCCACTTGCGTGAGATCGTCGAAGCGGTGCATGCGCTCGGAGCGGCCGCTCAATTCGCCGAGCGTCTGGGCGCCTCGCAGCATCAGCGTACACATCAAGGCCAGTTCCCGGCGGCCCAAGTTGAGTGTTTCGGAGAAGCGTTGGGCGTACTTGGGCGCGCGTCCACCGGAGACGATGGTTGCGGCGTATCGCTTCTGCTTAAGCAGTTCGAGCGCATGGGTGACGGCAGGCTCGTCATAGTCCGTGACGGGGAATCGATTCGACTTTTGATTGCACGCGGTGATGAGCGCGTTCAGCGTCAGAGGATAATACTCGGGCGTGGTGCTCTCCTTTTCAAGCAGTGCGCCAAGCACTCTGACCTCAATCGGATCCAGCAGGTTCTGCAGCAAACGCTTTTAACCTAACACGTCGTATACTTGCCCTTGATTAAGTTTTCCGAGTCGGATCTTCTCAAGTGCTGTGGCGCGCACCGGTGGGCGGGCGAGATGGCGGAACACTCCTTTCCCAACGTGAAAGAAGTACTGGCAACCGCAGACAGTATCTGGTGGGGGCTAAAGCCGGAAGATTGGGAAGAGGCCTTTGCGGCGTTGCTGCCCATTGGGGAGCGGACGGACCTGGCGGACTCCACGCCGGAACTCATGCAGCAGATTCGGGATGCGGCAATGGCCTACCAAGAGCGCTACGGTCAACGCTTCATCATCAGAGCAACTGGGAAGACCGCGGCCCAGATTTTGCGGATTCTGCAAGACCGCTTGGAGAGCGACGGGGCGGGAGCAATGCGGGCCAATGCGGAACAGTGTTTGCAAATCACGCATCATCGCCTGAAGCGGCTGCTGCCGCGCTCATAGCGTATTTTAGAAGTAGATGCGAATTTGTTTCTTGTTGGTTGCGTGCGCTTTGAGCATGCGCGCCCAGGTTGCTAAGAATTTCCGTGAGACGGCGATCTCGCCCGATGCGAAGCACCTCTCTTATGTGGAAACTTTGCTGGCGAAGAACGGCGGAGAGAGCAACAATAGCTCGCTCTGGTTTCTGGATCTGACTTCCGCGGCGGCCAAGCCCAAGCATGTAACCGCGGGAAGCGGGCCGGCGCCCTGTTCTGAACGGTCTGTTTCCTGGGCGCCCGACAGCACGCAGGCCGCGTTTCTTTCAAACTGCGGCGATGGCAAGCAGAACCAAATTTACCTGGTGAATGCAGCGGGCAGTTCCGTCCGCAAGCTGACCAACTTGACAGGCTTTCTGCAAAATATCCGCTGGTCGCCCGATGGACGCACGCTCGCCGTGCTCTTTATCGAGAATGCCGTTCGCCTGGCGGGCGCGGTGGAAGCGACGACGCCCGATGCCGGAGTGGTGGAGGAGAAGTTCTACGAGCAGCGGCTGACCTTGATTGACACGCAATCCGGGAAGGCGCGTCAGATCTCGCCCGCTGATACTTACGTTTACGAATACGATTGGGCGCCCAACGGAAAAGAGATTGCCTACACAGCCGCGAAAGGTTCTGGCGATAACAACTGGTGGGTGGCGCAGCTGTTCCGCATAGATGTGGGCAGCGGCTCCGTTCAGCGAGTGCTGAAACCGGTGACTCAAATTGCCGTCCCGCGCTGGTCTCCTGACGGCCAGACCATTGCGTTTATCGGCGGCATCATGAGTGACGAAGGCTCGACCGGTGGGGATGTATATACAGTCCCCGCAAGCGGCGGCGAAGCGAGAGATCTTACGCCCGGCCGCAAGACTTCTCCCGCCTGGCTTCGGTGGTCTTCAAACGGCAAGTTGCTGATCACTGAACGCGTGGATGGCGGCTCCGCTGTAACGACGCTGAACATCGCTGACGGCAGCGCCGAGACATTGTGGAAAGCGGATGAATCGATTCGCGCGGGATCTGAAGACAATAGCCTTTCGATCGCCGCCGATGGCAGGACGGTGTCCGTGGTGCGTAGCAGTTGGTCCCGCGCTCCGGAAGTGTGGGCGGGCCCGATTGGAGATTGGAAGCAGGTTACCCATGTAAACGGATCAGCCAAGTCCACTTGGGGAGAGGCAAAGAAGCTGCACTGGACCAGCGATGGGGAAACCGTGCAAGGTTGGCTGCTTTATCCGACTGAGTACAACGCAACGAAGCGCTACCCGATGATCGTCTCCGTGCATGGGGGTCCCGCGTCGATGAAAGGGCCTTCGTGGCCTGGAGCCGGTGGCGATTACTCACGCTTCTCGACCGATGGTTACTTTGTTCTCTTTCCCAATCCGCGCGGCAGTTATGGATCGGGCGAGAAATTTACCAAGGCCAACGTGAAGGATTTCGGGTATGGCGATTTGAAGGACATTCTGGCGGGCGTCGACGAAGTCGTCAAGACTCTGCCTGTTGACGAGAAGCGGATCGGGATCGGCGGTTGGAGTTACGGCGGGTACATGACCATGTGGGCGGTGACGCAGACCAACCGGTTTGCCGCGGCTGTGGCAGGTGCGGGTATCGCGAACTGGCAGAGTTACTACGGCGAAAACTCAATTGACGAATGGATGATTCCCTATTTCGGTGCGACGGTCTACGACGATCCCGCTGTTTACGCGAAAAGCTCCCCGATCACGTTCATCAAAAATGTCAAGACGCCGACTCTCGTCGTGGTCGGCGATCGCGACGGCGAATGCCCTGCGCCGCAGAGTTATGAATTCTGGCATGCACTAAAAGCGCAAGGCGTGAAGACGAAGTTCATCGTGTACCCCAATGAAGGCCACCATTTTCGCGATCCGAAGCACGTGGAAGATCTTGCCGCGCAGACGGCGTCCTGGTTTCATGACTATTTGAAGTAAGACTCGCTGCCTCGATTTTGCGCGGAATCTTTCCGCGCCAGATTACGAGATTCCGCGGTACGCCAGATCGAGCACTTCCACCACGTGCAGCACGCGTTGATTGTTGCCGTGCAGTTTCGCGCCCGCCTCCAGCTGGATCATGCAACCCGGGTTTGCCGTGACGATCCATTCCGCTTCGGTGCGATTCACGTTCGTCATCTTTTCTTCCAGAATCTGCATGGCCATCTCGTTCTGCACGACGTTGTAAATTCCGGCGCTGCCGCAGCAGATATCGGCGGCATGCATCTCGCGCAGTTCCAGGCCCGGCACTTGCGCCAGCAATTTACGGGGCGCCGTTTTGATCTTCTGCCCGTGCAGCAGGTGGCAGGAATCCTGATAGGTCACCGTTTTCTGAAGCTTGTTCATCGTTGGATTCAACTCGATCGCGGCCAGGAACTCATTTACGTCTTTCATCTTCGCGACGAACTCTTTGGCCTTCGAATGATAGGCCTCGTCATGCTCCAGCAGCTCATCGTACTCCTTCAGCGTGGAGCCGCAGCCCGCTGCGTTGCTGATGATCGCGTCGAAGTTTCCCGGCAGAACCGCGTCGATGTTGATGCGCGCCAGTTCCCTCGCTTCGTCTCGAACGCCGGAATGCACGTGCAACGCGCCGCAACAGCCCTGGCCCGGTGAGATCACGACCTCACATCCGTTCTTCTGCAAAACGCGAATGGTAGCTTCGTTGAGGCGCGCGAACGCGACGTTCGCGATACAGCCCGCCAGGAACGCGACGCGATAGCGCTGCTTTCCTTCCGCCGGGAACGTCTTACCAATCTGGCTGAAGAAGAAGGGCACCTCCGCGCGGGGCGCGAGTTGTTCCAAGCGGCCTAACGCACCCATCAGCTTGTAAATGC
Organism: Bryobacterales bacterium; assembly: GCA_963795835.1. Lineage (GTDB taxonomy): Bacteria > Acidobacteriota > Terriglobia > Bryobacterales > Bryobacteraceae > JALYXI01. The sequence continues at coordinate 376,662 of CAWCJC010000001.1, read as the reverse complement.
CAGAAAGGCGTAGCAGCTTTTGCATGCCGCTTGCCTGATAGAGATACAATCCGGAGCCAGCCACGGTCATCAGCGCGGGAGAACGCAAGAGCCGGTGAAAGATGAATCGGCGGAACAGCGTTGCGAAACGCGATCGCTCCGTATGCGCTTCAATCTCCGTGCGCGCGGCCTCAATCAGACGGCCATACTCCACGCCGGAAGGACACGCCGTTTCGCACGCCCGGCAGGCCAGACACAAGTCCATGTGTTCGCGATAGGCATCCGTGATGGGCGCGCCTTGCGAGACTTGCACCATCTGGTAAATGCGTCCGCGAGGCGAATCCATTTCGACGCCCAGCTGCCGGTATGTGGGGCAGGCGTTCAGACACAGCCCGCAATGCACGCAGCGGTCGAGATCAGCTTGTTGCGGTTTATCAGATAACGCGGTAGAGGCGGCCATTATTTAAGAGATTCGCGGGGTCGAAAAGTTGCTTGACCTTCTTCATCATCGCAAAGTCGCTCCCCGGCGAAGGCCAGAGGTCGAGGCGGGTCTTTTCAGCGGCTGGAGAAAACTCGATCACGCCCCGCCATGGTTTCTCGCGTTGGGCGGTTAGCCACTTCGAGGCGCCATCCGCCCGGCTGAAATAGGCATAGCTTACGCCGGTTGCAGCGCGGCTGACCACGGGAACGTCGAGGACGGTAAGCAACGGTTCCAACTCTTGCAGAGGCGCTGAGAGTCGCACGACCGCTCCTTCTGTGAACTTTTCCGTAAAGCGTTCTGAAGCATTGCGAATCTGCCGCCAGAATTTCCGCTCGTCGTCGCCACTCAACACGGTCTGCGCTCCGAAGCCGGAAAGCTCTTCGGCATACCGAGCCACCACCTGCTCATTGCCGCCATATTGAATTGCGAGAATGAATCCGCGCAGGTTCAGCGGGACTGCCGCCAGCGGATTCAGCAGATCCATCGCAGCCGGCTGGAGCACGCTTTGCAGGACTCGATTACGCGCGGCGATTGCGGCGCTCAAGGTATCAAACGCGAGAAGCGACGTCTGTTCCGCCGCCGGCTTCGGCGCCAGCTTGAAGTTCACAGTTGCAATTGCCGCCAGCGTGCCAAAGGAGCCAATCATCAGCTTGCCCATATCCAAGCCCGCCACATTCTTCACGACCATGCCTCCCGATTGCACCAGCTTGCCTTCCAGAGTGGCGAACGTCATTCCGATCACCATGTCGCGCGCCGTACCGTACAAGCGCCTGCGGGGACCAGACACATTTGCGCCCAGGATGCCGCCGATGGTCGCCGTCTCGAACCAGGCAGGGTCAAGCGGGATCATCTGGTTGTTCGCTTCCAGCACTCTGCTCACTTCCGCGAAGGATGCGCCGGCTTCGACACTCAGCGTCAAATCGCGCGGCTCATATTTCAAGACGCGATTCATGGCAGTGGTGGTCACCGTGACATCGGAGGGCGCGGTGGGACCCCCCATCAAGTTCTTCGTGAATCGGCCCCCTAGAGCGATGCTCTGCTTTCGGCCGGCGGCAGTTGCGAGCACCTCTGCCAATTCAACGGGAGTCGTGGGGGTGATCAACGGCTAGACAACCTCGACATCAATAGGCAGGGTGTGGTTGATGGCGTAGCTGCCGAAATCCGCATTGTGCTGCGCGGCTTGCATGTTCCCTTTCGAATCGGTGGCGCGGGACATCAGCGTGTACTTGCCTGGCTTGGGAGCGCTCCACGTCAGGTCCCAGGCGCGCCAGCAGAAACGCACGGCTTTATCGCGCAAAGTGGCATCGGCCCAAGTCTTTCCCGCGTCTGTGCTTACCTCGACGCGTGTAATGTCCGCATCGCCTGTCCAGGACGAACCGAAAATTTTGTAATCGGCTCCGGCTTTCACGGTTTCCCGCATGGCGGGCCGGGAGATCAGGCTCTTCACCTGCATATGCAGCAGAGGCATGCGCCGGGGCGCTCCTTTCGAGCGGTCCCAATAGCCGTAGTCGGTGGTCTGCCAGTAGGAATTGAAGGGCTCAGTCAGAACAGCGATGCGCGTCAGCCACTTGGTAGACGCCATGCCGTAATATCCGGGCACCAGCGCGCGCACGGGGAAACCGTGCGAGGCGGGCAGGTCTTTCCCGTTCATCCGATAAGCCAGCAGTACTTCGGGACGCCGCGCCTTTTCAAGGGGAATACTGCGCGCAAAGTGGATCGGGCCCGGGGGATGAGGGTCATTCTTTCCTTCGCCCGCATCTGCGCCTTCAAGCGCCACTTCGAGAGCATTCGCGTTCAAGCCCGCACGTTCCAGAATCGCGGAAAGTGGAACGCCGGTCCACTCCGCATTGCTCACGGCGCCCATCTCCCATTGAGCGCCCGCCGGCTGAGGCACAAGAAACACACGGCTGTTGCCCGCGCACTCAAGCGTCGCCGGAATCGTGACGGAGGGCATGGCTCGCAGCTCGGAAAGAGTGAGATCGAAGGGCCGCGTGACAGCTCCTTCCACGCGGAGCTTCCATGCTGCTGCCTCAATCTTAGGAACGGCATGATGACTTCGGATATAAAAGCGGTCGTTTGGCGTGAAGAAGGAGCTTAACGAATCGAATGGAAACTCCAGGTTTTCCGGCTCCTTCTGGCGAATGATTAGCCCAGGGGATTCGGCGCGGGACAGGGCGGGCAACAGTGCGGCTGCGGCAAGCAGGTTGCGGCGGGAAACCGGAGCGGAGTTCACCCAACTATTCAATCACAGCCGCCCAATTAAATTTCGATGAAGAATGTGGCCCGCGACTGCCGAGCAACGTCCGAATGGGTGAGGATTACTGACATGAAACGGATCTCTTTGGCGCTCGTACTTCTGGCAGGAACTCTGACCGCGCAGCCTTATCCCGGTCGCCGCTATGGAACGCCGCCGCGGGGCGAAGTTTTCGAACGGGCGCAGTTCGATCTATCCCGCGCCGCGCAACGCTCATACGATCGCCGCCGCATTGAGCATGCGCAGCACGAAATCGGCGAATTTCAGCGGAAATTGAGTTACGGCCGCTTCTCCAATCGCGATCTGGATAAAGCCATCGGTGCAACCGACGATGTGGTTCGCCGTGGAGCCATTGCGCCGCCGGACCGCGACCAGATTTATCGTGATCTGGAGGGCATGCGCGCCTTCCGCGCTTACGCCCGTTAAACGGTGACAATACCGGTGCCGAGACACTATAATAGTGGAGAGGGATATATGGTTCAACTCACCGATACTGCCGTAACGAAGGTCAAAGAGATTATTTCCAGCCAGGACCCGCAACCGTCCGGTTTGCGGATCTCCGTGGTCGGCGGCGGTTGCTCCGGGTTCAGCTATTCCATGGCTTTTGAGAATACGCCGAACATGCTGGACAAAACATATAATTACGACGGGCTGAAGGTTTTTGTAGATCAGGCGAGCCTGCTGTATCTGGATGGCGCGCGAGTGGATTACGTAGAAACGCTGGAAGGTTCAGGGTTTAAGTTTGAGAATCCGCAAGTGAAGTCCACCTGCGGTTGCGGCAGTTCTTTTAGCGTTTAGTTGCATTTATTTCTACTAATTGAAAAAGCCGGCCTGTGTATCGGGCCGGCTTTTTCGTGCTTTCGAGGGAACGGGAGCGCTAATAAATCCGGGGGAGTACCCCTGTATCCGCCGGCGCCGCCCGCACATGCTCCGGACGCACACCAATTCCGATCAGGTACCCCAAAGCCCGCCGAAAGCCAGGAGTTTTCACAATGGCTTTTAATTGCCATGGCGCCTGAAACGGGCCTGGCTTCCCAAAGATGGATTGCAGCCCTTTATGCGCTCTCTTCTGCAATGCTTGTGTAACTCGCGTGGGAAACTGGCGGCGAGCCTGCACCCGCTTCAAGACGTCCACCGTCGCGTGCCGGTCTCGTAGCGGTTTCGCCAAAAGGTTCGCCGCGGCCACCGCGTCCTGAATCGCCAGGTTGATGCCCACCCCGCCCGCTGGCGACATGGCATGAGCCGCGTCTCCGATGCATAATAGCCCTTCGGTGTGCCATTTTTCCAGCCGATTTAACTGAACCGTTAGTAACTTGATCTGATCCCAGCTCTCCAGCGTCCCAACTCGATCGGAAAGATAAGGCGCTATCTGTGCGATGCTCGCGCGAAAGGCTTCCAACCCTTGCATCTTAATTTGCTCGAACGATCCCTTGGCTACGATGAAACCAGATTGAAAGTAGTCGCCTCGGTTGATCGTGATTAGGGTTTTGCCATAATTCACGTTGCCAAGCAAATCATCAGGATCGTCCGGCTTCCGGGGAATCCGGAACCACAGGACATCAATCGGAACCCCGAACTCCCGTACTCCAAATTGGGCCGCCAGCCTGGTTGCGGAGTGCCGGCCGTCGCAACCCACCACCAGATCCGCATGCACCTGTACCCTGCCGCGTGGGGTCTTAGCTTCCACTCCCGTCACGCGGGCTCCCTCGCGGAGCAACCCGGTCACTTCATGCTCTAGACAGAGATGGAAGGCAGGAAAGCGCCTCGCCTGGTTCGCCAAAAAATTGAGGAAGTCCCATTGCGGCATAAACGCAATGAATTTAGAATGCGCGGAAACATGGCGAAAGTCAGGCCCCGCGAACTGCTCATCTCCCATTACGAGATTTAACTCCCGCAGTTCCTGATGAGGCAGCTTCAAGAATTCATCCAGCAACCCCAGTTCGCGCAACACTTCCAGTGTTGAGGGATGCACGGTATCGCCGCGAAAGTCGCGATTGAAGTCCTTATGTTTCTCAAGAACTTGAACGGACACGCCCTGGCGCGCCAAGAGATATCCCAGCATCATACCCGCAGGCCCGCCGCCTACGATACAGCATGTCGTTGCGATCATGGTTCACCCCGCAGCACCCTGGTATTTTATGATGAAGCTCGATGGAACTCACCCGACGCGTCTTTTCCTCCGCAGCGATGGCCGCCGCGGTCGCGCCCTCTGCGCACGCCAAAACGCTCGCCCCGTTCACGCCCGGCATCAAGATTTCCATGCAGGTCAATGAGGACGTAAGCGATGACGACCTCACCTGGATCAAGCAAATGGGCGTGGCTTACCTGAACGTCCAAACCGGTCCCGGCCGCGCGACGCTGGAGAATTTTGTTGCGATCAAAAAGCGCGTCGAAGCCGCCGGACTGAAGATCTGGAACATTTCCAACAACGACAACCGCAACATCGAAGAGATCACCCTTAACCTCCCTGGCCGCGACAAGAAAATTGAGTGGCTCAAGCAGTACATCCGGGACACTGGCAAAGCTGGCATCGGCTACATCACCTACGCGCACATGGCGAACGGGATCTGGTCCAGTAAGTCTGAAACCACACGCGCCGGCGGCGAGGCTCGCGCCTTCCATCAAGTGGACGCGAAGGGCTACTGGAACGGCAAGATCTACGAAGGCCCGCTGACGCATGGCCGCCGTTACACGAAGGATGAACTCTGGGCCAATTACAGCTACTTCATCAGGCAGATTGCGCCCGTGGCCGAAGAAGCCGGTGTGCGCATCGGCATTCACCCGGACGATCCGCCCGTCCCCGAATTAGGTGGCATTCCACGCCACATCTTCGGCACCTTCGACGGTTATAAGCGTGCCTTGGAAATTGCAAACTCGCCCAACATCGGCGTCTGTCTCTGCTGTGGCACATGGATGGAAGGCGGCGCGGCAACCGGCAAGAATGTTTTCGAGGCAGCCCGCGAATTTCAGAAGATGGGCAAGCTTTTCAAGATTCACTTCCGCAACGTGACGTCGCCCATCCCCGATTTCGTCGAAACCTATATCGACAATGGTTATACCGACATGGCCAAGCTGATGCAAGAACTGGTGGACATTGATTTCCGCGGTAACCTGATTGCCGATCACGTGCCCGCTATGGCCGGCCCACGTCAGGCGGCATGGTCCTATAGCATGGGCTACATCCGCGCGCTCTACAACGTAGCCCAACGTACCGCCAAATCCCGAGCAACGCCGAACAACCAACTCTGAGCCGTGACCGCCAGGGAACGCCTTCGCCCCGTAATTTACATAGCGCTACTTCTCGTCACGCTCCTCTTAGCCTTAGCCCTAAGCTGGACGAGCTTCGGCCAACAACTCGATAACTACGCGTACGACTTCCTCTTCCGCTTCCACCAACCCGCGCCGTGGCAGCCGGAGTCCATCATCCTGGCTGCCGACGAAGAATCCTTCCGCGAGCTCGGCGGCCTTCTCAAACTCAGACAGGCACTCGCGAAAGGCTTGCAACAAATCGCGAAATCCCACCCCCGCGCCGTGGCGATCGACTTTATCTTCTCCGAAGCCCAAGACCCCGCCGCCGACAAAGCGCTCGAAGAAGCCTTCCGGGCGACACCGCACTTAATTCTTGCTTGCGATCTGATAGCCCAGGGCGAGCGCTGGGACGAACCGATCCCGCGCTTCCGCCAATGGGCTGCCTCCATTGGTCACATCCAGGCCGACCTCGACCCGCTGGACGCCATCAGTCGCGAAATCCCGCTTGAAAAAGCAAGCGCCCACGAACGACATTGGGCGCTCTCGCTCGAAGCCTTCCGGGTCAGCCGCAATGCCACAATCACGGAATCGCCCGATGACATTCGAATTGCCAACACGACGATCCCGTCTACAAGAGCAAGCGGCAGATCTGTCCGGATTCGATATGCACCCAGCGCGATGAACGGTCTCCCCCGTATCTCACTCAAGCAGCTTCTCGATCACCCGGAACTGGCGGAACGCTTCCGAAACAAGGTGGTCTTCGCCGGAACCACGGCGCAAACCGCTGTGCGCGACCGCTGGATGACGCCGCTCTCCGGCTCGGTCAGCATGCCCGGCATTGAAATCCACGCCAACGCGTTTGAGACTTTCGCGCAAGGCATCTTCCTGCAAAGTGCTCCCCTCACCACGGTCGTGCTCATCTCAATCCTCATTGTGATTGCGGCAGGGGCAACGTTCGCGTTCCTGCAGGGCTGGCAAGCAAACGCCGTCGCGCTCGCAATCCTTCTGTTCGCGAACACCCTTCCTTATTTCACCTTCACGCAGAACATCGTGTTTCCCTTTACGCCCGTAGCCGCCTGCGCATGGCTCTCCGTCATCGCCGCCGCTGCATGGCAGCAGGTCGTCGTCCGGAAACAGCTTACCCGCTCCGAAGCCGCTCGCGCACAATACCGCGAAGCCATGCAGTTCGTTACACATGAAATGAAGACACCGCTCACCGCGATCCAGGGCTCCAGCGAACTGATGGGACGCTACGCTCTTCCAGAAGAGAAGCGCAAACAGATGGCGAACATGATCAACGCCGAATCGAAGCGGCTGGCGCAGATGATCGAGACGTTTCTAAGCTCCGAGCGCCTCTCCGCCGGGCAGATGGAATTGAAACGGGAACAATTCTCCCCGCATGAAATTCTGGATCGCTGCACGGAACGCATTCGCCCTGTGGCGGATCGTAAAGCAATCGAAGTCCGCGTGGAGCCGCTTTTGAGCGATACCCTTACGGGCGACCGCGAACTGTTGGAGTTCGCGTTCTACAACCTGCTGACCAACGCCGTGAAGTACTCGCCACCCGACACGGTCGTGACAGTCAGCGCCGCGCGCGATCAGAAACACATCCTCCTATCTATAGAAGACCAGGGCGTCGGGATCAGCCCGAAGGACGCTCGCCACATCTTTGAGCGTTTCTATCGCACCAAGTCCGCGGAGCAGGGCAGTGAGAAGGGTACCGGCATCGGGTTATCTATCGTGGAAAAGATTGTTCACCACCACGGCGGCACCATCGCGGTGCGGAGTCAGTTAGGCAAGGGCTCCACGTTCACCGTGTCCCTTCCCGCCGGACACATGCCTTTATAAAACGCACATCTCCGGCACCGCTCCGCCACCCGCAACGGGAACTCTCCCCGCTCCTGCGCGCCGGCAAGTTGCGCCACCGCAAACTCCGCGGCCCCGGTGTCCGCCGCCACCCTCACCAACTCATTCGGACGCAGGAAATGCAAGTAAGCTTCCCGAACGCGCAAGCCCGTCGCGCGCTCCAGAGCCAGAGCATACAGATGCACCTGGGTCTCATACGCGCCCGCATCCACTTCCGCGTTCGTCTTGTAATCCACCAGCACGATCGCATCCTGCTCCACAAACCAAAGGTCGATCTGTCCGCTCACCACCACGTCGTTCACGGCAACCAGAAAGCTCCATTCCCGCTCTACTCGCTTGGCGCGCGCCGCCCGCGCTCCCAACTCATGCTCCAGAAACGTGCGCGCCAGCAGCTTCGCGTCGTCGCTCGTTTCCACAAGCTCCCCGGCCAACAGCCGATGCACGTCGCGCCCCAACTCACTCGCGGGAACTTGCGCTGCGCCCGATTCCTCACCCCGCTCCACCAGCCGCGCCGGGCGCTGCTGCTCCCATCCTAACCAGTGCGCCAGATAATACTTTCGCGGACAATCGGCAAAGGTGGATAGCGCAGTCACCGTGACCGCCGAATCGTATTGCTCCCGCAACACGGGGCGGGGAAGTTCTCGTGCCGTTTCACCGGATTCAAACGGGAAGCTGCTTTGCTCGGGGTGCGGCATCTGCCGCGTTTGCAATACTCGCACCGCAAACGTCCGGCCATCCGGGTGGCTCACCTGCACTTCTGTCGGGTTTTCGAACGGGATGGCATGAGGCTTCACCAAAAACTCCCGGACGCATCCAGCCCAATGCATCTGTGTCTCTTTCGAATACGAAAGCACCAGGTGCTCCTCCGCCCGCGTCATCGCGACATACAGCAGCCGGCTACTTTCGTGCTTCTCCCGCTCACTGATCACGGCGAGGTTTGCAGTATGGAACGCATCGTCCTGTCCCTCGTCGTCTTCGTGTATCCGCCACTTCGCGCCTAACCCGATCTCGGGAGTGAAGGAAAAGGGCGGACTGGTTGTGCGGGTACCCTTGCTCATGGAGGCTACGAACACAATCGGAAACTCCAGCCCTTTTGCCGAATGCGCTGTCATCATTCGGACTGCGTCGCGCCCCGTGTCGAGCGGCGTTTCCGGCTCACCTGTGTCCACTTCCCGAAGCTGCTCCAACTCTTCGACAAACTCCTGCAGCGGTGAATCCGCCGATCGAGCCATCGCGAGAAACTTGTCGACCCCCGGCCCATACGGGTATCCGCACGCATCCATCGCGCGCATTAAAAGCCGGTCGATGGCGATATGAGGGTGCGCCGCGCGCCACTCCGCCAACCGCTCGCGAAAATGGCCTAGACGCGCGCCATCCCGCTCTTCGAACTCAACCAAATTCGCCGCGCTCAACGCTTCGGCCAGGTTGTACTGAGACGTGGTCTCTAACCTTAAGAGCCCCTCATCCGACAACTCCACGAATGGCGAACGCAACACCACCGCCAAACTCATCTCATCCCGCGGATTCGAAATCACACGCAGCAGATGTGTCAGGTCGCGCGCCTCCCGGCTTTCCAGAAACCCGCGCTTCCGGCTCTGTTCGTAAGGTACACCCCGCTTCTCAAACGCCGTCGCAAACTCCTCGAACACGCTCGAGTTCCGCACCAGCACCGCCATATCACGGAACTCCGCGCGCAGCTTCACGCGCAATTCGCAGATGCGCTCCGCCACCCATGCCGCTTCATACTCCGTTCCGTTGCCCTCGCCGGCTTCAACCGCGATCACTTCCACGGACGGGTCGCGTTTCTTCGTCAGCGTCTTGGTCGCCACCAGCCTTCTTGGCTCAAGGCCTGCACGCCCCTGCAGCACGGTCTCCACAGCCATGAGGATTTCCGGCCTGCTCCGCCAGTTCTCCACCAGATCTACATGGTGCTTTCCTGCTTCGAGCACGCGATCCCGATACTCGCGAAACACCTCCGGACTCGAATAGCGAAATCCAAAAATCGATTGGTTGATGTCGCCCACCGCATAGAACCGGTCCGGCGCGCGCAACAGTTCCAGCAGGCGCTTCTGTTGCCCGTTGGTGTCCTGAAACTCATCCATCAGGATCTGCAGAAAGTGTTCCCTCAGCTTCGTGCGAATGTGAGGATGCGTCTCCAGCAGCCGCACCGCGTAAAACTCAAGATCCGAAAAGTCGAGCCACCCGCGCTTACGCTTCTCTTGCGTATACAAAGTATCGAAGCGCTCCAGCACGGCTATCAGAGCCACCCGATCCTGCGCGTGCTCGGCCGTGACCTGCTCCGACAACATGATCTTGGCCAACTCACGAATGCGCTTCACGATCGCGCTTAGGCCTGGGTTGCGAACCTGCGTAAGCACGAACGGCTCGGTTTGCAGGTGCGCCCGCAAATCCTGACAAGAACGCAACACCCGGTGCCACTGATGCAAGGAATCCAGCTTCGCCCGCTGGTCCGGCCGTAACGAAAGTCCCGGAACCTGGCCCATCAATGCATCGATCTCTTCCCGCGCGCCGTTCGCCGGTGCCGCCGTATACTCCCGCAGCTTGCCAACCGCCACCCCTGCTGACCGGATCGCGTCATACACCTCTGCCAGCTTGCCCGCATCCGCGCACAATCCGCGCATCAGGCTCTTCGCTGCTACAGGATTCTCGCGCAGCAAGTCGTCCAGTGCCCGCTCCAGCGCGCGCTGACGCAGCAACACCCCCTTGCCTTCCTCCAGAATCTGCGCTCCCGGGTCTACCCCTGCCTCGATCGCATGCTCACGAATCAGCCGGTAGCAAAATCCATGCACCGTAGAAACATTGGCCGTCTCCAGCGCTTCGCCCAGCTCTCTGGAAAGCTTTTCGCGCATGTTGCTCGCGGCTTTCTCTGTGAACGTGATCGCCAGAATCCGGCTCGAGGGAATGTGAGCATGCGTCACCAGTTGCCGGAAGCGCTCCACCAGCACCGTGGTCTTCCCAGACCCCGGCCCCGCCACGATACACGCGTCCTGGCCCAGCTTCTCGATCGAAATCGCTTCTAGCTGTTCATTGGAGAACTTCAACGCGGCAGGCATCCTTGGCATCGCAAAAGTTACAGAACGCATCGAATTGCTTCCGTACCGGAAACGCGCCCGCGCGAATCGAATCCACCGCAACGCGCGCCTCGGCCACGCCGCGCTCCATCCATTCGCGTGTCAACGGCTGCAGCTGCTTCGCAAATCCCGGCACCTCGCCCCACCCAAATGCCTCCGCGCTCTTCTTTAAGCTGAAGTACACCATCGCCGCTACCCGCTCCCCACGCCCCTCCAAACCCCGGACGTACAGTGGGCCCTGCAGCTTCGTGTCGTCCTCAACCTTACCTTCCGTTTTCGCCGCGTTGCTGTACTTGTAATCGATCACGATTAACCGCCCGTCTGGCGCGCGCTCCGTACGGTCGATCCGAGCCTTGATTGTGATTCCCTCGGTAATGGTGAACTCCATTCCTTGCTCCGGCGGCAGCGCCTCATTGCGCGGCCACTCCGTGCCCGCAAACCGTTCCAGGTTCCCCAACATCTGGGCATAAGAATGTTCCGACCGGTATCCACGCACAATGCGCTTCTCCCCACACACGCGCTCAAAGACACGGTCGAGCACGGGCTTGATTGGACCACGCTCCGGCAACCACTCCTCCAGTACCTTATGGACGATATTCCCTTCTTCGAGGAAACTCAGCCGTTTCTCCGGACGCAAGGGAGCCGTCTTCAACCGCAATAAATTCAACGCCAGATACTTGAACGGACAGCCCAGATAGTTCTCCAGACCCGTGACGGAAAATGCTGGCTGTGCATTCGCAACCCACCTCATGAGCGAAGCGTCCGTGACCCGAGCAGAGTTCGGCCGAGCTAAACCGCGCGCTGCCAAAGCAGGCCGAACCGGCTCTGGCACGTGCACCACCTCCGGAGCGGGCCCCCAAAATTCAGATGGTCCATCTTTCTGTTCCGCCGCATAGCTCAGCACCACGCGGCTTGCGGGCGCTTGCGCGCACCAGCCGGAACAGTTCGGTTTCTTCTGCATCCAGGTCTGCCGAAGTCTCAACACCGAGCTTTTTCATCGCCGCATCCGGAAGAAAGGCGTTTTGCGGATGCCGCTTCGGAAAGGCTTTCTCCGCCAGACCGCAAATAAACACGGTATCGAGCGTCCACTGCCGAGCCTCATACACGCTCATCACATGCACCACATTGCGCCTCTGATCGGGAATGCGTAAGGAGGTATTCTCAAGCGCGGTCCGCGCAACCGCCCAAAATTCCCTAAGGGAAACCGGCGCGGAATCCAGCTCCGCCGCCTCCACAAGAGCTGCCTCAAACTGGCGCACCGGAACTGCCGACCCTTCCCGCATCCTGTACACGCGCCGCAAATCCGCCGCAATCTGCTCAGCCCACCGCACAGGCGTAAGCCGCCGGGACCAGTTGCGCCCCAGCGTTTCCCACTCCTCCACCAGATATCCAGCGCCCAACTCTCGCAAAGGGCCTAAACCCGAATTTGGTAGCTGTTCCCGTACCAGAAAATCTAAACGATCCTGGCGGCCCAGGCCGGGACACAGTCTTAAAACCGGTAACAACACCTCATGGTCCCAACCACTTAGGAATGCTTCCACCGTTCCGGCGAACAACCGGCATGCGGCGCTCGAACTCAACGGCTCCGAAAAGTAGAAGCGGGCAGGAATCCCAAATCGCTCCAGCACAGGCCGAAGCACGCGTACATATCTCTCCGGATTTCGCAGCGCTATTCCCACATCCCGAAACGAGACACCCCCCTCCAGGATGCGCCGTGCAATCTCCTCCGCTTCCCGAATGTCGGAATCCGCCGCAAACCGCTCGGTGAGCCCCGCAAACTCTGCAACAGCGGCCACCGTCGCTGGAAAGCCCAGAAACTGTATCTCAGGGGCGGAAAACTTGGCGAAACCATCCAGCAAGATTTTCCCCGTGCGCTCCCGCGAAGCCGCCGCCCGTAAGACTCCAGACCGTAGCGTCAAATTGCGATTCCAAAGCTCCCGCTCTACCGCCTGCCACACACGAGCCAACGGAACCGCATACGGCCACTCGCCGCATACCCGCTCCAAATCTTTAGGCCGGACGCCCACCGAATCCAGCCGCCGAATCGCATCCGCGATCGAACTTGCGAATCCCGGAGCATCGCTTACCCCGGCGAACTCCACCGGCTGGAGTTCCCCAAGCGCCCGCTCCACCGCAATCTGAAACAAGGGCTCCGAGACCTGGCGCACCTCCGGCGCCAGATCAGCCGCGAATCGCGATAACGTCTGAATCAGTTCTGGACGAAAAACCAGACCTTCCCGCGCTAGCTGATGCCGTCGATGCTCCGCCAACGTCGCCGTCGGCACCAACATCGTTATATCGCTCCGCCCCGCGCGAATCGCCGCCCGCAGCGTACCCAGCGCTGTTTCAAGCTGTGGAGTCACCGCTAGTTTGTGGCGCCCGCCGTAACTCTCACAATCACCGGATTGCTCGCCTGTCCATTCGCAAGCGACCGCACCACCACAACATTGCTCCCCATCACCACGTTCGCGGGGATCTGCGCTTGTATCGTTCCGTCTGACGTGGTGAACAGCGGCAGACTCACATCGTTGAACGTCACGCAGCTCCCGCCCAATACCGTCGGAGCGGGAAGTACGTTCGCGGTCGCCGCGTCAGCCAGCCCGGCGCCGGTCAGGGTGATGAAGCTGCCCGGATGCAATGTTGTTGTCCCGTCGCTCGCATTCACAACCGGCCGCGAAGCCGACAGTTGGGGAGCGATCGTTCCGTTGAGAGCCAGTGGAACCGCCGTTAGCCCGGAAAGCGTCACGATATACGCCGTGCCCGTGTTGTCAGCCACCATCCACCGGGCCGGAACGTTCGTGCGCGTCGTCCCGAAGACGCTGTAGCGAGGCTGCTCGGCCAACACGCCGAGCAAAGTGCTCTGCCCGGTAGGCACGTTCACAATCTCCAGCGTGGGCCGCTGCTCATCGGCGGCTGTTGCCGCGATGTTTGCCCGAAAGCTGGTTGTGAACCGCAGATACGTATTCGTGTCCAGCGCGGTCACTGCCGCCACATTCCGCTGAACTGCACTCGCGTTTGAGTTGCCATAAAGAACGCTCAAAGCCGGATTCAGCACTAGGCCGTTCGCCAGAAAGTAAGCCCCACCCGGTGCGGCGGCCACCGGCCCGTAGTAGCCCTGAATCGTCGCGGGAAACAGCAGCGCGGAATAACCATAAGCGTCGCTCGCCGCGTCATACAGGAACCCGTTTCCATTTCCCGCAAGCGTCAAGATCGAGGAAGCATCTGGTGATGCGGCCATGGATGTGGGAGTGGCAAGCAGACTTGAGTTATTAATCCTGGTCACCGTATCGAGCGGCCGAACCGTCGCCGTGTTCCCCGCGCTCAACTTCCACTGCGACCCATTCGACATGACAAACTCAAGCCCGAAATACCCATACGCCAGTGATCGCGGATTCAAAACCCCGGTTGCTGTCACGGTCCCTCCGCCCTGTCTCGGCAGCGGCGGAAAGTTGACGGTACCGATCGCCCGCGCCGGTGTCTGACTCAGATCGATAATCGAAATCAGCTCGCCCCCGGTGTTCCCGACGTAAAGCGTGCTGCCATCGGTGGCAAGCGCCATTTGATGCGGCAGCTGTCCCACGGCAATCGGATCCAGAAACGTCCGGTTCACCGTGTCGAATACCTCGATGCGGTTGTAACCGGAGTTCGTCAAGTAGATCCGGTTGCGCGGCTGGTCGAGCTGAATGTCTTGCACGCCTTCGTTGCCGCCGGTGAAGTTCGGATTGTAACTCGCGGCTGGGGAGTTATTCGGAGTCGTGGGAATCGGATACAAGATGCCCCGCTGATCCGGATCGCGCACATTCATATACACGCGAACGGTGCTGGGGATATTGATCGCTTCATTGGAACTCAACGTGATATCGAGAGGTGTACCTTGCAGAGTCTGCAAGCCTGTTACCAGGTTCGTTCCGGATTGCCGGTTTACATTAATCCGTCCCGGTTCCATCGTGAACTTTACTAACGAAGGCGCCAGCCCGCTTGACACTTCTGTAGTCAGCGACTGATTCGTATTCGTTAGCGAATAGGTCAACTTACCCGCCCCAATGTTATTCACCCTTAAGGTTCCACTGACTAACCCACGGCTGCAAGGATCGCTCGAAAGAAACACCTGAGTCGTCTCTGGCATGATGATCGGGTAGGTATAAAGCTTCGTCAGCGGCAGATACATCATGCCGGAGGCAGACAGCGCGTAAGCATCGCCCGAAGGCAGGCTCACCATCTTTGCGACGATACTCTCGGGCAGCCGAATTCCCAGATCGATACTCATACTTCGGCCGTTGCCGATTAATAAGGTTGAGGAGTTCGGCTTCGGCGGAGGATTCACGCTGGTGAATGCCGCCACGTTGAAGGCGCTGTACAACGTGTTGCCATCAGCCGAAAATACGCTGCCGCCCAAATTCTGCTGTGTTGTAAACGCTGAAGTAAAAGGAAACGGCGCGTTTGCGTTATTCTGCTGCGCAATCACCGACAGGGTCGCCGTGTCATACATCGTGTAGCCGGCCATGAAGCGCGAGCCATCGGGCGCCATCGAAAGGGTCGTCGATTGTCCTGCCACCGTCCGGCTGCGCAGAATGGTTCCCGACGCCACCTCATAAACAAAGAGATAGGTGCTCGTCCCGTTCGTTCCCGGATTTGTGATTCCTACGATAAACATGCCGTCCGGTGTGCGAATCAACTTATCGTTGAACGTGGTCTGTGGGCGTACCAGGACCGTGGTGGGCAAAGGCGCGGGCGTGGAGGGCGCGGGCGGAGTGGAAACCGGGGTCAACTGCAAACCTGAGGTCTGTGTCTGATCGAAAATCACCAAACCCTCGGTCGTGCTCTGCAAACTCACCAAAGCCCGGCCATCGACTCCCACTTCCACGCCTTCGGGCACTGCCGGCAGCGTTACCGTTTGCGTTACCCGCTGCCCGCCCAGATCGATCACGCTAAGGGTCTTATCGGTTGAATTCGTTACGTATAAAAACGCCGAATCCATCGAGATCGCTCCCGCCAAGGGGCCACGACCCACACCAAGACTTCCGATTACCTGATTTGTCGCAGTACTGAAGATATCCACACGATTTGCGGTCGCGTTAATCAAATACAGCCGCTGCCGAAAGGAATCGAGCACCACGTCCGAAGGCGGCCCATTTAACGGAACGATGGTCCCAAATGTAGCGGCATTCGTAATCTGGGCACAAAGCGGAACAACGGAAAGAGCGCAAAAACCAAACAACAAGGGCAAAACTTCGCATGATAGATTCGGAGATCCCTGATTATAACCCTCTGAGTATCGTTTAGTTTCCAGGCCGCCTTGACCTATGGAACTAATCCGCGTGGTTCGTGTTATAACTGTGCGATTGAAAATAACTGTGCGGAACCAGACCTCCGGCGAGCTTCTGGGTGAGGAGATCGAATGTGCCCGAACCAGCGCCGACAGGCGCCGTGGCCTTCTCGGCCGCCTCAAATTGGAACCTGGCGAGGGCCTTTGGATCGATCGCTGCGAGGGTGTTCATAGTTTTTTCATGAAGTTTCCCATTGACGTGTTGTATCTGGACCGGCAGAAGAGAGTGAAGAAGATCCGACCCGCAATGAAGCCCTGGCGCATTTCTCTTTCGCTGACCAGCTTCTCCGTCCTGGAGGTGCCAGCCGGTACCGCCGCCAGCACGCGGACCCATCCCGGGGATCAGCTGTCTTTCACCCGCGTCGGCGTTTTCGCAATTGCCGCTGCTCTGTTCCTGACAAGCTGCGCCAAGCATCAGATTACAGCCGCTCCTCCCGTCTCCTCCTTCGACCGCCAGATCCGAAACGCTGTTGACGCCGGCGATGGCGATTACCAACTCGCCCGTCTTCGGGAAAAGGTGATCGGCTCACCCTCCGACCTCGATTTCCGCCTCGACCTGGGCGCGGCTTATGAAGCTAAGGGCTATCCCGAACTCGCGCTCGATCATTACCGCATCGCAACCGAAAAGTTCCCCGATGCCGCCGAACCTCAGTTGCGTTTGGCCCGCACATTGGTCGCGGTTCATCACGAAAAATCCGGCATCCTTGGCTATTCCGCATTCCTCGCCAGCCACCCCGAAGCCGCGCCCTCGTATGTCGCGTGGCTGGGGATCATGCAAGATGGCACGGGTGACACTAAGGCGTCTGAAGCCGCCCACCGCGAGGCCCTTGCCCGCGCCGATGCCCGCCAGCAGGACCGCGACTATCTCCACAACAATCTCGGCTTTTGTCTGCTGAGCCAGGGCAAGACCGCCGAAGCCGCCCAGGAATTTCGCGCGGCCCTCAAACTCAACCCCTCGTCTGAAATCGCGCGCGACAATCTCGCTGCCTCGCTTGCCGCGAATCCCTCTGAAGCCATTGTTCACTTCCAGTCGGTTTCCGAACCTGCCGCTGCTCACAATAACCTCGCGGCGCTCCTGATCGAGCAAGGCAAGTATCCCGAAGCACGCAACGAAATCGAGCGGTCTCTCAGTTACAACCGGGACTATCCCGCCGCGATTCGAAACCTGAAGCTGGTATCCGATCTCGATGGCAAGGCCGCCACAATTTCTCTGCCGCCCGCGCAGCTTCCGCGCGCCACCCGTGTCAAAATAGCCTTGCATCGCTTTTTCCAGGGCGCGCCCGTTGCGGCGCCCGCCACTGATTCAGCAGTACAAACAGCATCCCGCTCCACGGAGGTTCATCCATGAAAAATCTAATTACCCGATTCATTAAAGAAGAAGACGGCCAGGATCTGGTCGAATACGCATTGATTGTCGCTGCCGTCGGCCTGGCTCTTATCACCACCGTCACGCAGCTCTCGCAAGGCATCGTTAGCCTCTACCAAAGCATCACGGGCGACTTGTCGAGCATCGGAGCCGCCGCCCAATAAGGGAAATGAGCCGCTCTTTCCAGTGGCTCATGCCCGATTTGGCATTCTCGGCCGCCGTGGTCACTCTCTTCTACAGTTTGTTTCTCTTCGGCGGCTATCAAGCTTTCTTTCACGATTCCGACGCGGGGTGGCACATCCGCGCCGGTGAGCAAATTCTGCGCACGGGAGCTCTCCCGCGCACAGACCCCTTCTCCTTTACCCAAGCCGGAAAGCCCTGGTTCGCCTGGGAGTGGCTCACCGATGTCCTGGTCGGAGCGATCCACCGAGCCTGGGGTTTAAGCGGAGTAGCCTTTTTCTACGCAACGGTCCTTTCCTCCGTAACCTATCTCTGGGTCAAACTTAACCGCGCCAAAGGAGGCACCTTCCTACTCACCGCGGCGCTCGCGATCCCGATGCTCAGTACCACCAACCTACACTGGCTCGCCAGACCCCACCTGCTCAGCTGGATCCTCCTCCTGGTCTTCTGTCTTATCGGGCCACGCCCTGTGATTTTCGATCGCGTTCGCTAAGCGCGCTCTGGGCCAACGTTCACGCCAGCTTCCTGCTAGCGCCGGCGATCCTGATAATCCAAGCCGTAGGCGCTTACTTAAGCAAGACAATCTATAAGAACACCGAATCCCACCCAAGAAGATATGCCATCGCCGCAGCCGTTTCTTTCGCGGCAACCTTCGCGAACCCCTACGGCTACCACCTCCACGCCCACGTCTTGAACTACCTGGCCGACACCCAGCTTTTAGACCGCGTAGGTGAGTTCCAATCCTTCAACTTCCACTTGCCGGGGTCGAACCAAATCCTTCTCACCCTGGGCATCTCCGCAGCGGGCGCAATCCTTTCTTTAGCCCGGAAGGACGTCTCCGGATTCCTCCTGATCACCCTCTTCCTCACCATGGCTCTAAAGTCGGCCAGGGCCCTCCCGCTGGTCGCACTGCTCGCGCTCCCCACGGCGAACGGGGCCATTACTGAAGCTCTCCGCCGCGCCGGCGACCTTCGCGACTCAATCCGCAAACACCTGAATGCGGCCCTGGCCTACTCCGCAAATCTGAATGCAATTGACCTCCGCTCCAACGGCCTGATCTGGACCCCCGCCGTCCTCCTCTTGGCCGCCCTAGCGCTCCGAGTTCCCGCCGCCGGCTTTCCCGCCAAGGAATTTCCGGTGGCTCTTTCCGAAGAGATCGGAAAGCTTCCACCCGAAGCCAGAATCCTCAGTTCTGATAAATTTGGCGGCTATCTTATCTATCGCTTCTCCGGAAGCCGCAAGGTTTTCTTCGACGGCCGTAGCGACTTATACGGCGCAAAGTTCCTCGAAGACTACGGTACGCTGACCCAACTTCGCCCAGGCTGGCAGAGCATCTTGAGCCGCTTCGATTTCACTAACGCGCTTCTCCCCACGGGTGCGCCGCTGATCGGCGCGCTAGAATCGCAAGGCTGGACCAAGCAAGCAGCCGACTCTGTCGCCACGCTCTTGAGGAAGTGAAAACAAATGGATAGAAGACGCATCATCATGTTGTTCGGAATCGCGTGGATCTCCGCCGCGCTTCTCACCTGGTTTCTGTACGCTTCCACAGTCGCGGCGAAACCCCAATCCCGCAGGGTTGTACTGGTCGCCGCTCGCGACCTTCCCCTGGGAGCCACGCTGAAAAAATCCGACCTCAAGGAAATCAAGCTGCTCGACCACGAAATTCCCAAAGGAGCGCTGTTCACCGAAAAAGAGGCGCTGCGGCGCGTCACGCTTTACCCCTTCAGCACCAATGAACCGCTCATCCTCTCAAAGCTCTCTACCGTGGATGGCCCGGAAGGCATTATGGCCACCGTGCCCGCCGGGTACCGCGCTGTCTCCGTACCCATCACCGACGTGAGTGGCGTCTCTGGCCTGGTCACGCCCAATTCAAGAGTCGACGTTCTTTTCACCCGGCCGGGATCCATGGCCGAAGCCGTTACCTCCACCATTTTGCAAAACGTAAGGGTGTTGGCCGTGGGCCGCCTGATTGCCGCCAATCAAACCGTTGATCCAAAGGCCGCTAAGATGCCTGTCGCCACCCTCATCGTCACCCCGGAAGATGCCCAAAAACTGGAACTGGCGAAGAACGAAGGCAAAGTGAGTCTCACCCTTCGCAACCCGCTCGATGGCAACAACAACATGGACGGCACCCCGGTCACCACGGAAGTTTTGGACCCCTATGTGAGCGCAAGGGTCGCGAGAGCGAAGCGCGGCCGCACCACCCAATTCGCGAAAGTTCCCAACCTGGACGATCCCAAAGTATGGGCGGACCTGACCGGCGACAAGAAATACGTGGAGCCGGGCACCATGACCACAAAGATCATCAAACCGGTCCCGCCACCCCCCAGAGCCGTAGTCGATGTCTATAGAGGCGACAAGCACGTCCAGGAAGTCTTCCATGATTAGAAGTAGCGTCGGCCCATGGCCGGTGATTTTGACTTTTCTGGCGTTCACAACCCCCGCCCTAGCCCGTCCCCTCTCCCTGGTCGTGGGCCGCGGCGAACTGATGCAGTACACCAACGAAGTGAAACAAGTAGCCGCCAGCGAACCCAAAATCGCCGACGTGGTTGTCATCTCTCCTCACGAAGTGATGATCAACGCGAAAGGCCCAGGCCGCACCACGGTCTTAGTATGGGAATCCGGCGCAGCCCCGGTTCGCTATGACGTGGATGTTCTCGCCGATAACTACGAATTCGATGAGTTCCGCAGCATGCTCAAGCGCGAAATCCCCGGCACCAACATCGAGGTAACCGGCAAAGGCGAAACGCTGGTCCTCACCGGCAACGTGGCCTCTTCCGCCGATTCCAAGAAAGCCGCGGGCCTGGCTCAGTCGCGCGCCAAGACCGTGATCAATCTCCTTAAAGCCCCGCCGGAACCGGAACTCCGCCAGATTCTCCTGGAGGTAAAGTTCGCCTCCATCGATCGCACCGCGCTTTCTGAAGTCGGCTTCAACCTTTTCAGCCGCAACGGCAAGCTCTTGGGCGAGTCGACAACGCAACAGTTCGCCTCCCCGCGCTTCAGCCAGCTTCAATACCAGAACGGCGCGTTCTCCAACTCCTCCGTCAACTTCGCCGACCTCCTCAACCTCTTTGTCTACCGCCCCGACCTCAATATCGGTGCCACCATCAAGGCCCTGCAGCAGCAGAATCTGCTCCAAATCCTGGCCGAGCCGAACCTTATCGCCGTCGAAGGCAAAGAAGCCAGCTTCCTCGCAGGCGGCTCCTTCCCTTTCCCAGTCCTCACCACCACCTCGACTGGCGGCTCCACAGCCCCCGTCATCACCGTGCAATTTAAACCTTTCGGCGTGCAACTGGATTTCACCCCCACCGTCACAGCCTCAGGCGCAATCGATCTCAAAGTCTCCCCCGAAGTCAGCTCTCTCGATTACGCCAACGCAGTCACCCTGCAAGGCTACCTGATCCCTGCCATCAGCCAACGGAGAGCCGAAACCGAAGTGATTCTGCGCGAAGGAGAAAGCTTCGCGATCGCCGGCCTGATCGACAACCGCGTCACGAGAGAAGCCGACCGCCTGATCGGCCTCGCCAACATCCCTATCCTGGGCAATCTCTTCAAGACGCGTTCCACCTCAAAAACCACAGACGAACTGCTGGTCGTCATCACCCCCCATTTCGTCCGCCCCCTAACGGCCGAGGAAAAAGTAAAACTCCCCGATTTCATCGAACCCTTTCAACGCACTTCCGAAGAAGACAAACGCCTGCTGAATCACCCCAAAAAGAAAAAGAAGGGCGACCCCGCAACCGCCCCCGAATTCGTAGGCCCCCGTGGCTATCAGGAACCGAAACCATAACAGCGGCCCCCGATGCCAAACCGCGCACTACTCCCCACCCCGGTGCTACAACCAACTCCCACCCCGGTGCTACCACTAACTCCCGATCCAATCTCCACTCGGAGCCGTGACCGTCAGGGAACGCCTTCAATCCACCCCCCCCTATCACCCCAACCAAACCCAAAACGCGGCACAGTCGCCCTACAGCTCCTAGTCATCCTAGTCCCAGTCCTGTTCGGCTTCATGGGCTTTGCCATCGACCTCGGCCGTCTCTACCTGATCCGCGGTGAACTCAACCAAGCCGCCAACGCCATGGCGCTCTCCGCCGGGCGCCAACTGATCGGCACCAGCGCCTCCACCTCCAACGCCACCGCCGCCGCACTTCTAACCGTCGACAACGCCAACCTCGACGGCAACAAATACAACTTCGGCTCGCTCCTCATCGGCAGCACCGACGGCTTCTACCAAAGCAATGTCCCCGATCCCAGCTACTTCGCCGCTGCTGCCGACGCCATGGCCGCCAACGCCGATGGCACCGCCTCCGCCGCCGACGGCACCACCGCCCAATACGTGCAGACCAACATCACCGCCGATGCCCCGCTCACCTTCTGGGCCCTGTTGAGCGCTGGCGTCGCGCGAAAAACAACCGTAGCCGCGAGAGCCGTAGCCGGCATGAGCGCCCCGGTCTGCACCGGCTGCGGCATCGAAAACTTCGCCATTGCCGCGCTCGACCAAACCGACCTGATCAACTTCGGCTTCGTCCCCACCACCCGCTACACGTTTGGCTACGTCTGCACCGGCAACCCGCAACCCGGCACTCTCACCGGCGGCGCGCAACGCATCCCCTACTTGCTGCTTGACCGCTACAATACCGGCAGCACGTTTGACGAAACGCAGCAGCTCTTTCAAATCGGCGCGGGCGGCCTCCCCGGCTCAGCGGTCAGCACGCAATCCTGCTTCAGAGTCAACAGCACCGAAGTTGTCTGGGCCAGCGCCACCCCGCAAGCCTGCGTTACCAACACGGTTGCCGTCTCCGTCCGCAACTCCCTCTGCGGCCTGAGCGCGCGCTTCACCACCGATACGCCCAGCACGTGCTCCAGCGTCACCGACGTCGCCACCGTGTCGAGTCCATACCTACCTGACACCGATCAAACCGACCTCGACGACTACACCGCCTATACCGGTAGCGTCCGCCGCGTGATCACCGTCCCCGTAGTCGACACCCTGGATGCCGCTGGAGCCATGACCGTCTTAGGCTTCCGTGAATTCCTTGTCGAACCCACATCCGGCGCTCTCTCGAACGACCCCACCGATATCAACGGCCGCTTCCAGGCCCTCTACATCGGCAGCGTGGTCCCTATAAAACAGGGCCGCTTCGATGGCGGCTGCGCCGCGCAGAGCGGACCCGGCAAGGTGGTCTTATTCCAATGAAAAAGTTCGGGCGCAGCGGGAATACAGCCATTGAAGCCGTACTTTTCCTGCCGATCCTCATCACGCTGCTTGTCTCTATCGAGCAGCTAGGCAAGCTCACCTACACCTACTACACGCTTAAGAAAACGCTCTACACGGTCGCCCGCTACGTCGGTAGTCTTCAAGGTGTCAACTTCTGCGACGCCGCCGACCCCGGCATCGTCGCCGCCGAAAATCTCGCCCTGACCGGCACCTCCGACGGTTCCGCCAACCTGATCGTCACGGGTCTCACCGCCGACATGCTCCTCATCACCGCCCAGCGCTTTGACCCCGTCCAACAATCCCTAGGCGCCTGCGATTGCTCGAACACGGGCTGCGATATCTCCGCCGGAGGCAGCGCCCCCGATTTCGTCACCGTCTCAATCCCCGATGGCTACGCGATGAAGACGTTGATCCCTTTCCTTACGCTCGATCCCATCCTGCTCAAGCCGCAAGTCAAAGTCCCCTACACAGGCACGTAAATTCGTCGTCCTTTGGCAGTTTTGGGCGGCCTCGCAATGCTACGGAGCCGCCCGGAACGGCCCACGGCTACTGCCCGGGTATCAACTTCGTGAACTTCGTAGCCAGAGACCCCCCCACCGGCACAGGGTCCACCCCTACCGCGTAAATGGTTCTGCCTCCCTCAGAGACGACAAAGTCCTGAGTGCCCGTAGTTCCATCCGCAAACTTCGCCGTCATGGTGCCGGTACAGTTGGCGTTCAGAGTATAAGTGCCCGAAAACCTGGCCGCCCTCATAACGAAACCGGGGAAGCTGGCACTTTCGATAACACTGAATGTACCCGCCGGATCGAAGGTCTGAACCCCCACAATATTGAATGGAGCGAACACGGTCGGTGCAGCCGGGTTTACAAAGGTTCCGGATGCCTGAAACGCGTAGCTTCCATCCAGAACACTGCATCGCGGTTGGGCACTCGCAATCCCCGTCCCTAACGCAAGCAAAACCGCGATGGAAGCCAGCCTGACCGCTTTGTAAACTCTCTCTTTTTTGCCGTTCAATTTGTTCGTCATTGTGTTTTGTCCTCTTTTGAACCGCGAAGTCGGTTCCCAAAGCCACAATGAGCGTTTTCCGCAGAAAGCCAGAGTATCCGCGGGTATATTAACCGTGATTGCCCGCGTTATCTCGCTGATTTTGTTGAATCTGTTCGTCTGCCAGACCGATCGAGGCAAGCAGGGCTGGAAACTTTCCGTCGCGCCGGATCGGGTCATAGAGATGCGCTACCCGCGCAAAAATCAGGTAAGAAAAATCGTCCTGCAGCCTTGCCCGGTCCAGATAGCGAAACGACTTATCTGCATCCCCCAAGCCCATGTAAACCAGCGCAAAACAAATCGGCGGCACACGCCTTGTCGTCTCGGCCGCGAACAACTCCTGCAGCGTTTTCTCCGCGCCTGCCCTGTTCCCGCTCCGAGCCTCCGCATGTCCAATCAGGGCCAGCGACACGTAACTCGGCGATCGCGCCTGCTGCTCCCGCAGCAGCTTCAGAGCCGCCGCATAATCTCCCCGCCCCATCAACGCCGCGATCAGGCCCCCTGTTGCCATCCGGTCGGTGGGATATTCCACAGCCAGCCGTCCAAAGCCGTCCACCGCCGTCGCGTGGTCCCTCTTCAACATCGCCAGCCAAGGCCCGCTATAAGCGATCAATGGCGAAAGCGGATCCAACTCGCTGGCCAAACGATTCTCCCGCATCGCCTCATCCCAGCGCTCCTGGGGCGCCAGCACATTTTGCGCAAGCTGGTAATGAGCTTGTGAACAGCTCGGGTTCAACTTCACCGCATAGCGCAGTTGCCGCTCTGCCGTGCCTAAATCGTGATCGTGCCGCGCACTGATTGTTCCTAAAAATGCATGCGCCTCGGCAAGTTGATCGTCCAGAGCAATTGCTTTCTCCAGCGCAGCTTTAGACTTCGCAAACAGTTCACTGGCCGGAGTGTCGGAGGTAATTCCCGTCCGCGAATAAACATCCGTCAGCGCTACATACGTGGGGGCATAAGCCGGGTCCGCCGTAATCGATTCCTGAAACAGCTTCTCCGCCAGCTTCAGATCCGCGCCCGAACGGTTGTTTAACGCATGTTTCCCCTGCAAATACAAATCGAAGGCATGAGCATTGGCCGAATGGGTGGTTCTCACCCGAGCCTGTTGCGGAAGCGGCACCTTCGCCCGCAACACCCTCACCGCGGATTCCGCGATCTGCCGTTGCACCTCGAACACATCCTTGAGCTCTCGCTCGAATGAGCCAGACCAAACATGATATCCATCGTCCGCGCGAATCAATTGCGTCGTCACCTTCAGCCGCGGTCCTTGCTTACGCACACTCCCCTCCACCACATACGCGACATGTAGCTTCTTGCCGATCTCCTGCACGTCCGCCTGCTTCCCCTTGAAGAAGAATGCCGAAGTTCGCGATACCACCCGCATCCCGCCCGTCTTGCAAAGCGCATCCGTCAACTCTTCTGTCAAGCCATCTGCAAAATACTCATCGGAGGCATTCCCGCTTAGGTTTAAAAACGGCAGCACGGCGATCGATGGGTCCGGCTTGGAGGCCGGTTTGTCCGCTCGTATCGCGAACCACACCACCAAGGCGGCAGCCGCCACTCCCGCTATCGCCAGCGCCGCGTAAAGTCGCCTGTGGGAAACGGGAACGAGCCCGGCTTTTACTTCTTCGGGTGGCTCCGGGCAGGTTTTGAAAACGGGGACATAGCCTCCTTTCGGAACCTCAATCCGCAGCGCGTCCCTGACACCTTCGCCCGAGTAATACTCTTCCAACCGCTTCCGCAACTTCCCCGCTTCTACGCGAACCACTGTGTCCAGCTTCGGATCGAAATCCGCGGCGCGGTCAAAGACCTCAAGCCCGATCAGCGACTCTTTGATCCCTTCGGTGCGCCCCGCCAGCGTCTCTTCCACGATGTAAGTCAAAAAACGCCGTGTACGCGCTGCATTCACAAAAGGCGGGCTCGCCAAAACGCGTTGCAAACTTTCCCGCACTGCCTCTGGAGAAGGATGTGAGCAATTCGAAGGTGGCCGTTCTGCCATACCCATAGATGAGGTCCGCGGCCTCTTAGTTTAACGTGTCATCCACTGTTTGCCTCCTTACAGAGTTGCCGCCCGCACTGCCGTCTTCGTCCGCAACTCCCTCTGCGGCCTCAGTTGGCCAAAGTGCGGCAGTGCTTCGAAACGATCGTTGAGTACATCGACTACCCAAAGGAATTCCCTAGGCGTGCTGACATGCCAAATGTTATCTTGGCCGGGAATGCCTGTTCCCAACGATCTATCGGAAAGTGACGCCGATCGCTTTTTCAACAGCCCGATTCTAAACTCTCCCTATGAAATACCGGCTCGCCACTGGGAATTGGAAGAAAATGGTCAGCCTACTCAGAATATTGTTGAAACTCGCCGCTCCGTTAAATACGCCTCTCCTATCCCCAAGCCTCGCAAACAAAAGGGCAAGGCAAAACAAACGAGTCTCGCGTTTGGCGATCCCGACGGCATCTCAACAGCTACTCAGCGTTACGACCCCACCCCCGTCATCACGGAACTTCGTTTTCAGGTAGCCCAATGGCGCAAGTGGCCCAATCCCGCTGATTGGCAGGTGACTCCCGAAACCGCCCGCTTGCTGCAGCACTGGCGCAACCACCCGTTCAGCACGGTCCGACCTTTTTTTGCCAGGTCGAAGCTGTTGAGACCGCCATCTGGCTTACCGAAGTGGCTCCGCACCACAAGGCGGGCAAACGCTTTCTGGAACACCTGGCGGATGCGAATCACGAAGCCAATCCCGAACTGATGCGGATTGCTCTGAAGTTGGCTACCGGGGCGGGGAAGACAACCGTTATGGCCATGCTGATCGCTTGGCAAACCGTCAACGCCGCGCGCCACGAAAATAGCAAGCGATTCACCCGCGGCTTTCTCATCGTCGCTCCTGGGCTCACTATCAAAGACCGTCTGCAAGTCCTTCAGCCCAACGACCCCAACAGCTACTATGCTTCCCGCGAACTGGTTCCGCAGGATATGCTCGCCGATATCCAGCGCGCCAAGATCGTCATCACCAACTACCACGCATTCAAACTGCGGGAACGTCTGGAGATTTCGAAAGGCGGCCGTTCTCTTCTTCAGGGCCGTGGGGATTGGCTCGACACACTGGACGCACAGCGACATTTCACGGCCGTTTGAGAAGCCGAAGTCCGGGCGGATCGCGGTGAAGGTGATCAATCATCTTGGCGATGAAGTGGTGAAGGTATTTCGGGTATAGCCGGTTTAGAAATGGAGTTCACTCTTCAGAAGAATCGATGGTACGCGTATCAGATGCTGCCCGGTTACTTGGAGGCTTTCGAACCGTATTACTCGCCCATTCTGGTACACGCGGTGGAGCCGCTAAAGTCTGGCGAGGGGAAACTCAAGCTAACGTTCCATAATCCCAACTATGCCTGCGGTGTTCAGGGATTCGAACTTGTTCTCAAGGTCCTTTACCGGGCGGATCGGTACCTGGTAGCGGACTTGGGCTACGATCATCGATGCGCGGTGGTTTCCGAATTAAGCCGGGGCTGGTTGCAACTGCACTGCCCGGAGGCCTTGCGAGATGAAACTAAGACCTGGAGCGATGCACTTGCCGAACTCTACGGAGTTAGCCCCTAGCTTGCCGCCTGAGGATCTTGCATTAGGGACACCGCCATCCTAACATATGATTGACAAAACCTAACGGTAGGTTAAAATGAAGTCGGAATTGCCCGCCCGGTCGAACAGTGGCTTTTATGGTCGCGTTCCGAAAGGATAGGCCGGGGGGACTCTATTTCGGCCAGCATTGCACCCGGCTTTCACGTTTTCCTGCCCGCAAGATGTCTCTCCATCTGTTGTCTTTTGCTGTAATGCTGCGAGCTACTGCGCCGCAAGTCATGTCAGCCAGTTGCAATAGGTTGTTTTTGTGAGAGTCTTGCATAACCACTTTTCGAATCGCGCTGCCTTCCGGTAAGTTTAATTGAGATTTCAGCGTCTTCTGAAGACGATAAAGAAACTCGCGATCGCCGGTCCGGTCAATCACAACCTTTGCATCCCGTAGCAGCGGCCCCGCGTTCTGGCACACGATACTTACCGCGAACTCATAAAAAGCTTTGCCGTTCGTGAACTTATCTCCAAATAAACGGCGCTTGTCCATTACGAATGCGTGATAAACGAAGTCCAGCCTTGCGACACGATTTAAAAATCGTTGACGAATCGATTCGGGGCATTTGCTGAAATGGAACTCATAATCAGATTTCTTGCCCAGCGAACGCCGCAATTCTTCAATCTCGCGATCGCATGCATCAGCGCTGAACTCGCTTGAGAAAACAGCCGCCAGAATGCAGAAATAGGGAGAACTTGTCTCCTTCATTCCGGTATCGCCGGATTCATCGATAAAAACAATCATGGGAGATGCGAGATGAGCGCAAACGCCTAAGAACCGGGCGCCTGGGAAAGGGGACTAATTAAAGGAAGAGTAGCACAAAACTCTACATTTCTGTTTGAAACGCACTTGTTGAGATTTGTTCTAGATTTTCGGTTTACCGCTCGGCCGCAGAGTTGCCACGCGCCCGTGCCGCCGCTGAAGCTGCGGGAATTCAGTTCTGCATCTTAGATGACGGCGCGGAGCCTACATCCAACCGGGCATCCATCAGCACGATGCATCTGGCAAAGGGTCTGGAATTTCGGGTGGTGGTGGTGATGGCCTGTGATGACGAAGTAATCCCGCTGCAACTTCGGATCGAGACAGCTTCGGACAAAGGAGAGCTCGAAGAAGTCTACGCGACCGAACGCCACCTTCTGTATGTCGCCTGCACGAGGGCGAGAGACAATCTGCTCGTGACCGGAATCAAGCCCGCATCGGAGTTCCTGGAAGATCTCAGGTCCGTTCCACAAGGAGATGCGCGAATCCCGGTAACATAAACTCTAGAAGCCTTTTTCCTATTTAAATCAAGGAGTTGCACTTTCTGGTGCCCTTGCCGCCAATGATTCATGCCCCACAATAAGCACAGGAAAGAATGCCGAACTCCGACCACAATCGCCTGCCGACGCCGCTCAGCCCCCGAGCAAATAACTTTTGGCACGCCAACCCTGGGAAGTTGTTGATTCTAAAAATCCGCTCTCCCAAATACCCTGAGAAAATAACCCGAGAATTCGGCGATACCCCGATGAAAGACCCGAAAAGCCGCCTTTGTCGCCCCGAATTCTCAGCTTACCCCGACACCAAAATCCCAAAATTACCCCACCGCAGCGGCCCCAGTCACAACCCCCGGATGTTAGCCTAGAGAATCCATCATGCGGATAGCGGTTACTCCCCCCCACGGCTCCCGCATATCACCCGCCCTACCTGGAATTCCGGCAACCCTCGCGCTCTTCACCCCGTCTCACTCCCTTCTCCGAAACTCACCGAAATGAAGCGCCGCTCTGGACAAGCACTCCTCGAATTCGCGCTCCTCTATGTCGGCGTGATCGTCCCCATGACGTTTGGCATCATCTTCCTGTCCGAGATGCTCTGGACCTGGCACTCCGTCGTCGAACTAACCCGCGACGTCGCCCGCTACGCTTCCACCCACTGCTATCAGGGCGATGGCGCCAACGTCATCAGCTACATGCAGACACATGTCCCGCCCATGATCGATCAGGCCCAATTCAAGGAAGGCCAAGCCACCCTTGTCGTCCAGTACTATGCGCGCGATCCCGATTCCGGCCAGCTTACCGCCTTCACCTGCGATAGCGAATGCTCCGTCAACTGCGTTCCCGACGCGGTCAGCGTCGGCATCACTAATTACTCCTTCGGCCATTTCCTGAACTTCCTGAAACTGCAAGCCGTCGCTATCCCGCCCTTCACCACCTCGCTTCCCATGGAGAGCACCGGCTGCGACCCGCAACAAGGCGCCTGTCTCCCGTAAACGAAAACTATGTCCACCCCCGCCACCGCTCTTTCGCTGATGATCGCCTCGGGCGACGACCATTTCCGGGAACAGGTGCGTGATAGCCTGCTCAACGTCCCGGAGATTAAAGCCGCCGCCGAATTTCCCGAAGTCTCGGCCAACCTTTACGTGCGCGTACTCCAGGAGCTCGAACGCAATCCCACCAGTGGTCTCGTCATCGATCTCTCGCTCGATACCGATGCAGCACTAAAGGCCCTCGAACGCGTGAAGCAAGCCATCCCCGATCTCTACGTCATCGCTTCGCATTTCATGGCCGATGGCGAAACCGTGATCCAGGCCATGCGAGCCGGTGCTAACGAATTCCTGCTCCAACCGCTGAAGCGTGTTGAGTTCCGCGACGCCATGTCCCGCTTCGAACGAGCCCCGCGGAGAACCGGCGCTGGCACGGAATCGAAGCTCGGCAAAATCTACACATTCCTCGGCACCAAGGGCGGAGTCGGCGCCACCACGCTCGCAGTCAACTTTGTCTCTATCCTGGCCCAACGCAAACAAAACGCTGTCGCGGTCGATCTTGATTGGGTCGCTAACGATGTCGCCATGCAACTCGGCTCGGCCCCGCAATACACTCTCCTCGAAGTCGCCGACAACCTCAACAAACTCGATCAGGCCCTCTTCGAAGGCTTCGTCACAAGAGACCCGCTCGGCTTCTTCCTCGTAGGCCCCCCGGACTCGCTCGAGAACCGAAACTACATGTCCGAAAACATGTTCCGCGAGTTCGCCACATTCCTCATCGAAAAGTATGATTCCGTCGTGATCGACGCGGGCAAGAACATCAATGACGAAGTGGTCATGGCCGCCTGCTCCATCTCGACGGCAATCATGCTGGTTGTCAACCAGGACTTCCCCTCCATTCGCAATGCTCAACGTTACGTCACGGCGCTAGCCAGAATCGGAGTAAACCTGGATCAAATCAAGCTGATCGTAAACCACTACAATAAAAAACAAAGCCCGCAAAGCGCCTCCATAGAACAAATTCAACAGACCCTCAACATGCCTGTCTTCTATGGAATCCCGTCATCCCCAGCCATGCTGGCAGCGGTAAATAAAGCCAGACCCGCGGTAGCCGACCGTCAAACAGCAGGCGAAATCGACAAGATACTCCGCGCCTTCGCTGACAAAGTAACCGGCGCCAAATTAGCCGCCGCCAAAGCATAATGTGGTCCCGGGACATAACGCGAAAAGGTTCTTAAAAACATGGGCTCCAGAGCAATCACAAAACCATCCGCTACCGGTGCCGACCGCTGGTATGAAATTAAAACCCAGGTCCACACCAAGCTCCTCGGCTCCCTCACGCAAGAACAACTTAAAGGACTAAACAAAGAAAGCATCCGTGGCCAAATCGCCAACGTCATCGAACGCTTAGTCCAAAACGAAGGCACCCCGATGACGGTAGCCGAACGCGATCGCGTCACCGACGAGATTCTCGACGAAGTCTTCGGCCTCGGCCCGCTCGAACAACTCCTGAAAGACCCCACCATCAGCGACATCATGGTTAACGGCTTCGACAACGTCTATGTCGAACGTGGCGGCCGCCTGGTCGAAACCAATATCCGCTTCAAAGACCAGGCGCACCTGCGCATGATCATCGACCGCGTAGTGTCCAACGTAGGCCGCCGTATTGATGACTCCTCGCCCATCGTTGATGCCCGTCTTGCAGACGGCTCTAGAGTCTGCGCCGTCATTCCCCCACTCTCTCTCATCGGCCCCGTAGTCTCCATCCGTCGCTACGGAAAAAAGCTCCTCACCACCGAAGACCTCATCAAGAACGAGACTTTCACCCCCGGCATGCTCGATTTCCTGAGCGGCTGCGTTGAAGCCCGCCTGAACATCGTGATCTCCGGCGGCTCCGGCTCCGGCAAGACCACCATGCTCAACACCATGTCGCGCTTCATTCCGGAAGAAGAGCGCATCATCACCATTGAAGACACGGCCGAACTCCAACTCCAGCAAGGCCACGTCGTGCGCCTGGAAACCCGCCCCATGAACATCGAAGGCGCGGGCGCAATCACCCAGCGCGACCTGCTCATCAATACCCTCCGTATGCGCCCCGACCGCATCATCGTCGGTGAATCCCGCGGCGCCGAAGCGCTCGACATGCTGCAAGCCATGAACACCGGCCACGATGGCTCCATGACCACCGTCCACGCCAACACCACGCGCGACGCCTTTTCGCGCCTGGAAACCATGGTCATGATGGCCAGCGTCCACGTCCCTGATCGGGTGATTCGCCAGCAACTCGCCAGCGCGATCAACATCGTCCTGCAATGCGCCCGCATGAGCGATGGCACCCGCAAAGTCATCGGCATCTCAGAGGTCCTGGGTGTCGAAGGCGACCAGGTCTCCATGCACGATCTCTTCGAGTTCGAACGCACCGGCATCAGCGAACGCGGCAAAGTCACCGGTTTCTTCAAAGCCACCGGCAACAAACCGATCTGCCTCGATCGCATGAAAGGCTTCGGCGTCAAACTCCCCGATTCCGTCTTCACCGAAAGACAGGAAGTGAAGGAGTAATTAGTGGTCTTCCTCTTCGTCGCGTTTCTAGTCTTTTCAGGCGCACTCTTCGGTGTTGCCTGGTACGTCTGGACCGTCCCCCAAAGGGCCGAACAACGCACCGTCTCCACACGTCTGCGCGAACTGCGCGGTACCACGCGCGCGGCTTCAAAAGGCGAACCGTCGCTCCTCCGCAGCGAACAGAAAGCCAAGTTCGGCGGCATGGCCCAATACGTCTCCTGGATCGGAGTCCTTCGCAAGCTGCAACTCCATATCAACCAGGCCAATCTCAAATACCGCGCGACCGATGTTGCGCTCGTCTCCATCGGCATCGTGCTGGTGGTCTACATCGTCCTTGGTTTCGCAGGCCTCCCGCTCTTCTTTCTAAAGCTCCTTCTGGCGCTGGGCGCCGGTTACGCCCCCATCTTCTACATCAACATGAAGCGCAACCGCCGCCTCGCCAAGTTCGAAGACGAACTCCCCGACGCAATCGACCTCTTCACCCGCACCATGCGCGCCGGACACAACATCCACAGCGGCCTCGAAACCATCTCCGCCGAAACCAGTGATCCCATCAAGATGGAATTCCGCAAGGTTATGGAAGAGCTGAATCTCGGTTCCCCCATTGAAGCCACCCTCCACAATCTCGGCGAGCGCGTCCCTGTGATCGACCTTAAATTCTTTGTTACGGCGCTCATCCTGCAACGCCAGACCGGCGCAAATATGGTGAACGTTCTCGAAAACCTCTCGCTTTTAGTCCGCGAGCGCCTCAACATGGCGGCAAAAATGAAAGCCCACACGGCACAACAACGCTTCTCCGCCGCGCTACTCTGCTTAATGCCGATCGTCGTCGGCATCGGCTTTTGGATTCTGAAACCCGATTACATCAAGCTCCTCTATACCGATCCCACGGGCAGCAAATTCCTCACCTACGCCGTTATCTCGGAAATCGTCGGCATCCTGGTCATCCGCAAACTCGCCAACGTAAAGGTCTAACCAATGGGTAACATCCTGTTCTTCCTTCTCGCGTTCGCCACCATCGCCGCGCTTCTTTACACAGGTCTGCAAGTCTTCAAAGAACAGGAAGACCCTCTGGGCGATCGTCTCGATACCCTCCAAAGCGCGACCATGGTTTCCGGCACCGGCAAAGTTCGCCGGAAGAAAGGGAAGGGAATCATGGGCGCCATCGCCTCCGTCCCCGGTGCGGAGGACTGGATTAAAGAAAACGAAAAGCGCCTCCGCCAGGCGGGCGCAAAGTCCCCGCAAGCCATCGTAATTTACACCATCTTCAACGCTGTGTTCCTGCTGCTCCTGATGGGCGGCATGCTCTATATCCAGCGCAATAACAACCCCGCGCAGATGATCGGCGGCATGGTTGCGGCGTTCCTCATGGGCTACATGCTTCCGAACTTCGTTCTGCAAAAATTCGCGAAACGCTACAAAGCCAAACTCCAGGAAGCCCTGCCGGATACCATCGACCTCCTTGGTATCGTCCTCGGCACGGGTCTGGCGCTCGATCAGGCCATGCTCCGCGTCAGCGAGGAGATGCAGTACATCTATCCCGAACTTGCCAATGAATTCTACACAGTTGTAATGCAGGTTCGCGCCGGACAGGAACGCGGCAAAGCCTTCAATCAACTCGTCCGCCGTACTGGCATCGACGACATCAAGGCGCTCTCGGCAATGATCATTCAGAGCGAGCGCTTCGGCACCAGCCTTTCCCAAGCCCTCAAGGTCTATGCCGACGCCCTCCGCACGCGCCGCCGCCTCCGCGCTGAGGCCGCAATCGGCAAAGCCGGTATCAAGATGCTCTTCCCGATCGTGATCTTCATTCTCCCGGTCCTGTTCGTCATTACGCTTGTCCCCGGCATGCTGAGCGTGCTTCATGACCTGGCCGAACTCCGCGGCCGCTAGCTGACAAGCAGGAAACCCGGGCGGTAATCTAAAGGTAGGCATTCTTATGCAAACATCCAATCCAGTGTTCACCGGCACCACCTACGACGTCACCGGCTCCCGTTCAGGCTTTGGCCCTGCCATGACCGTCGCCGGAACCGCCAATAAAGCCGGAATCCTCCTGCTCTTAGTCCTTGCAACCGCGATTTATACATGGAACCAGGCAATCTCCTCAGGCGACCTATCCTCCGTCGGAGGCTACACCATGGTCGGTGCGCTCGGCGGCTTTGTTTTTGCCCTGATTACTATTTTTAAGAAAGAATGGGCGGGCGTCACCGCCCCGTGTTACGCCCTGCTCGAAGGCCTTTTCCTGGGCAGCATTTCCGCCATGTTTGAACTCCGCTTCCCCGGCATCGCGATGGAATCGGTCGCTCTCACCTTCGGAACCTGCTTCGCTCTTTTGCTCGCCTATCGCAGCGGGCTCATCCGCGCCACAGACAAATTCCGCTTAGGTGTCGTCGCCGCAACCGGCGGCATCGCGCTCACTTACTTCCTCACCATGATCCTCGGACTCTTTCATATCCAGGTCCCCGGCATCTTCGGCTCCGGCCCCATTGGTATTCTCTTCAGCGTCGGCGTCGTTATTGTAGCCTCGTTGAACCTGATCCTCGATTTCGATTTCATCGAACAGGGCGCGCGGAATAACGCCCCAAAATACATGGAATGGTATGGGGCCTTCGGGTTGATGGTCACACTCGTCTGGCTTTATCTGGAAATTCTGAGGCTTTTTTCCAAACTTCGCGACCGTCGTTAATACTAGTTGGACCATCGCATGCAGCAAGCGGGGAGTCATGATTCTGCTCCCCGCTTTCGCCCTCCTCGCCGCCTCGCTGAATCCCGTCTACACCAATAACGATTACCAAATCACCGGCGTCTCCGTGTCGAAGTCCGGCCGAATGTTCGTAAACTTCCCGCGCTGGTCGGACCGCTATCTCAACGCCGTCGTTGAAGTTGCAAAGGATGGTTCCACTAAGCCTTTCCCGGATGAACAGTGGAACCGCTGGGACGGCAAACCGGAAACCGCCCCCAAGCACTTTGTCTGCGTCCAAAGCATCGTGGCCGACGACACCGATTCTCTCTGGATCGTCGACCCCGCCGCGCCTTTTCTGGGTCCCGCGATCCAGAACGCCGCAAAACTCGTCAAAGTCGATCTCAAGACCAACGCCGTTACTCGCGTTTACACCTTCACTCCCGACGTCGTCAAACCCGGTACCTACCTGAACGACATTCGTATCGATACTGCCCGCCACACCGCCTATCTCACCGATAGCGGCGTAGGCGGCCTGATCGTGGTCGACACCGAGTCGGGCAAAGCTCACCGCGCGCTCGACGGGGACAAGTCTGTGCTCAAAGAAGAGGGAATCCAGATTAGTGTAAATGGCAAGCCTGTCCTGGAAAACGGCAAGCCTCCGCAATTCAACTCCGACGCCATCGCGCTTTCCCCCGATAACAACTTCCTCTACTACCAGGCCCTCACCGGCGCCACCCTGTATCGCGTCAAAACAAGCGACCTGCGCGCGGGCTCAACCCCCACTCCCGAATTGGTGTCCAAGACCTTCCCGCTCGATGGCATCTGGATGGATCAGCAAAACAACCTCTACCTCAGCAACATCAATGAGAGCGCGGTCTATCGCCTCAAGCCAGGGGGCAAGCCCGAGCGCCTCGCGCAATCCCCCGATCTCGAATGGCCCGACACCTTCAGTCAAGGTCCCGATAAGGCGATCTACATCACCAGTTCCCACATCAACGACATGCCACGCTTTCACGAAGGGAAGCTTGTCCGCAAGAAGCCGTATACTGTGTTTCGGCTGGCTACAAATTGAACTTATCCGGAATCCTTATCCGCAGCACCATCGTCGCCGCTCTTGGCGGCCTGCTTTTCGGCTTTGATACCGCCGTCATCGCCGGGATCACTGACGCTCTCACGAAAACCTATAGCCTCACACCCGGGGGGCTAGGGCTTACTGTTGCCGCCGCCCTCTGGGGCACAATCCTTGGCGCGATGCTGGCAGGCATCCCCGGCGATCGCTACGGCCGTCGCGATAGTCTCAGGGCGATGGCCGTACTCTATGTGATTTCCGCAATCGGCTGCGCCTTCGCCTGGAATTGGACCGCGCTCGTGATCTTCCGCTTCATTGGAGGTTTAGGCATCGGCGGATCCTCCGTTCTTGGCCCCATGTACATCGCGGAAATCGCTCCGGCGAAATGGCGAGGTCGCCTGGTCGGCTTCTTTCAATTCAATGTAGTTGCCGGGATCCTGCTTGCTTATGCCTCGAACTATGCCATCGGGCTCGCCAACTTCGGTCAAGCCGAATGGCGATGGAAATTGGGCGTCTCTGCGATCCCGGCCGCGCTCTTCTTCCTGATGCTTTTCGTGATCCCTCGCAGCCCGCGCTGGCTGCTCTCAAAAGGACGTACCGAGGAAGCCAGAACCGTCCTCCACCAGATCGGTGAACCGAGCCCCGATGCTGAACTCGACCAAATCGCCGCCTCCGTGGACATGGACCAAAGCCACGGCGCCGAACCTCTCTTCCAGCGCAAGTACCGCCTCCCGATCTTCCTTGCCATTTCGATCGGCATGTTCAACCAACTTTCCGGCATCAACGCCATCCTCTATTACCTGAACGACATCTTTGCCAAGGCCGGCTTCACCAAGGTCTCGAGCGACCTGCAAGCCGTTGCGATCGGCGCCACGAATCTTCTCTTCACGCTCATCGCGATGACGATCATCGATCGCGTTGGTCGTAAGAAGCTCCTTATTACCGGATCCATCGGCACCGCGCTCTGCCTCGGCGGAGTCGCCGCCGTCTTCGCCTCCGGGCGCCATGAAAATCTTCTGGTATGGCTGCTGGTCGGCTTCATCGCGTTTTTCGCGTTCTCGCAAGGCGCGGTCATCTGGGTTTATCTGAGCGAAGTCTTTCCGAATCGCGTCCGCGCCAAAGGGCAAAGCCTTGGCAGCTTCACCCACTGGGTGATGAACGCGCTCATATCGTGGGCTTTTCCCATTCTTGCCGCGTATTCGAAACCCATTCCGTTCGTCTTCTTCTCCGCCATGATGGTGCTCCAGCTGATTGTCGTTCTCACCGTATATCCCGAAACTAAAGGCGTTTCGCTCGAAGACATTCAGAAAAATCTCGTTACTACATGAGCACTTGGCTGCGCCGCATTGAGCCGGCGATCTTCTACTCTGTTCTTCTTTACGCCGCGCTGCTCCTGTTCTCCGTGAATTACCAGACCATTCTGCCCGGCCTCGATCCTTCCTGGGGATACGCGATGAACGTGTTTGCCCACAGCCCGCAGATCTTTGGCAAGGACATCGTCTTCACCTACGGACCGCTCGCGTATCTGGCTGTCCCGCAGCATGTCGGCTCGAACATTCCGATCGCCGCCGCCGTTCACGTTGCAGTCTGGGCAATCCTGATTTATCTGCTTGTCACGCTGCGCGAAAGCGGCATGCGTTTTGGCGCTCTCGTTTTCACCGTAGCTTTGATTTGCTCCAATCGCCTTTACTTCGACTACTGGGATTACCTTCTCTCCGCCATACTTCTTCTCATCTATCTCCTCCTGTTCCGGAAGCCGGAAAGCGTGTTTCTCTTTCTGCTTCTCTCGCTCACCACGGGCGCCCTCCTTCTGATTAAGTTCACCGGCTACGGAATGGCGATGCTGCTCCTGACGGCCTATTCCCTTGAAAGACTCCTCCGGAAACCGCGGGCCACTCCTCGCGAAATACTACTTCTCGCCTTGGCTTTCAGCTCCGGTCCTCTCGCTTATCTCCTCTACAATCCGTCGCTCACCGGCCTTATCGTGTATATCCGCGGAAGTCTTAGCGTCTCCTCCGGTTACGCCACCACGATGTCGTATCCAACGGAATCCGGCGCCGCGTGGCACGCCGGCCTTCTCTCTCTCATCGTCCTCTCCTCTGGCGCGTTTTGTCTTTGGAAGCGATGGGTGTCCCCCGCCGGAGCCGCAATGGTGCTGATCACGCTGTGGGTCGCTTTCAAACATGGCTTCGTCCGGAGCGAGCCGGTCCATCAGGCCATGTTTTACTGCTTTGCCATTCTGGCCTTCGCCTTCCTTCTGGCCCAGATGAATTACAGCATTCGGCAAGCGGCTCTCTTCACTGTGCTTTTCAGCGCA
Source organism: Bryobacterales bacterium (assembly GCA_963795835.1). Lineage (GTDB taxonomy): Bacteria > Acidobacteriota > Terriglobia > Bryobacterales > Bryobacteraceae > JALYXI01. The sequence goes on along the minus strand of CAWCJC010000001.1, from coordinate 338,117 downwards.
GTCACTCGTGAGCGCGCTCCAGGGCGCAAGCCTCCGGTGGCCTGTGTGGACCCGCTATTGGTGGTCCCCTGATCCGAACTTGGCCGAAGCCGCACAACTGATCAACACTCGCCAACTCAACGCCATGCTCGATGCCGGCAGCAAGGACGCGTTCCGCGGCTCTCTCATCTTTCGCTATCTGCCCACGCTGAATGGCTCGCGCGTTCTCATCTTTCCGTGGGACATCTCCTATAGCTCTGTGGGGCACTTCACCACCGTTCCCCTCTTCGCCATTCAGGCCTATACCACCTACACCCAGTACCTCGATCAGCAAAGCGCTGCCCGCATCAAGACCGCCTCTCCCCCGATTGACTATGTTCTCTGGGAATGGAAATCCATCGATTCCCGCCATCCCCTGCTGGATGACCCTGCCATCTGGAACGCGATCTATAGCGGCTTTTCGCCTGTCGAAACGGAGAACGATTCTCTGCTGCTCAAACGCCGCGCCGCCGCCCTGCCTACCTCATTCCGATCTTTCAAAGAAGCGGCCTGCCCAGCTGAGGAGTGGATCGCCGTGCCCGAGCGCCACACGCCTGTTGCGCTCAGCCTGAATCTCAAACCTACTCTTGCAGGCGGTCTGACTTCAACTCTCTACCAAATTGCCCCAATCTCGCTCGAAGTAAAAGCACGTTCCGGAACCACCGTCAGCATCCGCATCCCGCCCGATGTGATGGCATCGCCCTTCCCCATCAACTATCTCCCGCTTAATCCGCTCGCGCTGAACACGCTTTGGACGCGCAACACGGTCTCAGATCCAATCGTCGCCTTCCGCCTGACTGGCCCGGGCCTGCCCCAGATTCCCTGCCGCAGTCTGCAGTTTTACGATCTCCTCGGCACTCAAATCGAAGTTCCGTAGGATAGAATACTGTCCTATGCGCCTGGCCCTTAGTATTCCTCTCCTTTCCTGTGGCATCCTTTTCGCGGCGATCCCCGTCGAACCAGGCGGCACGATCTTTGAAAACGACCAGGTGAAGGTTGTCCGAGCTCTCGAGAAGCCGCACGTGAAGGGAAAAGCACACGAGCACAAAATGAATCGTGTGATGGTCTATCTCCAATCCGGCCAACAGCGTTTCGAATATCAGGACGGACGTAAGCCGGAAACTTTTAACTGGAAAGCGGGCCAGGTAACATTCAGCCCATCAAACGGGACTCATGCGCCGGAAGTCCTCAGCGACAGCCCATTCAATATTGTCGAAGTGGAGTTGAAGCAGAATGGCTCCTCGCACCCCATGAAAGCCGTCGCGCTCGATCCTCTGAAGGTCGACCCGAAACACTACCATCTGGAATTCGAAAATGACCAAGTCCGGGTTCTGCGCGTTACCATAGGCGGCCACGAATCGGCACCCATGCATGAGCACGCACTGAACCGCGTTTCTATCTACCTAACCGATCAGGATTTCAAAGCGACCACCAAAGAAGGCAAGTCCGACACTGCCCATCACAAAGCAGGTGACGCCGCTTGGGGAACGCCGCTGACTCACACAGAAACGAATGAAAGCGCCAAACCTTTCGAAGTGGTCGTTGTGGAACTGAAGTAACGTCTATCCGCCCGCAATTGCTCCTACAATGAGCAGCGGCTCCACGCCGCCCGTGACTGCGGCGGGCAACAACGCATCTTTCGTTTGGTGCGACCAATCTTCCCCACAGGCGAAAAACCGGATGAAGGGTCTGCGCTCCCGCGTCACTTGATCCCGAATCGTCCCTGCAAGCATGGGGTACTGCCGCTCTACTTCGTCCAGCACTGAACTGAGAGTCACCACTCCAGTCAGGTTGAACGACAGTTCGCCCGTTACTCGAGCTAGCGTCCGCAAATGCGACGGCAACTCCACCCGGATCACGGAAGCGTTTGCACCTCAACCGACAGCACGGCCGGCAAGTCCCTGACGATCGCCTCCCAATGGTCCCCGCCGTCCGGCGAACAGTACACCTGGCCGCCCGTTGTTCCGAAATATACGCCACAGGAATCGAGCGAATCGACAGCCATCGCATCGCGCAGAACATTTACATAGCAATCCTTCTGGGGCAGCCCCGCCGTGAGCGCTTCCCACTCGTTGCCTCCCGTCCGGCTTCGGTAAACTCGAAGCTTTCCGTCCAGGGGGAAATGTTCGCCGTCGCTCTTGATCGGCACGACGTAGATGGTCTCCGGCTCATGGGCATGGACATCAATCACGAATCCGAAGTCGGTCGGCAAATCGCCGCTTACCTCCCGCCAATTGTCACCCGCGTCATCGCTCCGCATCACGTCCCAATGCTTCTGCATGAATAAGACTTCCCGCCGTGAAGGATGCATCGCAATTCGGTGTACACAGTGCCCCACCTCCGCCGTCGGATCAGGGAGAAACTTTGAGCAAAGGCCTTTATTGATCGGGCGCCAAGTTTGGCCGGCATCGTCCGTCCGGAACGCGCCGGCCGCGGAAATCGCAACGTACATGCGCCGCGCGTCCACCGGATCGAGCAGAATCGTGTGAAGACACATCCCGCCCGCCCCGGGCTGCCAGGCGGCCCCCGACCCGTGCCCGCGCAAGCCCGCTATCTCTTGCCATGTCCCCCCGCCGTCGTTTGACTGGAACAACGCCGCGTCCTCCACGCCCGCATACACCAAATCCGGGTTGTTCAAGGAAGGCTCCAGATGCCAAACGCGCTTAAACTCCCAAGGGTGCGCCGTGCCGTCGTACCACTGGTGCGTTCCGGGGACGCCGTCATATAAGAATTGATTCCCCACCGCGTTCCAAGTTTTCCCGCCATCATCGGACCGTTGCATTACCTGTCCGGACCAGCTTGTGAACTGGGAGGCATAAAGCCGGTTGGGGTCAACGGGTGATCCCTTCACGTGGTAGATTTCCCATCCCGCGAAGTGCGGACCGCTCACCTCCCAATTTGTGCGAGCTCCGTCGGAGCTAATCACAAATGCACCCTTCCTTGTACCTACTAAGACTCGAACGCCGCTCATCGCCGGAAATAATATCACACGAGATTGACCCTATAGTTTTTCCGTCAAAAAGCCGATAAGACAATCATGAAGAGCGAGACAAAACGCTACCGGCTCCTGACTCGAAGCGATTTCGACGGTTTGGTTTGCGCGATCCTACTCAAGAGCTTGGGTCTCCTGGATTCCATTACGTTCGTCCATCCGAAGGATGTCCAGGATGGAAAAATCGAAATTCAGGAAACCGACATCCTCACGAATCTGCCCTACTCTCCAGACTGTTATCTCTGCTTCGACCATCATGACAGCGAAGTACGGCGAGCCGGAGAGTCCTTGCGGAAAAATCACATTCTGATGCCCGATGCCGATTCAGCAGCCCGCGTCCTCTATAACTGGTACGGCGGGTCAGCCGTGTTTCCCCAAATTGGGGAAGAAATCTTGGAAGCCGTCGACAAAGCCGATTCCGCGAGATTCACTCGCGCCGATATCCTGAATCCTCAGGGCTGGGAACTCCTTTCCTTCCTCATGGACCCCCGCACCGGCCTGGGACGTTTCCGGCAATTCCGGGTCTCTAACTATGATCTGATGATGTCCCTGATCGACGCTTGCGGACGTTTCTCCATAAACGAGATCCTCAAATTCCCGGACGTTCGCGAACGGGTTGATCTCTACCGCGAGCACCAGGATCTCTTTGCCGCTCAACTGCGTCGCTGCACCACCGTCCACGGCAATTTAGCAGTGCTTGATCTCAGGAACGAAGAAACCATCTATGTCGGCAACCGCTTCCTGATCTACGCCCTGTTCCCGGAATGTAGCCTCTCCATGCACGTGCTTTGGGGTCTCAAACAGCAAAATACGGTGCTCGCGATCGGCAGGTCCATTCTGAATCGCACCTCGAAGACTAGAATCGACGAATTGGTCGTTCCATACGGTGGAGGAGGCCACGCCGCCGCCGGGACCTGTCAGGTGGAAAATGGCAGCGCGTCTCAGATCATTGAGGAGATCATCGCGCAAGTCACCACTTCGGAATCTCTGGAACTGGTAGCTCACGCCTAACTGCATCACCCCACCCGCACCGCCCAGCGCGAGTTGTAAACGCCCCGCCAGACAAGGCCATTTCAGGGTAGAAAGAGGTCGCGTTTTAAGTTGAAATGAAATATAATGGGCGGCACGGAGTGGCAATGAAAATCTTCCGGAACGGGGCTCTGTCCGTTCTCTGTTTCCTTAGTCTTTTGCAGGGTGCGGGCCTCCAATCCCCGCCCGTGTTCAGACAATACTGTGTAGGCTGTCATGGCAAAGCTGCCACGGCCGGCATTAATCTGGACCAGCTAACTTCCACCCCCCTCAGTGATTCCGCGTTCCCTCAGTGGAAGAAAGTCGCGTCTGTCCTTGAAGATCGCCGCATGCCACCGGCGAAAATGCCGCAGCCTACTGATGCTGAACGCTCGGCCGCGGCGCAGTGGGTTCGTGCCAGTCTTCATACGTATGCGCTTCAAAATGCCGGCGATCCCGGCCCCGTAACCGTCCGCCGCCTTACCAGCGCGGAATTCGGCTACACCGTTCACGACCTTACCGGCCTTGATCTCGATTTCAATAGCGAATTTGCCGGCGACGCCGTCGGTGGCGAAGGGTTTTCCAACTTTGGCGACGTCCAATTCTCCTCAGATGCCAACCTGGAACGCTATCTCGAAAGTGCGAAGAGAATTGCCGATCACGCCGTCATCGGCTCCGGCCCCATTCATTTTTATGAGCACCCCGGCAAGACCGGGTTTGAACTCTCCGCAATCAACAGGATCAAAGACATCTATGCCCAGTACGGCTTTCGCACCGTCTCTGGCGAAGGCGGCTCCCCTTTTGGGCTCGAAAAATACACCAAAGCGTTTTATGTCGCTTGGGAATATCAGCACCGTGCCGAACTGAATCAGCGGTCTGTGACGCTCTCTGATTTGGCTGCCCGCGAAGGAATCACTCCCCGTTTCGCTCAGCATGTTTGGAAAGTGCTCCACGATCCCGCTTTAGCGTACCCGTCTTCAGAAGTGGCGGCCCGATGGCGCAAACTCCCGGCACCGGCCCTCGACACGAAGGAATCCATCGCCCGCGCGCAATGCGAGGACCTGCAAAAGTTTCTTACCGGCTGGCCGGCTTGGCTTTTCGCGCGGGGCGACGTAGCTGCGGGAGGTCAGGGTGACGAAAGCCCGCTGATTATTAACGACAACACGCTTAAGGGCGAAACCACCCACCACTTCAATTACATGGTGGGCCGGCGTCCCGGTGGTACGCCAACGGCCGCGCCCCCTCCCGGTCCGATCAAAATCTTTCTCAAAGTGGACGCCATCAATCCCAGCGCATCCAAGCCTGTCATTATCTGGCGCAATGCCCAAGTAGCGACCCGTGTTTTCGGGCCTAAAGTAGCCGCCGCGGGTGATCCTGCCGCCCTCGCCGCCGCTGCAGCCCGTAACTTCCAAGTCAAAGACCCTCGCCCGTTGCGCGAAGTTCTTTCCCCCGAATGGGTAGCAAAGCTCAATTTCGGACATTCCCCCGATGGCACTCCGCTTGGTCCGAACGACTTTGCTACTTTGGGCGATGGCCGCTTTGAGCTGCCCCAACCCGATCCCGCGAAAGGCCCCCTGGTTTTCCAAGTCGACGCCGAGATAGGAAAAGACCGCGACACAATGGTCCGCATCATCTTCACGAATCGCGAAGATGGCAAAGTCATGGGAATTCCCACCCGCGCGCTCATGGGTGACCCCGCCTCAAAGGGCTATAAAGCTTTCAAATCGGGCGTCATGCAGATGGTCGCGCTTCTTCCCCCGAACGCTTACGGCGAACCCACCCCTGCCGACAAAGACCCCGCCCCGCTTCCTTTCGACAGCACTTACAACACCCCCGAGCACGATGAGTGGGTCGCTCGCATCAAGTACATTCGCGACGATCGGTTCATTTACAACAACATCCTCGACGACCGCACACGCCTCGAAGTCGACCGCGCATGGAACGATCTTCTCGCCTCGTTCGAGTACTACGACAACTACCTCGATCTGTTCTCGAAGAAGTTCAACTTGAAGCTCAACATTAAGCACATGTCGGAGCTGAATGAGGTCCAACTTGCGGCACTTCCGCCCGACGTGCGCAAATACTCTGGCCCCGCTTCGAGCCGAATACGAACAGGTGCAAAAAGCTCAGCGCGCCGCCCGGCCCGGCCACGTCGAAGATTGCGTCCGCTTCGCTTCGCTCGCATGGCGAAGGCCTTTGACGGATGCCGAAAAAGAAAACCTGAGAGCGTTCTACACGAAAGCCCGCACTGGTGCTGAGATGGACCACAACAAGGCCATCCAAGCTCTCCTCACCCGGATCCTGGTTGCCCCCTCGTTTCTCTACCGAGTTGAAAAAAGTCCACTGAACAGCTGGGAAGTTGCCAGCCGCCTGAGCTACTTCTTGTGGTCCTCCATGCCCGACTCGGAATTGCGCCGCTCTGCCGCGGCAGGTGAGCTAAACGACAAAGCCGGGCTCGCCGCGCAGGTCAAACGCATGATGGCGGACGAAAAAGCCCGTCGTTTCGCCACCGAGTTCTTCGGTCAATGGCTTGGCTTCTATCGCTTCGACCAATTTAAAGGCGTGGATACAGCCCGATTTCCTGAGTTCACCCAGGAAGTCAAAGCAGCCATGTACGACGAAGCTGTTTCCTTCTTCGATTACCTGGTCCGAAAAGATCGCCCCATAGATGAGATTCTCAACGCCAACTACGACTTCCTGAACAAGCCGCTTGCGAAATACTATGGCGTTGCGAACGACAAACTCGACACGAAACCCGAACTTCTCGACAACGCAAACGCGTTTCACCGCGGGGGCATCCTCCGGATGGGCGCCGTACTTACCGCCACCTCCGCGCCTCTCCGCACCAGCCCCGTTAAGCGAGGCGATTGGGTGCTCCGGAGAATCCTCGGGACCCCCACGCCGCCGCCTCCCGCCGACGCCGGTTCGATTCCCGCCGATGATCACCTTTTTGCAGGTCTCACGCTTCGCGAGAAAATGGAATCTCACAAGCGCAACGCGACCTGTGCGAGCTGTCACACCCGCATTGACCCCCTGGGTTTCCCTCTCGAACACTTCGATTCCACCGGCCGATGGCGCGATAAATACGCTGATGGCAAGCCCATCTATGACGGTGCCGAAATTGCCGGAGTAGACGGCCTCCAGGAATACCTCAAGAGTCAACGGTCTCAGTTCCTATACACTCTGAACCGCAAGCTGGTTGGTTACGCGCTGGGTCGTACGGTTCTCCCCTCCGACGAGCCCCTGATCGCCGACCTGATATCCCAAACTAATGGAACAACCATGGAAAAATTAGTGACCGCGATTGTGGAATCGAAACAATTCCGCTATCGCCGCGACGACAGACCCACTCAGCAAGCGGCTCAGTCAGCTTCTCAGAGCCGTGACCGCAAGGCAACGCCCACCCCCAAACCAACGCAAGCAGGTGCCCTATGAACCGTCTCCAGCCGAACCGCCGCCACTTTCTCCGAGGAGTAGGCGTTGCACTGACCCTCCCATGGCTCGAATCCATGCCGGCATTAGCCGGCGTGTCGAAATCCGCCCAAAACACCCCCCCGGTCCGCTTTGGCTGCGTTTACTTTTCAAACGGTGTAGCCCCCGCACACTGGTGGGCGAAAGGCGAGGGTGCCAAGATGCAATTGGGCCCGGTCCTGAAATCCATGGAAGGCCATACGGAAGACATTGTCTTCGTGAAAGGCCTCTACAATCAAACCGCTTTTGAATCCACCAGCCCGCACCTGGGCCGCATGAACATGCTGTCCGGCGAGACCGTGTCGCTCGATCCGGCGGTGATCAAAGTCGGCAAATCCTTCGACCAGATCCTTGCTGAACGTATCGGCGGCCAGACTCCAGTCCCAAGCCTGGCTCTTGGCGTTGAACCGAATGAGTTGCGCCTTGAAGACGGCGTGTCGATGCTTTACGGCTCCTGCATTTCGTGGAAGACCGCGACGAAGCCCGCAATGAAGGAAATCTATCCCTCACGTGCTTTCGACCTTCTGGTTGGCGATGGAAGTGGCCGAAAAGCAGACAAGAGCATCCTTGATGCAGTTCTTGCCGATACCCACAGTCTCGAACCGAAAATCAGCCGCACCGATCGCGTCAAACTTGACGAATACCTGGCCTCCATCCGCGACATCGAAACCCGGATCGATCGCGCCGGCAAGGAAGAACTTCTGGAAGGCTGGCGCCCGACGCTCGCGAAGCCGAACATGCCGCGTCCTGCGAATGAACTGCCGCAGGACCCGCCGGCCCACATGAAGCTCATGATGGATCTGATGGTCCTTGGGTTCCAGATGGATAAAACCCGCGTTGTTACCCTGATGCTCAATAACGACCTTTCGCAGATGAATTTCAAGTTCCTGCAAGGCGTCTCGGGCGCGCTCCACCTGGACCTCACCCACAACGGTCACGTACCTGCGCTCGAAGCGATGTACCTGAAGAGCAATCAATTTCACATCGAGCAGTTCTCCTACATGATCGACCGCATGAAAGCAATCGACGAAGGCGGCACGACCCTGCTGGACAACTCGCTCCTGATGTTCGCTTCAAACCTCTACGACGGCGACAAACACGGAGCCGACGAAATGCCAATCCTGCTGGCAGGCAAAGGCGGCGGAACCCTGAAAACAGGCAGAGTTCTGGATTACAAATCCAAACCGAACGATGACCGAAGAGCGTGCAGCCTGTATTTGTCTCTTATGGACCGTATGGGCGTCCAACTCGACAAATTCGGGGACACCAGCAAACGGCTCACAGATTTATAGCACTATCTCCGGCCGATAAACAAAAAAAGGGCGGACCCGAAAGGGTCCGCCCTTTTTACTATTCAGACTCTAGTCTCCGAAGCTCCCCACTTCCTCGCGGTCCTCAACCTTCTTCGCAACCGGAGCCGAAGGAATACCTAAAGTAGACAGCGGCACAAAACCACCCTCCACCGGCTTCTCTTTCAGAATATGCTCACGATAGAGCTTCGACATCCGTTCGTCCTCGGCCTTTTGTTTCAAAGCCGCATCCCGAGACCGAACTTTCTCTTCACGAGCTGTCTTCGCGATTCCCACTGAATCCAGATCATGCTGAATGTCGCCGTCCACATGCTCGGCGATCAGTTTCAGCGAATGTTCCTTGCTCACCAGGTTGACGTTCTTATTCCCCGCAAAGATCTCGTGCCGCCCCTTCTCCTCGTACCACTTGGTGAGGGTAGCGGTCATGTGCATCTTCTCGATGATGTTGCGCCAGCCCACGCCGGTGTTGTACGCGCAGAAGCTAATTTCGCCTTCCTGCGTGGCGTAGGGGATGATGCACTGCTCAGTGCGGCGGAAGTCGTAGTTGAACAGATCCTGGAACCACATCCCTGCGATGAACAGGAAATTCCAACGATCCTGCCGCCGCTTTTCGATATCTCTCATCGTGCGGTCGCCGGTCACCTTCCCGTAATCGCGACCAGTTGCCCCGAAGCACTTATCGAACTTCGTCAGCATGTCGGTCAGCTTGAAGGTGGAAGGCGCGTTGAAGGGATCGTAATTCCGCAGCAGCGCCAGCGACACGCCCACGACGCTCCAGAATTTCGAGCGGCCCGCATCCGTCACGCGCGCCACGTCCTTCGCCAGCCGCTCCGCATTCAGAAACGCGGTTACCGGACGAAACTCTTTTGTTTCCTTGTCGATCATTACGGCCATGCCGATACCACAATTGGGATGGCAGCCGCAGCTCAACTGGCCCCAATCGGCATTCGGCCCATGCACCAAATCCGCCCAATCAGAGAACGTGCTCATGAACGAAATGGGGAACCAATCACGAACAGGCTCGCCCATCCCTACCTGGTTCTTGACGTCATGCGCCAGGTGCGACAGCGTATAGCGCTGCGCCGCCCGTCGCTCATCCGTCACTTCCTCATCGCGGCCGGTAAAGCTTACCGGCTGGAAAGAAAGGAACGAAATCTTCTTCGGATTATCGAGCGCGAACTGGATAATCTTGCCCACCTGCTCATTGTTGATGCCGTTGATAATCGTCGTTACCGGCACGATATCAACGCCATTCGAATGCAAATTCTCGATCGCTCGCAGCTTCACGTCGAACAGATTGCCGACGGCGCGGTGCGAATTTGCCGCATTCCCGATCCCATCGAATTGCAGATACGCGTATCGCAATCCAGCCAACGCCGCTTCCTTACAGAATTCAGGGCTCTTTGCGAACTCGATTCCGTTCGTAGCCGCCTGTACGCTGTTGTAGCCAACCTTGCGCGAATACTTTACCGCGTCCAGGAAGTAAGGCGAGAGCGTCGGCTCACCGCCGGAAAACTGGACAGACATCTGCCGCCGCGGCTTAATCGAGATCGCGTTATCGAGCAGCGTTTGAATATCTTCCCAACTCAATTCATGTACGAATCCAACCTGATTCGCATCCATGAAGCAGGGGTCGCACATCATGTTGCAGCGGTTTGTCAGATCGACAGTTAAAACCGAACCGCGGCCATGCTTCACGGTGCTGGTGCCGTGGTTGTGCAGCTTTTCATCGTTGTGGGCGCGAATATCGCGGCCCGGAAACACCTGTTCCAAATGCTTGAAAAATTCGGTGTCGATCGCCATCACGTCTTCAAAATGCCCGTGAACCGCGCAATCCTTCACCATCAGGATCTGGCCATCGCGCTCGATTACCTGCGCTTTAATTTCGCCGACCTTCTCATTCAGAAGGATCTGATGCGGTACTTTTCCGTCGACAATCTGCTGCCGAATTTCAGGAACGCAGCGGGGGCAAAGAGAATCGGTGGTGCGGGGCCAGCCGAGCGGCGGTTTTGTTTTTTGGTAGCTCTTAAGAAGGGGTTTGTCGCTCCAGGCGGGAGTGAATGACGGGCGCTGGTTGATCTGGTTCAGGCGATCGAAAACATTCCAGGCCGCTCCTGCGGCAAGCGTTACTGCTTTCTCGGCATACTTAATCGGTTTTTGCATCGTTATGGGTGATCTCCTTGATGGTCCCAGGTATCTCTAATAAGCTTAAGAGATACGGATGTAAACCTTACCTGAAAAGGTTCAACTGTAAAATTTTCCCCTTCATTGGCATTGATCGCAATTGAACGGCTTGGCTCAACAAAATCAATAGGATGGCAGGAAAGATCAATAGTGAAGATTATCACGCGATAGCTGCGAAATGCGGCTTCGCTCTGAGTGGAATTACGGCCGCCGTCCCCCATCCCGACGCGGATCACTACCAAAATTGGGTTGCAGCCGGCCACGCCGGCAACATGCAATACCTGGTCGACTACCGCGCCATCAAACGTGCGGACCCTCGCAGTCTTCTCCCCACGGCACGTACCATTCTCTGTCTCGGCCTGCTGTACAACGGCCCTGAACCCCACACGCAGGACTTCGATTCTTATCAAGCTGGGTGGATCTCACGGTACGCCTGGGGCGATGACTACCACGGCCTCATGACCGAGCGACTACGCCAGCTCACGCAGGAGCTTCAAGTATCGAGCCTTTCGACTACAAGATCTGCTGCGACACCGCCCCGCTGCTCGAACGCACCTACGCCCGCGAAGCCGGCCTGGGCTGGATTGGCCGCAATACCTGTCTGATTCATGAAGGCCAGGGCTCCTGGTTTTTCTTGGGCGAGATCCTCACGTCGCTCGATCTCCCCACCAATAGCCCGCCCCCTGACCGCTGCGGCACCTGTCACCGCTGTATCGAAGCGTGCCCCACCCAAGCAATCGTCCCCCTCAACGGGCGATGGACCGTCGATTCCCGCCGCTGCATCTCCTACCTGACCATCGAACTCCGCGGGCCAATCTCCGAAGAGCATCGCCGCGGCATGGGCCCCCACATCTTCGGCTGTGACATTTGTCAGGACGTCTGCCCCTGGAACCGTAAGGCTCCATACACTCCGGAGCCCGCCTTCGCCCCCGCCCACTTTGCCCCGCCTCTTGAAGCAATGGCGCGTCTTACCGAAGCCGAGTTCAAGCAGCTCTTCCGCGACACCCCGATCGACCGCGCCCGCTACTCCGGCTTCCTCCGCAACGTTGCGATCGCGATGGGTAACTCCGGCAACGCCGCACTTCGCCAACCACTTCAAGCCCTGTGTGCTAATCCCGACCCGACCGTTGCCGAACATGCTCAGTGGGCTCTGAGGAACCTCGCTCAAAGCTCCTGAGCCGCGGCGAGCCTCTCCGCCAGAAACCGATCGACCGCCGCCGGTTCTCCCCGGGCGAAGCTCCCAAATGACGATCCCAGCGGCACGATAGAATCTCCCGTACCCGCCTTCGACAGCAGCCACAACCCTTCCAATATCAACTCCGGAATTCGGACCACCCGCAGTTCCGCTGCCCCGCTCGCCAGGTCAGGTCTTTGGCGCGCCGCTCCCTTAGCACTGGCCGACTCCTCCGCCGACTGGCCATAACTCACGCTGATAATCTCATTGAGCGGCCCGTTGTTCACTTCACAGTTCACTCTGGTTCCGGCTCCGTCGTCCGTGGAAAATTGCCAACTTGAGGGAGCAGCATTAGGTGGCAATTGCAACCCCTTCACCTCCGAAGCCCGGTACACATAAACCGGTTCCGGATTCGCAGGTACCGTCCACCCGGCCCGAATCCGGCCCAGATCCTCTAAATGAGTCAGCGCGGCTTTGCAAGCATCTTCACGCGATTTGTACTGACCTACCACTCTAGGCATGCCGTTCTCCTTCTGGCTCGGTCGCCAGATAAGTATTAAACCAATGGCCTTGTCTCTTATAGGCGGAGACAAACACGTCATAGGGAAGCGTGGAGTTCTCGTACAAGGGATCGGCAATATCCAGCCATCCCTCTCCAGTTCGCGAAACAGAATAACCGGTGATCACGACGAAGTGTCCCCTGGGCCCATCGAACCACCGAATCAGTACCAGAATCGGGATCCCCAGATCGATCCATCCGCGGATGCTCTCAAAATTCAAATGCCACTTGCTCAATGTGCGCAGATTTAGGGCAACTCCGAGTTCGCCGCATCCCTGAAAAGCAGCCTCCAGACTTTCCCCCTGATTGTTATCCCTACCGAGGATGTGAGTAGCGAGCGCATTCTGGTCCAATGGGCGCAGCGGTTCGAAGTACCGGCAAACAGCGGTGCTGACCGCTGCCCAACACCAGTTCGGCTCCAATTGTTTGTCGAGCTGAAAGTCACTCATGGCCGTCTCCCGGTTTCGGCTTCGCGCACGGACACATGAAGATGAACGGGCCGATAATTGTCAGGGGCCCACCGCCATCAGGACTGCCCGTCCCGATCGCGGGATCGTCGAATCCACTGCCTCCAAGACTCCCCTTTGCGATATTGGCGCTCTTCGGGAAGGTATTCGGAATCCTATTCTGTGCAACCGGCACGCCCTCTTCCGGAATTGCGACCGTCTCGGCCTGATTGATGGTCTGCGTCAAAGTGAATGCCGCGTTCTCAAACTTCATTTCGTATTTGATCGTCATAAGCGTTTACCTTTCATGAGCTTTCAACAACTGGATAAAGCGAGCATCGCGGCTTAAGTCCGCCACTTCTGGCCACCGGCTCAAATTCTGCAGCAAGTTGTCCTGGGGCTTTGGCCAGCACGGACAGAGTCTCGTCTCGGTGGCCTAATGTCTCATCCGTCAGCGCCACCATCCAAAGAACATCGGCGTTTTCAGGAGAGAGGCGAACTGCCTGCTGACTTTCGCTTTGGGCCCGTTGCCTCTGGTTGAGCCGCGCGCAGATGAACCCCACCTGGCTTCGCACCCGGGCATCTTTTGGACTGTTCGTCAGATCTTTTTCCGCCAACGCCAGGGCATTTGTGTAAGCACGGTTCGCCTCCGCGGTATTGCCTAACATGCGGTAGGCTGTTCCCAAATTCATCCACCAGATATGTTGAGGTCCCCCAATCTCGATTGCGCGGGAAATTGCGTCCACCGCTTCTGAATTTTTCTTTTCATACATTAAGAGGACGCCCAGAGTGTCCAGGTATCGTGGGGTCGCTTTCACCGCGAGGCTAGCGCGAAGTGCCTTTTCTGCCTCTTCAAATTGTCCGAAATCTTTGTAAACCACTCCTAGCCGAAAAAGTAGATCCGCATTGCCCTGTGACAGTCTCAAAGCGCTGCGAAACTGCTTGATGGCCATCGGATAATCCGCTCGCCGCGCGTAGAATTCCGCCAGTTCCCGATAGTTGCGGAAATTGCCTGGCCCCTTCTCTATGGCTTTCTTAAATGCCGCCAGCGCATCTTCCTTAGCTTCTTTGTTCTCGTAAGCAAGACCTAACCGCCGGTACGCATCGCCATTATCCGGGTCGATCTCGAGCGACCTCTTCAACTCCCCGATTGCGTCATCCGGCCGGCCCGCTACTCGATCCAGCAGTCCCGCCACTTGATGAACCTGCGCCAAATCCGGGTTCCGCAATTGAGCCTGCCGCATGGATTCCGCCGAGCGATCCAGCCACGTTTTGTCAAAACTTTGCGAGTACTTAAGAAACTGCGCTTCCGCCAAACCGCCCAACGGAATCGCCGATTCGGCATCGGCCTTTGCTGCCTGCTCGAATTTATCGAGCGCGCCGTTCAACGTCTCATCCCGCTGGAGCAGGCCCATGCCCTCCCAATACAGTGTCTTGGCGGAAGCATTCATGCCCGCTGCCTCAAGCAGCGGCGGCAGGTGAAACGTTTCGCTCACCAGCCCCGCAATCGCTTGCGGCACATGTTGCAGCTGATCCGCCGGATACTCTCCTGTCCAATCCAGAAGGTTCGCTCCCGTGTGCAAATCCGCTAGCACCGCATGCACGGAGGATGTCTGCCCCTGCGATTTCACCCCTACCCGTATCATGTGGGTGGCATCTCGATTCCCACCCACAAACCGGTAGTCCGTATTCGGGCTTCCCCGCAACTGCTTCAGCCGTGTTGCCGCACTCGGCGCTGCTCCCACTTCTGCCAAACTCAGCCTCACATGCTCCGTCGGTGCCGTTGCCCGGGTATAAGTCACCAGACCCGACACGGTTGCCACAATCGTCACAACAGCCACCGCTACCCCCCACTCCATCGCCCGCGATGGCCCCAGCGCCCGCGCCACCAACGTCGCGTTCTGAAACCGCGCTTCCGGTTTCGGCTCCAGACACCGCGCAACCACTTTGTTCCATCTCCCCCGGCCCGCCGCCAGGCTGTTCGTATCCAACTCTCCCGCCGCCTTGCCCGACCGCAGCTCCCACAAGATCACGCCCAGCGCATAAATATCGGACTGCCTCGTCGCCGGCTGCCCTTTCCAAAGCTCGGGAGCCATATAGGCCGGCGTTCCCCCCAGCACAGTCGGTGCAGCATCTATTCTTCGCGCCAAGCCAAAGTCCGTGATCACGGCGCGAATCGCTCCCGCGGCATCGCTCGTCAGAATCACATTGTTCGTCTTCAGGTCCCCGTGCACCAGAAGGTTGCGGTGCGCCTCCGCCACGCCTGCGCACAACTGCAGAGCGATCGTCCGTGCTTCCCGCTCGCCCAACGGGCCCCGCAGCAGGCGTTCGCACAGCGTCTCGCCTTCCAGAAACTCCATGCTGATAAAGTCGATCTCGCCTTCGCTGGTCGGCGTAGTGTGGATCTCATAAATCTTGCAGACGTTCGGATGGCTAACCTCCCGCGCGTTTCGCACTTCTGGCGGAAGCTGTTTTCCATGGCCGCTTCTGCCGCTCTTCAGTGCCACGCGACGGTCCAACTTCTGGTCGATTGCTTCCCACACCACGCCCATCCCGCCCTGCGCAATCTGGCGAACCACGCGGAACCGATGGAGCAGAATCTCTCCCGGCTGGAAGGGCGGTTTTTCGGGGCGGCTGTGTTGCAGCGGTTCCTGCAGGAAGCCATGCATGCGCTGCTCCCACTGCATGTATTGCACGGCATCCTCAAACAACGTCGTGTTCGCTCCGCACGCCTCTCTCAAAAACGTTTCGCGCTCGCCCTCCGGCTTGAGCATCGCCTGCTCCACCAGCGTAATGGCGTAGTCTTCCGTGCCGGAATTATCGGGCATGGCCGGCCTGCATGCGTTCGAACAACCAGCGCCTCGCTCCGTGCCACATGCGCTGTAACGTGCGCACCTTCACGCACAGAACATCGGCGGCCTCTTCATCGGTCAGCCCCACAAAAAACTTGAGCTCCACCAGATTGCACCACTCCGGGTTCTCCTGTTCCAACTCTTCCAGAAGAGTGCTCAGCCCAATTGCCGCATCCAGCTTTGTCGACCCCGCCGGTAGAAAGCGTTCCACGTGTTCAAGCCCCACCAGATCCACATCCGGCCGCGCCCGCGCCATATCGATCAACAGCCGCCGCATCACCCGTCCCGCAATCGCAAAGAAGTGTTGGCGGTTCTGCCAGTCGCGGTCCTTGGCCGCAACCAGCCGAATGTAAATCTGATCCACCAGCTCGGTCGCTTGCAGAGGGGTATCTCTGCGCTCGCCCTTCAGCCGGTAGCGCGCTAGGCGATGCAGATCCGCATAAACGTGCTCGAACAGACGGTTTTCCGCAACGGCGCCTCCTTCACGCCACTCGCGAAGCAGTTGCGTGATATTTTCGGCTTTCTCCGGCATAGCTTCACCCAACTTGTGGTCAATGACTATAACATGCTATCGGCTCCAGGCCGGTGTTCTAAACTAACAGCAGTGACGCGCCCGGTAGCGATTTTCCTCTTCGCCCTCGCTCTTCACGCCGCAACCGAAAACGCCAACACCGCCTCTGCCTTCGATCATTTCTATAACTTGGAGTACGCCGCCGCTATCTCCGGCTTCGAAGCCGAAGTCAAAGCGCACCCGCAGGCTCCTGAGCCTCACAACGCGATTGCCCAGTGCCTTCTTTATCGCGAAATGTTTCGCAACGGCGCGCTCGAAAGCGAGCTGGTCAGCGGCAATAATTCATTCCTGCGCCGTGCCAAGGTAAATCCTACTCCGGAAGCTGAAGCCCGTTTCCAATCCGAAGTTGCGAAAGCGATTTCTCTCGCCCAAGCCCAACTCGATAAGAACCCCAAAGACACCGACGCTCTCTATTCCTTGGGCGTCGCGAACGGTCTTGAATCCAACTACAATTTCCTTGTTCGCAAAGCCTGGAAGGAAGCCCTGAGTGAAGCGACGGCCGCGCGCAAATTTCACAGCCGCGTCACCGAACTGGATCCTTCAAATTACGACGCGCGCCTGATCCAGGGAGTCCACGATTACGTTGTCGGCAGCCTACCCTGGTACTACAAGTCGCTCGGCTTTCTGGCCGGATTCCATGGCGATAAAGAACAGGGCATTCGAACCCTTGAAGAGGTCGCGGCTAAGGGCAAGTATGACAAGGTGGATGCCCAGATTCTGCTCTGCGCTCTTTACCGCCGTGAGCAAAAGCCCCGCAAGGCAATTCCGTTCCTGATCGACATCTCCAAGCGCTACCCTCGCAATTACCTCTTTCAATTAGAGTTGGCGCAGATGTATAGCGCCATTGGCGACAAGCGGAATGCGCTGGCTGTGCTCGACCGGGTGGAGGCGCGAAGGTCGGAGAAAGCACCCGGGTACGCCTCCTTGCCGCTTGAAAAAATTCAGTTCGAACGCGCCACCATCCAGTTCTGGCACCGCGACCTTGAGAGCGCGCTTGCGAATTTCAAAAAGGTGACCGCCCGTCCTGCCGAGCTCGACCTGAACACGGGTGTGCTCGCCTTCATGCGCGAAGGCCAGATTTACGACTTGCAAAACCGCCACGAACTCGCCATTCCCGCTTACAAAGCAGCGAGCGAATTTGCTCCCGAAGCCGAAGCCGCAAAGGAATCCCGCCGCTACATGTCTTCCCCGTACAAACGTGCAGACCTACCCTGATACGGCTTTGTAGCCCGACTGTCGTTCTCCTGAGAAAATCACGAGTATGGGTTTTCGTCTGCCGGTCGCACTCTGTCTTGCCTCAGCTCTGGTCCAAGCACAACAATCGAGATCGAATCCGCTGGGCGATCTTAGTGCCGCCATGGAGGCGCTTTCGAGCAAAGTCAGCCATGGCGTTGTTCAGATCTTCTCCACCGGCTACTCTTTCAACGAAGAAAGCGACGCGACGAATACCAGCAGCTTGATTGCGCGCCAGCGGAGCTCGGGTTCGGGCGTTATCGTGAGTGAAGACGGCTACATCGTTACGAATTCACACGTCGTGCAAAGCGCGCGCCGCGTGCAGGTGCAGCTCTCTTACGGAACCACGACGCTCGAAGCCGGAACGCGCGTAACTCGAAAAGCGCGCCTGATGGATGCGAAGGTCGTCGGGGTGGATCGCGAAGCAGATCTCGCCGTAATCAAAATTGACATGAAGGCGCTCCCGCACCTCTCCTTCGGCGATTCTGAAAAACTTAAGCAAGGTCAGGTCGTGCTTGCGGTTGGCAATCCACTGGGCCTTGAAAATTCCGTATCTATGGGCATCGTCAGTTCCATCGGCCGGCAAATCAAGACGGACGATCCGCTTTCGTATATTCAGACCGACGCCTCCATCAACCCCGGCAACAGCGGCGGCCCCTTGCTCGATACCGAATGGCCGGGTCGTCGGGATCAATACGTTCATCTATACGCAATCGGGCGGCAGTGAAGGCATCGGCTTCGCCATCCCCAGCAACCTGGTCCAGAATGTCTATAATCAAATCCGGAAATCCGGCCATGTGCACCGCGGCGAAATCGGCGCGCGAGTGCAATCCGTCACCCCGGAGCTGGCTCAGGGCCTCGATCTGCAACAGGATTTCGGCGTGCTTCTTGCCGATGTCACGCCAGAAGGTCCGGCCGATGACGCGGGTTTGAAAGTGGGCGATATTATCCTGACCGTGGATGGACGCTCTATGCAGAATGCGCGCCAGTTCGAACTCGATCTTTACCGCCGTCCCGTGGGTGACAAGCTGGTGATGCAGCTTCTGCGCGGCACAGAACGCACCAACGCTACCGTCGAAGTGGAAGAACGCGAGGGCGACATTCACCGCTTCGCCGACATGGTGACGCCGGAGAAGAACACCATCGCGCGCCTGGGCATTTTGGGAATTGCAATCGATAAACAAACCGCCGAGCTGCTCCCGGACCTTCGCAAAAAGTACGGTGTGGTGGTGGCCGCGCGCTCCCAAAATGCCCCCTATAGCGGAACCGGAAGCTTGCAGGCTGGTGACGTGATTTATTCCGTGAACAACACGCCTGTTGCGTCTATCGACGCGTTGAAGCAGGTGCTTGACTCGCTGAAGGAAGGCGACGCCGCGGTGGTCCAGGTGGAACGCGATAGCAAGCTGATGTTTCTGGTCTTGGAACTTCAATAGCGATCCAGCGTATAATCTCTTCCGAGATGGCAACAGCAGAAGAACTACAAGCAGAATTGGAGCGCCTCCGCGCCGAGAACGAAACGTTAAAGCAGAAACGCAACAGCGCCGTCTCCATGAAAGTAAGTGAGAAGGGCGGCCTGTCCGTCTACGGCCTGGGCCGGTTCCCTGTGACGCTCTATCAGGAACAATGGGTGAAATTGCTGGGGCTCAGCGATGAGATTAAGCAGTTCATTGAAGAAAACAAAGAGAAGTTGAAGACCAAAGAGTAACAGTGAATCCACTCTTGGGTGTGTGCTTCCATTGGCTGGGCGGCTTGGCTTCCGGAAGCTTCTACGTGCCTTACCGGAAAGTGAAGGGCTGGTCCTGGGAGACCTACTGGCTGGCGGGTGGGGTATTCAGCTGGCTGATCGTGCCGTGGCTTCTAGCCGCCACTATGACGAGCAATCTGCTGGGCACACTGAAGCAAGCGCCGGCGAGCAGCATTGCCTGGTGCTTTCTCTTTGGAGTCCTTTGGGGTTTCGGCGGCTTAACATTCGGCCTGACGATGCGTTACCTTGGCATGTCGCTCGGCATGGCCGTGGTGCTCGGCTTCTGCGCGGCATTCGGAACACTGATGCCGCCGATCTTCGCGGGCGAGTTCGCCTCGAAGGTGCTGGGCACGCAATCAGGCCTGGTCATCCTCGCGGGGGTTGCGGTCTGCCTATTGGGAATCGGCATTGCCGGCGCGGCCGGTATCTCCAAGGAACGCGAACTCAGCACGGAACAAAAGCAAGCCGCCATCAAAGAGTTCAATCTGAGGCGCGGCCTTCTGGTGGCCGTCTTCTCAGGGGTGATGAGTGCCTGTTTCGCCTATGGCCTCACCGCCGGCGACCCAATCAAAGCCATCACGCTACGGGAAGGCACCTCCACACTCTGGCAAGGGCTGCCGGTTTTGGTTGTGGTGCTGCTGGGCGGCTTCGCCACCAACTTCGTCTGGTGCCTGATTCTGAACATCCGCAATCGCACAGGCCATGAATACCTGCAAGCCCAGGGCGCGCCCATGCTGCGCAACTATTTGCTTTGCGCGCTAGCCGGAACCACCTGGTACTTCCAGTTCTTCTTCTACACCATGGGTGAGACACAAATGGGCGCGTACAAATTCTCCAGTTGGACGCTCCACATGGCCAGCATCATTATTTTCAGCACGCTGTGGGGAATTGCTTTGCATGAATGGCGCGGCACCGGCCGCATAACGAAGACGCTGGTGGGCCTGAGCCTGGTCACGCTGGTCGGCTCCACGCTCATCGTCGGATACGGCAACTATCTGGGTGTCGCGAAATGAAGCGCGTCTGCTTTCTATTGCAAGTCAGGCCTGAACGTCTCGAAGAATATAAGCTTCGCCATCGCGAAGTCTGGCCCGAAATGCTCCAAGCCCTTCGCGAAACGGGTTGGCAGAATTACAGCCTGTTTCTCCGCGAAGACGGTCTGCTGGTTGGGTATCTCGAAACCGAAAACTTCGAAGCTGCGCGCGCAGGAATGGCCTCCCGCGAGATCAACGCCCGCTGGCAAGCGGAGATGCAGCCCTTCTTCGTCGACGCTGCCAATCGCCCGGCGGACCAGCAGATGCAGACGCTCGAAGAAGTCTTTCACCTCTAGCTCGCTGCTCAATTCGCGGAAGGTTTTTCGGCCCGTTCAATAGTAAGGAACGGCATCTCTACTTTTTGGGATTCGAGTTTCAGTCCAAGCTGATCCTGCAATGCGGTGAAGATTGACGGGCCGGAGATCTCGGTCGGGGTCGCGCCAGGGGGCGGGTCCGGGGTCCAGTCGAGCTGATAGTCGAAGCGGCCTTTGATCCCGGTTTTGTCCAGGACGGGTCTGTCAAACTGATAACCCAGAGCGTTGGCGAGATTTTCCAGATCTGAAGACGTACCGGTTAAGGTGCCCCGGCGGGATCGGGTGCCATGGCGGTCGTTCGAACTGTCTTTCGCGGGTTGAAGTTTAGGGCCGCCCTTTGCAGCGACCATCACATAGACCGGCATTTCCTTTGTTTCAAGCTTTACGGAAAGCTGAAACCGATCCACCAGGAGAGAGCGGATGCGCTCTTCGAATTGCCGCTGCTTCTCTTCTTTTTGCGCGTCGGTGAGCGGCTGTTTCGAATCCAGCGCGGCCGCTGCTTCATATTTTGCTTGGATGTCGAAATGTTCGCTCCCTGTCCATGCAGGGCCGCCGAATACCTGTTCTTTGCGCAGCCGGTACGCCATCATGATCAGTTCTTTCAGTGTCAGATTTAAACATTCAAGTTTCTCCTGGTTGCCGTCGCGCGAATTGTGGACCTGCGCGCCGGTGGCGCCGGGATCGGAGGCTTTTACAGTAGCAACGTCGAATTCAAATTTCGGCGTTTGGGCTGTAATTGCGAACGCGGTGAGTGCAAATGCGGCAAGTCTCATTCGTTTTCCTTTGGAATCTTTTCGGCTGCGTCTACTACAAGGACGGTGACCGGAGACTTTCGTGAGTCGAGTTTCAAACCTAATTGTTCCTGCACGGCGGTGTAGAGGGAAGGCCCGGATCCGTCTTGCGACCAATCGAGCGATACGGCGTATGAGCCTTTTAGATTAGTTTCGTCAACAATCACCTGACGTTCGAAGCGCGAAAGGAGTGTAGCCAGTTGTTGCATGGTGATCTGGTTTCTGGCGATATGGCCGTTGCTGGCCGGGTTGCGGGCAGAGGCTTCGGCCGGCAGGAGTTTCGGGCCATTCTTGCCGGTCACAAGGGCCAGATGCTGCATGGGCCGCTGTTCCTGATGGACTCTCAGCTTTAGGCGCTGAGCTAAGAGTGTTTGCAGCATGGATTGCATTTGCGAACGCTCGGTTCCCGGGGCGGCTTTGGCGACGATGTCATAGCGGACAGATCGCGCGTTGATCCAATCGGGTCCGAAAATCAGGGAAGCGGAAGGAATTCGATATGCGAACATAATGCACTCCGCGAGCGTGACGTTTGAGAGCGTGAGCTTCCCATCGAGAACCGTGCCCAGGTCGATGTTCAGCGCGTCGGAGGTGGATGGCGGCGAGGGCTTGAACGTGGCGACATCAAATTCGGGAACCTGCGCGAGGCAAAGCGCGAAGAGGAGATGCCGAATCATGGAACCAGGGAAAAGGGCAATCGTGCAAAACCCGTTAGAACGACAAACGCGCGGGCCTGGTTGCGTGGTGCTTGGGAGTGATGCCGGCATTCTGGGCATCCTGGAGAGCGACAGTGGTCTGATACTTTTTCATTCCGGGAGCGCTGAAGGTAAGCGTATAGCTGCCGGCGAACAGGCCTGGTACGGAATAGAAGCCGGTGCTGTTCGCCGTCGTGTCGTTAGCCACGCCCGTGTTTTGGTTCACCACATGGAGGGCGCATCCCGGTATCGCTGCTCCGGTAGCATCCTGGACAGTGCCCTGAATCGATCCGGCGCCGCTTTGTGCATGGAGAACGGCGCAGCAAGACAAGGTCAGGACCATGGCCGCCCGAATTTTATTCATTGATAACCCCTTAATGTGGAACTGGTGTTTCTGTGTAGGTAATTCTATAACAGTCCCTTTTTCCGTACCGTTCCTTCGAAAACTACGGCAGGATAGAAGGTTCCGTGATGAAAGGGATTCCATACTTCCTGTGCGTTGTCGTGTGTCTTGTCCTAAGGGCGCAGGAACAATCCCAACCGCCTCCGCAAGGGGGCATCATCCCGCGTCAAGCGGAGACCACTCCGGCTGATGAACCAGTCGAACAGGAGCGTTGGAACCTGTTTTACCAGGCGACCAGCATAGGGCAATATCATGGCACGTTTCCAGCGCCTTACTCCGGCCCGTATAGCCTGCGGAATTACACGGAGCGTGACGTTTCTCTGACCACCACGTTGTTTTTGGGGCTACGTCTCACCAGAAATACTACCTTGTATTTCGATCCGGAAATAGCAGGCGGCCGTGGGTTTAGTGGTGTAAACGGCTTGGCGAATTCCTCGAATGGCGAGCTTCCGCGCGTAGCGTCCGCGACCCCCAAACCTTATCTGGCGCGGCTTTATGTTTCTCACGATTTTGGATTCGGCGCAGAAACGGAAGCCTTCGAAAGCGAGGAAAACCAGCTTGCGGGGCTTCGTCCTCTGCAGCGATATACAGTGACGGCGGGACGGTTCACGCTTACGGATTTCTTCGACAATAACCGGTATTCGCACGATCCAAGGACGCAGTTTCTTGGCTGGGGCGTTATGTTTAACGGAGCGTGGGACTATCCAGCGGACGTCCGTGGTTACACATGGGGCTGGGTGCATGAACTCCACATGAAAAGCTGGAGCGTGCGATATGGAAGCGCTGCGATGCCTGTTGTGGCGAACGGTCTGCGGTTTGACAGGCGGCTGTTCCGGAATCGAGGCGATGTAGTGGAAGGTGAGTATCGGTTTGCTCCGGGAAAGCGGCCGGGCGTCATCCGTTTTCTGCATTATCAGAATCGCGCCGCTGCGGGCACTTATGCGGCATCAATCGCGCAAGGCTCGCAGGGGGGAACAGCGCCGGATATTACAGCGACCCGCAAGAACGGGACATTGAAATACGGGTTCGGGCTGAATATTGAGCAGGAGTTGACCAAAGAAATTGGCGTATTTGGGCGATTGGGATGGAACGATGGAAAGACGGAGAGCTTCGCGTTTACCGCAATCGACCGGCTGGCCACCTTCGGCGTCTCCGTCACTGGCAGGCAATGGCATCGGGTATTCGATACCGTAGCGAGTGAGTTAACCTTCAGCGGGATCTCCGGAGTTCACAAGACCTATCTGGCAAATGGCGGTCATGACTTTCTGATCGGAGATGGCAGGCTGCGCTATGGGCCGGAAACAATTTGGGAGACTTACTACAGCGCTCGGTTGTTTCCTGGTTTCTTTGTAAGCTACGACCTGCAGCATGTTGCCAATCCGGCCTATAACCAGGACCGCGGACCGGTTTGGATCAACAGTTTGCGGCTGCATACCGAGTTGGGGAAGAACTCGTTTCAAAAGAAGAAGGGAAGCTAGGCCCCTGCTTTAGATTTCTATTGACGCCATTGCCAATTTCGTGAACAATCGATAACAATTCAGATATTTAACGTGCCGACCGAATCAGCCAAACGCGTTAATTACTTCGTTGAAAGGAAGCTACAGATGAATCGGAAAAACATTGCCCTAGCTGCGCTAACCGGCACGATGCTCCTCGCGCTTTACGCTTGCGGCACAACCGCCACCGGAATTCCCGGCCAGGTTCTAGACGAAGCCCGCCAGGCGAATCGCCCCGCTTCCTCCTTCCCCGCCGCTGACGAAGATTACTTCCACGATATGGATTCCGCCGTTCCCCTGACTCCCGACGAAGTCAAAGGCCGCAATAACTGGATTGTCTGGACCGCCGGAAATGACCGTTTCTGGGATGTCCTCTCCACTACGAGCATCGGCACGGTCGACTTCCTGAAGACGATTTCGTCCGCCCCGAATCTCAAATTTTCCCGCGATAACCGCTGGAATTATTTGGGGCTGGTGAACGAGCCCTGCTTCGATAAACCCACGCAGCCGGACGATTCGCGCCATGGCCTCTGGCTCGACAAACGCAGCGCCAATTGCCCTCCCGATCCCTTCGAGAACGAAGCCAAATATCCGGGCGTAAAGCTGAACGCGCGCGGCAAGAACCTGCCCGCCGGATCCTTCTATGGCTACGCCACGGGCATTGTCGGCCTGCGCCTCTTTCCTAATCCCGCCTTCGACGAGGCCGCCGCCAAAAAGTGGGACCCGGTCCGATATTACTCTGATCCCCAATACTATAAAGACCGCAATCTGATTCGACCCTACCGCGTCGGCATGTCATGCGGTTTCTGTCATGTGGGGCCCAACCCTGTTAAGCCGCCCGCTGACCCCGAGCATCCCACCTGGGCCAACCTGAGCTCAAACGTAGGCGCGCAATATTTCTGGATCGACCGCATTTTCTCCTGGGAAGCAAACTCCGCCAGCTTCCCTTATCAGCTCTTTCACACGTCGCGCCCCGGCAGTCTTGATACGTCGCTTATTTCGACGGACAACATCAACAATCCGCGCACCATGAATGCGGTCTATTACTTGGGCGCGCGCCTCAAACAAGCCCAGCGCTTCGGCAAGGAAACGCTGGGCGGAGGCAGCGCCAACAACAAGCAGTTCAACGACTATGTCCCGCCAGGTTCCCCGCTCACCGCCTTTTTCGTCCCGCCGAACACCTCGTTTTCGCCGCGCGTTCTGAAAGACGGGGCCGATTCCGTTGGCGCGCTCGGTGCGCTCAATCGCGTCTTTCTCAATATCGGGCTTTTCAGCGAAGAATGGCTGCTGCACTTCAACCCACTCGTAGGCGGCAAGACCACTACGCCTATCGAAATCGCAGTGGCTCGCAAAAACTCTGGCTTCTGGGAAGCCACGGAAGCGCAGACTCCGGATCTGGCGCTCTTCTTCCTGAAGACCACCGACCCGCATAAGCTGCAAGACGCGCCTGGCGGAGCCGCCATGCTCGCGCAGAACGCGCAACTCACCCAAGGCAAAATTGTTTTTGCCGAACGATGCGCCCGCTGCCATTCGAGCAAACTCCCCACCAGTGTCGCGGGCCTCGATCCCGGCGGTTGTTCCGGCAAGGACTATCTCACTTGCTGGAACAAATACTGGGCCTCCACGAAAACGCCTGAGTTCAAAGCGGAAATGCGCGCCATCGTTCAGAAGCCGGATTTTCTGGATCAGAATTTCCTCGCCGCCGAATTCCGCGTCCCCGTCACTCTGCTCCAAACGAACGCTTGCAGCCCGCTCGCCACCAATGCGATCCGCGGCAACATTTGGGACAACTTTTCCTCCGAGACTTACAAAGACCTACCTTCCGTCGGCGAAATCACTGTGTATAACCCCGTTACCGGCGCGCCTCGCCAGTTTAAGATGCCCGGCGGGGGCCGCGGCTTCACGCGTCCTGCATCGCTCATTAGCCTTTGGTCCACCGCGCCGTTCCTGCTCAACAACTCCGTTGGCAAGTTCAATCCCAGCCCCTCCGTCGAAGCGCGCATGGCTTCGTTCCAAAACTCGATTGAACAGATGCTCTGGCCCGAGAAGCGTGATCAGGACCCGGTTCTCGGAAACAAGGTTCCCGGTCTTATCGACCGCACCACCGACCAAGAGTTACCTCAGTGTCGCTCCCGGCTATGTGCCCGCCAATCTGAAGGGCCTTGTCTCGTTCAACCAGCGAATCTTCCCGAAATTCTTTACGAACGGTGGCATTGAGCTCGGCCCCATCCCCGCCGGCACGCCTGTGGGCCTGCTCTCGAATCTCAACTTGCTCGCCGACGATGCAGATTTTGCCGGACGGGTGGATCACGACGCCAAAGTCCTCGACCTGCTCGTCAAAGTGAAACACGACTTAGCCGCTCTTCCTAAAGACGCAAGCGACGAAGAAGGTCGCAAAATACTCGCCAACTTAGTCGAACCGCTGATGAATTTAAGTAAGTGTCCTGATTATGTCGTGAACCGGGGCCATTACTTCGGTACTGATTTATTCAAGGAAGAACCCGGCCTGAGCGACACGGACAAACGCGCGCTGATCGAGTTTCTCATGACCTTCTAACCGGAACTGGCCATGGACAACCCAACATACGACTACATCATTGTAGGGTCGGGCGCTGGAGGTGGACCCCTCGCGGCCAATCTCGCTCGCCAAAAATTCAAAGTCCTCCTCCTCGAAGCCGGCGGCGACCCCTGCTCCGAAGACGGCCTGGGCCGCTATCTGTACGAAGTCCCAATTTTCCACGGCCTCTCCACCGAATACAAAGAGACCGCGTGGGACTACTTCGTCCGACACTACACCGACCAAGCAAAGCAAGAAAAAGACACGAAATACATCTCCGCCAAAGACGGCGTTTGGTACCCCCGCGCGGGCACGCTCGGCGGTTGCACGGCCCATAACGCGATGATCACCGTCATCCCGCAGGATAGCGACTGGAACCACATCGCTGACCTGACGGGCGATGAATCCTGGCGCGCCGAACACATGCGGGGCTATTTCACCCGCCTGGAGAAATGCAACTACGTCGCAAATCCGCACTCGCTCAAAGGCATTGCCGAAGGCGTTCTCTCCTCGATTGCCGAACTCATCGAACACAAAGAAGATTGGCGCGATTGGGCCCACGGCCACGGTTTCGACGGTTGGCTGCCCACCTCCGAAGCCGATCCACACCTTGTCCTCAAAGATCCCGAATTAGTTCTCTTGCTCCTTAAAGGTGTTCGCGAAGCTCTCTTTGAACAAGTGGGCAACCCGCTCGTCCGCACCCTTACCCGCTTCGATCCCAACGACTCCCGCAACACTGCCCTTAGTCCTGAAGGACTCGCCTTCACTCCGCTCGCCGTTGAACATGGCAAACGCCAAGGCCCGCGCGAATTCCTCCTGCGCGTGAAGAAAGATTTTGCCGAGTTCCTCACGATTCAACTCCATTGCCTCGCCACCCGCGTGCTCTTCGAAGGAACTCATGCGATCGGTATTGAATACATGGAGGGCAAGCATCTCTACGCAGCCGACCCCGCGCAAGCCTCGGCCGCGTCCGCCACCTCGCGCAAACAAGCCTTGGCTGCAAAGGAAGTGATCCTGTGCGGCGGTGCTTTCAACAGCCCGCAACTCCTGATGCTCTCCGGCATCGGACCCAAAGCCGAACTGGACGCACTCAATATTCCAGTCGTCGCTGATTTGCCTGGTGTCGGCAAGAACCTGCAGGACCGATACGAGATTGGCGTCGTCTCCGATTTCGCAGGCGACTTCAAGCTGCTTCAGGGCGCTACGTTTCTTCCTCCCGAGCAGGGCGCCGAGCCCGATTCTTTCTTCTCTGCCTGGTCCAAGCTGGGCACCGGAGTCTATGCCTCGAACGGCGCGTTAATCGGCATCATCAAACGGTCATCCCAGCAAAAGCACGATCCCGACCTCTATATTTTTGGCCTCCCCGGCTACTTCAAAGGCTATTACCCCGGCTATTCGAAGGCGTTCGAGCACTATCACAACCGATTTACCTGGGCCATTCTGAAAGCTCGCACCAACAATAACGCGGGACAAGTCACGCTCAAAACCGCGAACCCCTGCGATACGCCCAAGATCGATTTCCACTACTTCTCTGAAGGCAATGACGCATCCGGCGCGGATCTTGAGGCAGTGATCGAAGGCGTGACGTTCGTCCGCAAGATGAACCAGCATCTCCAAAATTTGGGCGTGATCACAAAAGAAGAAGTGCCCGGCGCCGACAAGACCGGCGACGCCCTCCGCGAGTTTATCCAAAATGAAGCCTGGGGCCACCATGCCTCCTGCACCAACAAGATTGGCGCGGACGATGATCCCTTGGCCGTGCTCGACAGCTCTTTCCGTGTCCGCAAAACAAAAGGCCTGCGCGTCGTGGATGCCTCGGTCTTCCCCAAGATACCCGGCTATTTCATCGTTTCCGCGGTCTACATGATCAGCGAAAAAGCATTTGATGTTATCTTGGCGGACGCATGAAGCTTGTTCTCCTTCTCAGCATCGCGCTTCGCGCGCTCGCCAGCGACGAACTTACGGTCTACGAACTCCTCGCCCCGTCGTCCCACAAGTTCGCGATTACTTACGATATGGCGACCACCGTCGAGGGCTCGCCTTATCTCTTCAACCCGATTCGCAAAGGTTCGGTCGCCTCGGATGAACGCGTCATCGACCCCACAACCGGCAAAGAATTGAAATTCGAAACGGTGGATGGCCTTGAATACAAGCGCCCCGCCGGGGACTATCTCAAGGTCACGCTTGCCCACCCCGTCCCGAAAGGCGGGGAAGCCAGAGTGCGCATTTACAAGACCTATATGGACGCTGCTTCCTACTCCACCGATGGCCGCGACCTCACCTTCGAACGGAGCTTCGGCATCAAGCGCAATGAAATCGTGCTCCCCGTGGGCTTTGAACTTATTGCCTGCTCCGCCCCGGGAATCGTCAGCACCGATAAAGACGGCCGCATCCGCATCAGCTTCTTCAACGACCGTGACGATCAGCTCTTAGTCAAACTCCGAGGCAGACCGACCAAATGATCCTGTCCCTGATACTCGTGTTTCTGATGCAAATGCATCGCGCCGAACAGGACCGTGAAATCAGCTACTGGCTGCTTGAACCTGACACGCACCAGTTCCGCATATCGCACGATTTCAACGTTGGCCAAGGTCGGCCAAAAATCCGTCCAGAGCTTGATTCGCAAAGGCTCCACTGCCGCGAACGCGCGCTTTTTCCTGCTCGATAGCGGCGAAGAGCTCAAAGCTTACGCAATCGAAGGCGCAGTGCAAGCCGATCTTCCTACGCCTCTTGCCGAAGGCCAATCCGTTCGCATTCGCGTGCTTGAAACCTACACTGACCCGATTGGTTACAAGATGGAAGGCAACGAGCTCGTGTGGGACCGCACTCTGGGCCGTCCGCGCAACCAGGTCACGCTTCCGCCTGGCTGGATGCTTTCGCAGTCCACTGTGCCCACGATCGTGTCACTCGACAAGGAAGGCCGCGTGGTTTGCCGGTTCACGAACCCGAGAACCGATGAAATCCGCGTCATCCTCAAAGCGAAGAAGCGCTGAGCTTGTAGACTCGCAGCAAGGTATCCCCGCCGATATATTTCACCGGCGCATTGTCCGCGGGCGCTTCGTCTCCAAGATACAGAACGTAATCGATGCTTACCGGCAAACCGCCGTTCAGCCAGGAAACGCTGGCCCACGCGTCGGCCCCGGGTGTCTCAAAACCGAGTGAGTGCCGGCGCCCGTCATCCACCGTGTCTTTCATATCGACCGCGAAGGTTCCCGTCGCGGATTGATAATCCGATAAATCGACCGCATGACGTCGAACCGCGGCAAGTTCATCGACGTGCAGCAGAGGAAGGAACGCCAGCCCGTCGATGCCGAACCGGTGCAAATTGTAGGGAGCAGGGAAGTACATTCGGACAAAGCGAGCGCCTGGAGGCAGGCTGTCGGCGGTTGCAAGATATTTGCCCACAGCAGCACTTGTTAAAGGCAGTTGCTGCGCAACCAGAGTGAGTTGCGCGACTAACGGAACCGCAAGGAATAATCCGATCAGCGGAAGCCAACGTTGAACCACCAAGGCTCCAAACACGAATACCGCCAATGCGAAGCGCATCTTCACCACGGAACCGCCCAATCCAACATCGGGAACCAACAGATACAGAAGGAATGCGCCAGCTACGGCTAAATTTAGACCGTGCTCGGCGCGCCGCCACATTGCGGCACAAATGGCCAGCAGCATCGCAATCCAGACATACCGCTGTTCCCCGACCCAACCGGAGCTGTAGATGAAGATCTTCTGCGGAAAATGCTGAAGTGCCTCCAGAATCTCAGGCCGGTATTGCGTATCGCCCCGGAATTGCACAGCATACAAACAGATCAATGCCACCGCAGGAGCCAAGACCAGGGCCATCTTCCAGCCTCGCCGCGTCCACACGGAACAAATCGCGATGGCCATCACAGCCAGCGCGGCCGGAACCAGATGCGTAAAGAACAAGAGCACCAGCGCCGCGCTCAAGCCCCAAGTGAAGCGCCGCAGGTACAGCGCCATTACGAAGGGGAGTAAGGCCATCCCCAGATAGAAATTATAGAAACCTGCCCACAAAAACCAGGACTGCATCAACCAGTTCCCGATCAACAGTGGAGGCCCGCGCCACCCAACGAAATAGCCAAAAGAGCAGTACCCTGCCACCAGGCACAACGTCATGAGAAAAGCTTCCGCGTGGTCCGGCCCCAGCACGCTCAAGTACACGGCCAGCAGAGCGGTACAAGTCCAATTCGGCAAGGCGCGCTTCTGCACGCGATAGATCGCATGATAGGGCGATGTGTGCCGGTGCAGCACCAGATCCTGCGCCACGAAAGCGGTGTACACATGCGCCGGACCATCCTGCGTCACCAGATGCGCGACGCTCCAGGGGAGGTAAATCTGGAACGCGAGGATCGCTAGCGAAAGCCAGCGAAGTGATACCTCAAGCTTCAAACCGTATAGGGCTTGCGATATTCGGGCCGCGTCACCATCTTGGTCGCTTCCGGGTCGTTCTTGAATTTCGGCCCGTCTTCAATCGTCAGCTTGCGCCCTGTGCGATAGCTGATATTCGCCAGGTGACACAGATTCGCGCTGGGAACAGCGTTTTCCAGGCCGTCATGCAGATCCGCCCGCTTCCGCGAACGCACCGCTGCCAGGAAATTCTGCATATGCAGACCAGTCGCATCGGCGCCGCGCTCGGGGCGCAGATCGAGCACCACTTCATTGCTTTCGCCTTTGAACGCCTGGAAGCCCATGTCGCCCATGGCCGCCCAACCGTTGGTGCCGTAGAATAAATCGCCCGGTCATCAGGCTTAAAGGCGCGCCCGATTTCGGCGCTGTTGCCATGGGAGCAGGAGCATCCGGGGGCGCCACTGCTCCCGCCGCCGGTGGGCCTGCACGCCGCGATGGCGGCGGATTCCCTTCGCTATTTGTCAGCAGCCCGCGCACTTCGAACTGAATCTCGCGCCCACCATAATCGAAGGTGGAAAACAGTGTGTTCGGAGTTTCCTGATCATCCTTGTACGCATATTTGCCACCCTGCGCGAACGCCGTCTTCGGATACTGTGGATCGCCCAAGCCCCAGCGGCAAATGCCCATCTCATGCACGCCCTGGTTCCCGATATCGCCATTGCCCGTGTCCCAGAACCAATGCCAGTTGTACTTAAACCGCAGCTTGTTGAACGGGCGCATCGGTGCCGGCCCTAAGAACATGTCCCAATCGACACCCGGCGGCACCGGGCTGTCGTCCGCATGTCCAATCGAGGCGCGCCGCTTATAACAGAGCCCCTTTGCCATATAGATGTCGCCGATCAGGCCACCCTTAATGGCATCAATCGCCTGCATCTTGAACGGCGTGCTCCGGTGCTGCGAGCCCACCTGCATCACCCGGTTCGTTTCATGCAGCACCTGGACCATGCGCTGCCCTTCGTAAATGTTGTAACAGGCCGGCTTTTCGCCGTATACGTCCTTGCCCGCCTTCATCGCCCAGATTGCGGCCAGCGCATGCCAGTGATTCGGCGTCGCGATCGACACCGCCTCAATCTTTGGATCCGCGAAGACCTTGCGCATGTCGTCGTACTCTTTCGCTTTCTCGCTGGTATCCTTCAGCAGGGTTGCGTTCGCGCGTTCCAGGGCCGATTGGTCCACGTCGCATAACCCAGCGACCCGCGCCTCTGGCAAATGCGAATAGATCTTCAAATGCGCGGAGCCGCGTCCGCCCAGGCCCACGATCGCGACATTGATCTTGTCGTTGGCTCCCCAAACTCGTGTTGCGGCAAGCGCGGTCGTCGCGCCAAGGAAAAATCTTCGGGTAGTTTGATCTGGCATCTCGCAAGCGATCTTATCATGCCCGGACTGTGCAAAATGGTATTCATGAATCGGTTCCTAAGAAGCTGCGCATTCAGCCTCCAAACTATGCGCGCGGTGCTTGTATAAATGCGGGCGCTACTCCTCCTGATGACAGCATCGCTCCTGCGAGCCGAAACAGGCACGCTGACCATCCACATGATTCTGCATGTGATTGGCGAAGAACGCTACGAGATCACGCCGGCTGATGGTGCGCTCACGCTCAAGACCACCATGGAAATCTCCGACCGCGGCAACAAGCGCACCACCACCGCGGAAATGCGCTTGAAGCCGGACTACACGCCCCAACCCGATTTCAAGCCGCGCGGCGCTTCACCCTTCGCCGTTCAGATGGTATTGATGCGGTATTGGCTCTCGCACGGTCAATCACCGGAAGTGGTAGGACACGACACCATTGCTATCGGCGGCCGCAAGATTCCACTTACTCGTTACGCCATTGACAACCTGATTTTCGGCAGAGAGACACTTTGGATGGATGCGGCCGGCAACCTAGCAGCAGCCATGACCTTCGCCGGAGGATTGCCCATGGAAGCCGTGCGCACCGAATACGAACCGGCATTTCCGCAACTCTACAAGAGCGGCGTCGCTCAAGAGATGGTGAACCTCCAAACTCTTACGCGAGCCGTAAAGCCCGAACACGCCGGCAGCTTCGCCATAACCGGCGCGAACTCTTATGGATGGCACCAAAGACTCAGTCGTCTTGATCCGAAATGGCAGGATCGCCGCAATCGGCACGCGCGCCACAGTCAACATTCCGAAAGGCCTGCCCACCATCGATGCGCAAAATAAGACGCTCTTGCCTGGTCTCTGGGAAATGCACACGCACTTTTCCGGGGTGGAATTCGGCCCCGCGCTTCTTGCAGCCGGAATCACCACAGCGCGCGATTGCGGAGGAGAATTCGACTACCTTGTGGCCCAGCGTGATGCCATCGAACACAACAATGCCCTTGGTCCACGTCTGCTTCTAGCGGGACTCGTCGATGCAGGAGGCGCGAAAGCTTTTGGCCACGTAACGGCCGAGACTCCCGAGGAAGGCCGCGCCGTTGTCCGCCGTTACCATGAAGCGGGCTTCCAACAGATCAAGCTCTACACCTACCTGGAGCCGGACGTGATCCGGGCCATCACCGCCGAAGCCCATCGCCTCGGCATGACCGTCACCGGGCACGTTCCCAAAGTCTTCAACGCCTACGAAGGCGTCGAAGCCGGCATGGACCAGATCAACCATCTGAACCCCGTCTCCTCCCTCATGCGCGACCCCGAATCCATCCAGAAAATGACCGCCTTTCTGAAACTCCACCACACCGTTGTCGACCCGACCGCCGGCTGGGGTGAAATGGCCAGCCACTCAAAAGAGGTGAACGTCGAAACGTTCGAGCCCGGTATCACGCACGCGCCCGCCATGCTCGATCTCAAGTTCCGCGCCATGGGTAGCAACACCACGGCAGAACAGATGCACACCCGCATGGCTGGCAACCTTGCCGCGATCCGCGCGCTCCACAAAGCCGGCATCCCCCTCGTGCCAGGAAGCGACACCGGCCTGGTCGGATACGGCCTGCTGCGCGAACTCGAACTTTACGTCGAAGCCGGCATGACTCCCCGCGAGGCCATCGAATCCGCGACAATCGTGTCAGCCCGCGCTATGAACCTTGACCGGGACTCGGGCTCCCTCGAACCCGGCAAGCGCGCCGATCTCATCCTCGTCGATGGCAATCCGCTCCAGAACATCAGCGATCTGCGCCAAGTTTCACATGTGATCGCGAACGGCAAAATGTACAGCACGTCCCAACTTCGCCAAAGCGTAGGATTCCATTAAATGAAAATTCACATCTCCTCAGTGTTCCTGCTCCTCACCGCGCCGCTCTCGGCCGAACAGTTCCAACTTAAGGCCAGCCCGGAAACCGTCGTCATCGGCCACTATTGGTCCGAATCGAAACCGGTTCTTCGGATCAAGTCCGGCGATTCCGTTACCATTGAAACCGTCGGCACGGCGAGCATCGCCTCGCTCGAAAGCCTGAAGACGCCAGCCGACCAGATCCCGGATTCCCTTCGCGCCATCACGGCCGCCAAGCTCGATCGCGGCCCTGGCGGACACATCCTGACAGGACCGATCTTCATCGAAGGCGCCGAACCGGGGGATGTCCTGGAACTTCACATCGACAAAATCACCCTACCCGTCCCTTGGGCCACCAACAGCTTCGGCCCTACAACCGGCTTCCTTAAGAAAGACTTTCAAACTCGCTACTCCCGCCTGATCCCGCTCGATCGTGACAAGATGACCGCGCGTTTCAATGACCACATCACCCTCCCGCTGCACCCTTTCTTCGGGAGCATGGGGGTCGCGCCGCCTTCGGAAGCTGGACGCATCAGTAGCGCTCCTCCCGGAATCCATGCGGGAAACCTCGATAACCGTAACCTGGTCGCAGGCACTACGCTCTTCATCCCCGTCCACGTGAAGGGGGGACTCTTCCTGGCAGGCGATGGCCACGCTGGCCAAGGCGATGGCGAAGTCGACATCACCGCGATGGAAACGCCGCTGGTGGGCACCTTCACCTTCGTGGTGCGCAAGGACATGCACCTCAAATGGCCGCGCGCGGAAACCCCGACGCACTACATCGTGATGGGCACCGATGAAGACCTCACGATTGCCGCCGATATCGCTGTTCACGAAATGCTCGACTTCCTCACAAGCACCCGTGGGTTGACCCGCGAAGAAGCCTATTCGCTCTCAAGCATTGCCGCCGATTTCGCCATCACCCAACTTGTGGATGGCAAAAAAGGTGTGCACGGCATGATCGCGAAATCGATCTTCCACTAACGCGCTATGTGTGCATCACCTGCCCGCCATCCACGTTGATGGCCTGCCCGGTAATCTGCGCCGCCCTCGCGGAGGAAAGAAACACCACCAGGTCCGCCACATCCTCTGGCGTCTGCCAGCGCCCCAGCGGGGTGACTGTGCGAATCTTCGCCAGGGCCCATTCCTCATAGCTCTCCGCAACGCCGGAGGCCCGCCAAACCGCCTGGTTCAGAGGAGTCTTCACCATCCCTGGGTTCACGCTATTTACCCGTACGCCGGATCCCGCCAAATCTTTCGCCAGGCATTGCGCAAAATTTAAGTTTGCCGCCTTTGACGCGCTATACGGCGGGTCCGTCTGTGACCCAATCTGTCCGGCTACCGATCCGATAAACACCATGGTTCCCGCCTCGCGTTGGCGCATTCCCGGCGCGATCGCGTGCGCCACATGGACCATCCCCATCACATTCACCTCTATGACGCGCCGCCAATCGTCAGGCTCCAGGTTTGTAAACGGGAAGCCAAACTTCCCGCTTCCCATTGCCGCCGCGTGCACCAAATGGTCCACCGGTCCCACCTCTTGCGCAGCCTTCTGAATCGCCCGGTTATCGCTCACGTCGACGCCCGTCGCCAAATCCCAAGCCACCACCCGGCAGCCCTCTTGCTCGAAAGCACGCGCGCAAGCCAGCCCAATCCCGCTGGCGCCGCCCGTGACCACGGCCACATGCCCCGCTAATTCCAAATTCATCCGTTTACTTTATACTTTTGGGCGATGAAGATCGCGACGTATAACGTCAACTCAATCCGCAAGCGACTCCCGATAGTCCTTGATTGGCTCGCCGCGCACCACCCCGATGTTCTCTGTCTTCAGGAAACCAAAGTGCAGGATGCGGACTTCCCCGTCGACGAACTTCGCGCCGCTGGATACTACTCCACGTTCCGGGGCATGAAAGGCTATAACGGAGTGGCTACACTCACCCGCGCTGAGCCTACCGAAGTTGTCCACGGCCTTCACCGGAACGAAGACAACGAAGATGTCCGAATTCTGCAAACGCTCGTCAACGGCGTGCGTATTGTGAACACGTACGTCCCGCAAGGCAACAGCATCAAATCCGACAAATATGTGTTCAAGCTCGAATGGTTTCAGCGGCTGCAACGCTATTTCAAGGAGCATCTCGATCCCGGGCAACCTGCCGTCTGGCTGGGCGATCTGAACGTTGCCCCCGAGCCCATCGACGTGTATCACCCCGATCGCCGCGTCAACGACGTCGATTTCCACATCGATGCCCGCAACGCCTATAAAGCAACGGTTGCGTGGGGCTTCACAGACGTTTTCCGCCAGCTTCATCCCGACCGCGTACAGTACACGTATTGGGATTACTTCCGCAACGCGTTCGGGAACAATTGGGGATGGCGCATCGATCACATCCTCGCCACAGCGCCCTTGGCGGCCAAGTGCACCAAGGCCGATGTCGATCTCGAACCGCGCCGCGCGAAAGACCCGTCCGATCACACCGTGGTCTGGGCAGATTTTGAGGTCTAAGGGTACTGACCGCTCTACAATTCGAAGATGACGGATTTCTTCAACAATCTCGCGGCGCTCTTAAAGGCCCAGCCGGGTCTTTCCCGCGCGCGCATCGCGTCAGCCCTCAACATCGAGGGCGGTGAAGAACTTCGCGAACTGCTCGATCAGGCCTGCGACCAAGACATTGCCCACAAAGTGATGGATAAGTATTATCCCGGTTCCCGCAAAGCTTACTAACTCTCTCTTGCGCGCCTACTTGGCGGCAATCGCCGCTCGCCGGTACAACCGCCAGCGCGCATTTTCCGCTTGCAGCCGAAAGTCCCTGTGCAGAGCGGGCTCGTAAATTTTCAGAAATCCGTCGTAGAACATGGGCGGTGACGCCGGATATTTGGGCTCCATTACCACTTCTGAATCCCCGAAAAACCGCTCCTCAGACGGGTGATGTAAATCGTTCAAAGTGAATCCATAAGAAGCAGCCGCAATCCCGCCCCGCACCGGCATCCGGTTCATCGCGAAGGGAAATGGATTTGCCAGGTCGAGGGTCGTAATCTTATCGGAATCCATCGTGTTCGCCGCCAGCAATCGCATTCCCTCATTCACGCTTGCTATATACTCGCTCCCGTTGGAATATCGATCCATATCGTTGGGCGAAATGTCATAGAGAACCAGCGCATGGAGCCGCGGCGATTCAAACCGAAGCGTCCCTGGCGGGTTTGTTCTCGATCCGGCGAGTGCAATTCCAAGTCCCGCAACCTGGGCCACCAGTATAGGAGCGGCCAGCAGACAAGCAACGGCGCCCAATAGCTTGAAGGCTTTCCCCGTAGGCTCAATCGAAAACAGCAGAATGAGGGAATAAGCTGCCGTCAAAGGGTAGGACACTACTTGTGCATTGGTAAGAAGCAGCAGTGTGTCCGCACCAACCACCATCAAAGCCGCGAGCCCGAAGAACCAGCCGCGCCCCAGATTCCAGCGGCGTAACAACACCGCCGCCGCGATCAGCAACAGCGCGCGAATTCCACCCTGCACCAATAGCACGGCCGCGCTTCTCCCGATACCCAAAGTTCCGCCTCGCGCCCCCGCCGCCATCTGCAGGTCTGACAGCATCGCGGCAACATCGAACCGCAGGTACGCCAGAAAACCAAATGCAGTGATCGTGAAGCCAAGCGCATGTGCCAGCGCGCGGTCCCGCGCTCCTGCCGGAACAGCAGCGGCAATGCCACCATAGGGACCGCAATCAGGAAATAAGAGACCTTCAGGAATAACAGAAGCCCCAAAACGCAACCCGTCAGCGTGGGTTCCAGCCACTTCCTTCTTCCGGGCACAAAGCACTCAAGCATCGCCAGGAACAGCAGCACATCACCGTAACGGTTATAGATCATGGCTTGCGATGTCATGGCGGGCGGATCGCCCAGCGCGAAAGGCGCGGCTGCCATCAGGGCAACGAAGGACGCCCAAATCACGACGAGAAAGCTCCGCGATCTTCCTGCGGCTAACCAGATAGCCCACAAACCGGCGCCCACCGCGAACATTGCGTTCGCATAGGTAACCGCAGCCACGCTTCCACCTGACGCAGCAAGTCCCGCCGCCACGAGCAGAAAGGTCAGTGGCCCCCAGGCGCTTACATAATCAACATGGACGCGCTGACCGTGGAGCGCTCTCCATCCGTTGTCCAGCAGAAAGAAAATATCGTGCCCGTAGAGACGCGCATGGATAGCACCCAGGCTGGCCGTAAGCGCCGCGACACACAGCACGCAGAACACAGCGGTAACCACCCACTTCAAGTTCAACCGCTCTTGGTTCAGCGTCATCCGTACGTCCGTCGATCCAGCTTACGGCAAACAAACTTTACCCGGCACGATGCTGTTCTTCGGCGCCCTGAGCAATGATGCTAGAATCTGAAACTGCCATGGAACGCGTCAGCCGGTTGATCGGGAATCTTCGCGTTGCAGAGCAGCCCCTCACCCCGGAACAAGTGGTGCTTAGCGCTTGGCCTCGCGCAGTCGGCAAGAAGCTTGCCGCGAACACCCGCGCCATAAAGCTTATCCGCACGCGGTTGGTAATTGAAGTGGAAGATGAGGTCTGGAGGCGCAATCTGTTCACGCTTTCCCGCCAGATCCTGGCCGCACCTTGCCAAACACGTCGGTCCGCAAGTGGTGGAGGACCTCACTTTCAACGTTGTGCCCCGCCGCCGTGAACCCCAACGCGCGCTTACCGCCACTCCCCTGCTGAACGACGATGCCGACGCAATTCAGGACCCTGTCCTCCGCCGCATTTACAAAGCAAACCGGTACCGCGAAACGGCATAATTGAAAGCGCAAGCATGAAGCTCACTGAAGACGATGTTCGTTATGTGGCCCAACTGGCCAACCTGAATCTTTCACCCGAAGAAATCCCGCAACTGGTCCAGAATTTAGGGGGCATTCTGGCCCACATGGACCGTCTCGCCGAAATTTCCACGGAAGGCGTCGCGCCGATGGCGCAAGTGTTGCATGACGCGCCGGAAACGGCTACTCTGCGCGAAGATCTTCCCCGCGAGCCCTTGGGCAGCGAAGCCGCGCTTGCCAATGCTCCCCTGTCAGCCCCTGGTTATTTCAAAGTTCCGCTGGTGATTGAGCGCTAATGTACCTGCCCGGCTTCACCATCCCCGAAATCGGACAAGCCCTTCGCGAACGCACGCTCAGCGCCACCGAAATCACGAAAAAGGCGCTCGCCTTCGCCGAATCCGAAAATCCCGCCACGAACGCTTATCTTTCTTTCTCGCCCGAACGCGCGCTCGCCCATGCCGCTGAGGTGGATCGCAAACTCGCCAATGGCGAGGATGCCGGGCCGCTCGCCGGTGTGCCGATCGCGGTGAAGGACGTGATTCTCACCAAAGGTCTTCCCACAACCTGCGGTTCAAAGCTCCTTGAACATTTCATTGCGCCTTACGATGCCACAGCCGTCATCCGGCTGGAGCGCGCTGGCGGCATCATCATCGGGAAGACAAACTGCGATGAGTTCGCCATGGGATCGTCCAATGAGAACAGCGCGTTTGGACCCGTCCGCAATCCGGTCGATCTCACGCGAGTCCCGGGCGGTTCAAGTGGCGGCTCCGCTGCGGTGGTTGCGCAAGGCACAGCCGCGGTTTCGCTCGGTTCCGACACCGGCGGATCCATCCGCCAGCCCGCCTCGTTTTGCGGGGTGGTCGGCGTCACGCCGACTTACGGCCGCGTGTCACGCTATGGCCTGGTAGCCTTCGCCAGCTCTCTTGATCACATCGGCCCGTTCGCGCGCACCGTGCGCGACGCTGCTACGCTCCTCGAAGTAATTGCCGGCCATGACCCGCTCGATTCCACATCCGCCGATCTCCCCGTCCCCAACTATGCGGCGGCCCTCACCGGCAGCGTTCGCGGCATGAAGCTCGGTGTACCTAAGGAATACTTCAAAGACGCAACTGGCGAAACCGCGGATCTGATTCATCGAGCCATTGAGGTGCTTCGGGAAGAAGGATGCGAAATTCATGAAATCAGTCTGCCCGCCACGGACTACGCCATCGATACCTACTACGTTTTAAGCACCGCCGAAGCCAGTTCCAATCTGGCGCGCTACGACGGCGTCCGTTACACTGTTCGTTCCTCCCATTCCGAAACGCTCAGCCAGATGTTCCGCAATACTCGCGGCGAAAACTTCGGCGATGAAGTGAAGCGCCGCATCATGCTGGGCACGTACGTATTGAGCCACGGCTATTACGACGCTTATTACAAGAAAGCGCAGCAGGTCCGCACGCTCATTACGCAAGATTTTCAGCGCAGCTTCGCGGAAGTGGACGCCATTGTCGCTCCCGTATCGCCTTTTCCAGCCTTCAAACTCGGAGAGAAACTTGACGATCCTTTGCAGATGTACCTTTCTGATATCTACACGGTTACCGGCAGCTTGGCCGGCATTCCGTGCATGAGCGTCCCCTGCGGCCGAACGTCCGATAACCTGCCCGTTGGCCTGCAGATTCTTTGTAACCATTTTGACGAAGCAAAAATGTTTCAAATCGCCGATGCATTCGAAAGGGTAGTAAGGTAAAGAACGTCATGCCATTTACTCTTCCCCCGCTTCCTTATGCTCCGGATGCTCTTGAGCCGCACATTGATAAAGCCACCATGGAAATTCACCATGGCAAACACCACGCCGCATACGTTACAAATTTGAACAAGGCGCTGGAATCCGCCCCGGAGTTAGCGGAAATGCCGATTGAAAAACTTCTGGCAAACAACTGCGCCGCCGTCCCGGAGAACATCCGCACCGCTGTACGAAACAATGGCGGCGGGCATATGAACCACTCCATGTTCTGGACCATCATGGGACCGGGCGGAACGGGCAAGCCGGAAGGCGCCGTCGCGGAGGCGATTCTGGCCACCTTCGGAAGCCTTGATCAGTTCAAAGAGAAGTTCAATGCCGCGGGAGCCGCGCGCTTCGGGTCGGGTTGGGCTTGGCTGATTAAAGACGGCTCCAAGCTGGAGATTACCTCCACCGCAAATCAGGATAATCCGATCATGGAGGGTAAGCATGCCGTGATGGGTCTTGATGTTTGGGAGCACGCTTATTACTTGAAGTATCAGAATCGCCGCCCGGATTACATGGCTGCATGGTGGAACGCAGTGAACTGGAAGGAAGTAGAATCTCGCTTTCACGCAGCTTAACGGATGAACAAGAGTGGACCTCTACAGGTTTGACGCAGCCTATCTCACCCGTCTGAGGTCCGCCGATTCAGAAACGGAAGCGCATTTCAGCCACTACTTCGGGCGCATGTTGACGCTCAAACTTCGGAATCGTCTGCGTACCTCCGAAGCAGTGGAAGACTTGAAGCAGGAAACGCTCTTCCGCGTTCTGAAAAACGTCCGCTCGGAGAATTCTTTACGCGAAGCGGAAAAACTGGGAGCTTATGTCAACACGACATGCAACTACGTGCTCCTCGAACACTTCAGGGCAGGGAAGCGCGAAAGCCCTCTCGAAGACGCGAAGCACGACCCTCCCGATTTAAATATCGACCTTGAGCAGAGCTTCAGTGATGGTGAGACGCAACAACGCGTACAAGCGACGCTTGAGAAATTGGACAAGAAGGACCGCGATCTGTTGCGCGCGTTGTTCATCGAAGAACGCGACAAAGACCAGATCTGCCGCGATTTCCGCGTTGATCGCGACTACCTTCGCGTCCTGCTGTATCGGGCGAAGCAGCAGTTTCGAAATCAGTTCGTTTAGCCGTTAGCCGCAAGCGATTGCAGCAGGCGGGGACGCAAAACCCGGCGGGTCAGCACCTGCCGTAACCCGGAATTCGGATGGTCAAGTTCGTAAGCACGAACCGCCACTGCGAGGACACTTGCGGGGACGCCGAGTGCACCCATAGAAAGCTCGGCTTCATTTACCGGAAGTTCATACTGCTGGCCGATTTCCACCCACTCGCCCTTTTGTTTCCGGATTACCTGACAGGTCTTCCGGCCCGCAATGCGAATGCCAATACCGTTCTTAATCGTGTAGTCTTCCGTAAGTTGCATGTGATGACCTATATTTATGAGACGACATAGATCGCGGTTTCGGCCAAACTTTAGAAGGATTTAACCAACTCTTCACGACTGTATAAGTTCCATGACACGGCTTTCGGGTCTCGCCAGCACATACGGGCCCTCTGGAATGATAGCGATACGGGCATTTCGGCGTAATCCTTGAGTAAGTGAAGTAACAGCTTCGTGAAGGGTATCGAATGATGGTCCCCATAAAGAGGATCTATCTGTTTCTGATATTCCCGGCACATAAAACAACAACGGATGACGCTCTTTGACTAACGCCAGCTTTTCTAGTTGCCACTGATCCACCTCGACAGGTTCGCGCGAAAGCTTGGCGAGGAACTCCGAAGCCGACGGATTCTGGGTCAACATGCGATGGAACTCGGGCGCGCCCGTACCCTCGCTGCATTCAGCAAGCAGAAGAATTGGGCCTCCCTGTTTCACGACGTGTTGAGCCGCGGTAATGCCCTTCACCGCTTGATAGAACGTCATGTCCAACGGATAAGCCGGCCGCCGTCGTGATCACCGCATCCGCCGGCTCGTCCAGCGTCTCGAGCATGGCTTGCGACACATAGCGGACCCCTTCGGAGTGGGCAGTCTCCGGCGAACCCGAAAAGAGCGCGGAGACCGCTCGGCGTCCATAATCGGCCGCGCCGCGGCTAAGCGCTGCGTCCACCAGGAAGTGATGTCCGGCCATTCGAGCAATCTCCAGCAATTCCTGGTGCAGAGGGTTGTCCTCGATAGAACCTTCATGGGTCCGTGGATCGCGCATGAATCGAGGACTGTGCAGCACTTTAATGGTCTCCTGCGCGGCAAGACCGGGCGCGATCAGTTTACGTCCGCCGGAATAACCGAGCATCAGATGCGGTTCGATGAAGCCGAGAGTAATGTGGAGATCCGCCGCGATGAAGCGCGAGTCAATATAGACAGGCGTACCGGATTTGGTGG
The DNA here is from genome assembly GCA_963795835.1 of Bryobacterales bacterium. GTDB lineage: Bacteria > Acidobacteriota > Terriglobia > Bryobacterales > Bryobacteraceae > JALYXI01. Next base: position 294,653 of record CAWCJC010000001.1, on the reverse strand, counting down.
CGCCCAAGTGAGTATGCTCTTCGATCTTTCGCGCGTCGTGATTGAGAACCTTGTAGGCGCGTGCAATCTCCGGGCCGACAATCTCGTCGATCTCCTCCGCGGTCGCGGGGCGGTGCAAACCGGTAGCGATCAGAATGGTGATGTCGCGAACCCCCGCTTGTTCCAGCACCTTGAGCAAGGGCGGGAGGACTAGGCGGTTCGGGCGCAGGACGGGTAATGTCGCAGACCGAAATTGCCGCGGACTTCTTGCCGCGCGCCAGGCCGGCTAACGGCTTGACAGCGCGCTCCGCTTCACCCCTGGCATCGGCTAGCGGTTGGGCCGAATGCGCTTCCATGATGCGGTAGTCGAAACCCTCCGGCAAATCGAGAGCGAGCCCAGTCTTTCCGAACGCCATTTCTACACGCATACTGCTATAATCTCTTTTTAGGAATCAAATGCCAAAACGTACTTTCCAACCGAATAATCGGCACCGCGCGAAGACTCATGGTTTTCGCGTGCGTATGAAAACCGCCAATGGCCGCGCCGTTCTGGCGCGCCGCCGCGCACGGGGCCGTCACAAGCTCACTGTTAGCGACGAGGCGTAAGAATCACCGCCGATAACAACGAAGGTGCTGACCGTTTTCCTCCAAGACTTTCCAAACAAAACCGGCTGTTGCGGTCCAAGGACTTCCGAACTGTTTATGACACCGGCACTCGAACCGCCGGTCCTTTGTTTGCCGCGTTTTGCCTCTGTCAGCCAGGGCAAGACGGTCCGCGCGTCGGCTTCACTGTTCCGCGCGCCTTGGGGAACGCAGTTATCCGCAACAGGCTTCGGAGACGTTTCCGTGAAGTGGTCCGCTTGCAGTTGGCGCAGCTAAGTTCACCGTGGTGGGTCGTCTTCAATCCCCGCAAAGCTGCGATCGAGTGCGAATGGAAGGATCTCGACCGCGAGATCTCTCGTATCTTCCTACGATGCTCCAAGCAGGATTGCTAGTCTTGCTCCGTGTTTACAAGCGCGGGATCTCTCCCTTTTTGCCGTCCTCCTGCCGTTTCTATCCGACGTGCTCCGACTACATGCACGAATCGATTCTGCGTTTTGGTTCAGCCCGCGGCACCTGGCTGGGCATGAAGCGCTTGGGCCGTTGCCATCCATTTTCCGCCGGGGGATTGGACCCCGTCCCTCATGACTAACGAGAAACAGGAATTTCCCATGCAGGGACGGATGCTGATCGCATTTGTCCTCGTGTTCGGCGTCATTTTTGCGACCCCGTATTTCTATAAAATTCTGGCACCTCCCGCGCCGCCTAAGCAGGCCGTGACGGAGTTCCAGAAGAAGCCTGACGCTTCGACCAACGCCGTTGCTCCCGCGGCCCCCGCCCCGGTGGCACCTGCGGCTGTCCCCGCAGGAACGGTGGCGGGCTCGCGCGAGGAATCGAGCGTGATCGATACGGATCTGTACCACGTGATCTTCTCGAACCGCGGGGCAGTAGTCCGCAGCTGGAGCCTCAAGAAGTTCAAAGATGCGGCGGGCAAGCCTCTGGAACTGGTCAACGAAACCGCACTTCCGAAAACTGGGTATCCGTTCGCATTCACCTTTCGCGATAAGAAGCCAACCGCGGACTTGAGTCATGCGCTCTTCTCTACAAAGGAAAGCCCGACCGCGATCACATTCGAGTATTCCGACGGCCACACTTTCGCGCGTAAGGTGTTTGAGTTTCAGAAGGACAGCTATCTTTCCACTGTGTCCGCCGAAGTTACACAGGATGGCGCACCCATCCTGAACCTGATGCAGTGGCGCGGGGGCTTCGGCGATTACGCAGCGCTGAATGCAAGCTCGCAACAGAGCGAAATTCGCTATGACTCCGCGGAAAACAAGGTGGTTCGGGACAGCGCAAAGGCAGCGAAAGAAGGTCCGCGCAATACCGATGGGACGTTCTCTTTCGCAGGCCTGGAAGATCAGTACTTCACCGCCGTATTTCTTCCGAAGGGCAACGGCGCCACCGAAACCACAATCTTCAGCGACACCGTGGCAAGCCCGTTCGAGAAAGAAGAGACAGCTTTCGTCGGAACAGCCGTCGGAGGCGTGGGTAACTCGAGCTTCTCATTATTTGTTGGGCCCAAAGATGTCGATACTCTTCGCAAGGTGAATCCGAAATTGGAATCGATTGTGGATTTCGGCTGGTTCGCAATTATCGCCAAACCCCTGTTCCTGATTCTTCACTTCCTGAACGATCAGTACGTCCACAATTATGGGTGGTCCATCATCCTGATTACGCTAATCATCAACGTCCTTCTGTTCCCGCTCAAGCTGACCAACATGAAGTCGATGAAGAAGATGCAGCGCCTTCAACCGCAGATCGCCGCGATCAACGCGAAATACAAAGATCTTTCCATGAAGGATCCGCGCCAGCAGCAGAAGAATGAAGAAACCATGGCGCTGTACAAAGCTAACGGCGCGAACCCCGTCGGGGGCTGCCTTCCGCTGCTGATTCAGATGCCCTTTCTGTTCGCATTCTATAAGGTTCTGTCCGTATCCATTGAGATGCGCAGCGCGAGTTGGTACTGGGTTCATGACCTTTCACAGCCGGAACAACTCGCCATCCGTGTGCTTCCGCTCCTGCTCATCATCACGGGCTTCGTGATGCAGAAAATGACTCCCGCGGCCGGTGGGGATCCCGCACAACAGAAGATGATGCAGTTCATGCCACTTATGATGGGCTTCTTCTTCTGGAAGGCCTCGAGCGGGCTGGTGTTATACTGGCTCACTGGCAATCTGGTGGGTATCTTGCAGCAATGGTTCTTCAATAAGACGATGACGCCCGCGGAAGTGCTCCCGGCACCTAAAACCATCCGGAAAAAGTGAACTGTGACGGACTCGATAGAACAAGCCAAGAAATACACCGTTGAGACGGTTGGTCCGAAGATCCATGAGTTCCTGACAACCATCATCGCGGCGGCGGGTTTCTCGCTCACCTTCGAGATGGCCGAGGGAGACTCGTCGAACCCTGAGATCGAAAATCCAGAGGTAATGATCAAGTTCTCGGGCGCTGATGTCGATCTGCTCCTCATGAACCGCGCCGAGTTGCTGCTGGCTCTGGAACAGGTCACCATGGAGGCCCTGCGGATGCCTTCCGAGGACCACTCGCGGCTTTCTTTCGACGCCAACGATTACAGGAAGCTTCGAATCGCGGAACTCCGGATCAGCGCTACCGCCGCTGCCGAAAAGGTGAAGCATTCCGGTGAGCCGTTCCGCTTCAATCCGATGAACAGCCGCGAACGGCGCGTCATTCATATTGCGTTGCGAAACGAAACGGACCTGCGAAGCGAGAGCGCCGGAATGGGCGGCTACCGCCACGTGATCGTATATCCGGCCAGCATGGCCAGCCTTCCGGAACCACCCCCGCCACCTCGCCCGGACCGCCGCGACAGACCGAATGAATCTCAACGAAACGATCGCCGCCCTCGCGACTCCTCCCGGCAGGGCCGGCCTGGGCGTCGTCCGCATCAGCGGTAACCTAGCCCGCGCAATCGCGCAGACTCTGGTCCCTGGCGTTCAGCTTCGCCCCTGGCACACCGCTCGGGGCGTTTTGCTGTCAGGCGTCGATCATGTATTGGTTACTCTCTTCGCGGCGCCTCTCTCCTATACCGCGGAAGACGTGGTTGAGATCAGTTGCCACGGTTCTCCCGTGGTGCTCCGGTTCTGCTTAGACCAGGCGGTGCAGGCCGGTGCGCGCCTTGCTGAACCCGGTGAATTTACCCTCCGGGCTTATGTGAATGGCCGGATTGATCTACCCTCAGGCGGAGGCGGTTCGCGACCTGATCGATGCAACGACGCTGTATCAAGCCAAAATCGCCGCGCAGCAGATCGAGGGCTCCGTTTCGAGGCGCGTCGGCCCGATGAAGACGAAGTTGCTGGAGCTCATCGCTCTGCTCGAAGCCGGGATCGACTTCGCCGAAGACGATATCTCGATTCCACCCAATCAGGAACTGCTTCGCCGCTTGCTGCCTCTGACGGCGGACGTGAAGGCCCTTGCGGAGAGCTTCGCCTACGGCAATCTGGTCCGCGAAGGGCTGCAGTTAGCGATTGTCGGACGACCCAATGTCGGCAAGAGTAGCTTATTCAACCGGCTCTTGGAGAAGGATCGCGCGATCGTCACCGACATTCCCGGAACCACCCGCGACTGCCATTAGCGAGACGGCCGCGATTGAGGGAATTCCGGTTCAGCTTGTCGATACCGCGGGGATTCGGGAGAGCGAAGACCTGGTCGAGACCCTCGGCGTGAGCAGAAGCTATCAGGCCATGGCCGACGCGGACGTGACGCTGGTGGTGGTCGATGGGCCGCTTACAAATGAAGATCACGCTTTGATGAGCCGAGTTTCCGGGCGGCATATTCTTGTGGGCAACAAATGCGATTTGGGACGCCACGCGCCCGGCTTGCCGGTCAGCGCCCTGACGGGGCAGGGAATCGAGGAGCTCCGCCGAGCCATTGTTCCCGAAGCCGGTCTGGCTAGCGAGGAGGGATTCATCACGAGCATCCGGCATGAGCGCCTGCTGCGTGAATCTTTCGGGCATCTTGGAACGCGCGTTCTCGACAATTGAGACCGGCGCGCCCCATGAGATCTTGTTGATCGATCTTTACAGCGCTCTTGCACCGATCGATGCGATCACGGGAGCCACCACGGCGGATGACATCCTAAACCGCATCTTCAGCACGTTCTGTATCGGCAAATAGCTACTTTTCTTTGGAAGCGCGAAAGCCGGCCTTCATGGCGTCAGCTTCGGTCATGTAAGAGCCCTGCTTGGTACGACCATACCAGCGGTCGCCTTCCTTGTGATAGACCTTGGTTTCTTTGTTCACCCAAACCATTCCTCCCGAGGGCGGTGCCTGATAGGCAACAGTCGGCTGATTTCCCTTGGGGAGATTTGTGACCGGGGTTCTCGGAGCGGCTGCTGCGGGAGCCATTGGAGCGGAAGGGGCCATTCTGGGACCGTTCGGGGTTGGAGTGGTTGCCATGGCGGACGGAGCACCCCCAACTTTCACGTTCGGCGTAATCATGGTTATCTGTTGCGCGTTAATTCCGGTTTTCTTTAAATCGGCGACCGAAGAGTAAGGCCGGCCTGCGATGATCTTTTTCGCGGTCGCAGCACCGATGCCCGGAATGCTGGTGAGTTGATCGGCTGTTCCTGTGTTCAGGTCCACGGGCGCCGAAGGTGCCGTCTTCTTAGAACTCTCTGTTTTCTTGTCTGCTTTCTTGTCGGCGGCCCAAACCGGAGAAACTGCTAAAACGAAGCCAATTACCAAATTTCGGAATTTCATCCCCACTATCTTACCGGAAGACAATCTGGGCGATGACTAAATCGGGGATCGTTTGGTTCCATGTCTCTGGTACGTCGTCGAAGTTGAGCCGGAATGACTTAGACGCGCCTGGTTGGAGCGGGCCTGTACGGGACCCAATAACGGTGACTCGCTCGCGCTTGATTACCTGCAGATTCGGTTCGCGGAAAACGCAGGTCACCTGTACTTGATCAATCGCGCGTGGGCCCTTGTTCGTAATCTTTCCGGTAATTTCCAGTAAGCGACAGCTTGAGCGTGCTGTCCGCCGCCTGCATGTTGACATCGCTTAAGGCCAGATTGGCAAGATAGTCTTTGGCTTCTTCGGTAAGAACAGGCTGAGGGGCGGGCTTGGGTTTAGGCAAAACGAAAACCAAACCGCCGAGCCCGCACGCGACCAAGACTCCTAAAATGACCGGAAGCTTGTTAGCGGCCGCCAACGGTAAGTTCTCCGATCAAAATAGTTGGGCTGGAAACGGAGCCGCGAAATTCCAGGTCGCTCGCTGCCTCAAGATTCATCATCATCTGTTGCAGAGTTCCGGCAATGGTGACTTCGGAAACCGGAAATGCGAGTTCGCCATTACGGATCCAGATTCCGGCGGCCCCATGCGAGTAATCGCCGGTCGCGATATTGACGCCCGAACCGATCAGTTCAGTCACATAGAAACCGTTCGGCACCGACTGAATCAGTTCTTCGGCGCTCCGCGAACCGGGTTCCAGATAAAAATTCCCATGCCCCACGCCTGCATTGCCGGTGATACCGCGGGACGCATTGCCCGTCGACTTCATTCCTAACTTGCGGGCTGAGTAGGTGTTCAGTAAGAAGTTCTTCAACACGCCACGCTCAATCACCGGAGTGCGCCGGGTGGGCAGTCCTTCCGAATCGAAGGGCGATGTACCGAAAAGGCCGGGAAGGGTTCCGTCATCAATCACCGTTACGTTAGCGGAGGCCACCTGTTCCCCAAGCTTTTTCGCCAAAAACGAAGATTGACGGTAAATTCCGCGCCCTTCAACAGCGTCGAAGATGTTGCTCAGAAAAGCGCGCGCCGTACGGGGTTCAAAGATCACGGGGACTCGCTGCGTCTCCACTTTGATGGATCCGAGTCTGCGTAAAGTGCGCTCCGCGGCACGGCGGCCCACGCTTTCCGGATCTTCCAGTCCGGCGAAGCTGCGGGAGCTATGAAACCAGTAGTCCCGTTCCATATGCCCATTCAGCTTGGCTACGGGAACGGCACTGACCGAGCAACTGCTCGATCGGTATTCGCCCGCGAAACCGCGCGAGTTTACGAAGATCTTATGTCCGAGATAGGATTCGAAACCAGCGCCTTCAGAGTTGGTGATGCGCGGATCGAAATCGAGCGCGGCCTTTTCTGAACGTTTGGCCAGTTCGATTCGTTTCTCGGTTTCAAGAGCTGCGACGTCATCGGAGTACAGTTTCAGATCCCCCGAAACGGACCCAAATTCGCCATCTTCCGCTAACCCGGCAAACGGGTCGTCGGTGGTGATATCTGCCAGCTGCATGGCAGCCGCAACCATCTGGTCGATTCCTTCCGGGGACAAGTCCGAGGTGTAGGAAGCCCCTGTATGTTTGCCAATCAAGACGCGCAGGCCCGCCCCGCGCGATCCGGCTTCCTTGAGCTGCTCCACCTCGCCCAGCCGGACCTGCGCGGAAAATTCCTCGCCCTCCGAGATCGTGCACTCGGCGTCGGTTGCGCCTGCGGCCAGAGCGCGGCGAATCACTTCGCGCCCCAGATCGATCAAGCAGCCGCTCCGGTACCACCTACCGTCATGCGATCAATCCGAACGGTCGGAATGCCCACGCCAACAGGAACGCTCTGCCCTTCCTTGCCGCAGACGCCCACGCCCTCATCAAGCTTCAAATCGTTGCCGACCATGGAGACATATTTCATGGCTTCGGGACCATTACCGATAAGCGTAGCGTTCTTGACAGGGCGAGTCAGCTTCCCGTTCTCAATGAGATAGCTCTCGGAAGCAGAGAAAACGAAATTGCCGCTCGTGATGTCCACTTGCCCGCCGCCGAAATTCGCGCAATAGAGACCCTTCGGAACACTGCGGATAATCTCCTCGGGATCGCTTTCGCCTGCGAGCATGAAAGTGTTTGTCATGCGCGGCATGGGGATGTGTTCGTAGCTTTCGCGCCGGCCGTTGCCGGTAGCCGCGTTGCCGGTGACACGGCTCGAAAGCTGGTCCTGCAGGTATCCGCGTAAGATACCATTTTCAATCAGCACGTTGCGCTGGGTCTGATTGCCCTCATCATCGACGTTGAGCGATCCGCGCCGATCGGCGATGGTGCCATCGTCCACCACGGTGCAGAGTGGGCTCGCCACTTGCTGCCCGATGCGCCCGCTAAAAGCGGACGTGCCTTTTCGATTGAAATCGGCTTCCAGTCCATGCCCGACAGCCTCATGGAGCAGCACGCCTGGCCAGCCGGGACCGAGCACAACCACGGATTCGCCGGCGGGAGCGTCGACCGCGCCCAGCTGAACAACGGCTTGGCGTGCCGCTTCGCGGGCAAAATGCTCTGGCGTTTTTTCGTTCAGGAAGAAGCTGAGCTCCACCCGGCCGCCGCCGCCGGAGTGTCCGTTTTGGGGCGCGCCACCATTGTCCCGGGCCAGAGCGGAGACGCTGAGCCGGGCCATCGGCTGACGGTCAAAGTTCAGAACGCCATCGGAGTTGGCGACCAGAACGTGACGCAGGGAATCGGCATAACTCGATTGAACCTGGAAAACCCGAGGATCATAATCGCGGGCGGCCTTTTCGGCGCGCTTCACCAGATCCACGCGTTCGAGGAAGCCGGTTTCATTGGGGGCGGTCAGCACGGGATACAGGTTGCGCTTTTGGCCCTCGTAAAGCGGCTGTTGCTGCACTTTAGCAGGTCCGGAAGCGATAAAAGCCGCAGTCTTGGCGGCCTTGCGAATTTTTTCAGGACTTAAGTCATCGCTATAGGCGTAACCTGTTCTTTCGCCCGAAATCACGCGAACACCTACGCCAAGCGAGACGCCCTGCGTGGCGGTTTTGACGATCGATTCGTCGATCGCGATCATGCTGGTAGCTAAATATTCGAAGTAAATGTCCGCGTAATCACCGCCTTGCGAGAGCGCCAGCGAGAGATAAGACTCCAGGTCCGCCTGCGAGAACCCGAATTTGGACGCGAAAAACGAGTCCGAGAATTTCATACAACTCTAGGTTAGCGTACGGCTCCAAGTTTTCAGGGTTTGGCGGGACTCTGGAGCAGCGAGCCAAACTCTGCTTAGCGAAGTTTAATTCGCTCTTCATGGGCGGTTAAGGATGCCAAACGTAGTATCAAGTGTAGGCGAAACGAAAGCGCCTCAATAAGGAGAATACAGCAATGAAAACTATTATTTCGGCCGCTCTTGGCCTCTCACTGATGATTGGTAGCGCGGCGCTCTCGTTCGGGGCTCAGGACCCGGCAATGCCCGCGAAGACGGACACTACGACTACCACCAAGAAGACGAAGACCACGACTAAGGGCAAGCACCCGAAGAAAGTGAAGTCGGAGACGAAGAGCTCCATGCCGTCGACCAGCACCACCACTCCTCCGCCCGTCAAGTAAGACTCGCGGAATTTAAGGCTCTGCCAAGCACGCTGCCTCGCGAGGGGTAGCGTGCTTTTTTGCGTGAAATACAGCGTGGATTAAGCCGGCACAGGCTCCAACACCCGCTTAAACTTACACTCGCCATTCGGACATTGCAGGATCGGCCCCGCCTTTAAGAACTTCTCGACCATGTACGGACTGCTGCACTCGGGGCATTTCTCGTCCACCGGTTTCGCCCAGGCAACAAAGTCGCATTCCGGATAGCGCGTGCAGCCGAAGAACGTCTTGCCCTTTTTCGAGCGGCGCTCGCTGATGTCGCCCTCCGCGCATACGGGGCATTTCACGCCGATCGTCTTCTGCTTTACGTGCTTGCAAGTGGGGTAGTTGCTGCAGGCTACAAACTCACCGAAACGGCCGAATTTCTGAACCATGTTGCTGTCGCAGGCGGGGCATTTCTCATCCAGCGCGACATCGGCCTTCTTCTGTGCGCCGCCAATCTGTTTCGTGGTCTTGCAATCGGGATAACCGGTACAGGCCAGAAACGTGCCAAACCGGCCTTTCTTTAACACCATGGGCCGGCCGCAATTTTCGCAGTATTCTTCTTCGCCCTGCTCCGTCAGGTTTGCGCCTTCGACATCCGGCAGATCGACCGTCAACTCGCGCGTAAAAGTACAATCCGGGTAGCCGGTACAGGCGATGAAGCTGCCGTGTTTGCCCCATTTGATGACCAGCGGCTTTTGACACTTTTCGCAGATCAGGTCCGTTGGCTTTTCCATGCGCTTCACATCGGTCATGTGCTGTTCAGCATGCTCGATGTCTTTGGTGAAGCGGTCATAAAAACTGGACATGGCCATGCGCCAGTCCACCTTGCCATCTTCGATATCGTCCAGCTCTTCTTCCATCCGGGCCGTGTATTTTACGTCGAAGATGTCGTTGAAGCTTTCAAGTAGAAGGTCGCAAACCACCATGCCGAGTTCGGTTGGCTTGAACTTGCCTCCTTCCTTCGTTACGTATTCGCGATCCTGAATGGTGGAGAGAATCGAGGCATAAGTAGAAGGGCGTCCCACGCCATCGGACTCCAGCTTCTTCACCAATGTTGCTTCGTTATAACGTGGTGGCGGCTCAGTAAAGTGCTGCTCGGGCCGAAGCGCTTTGAACTTTAAAATCTCGCCCTCGCTGACAAGGGGTAATTTCTGCTTCAGCTCGTCGTCATCTTCGTCGCGCGCGTCCTTTCCTTCTTCGTAGACGGCCAGGAAGCCATCGAACTTCGGGACGGAACCGGTTGCACGAAATAGATATTCGGTTGAAGAGGCTCCCTTCGCGATCACGTCGATGGTGGTTTGGTCGAAGACAGCGGGCATCATCTGGCTCGCAACAAACCGCATCCAGATCAGCCGGTAGAGCTTCAACTCGTCTTCCGCCAGATACTTCGCCACTTCGTCGGGTGTATGCAGGACTGACGTGGGGCGGATGGCTTCGTGGGCGTCCTGCGCGTCTTTCTTGCCCTTGTAAACGTTCGCGTCTTTGGGAACGTACTGCGCGCCGTACTTCTCGGTCACGAACTGGCGAACTTCGGTGATCGCATCGGCGGAAACACGGGTAGAGTCTGTACGCATGTAGGTGATCAGACCGACCGCGCCTTCTTTGCCGAGTTCGATACCTTCATACAGACGCTGCGCAATCATCATGGTGCGCTTTACGCTGAAGCGCAGCTTGCGGCTCGATTCCTGCTGAATGGTGGACGTGATAAAAGGCGCGACCGGGTTGCGGCGCTTCTCTTTAGTGCCAACCGACTTAACCTTGTACTCGACACCTTCCAGATCCGCGAGAAGAGCGTCAGACGCTTCCTGATTGCCGATCACCGGATTTTCGTCGTTCTTCTTAAACAAATGCGCGGAAAGAACCGGCGGCTTTTTCGCGTTCAGATCGACATCGAGGGTCCAGTATTCTTCTTTCTGAAACGCGCGAATCTCTCGTTCCCGCTCCACAATCACGCGGACGGCAACCGTTTGCACACGCCCCGCTGACAGCCCGCGGCGTACCTTGTCCCACAGGAGGGGCGAAATCTTGTAGCCCACCAGACGGTCCAACACGCGCCGTGCCTGCTGCGCTTCCACCAGATGTACGTTCACCTGAAGTGGCTTCTCGAATGCCTTTTGAATCGCACTCTTCGTGATTTCGTTGAACATCACGCGGAAGATTTGCTGCTTGGAGCCGTTCTTTGGCTGCAGTTCTTCCTGCAGGTGGTAGCAGATCGCCTCACCCTCACGATCAGGATCGGCAGCCAGGTAGATGTTGTCTACTTTTTTCGCGGCGGCCTTCAGTTCCGCAATCAGCTTTTTCTTGCCTTCAATGATTTCGTAATGCGGCTCAAAGCCGTTATCGACATCGACGTTGAGGTTTTTCTTGGGAAGATCCTTGACATGCCCCAGGGACGCCTTCACCACGTACTGGTTGCCCAAATACTTGTTGATGGTCTTCGCCTTTGCCGGCGATTCTACGATTACGAGAGCTTTTGCCATGTTCCTTCTTCAGTCCCTATCAAGGTAACCACACTCTAACAAAGTTTTTTCCGGGCAACTGTTTCACCAGGCCCATCATGTTGAGCTCGAACAGAGCGGCGGTGATCTCGGAAGATGAAGTTTCCGTCTCGTCCACAAGCGTATCGAGCTGTACCGGAACGTCTGGTTTCAGTCTTGACAGCAGCTTTCGGGCCGTCACTCCTTCCGGAGCTATCAATAATGATGCTTGCTGGGCAGGGGAAGTTGCGGGCTCCAATGTATGTCCTTGATCCTGAAGCCTTTCCCGTCCTAACTGGATCAAGCGTCGCTGCGCTGCGGGCGGCAGATCGACGATGACATCGTTCCAATCCTGCACCAGCTTTGCGCCTTGCTTGATCAGCAGGTTCGGTCCCCAGCTTAGCTTAGAAGTGACGTTGCCGGGTACGGCGAACAACTCGCGGCCTTGATCAAGTGCAAGTTTGGCCGTAATGGCGGAGCCGCTGTATTGCGCCCCTTCCACAACCAGCAGGCCAATGGAAAGCCCACTGACAATGCGGTTGCGGATGGGGAAGTTCTGCGGGAACGCGACCGAAGCCATCGGGAATTCCGAAACGATTAAGCCTTGCGCGGCAATATCAGCGGCAAGCTTGCGATTCTCCGATGGGTAAACGATGTCGACGCCGCAGCCGAGAACGGCGAGCGTCTTTCCCGATGCCGCGAGCGTGCCGCGATGCGAAGCTGTGTCAATCCCGCGAGCCATGCCGCTAACGATGGTCAGCCCCGCGCGCGCCAGGTCGCCTGAGAATCGCTCCGCAACGGCGATTCCGTAGGGTGTGGGCCGCCGGGTCCCCACAACGGCGAGCGAGAGAGTGTTGAGCAGCGAGACGTCGCCGCGCGTGAACAGGACGATTGGGGGATCGTAAATCTGCCGGAGAGCTTCCGGGTAGCGCGGATCGCCCAGAGTGACGAGCGTGGCTCCTGAGTCACGCATTTTGTCCTGCTGCTCCGCCGCGTCTTCAAAAGCGCAGCCGCTCGCGACGGATTGCGCCAGCGCGCCGGAGAGCCCTGAACCTTCGAGTTCGGTTCGCGAGGCCCGAAAAATTGCCTGCGGCGTCCGAAACCGTTCGAGCAGAAGATTCGCTTTGCGGGTGCCTAAGCCGGGCACTAAGCGGAGCGCGAGCCAATAGAGTTCTTCATCGGGCATGGTGGACATTCAGAAATTTGTGTGGACGGGCTCAGGGAACTCTCAGGGGAATATTAGAATCAGAACAATGCTCAAGAGAATGGCGCTTGCCCTGCTTTCCGTTGTTCCCCTTCTGGCGGTGGACCCTCCCGTCGCAAACCGCGTGGATCACCGCGAGACTCGGCAGGGTTCGACCGTGGTCGACAACTATTTCTGGCTGCGCGAGAAAACGAATCCGGAGGTGGTGAAATACCTGGAAGCGGAAAACGCTTATACCGCGGAGATGACGCGCGGCTTAGTTCCGTTTCAGGAGGCGCTCTACAAGGAGATGCTGGGCCGCATCAAGCAGACCGACCTTTCCGTACCGTACCGCCAAGGCGATTATTTTTACTATTCCACGACGCAGGAGGGCAAGCAGTACCCGATCTTCTGCCGCAAGAAAGGCAGCCTGAACAGCCCGGAGGAAGTGATTCTAGACCAGAACGCCTTGGGCGCGGGCCTGAAGTTCATCGGGCTCGGGCGTGTGGAGGTGAGCGACGACGCCAATTTGCTCGCCTATACAACCGACACCACCGGCTTCCGCCAGTACACCCTGCATGTGAAAGACCTGCGCACGGGAGCTCTCCTTCCCGACACGGCGGAACGGGTGACTTCGCTGCAGTGGGCGTCGGATAACAAGACGCTCTTTTTTGCGACTGAAGACGCCGTCACGAAGCGATCGAACCTTATATTTCGGCACACGCTGGGCAAACCGGCGAACGTGGAAATCTACAACGAGAAAGATGAGCTGTATCGCAGCGGCGTGGGCCGCACGCGCGATCGAAAGCTGATCACCATCGGAAGTTTCGCAACAAACTCCACAGAGTTCCGCTTTCTTCACGCCAATGATCCGGAAGGCCAGTTCAAGATCGTGCTTCCACGCGAGAAGGGCCACAAGTACTACGTGGATCATCGTGACGGGCTTTTTTACATTCGCACCAATCGGGATGCCAGGAACTACCGGGTGGTCACCGCGCCGGTGGGCGATCCCAAGAAATGGAAGGAGTTCCTGCCGGGCCAGGGTGACGTCCTCCTGGAGAACCTCGATCTGTTCAAAGACTATGCCGTTTCCATTGAAAAAACTGAGGCCGTAAACCGGATCCGCGTGATGAAGTTCGGCTCGAATACGTGGAAATCCATCTCGTTTCCGGAGCCTGTATATTCCGCGATGCCGGCTGCGAATCCGGAGTACAACACCAAGCTGCTGCGCTATTCCTACCAGAGTATGATCACCCCAAGCAGTGTCTTCGATTACGACATGGAAACGGGTCAGGCGACGCTGCTCAAGAAGCAGGAAGTTTTGGGTGGCTACGATCCCTCGCTGTACGAATCGAAGCGGCTTTGGGCGACGGCGCGGGATGGCGTGCGCGTGCCTATATCCATCGTCTACAAGAAGGGCGTGAAACAGGATGGCTCCGCGCCTCTTTTTCTGTATGCCTACGGATCCTACGGTATCGGGACACCGGCGTCCTTTGCCAGCAATCGGTTGAGCTTGCTCGATCGCGGGATGGTCTATGCAATCGCGCACATTCGAGGCGGCGACGAAATGGGCGAGGCCTGGCATGACAACGGCATGCTGATGAAAAAGAAGAACACCTTTACCGATTTCATTGACTGCGCTGAATATCTGGTGAAAGAGAACTGGACTGCGAAGGACCGCTTGGTGATTGAGGGCGGCAGCGCGGGCGGTTTGCTGATGGGCGCGGTTACGAATATGCGTCCCGATTTGTTTCGCGCAGTTCATGCGGCGGTTCCTTTTGTCGACGTTATGAACACTATGCTCGATCCTTCACTTCCGCTGACCGTGGGTGAGTACCTGGAGTGGGGCAACCCGAATGAGAAGGGCGCTTACGACTACATGAAGAGTTACAGCCCCTACGACAACCTGGAAAGCCGCGATTACCCGGCGATGCTGGTAACCAGCAGCTTCAACGATAGCCAGGTGATGTATTGGGAACCTTCGAAGTATGTCGCGCGGCTGCGTACTCTTAAAACGGACAAGAACCCGCTGATCTTCAAAATCAACATGGATCCCGCGGGGCACGGCGGCGCTTCCGGACGCTATGACAGGCTGAAGCAGCAAGCGTTCGAGTATGCCTGGATGATGACTCAGGTGGGGATTACGCACTGAGACAGGAAGCACCGTTTTTCGAGGACCGGGACGCAAAGCTGGTCTACATTGCGAAGCGCATGAGCGATGCGGAGGAGCTGGAAGCGCTTTTGACCAGAGAAGGCGTGGATTATGGCGTCGAGGCCGACACATACACAGGAGGCGCCGTTTTCCGGTCGGAACGTGTGGGCGCGTTCTTCTATGTGCTGCCGGACGCGGAAGCCGGGGTGAGGGAACTGCTAAGAGCAAACGGGTTCCGGGCAGTTACGGAAGAGTAACGGACTCGATTTCAAAGAAGGGAATCACACCGGTAAACCGCGTTCTCTCACCGCTTCCAGAGCCTATCGTAAACGGTGCCTTTGTATTTGCGAAGGGCGACGAAAGACTCATGTCAGAGACTTTCGCGCCGTTCACCTGAAGAGAGACGTGAACCGGCTCTAAGTCAATTTGGAGCGACGAGCTCTTGCCATAGGGCAAATGAAAGGGTGTGGATCTTGCCCAGCTTGTCGCCACTCCCAGGACAAGCTGGTAACGGTCGGTGTCCAGATACTCCAGCCGCACTCCTCTGCAGGTTTTGTCTGGTTCTCCATTGCCTAAAATCACTGCGGAAGTTTGCTCCTTTGCCATAGGAATCACTTCCATCTTCAGCCGCGCATGCTCCGGAAGCTGAAGCGGAGGCAGGTAAGCGACTGAACTTACAAGGGAAGCGTCAAAAATATAATTGCGCTCCGGGACTTCCAGGCAGCGAAGAGCGGTGGCTGCACAGTGCCTGGGCTGGGGGACAGAACTGGCCCGCTTCGCCAGGTCGTCGCGAATATAGTAATGCAAACCGTGGGCATCGGGTAAGGGAAGGTAGTTTGTCCGGACGAACCATTTCAGCTCAGGGAATTGCTCAAAGCCGAATTCTTTTGGGCTCTGCGCGATCCAGGACTCTTTACCAACCGCATCCACAAACAACGCTGGAGGATTGGCGCGAAGGTCTCTTATCAGGCGGTGCAGATAGTAAGCGCTGATTTCTGCGTTACCGGAAAACTCATAGAACAGATTCAGATCGCGCGCGGCGGATACCCGGCCGGAACTGAGGTAAGGGTCGGGCGTCCAACCCCAAACGAAGATGCGTTCGTCCGGCCGCGTGAGAGCTCTAATGAAGTCTCCTTCAGGCGCCCGGATGGCGGGGACGATGTTGCGGAACGCGGTGGCCGATTGTCCGTGTAAGAGCGGTTCGGACCAGGGATAGAGTCTGATTCATCAGACCGACACCGAGCACGACCAACAGAGGCCAAACCACCGCTTTTCGTTCGGCCATACTGATTGCCAGCACGCCGGTTAACAGGCTGAGGGGCGGTATCAGCAGAAGAAGGTAATGGGGAAACAGGCGGTGAGGCTTGTAGATGGAAAACAGTGCCACCGCCGAGAGCGCAATCGAAAAGAGAGTCATTGAGGCAAGTGCGCCT
Source organism: Bryobacterales bacterium (assembly GCA_963795835.1). Lineage (GTDB taxonomy): Bacteria > Acidobacteriota > Terriglobia > Bryobacterales > Bryobacteraceae > JALYXI01. The sequence goes on along the minus strand of CAWCJC010000001.1, from coordinate 278,476 downwards.
GACTCTTGACGTGAATCGGTCAGCCACAGAAGCGCGCCCACCGGCAAGGCGCAGAGGAGCAGGCAACCACCCACCGAATCGGCAAACGTGATCGCTCCGCCTGTTGAGAAGTACAGTCCTGCTGCCAAGATGATGAGCGGAAACGCTGCCCAAAGAGCTGGTTGTTTGACGAACCATTTGCGGGCGCAAGCGGCTGAGAGAAACGCGAGAAAGGTGAACACCGGAAACCGGATGTCCGGTGTCTTCACCAGATATCCCGTGAACCTCAAGAACGGATCGCTTGCAACATCCACGTAGCGACGGTTGGTAATAATGTAACTTGCCCAGAAATCGTTCCACACCCCGGCAGACACGCACAGCCATGCGTTGGCGAGAAGGGGAAGCGATAAGCCTGCCGCGAACTTAACGGCTGCCAACGTTCTTCGTCCGCCTGAAAACCAGATGCCCACGATTGCCGCTGTTCCTACCATGGGGACGGATTGCATCTTTGCGAAAAATGCGCATCCCGTGAGTAAGCCGAGAACAATAGGGGCGAAGCTGCTTGCTTCCGGCCGGTACCGAAGACGCACCGCGGTATAGATAGCTCCCGCTATCAATAACAGGGGAATTTGTTCGGAACTGTAATGAATCAGGTTCGGATGTTCCAGCCCCGAAAAGGTTAGCGCGGCGGGCAGGATGGCGATACGCGAAAGTCGATCCGAAGTGAACTCACGGAAGGAGGCGTAGAGAAGCAGGATTACGGAGAAAGCGATCAGCACAGTAAGTAAGCGGCTGGATGCGTAATCCGGTGAGATGCCAAAGGCGGCGGGTAACATCAGAGGGTAGATATTCAGCGGCCCGCTGGTACCGCAGTCTACCGATTGAAAAAAATTCCCGTTGTAGAACAGCTTGTGCGCGGCCGAAAGAAACTCCCCTTCGTCTGGATTGAGCTGATAATCCAGAAGCGAAGGAAAACGGCAGATGACTAAGGTGAGCCCGATGAGAAAGAAAAACAAATGCCGCGAACCTTTGAGACACGCGGTTAAGCAAACGGCGAGCATCGCCGCCAGCCCCAAGAATCGCCAGACCAGGTACGCTGTATTCGGCTGCGCGAAGATCTGAACCCAAGCGACAAACCAACGGTTCAACAACGGACGGAGCGTCGCGGCGCTGTCGAGCGGCTGCGGCGTAAAGTCCGCGATGCGGTAAATCGCAAAGTGCGCAGAGAAGAAACGCGGTTAGCCCGAGTACGACTCGTCTGACCAACCGCCTTTCCATCTAGGGAAGTATAATCGCTCTCAGTTCCGCTGCCCGTGCTTCCGGCACGGTATCGGCAAGAAAGGTTCCCGCCCCGGTCTCCACTCCCGCCAGGAACTTAATTTTCGTGGCGCTTCTTTGGATAGGGAAAAATTCAATATGGAACAGGAAGTAGGGGTGCGAACCGTGCGTTGGCGCTTGCCGCACCACCATCATCAACGGCAGCGGCTGATTATAGAGCGCGTCATACTTGCGCCGGACGATGTTCAGCATTCGCCGCGAGCGCCGTCTTTTCCTCGTCCGATAGATCTTCCAGCTTCTCTACGTGCCGCGTTGGATAGATCTGCATCTCCGAAGGAAAGCGTGCCGCAAAAGGTACGAATGCCGTGAAGTGGGGATTCTCGGACACAATGCGCCGTCCGTCGGCCTTCTCACCCTCAAGCAAGTTGCTATAGAGATTCTCTTTCCGCTGTTCGTAGTAGTCAGACGCTGATTTCAGCTCCCTTTCCACATACGGCGGAATGAAGGGAAACGAGTAAATCTGCCCATGGGGATGGGGCATGGTTACGCCGATTGCGGCGCCGGTGTTCTCGAAAATGTAGACGAGCTCGATATCCGGATTGCGCCATAACTCCTGGGACCTTGAAGTCCACAGGTCCACCACTTTGCGCCAATGTTCCGCGCTTAACTGCGAGGGCGGCAGGTTGTGCTCGGGGCTGTAGATGACAACATCGCAGGCGCCCCGCGCGCCCGTGGTGCCGAACAAATCGTTGGAATGAGAGGCATCGAACGGTTCGTAATCGGCCGAAAAGGCAGGGAAGTCGTTCGGGTAGAGGTACACATCGAAGTGGTCCGGCACCTTACCCGAGCCAGGGTCGAAGGGGCAGTAATCCTTGGGCATTTGGGGACGGTCCTGCCGGTTCTCCGCCACCGCCACCCACTCGGAAAGTATCGGATGCCAACGCAATTCACTCATGGTTCAAAGACTCCGCACGCCCATCGCCATTACGTCATCCACCCGCATAGCCTCTTTCACAACGAACGGCTCGCCATAGCGGCAACCAATTAGGTTTCCGTAATGCCGCGCCACGCCGCCGAGGCGCTCTCGAATCTCCGCCTCGTCTGGAAATAGATCGCCGCCCTCCGTCGTTTTTCCGTATTGCGAACGGTAACAGAATAACGCTTCCATGCGCCGCTCGAACTGCGCGGAGATATCTACGATGAAGGTAGGTTTCACATCCGCATAGAGCGAAGCGTAAAGTATCTTCTCCGGCCGATGCGGCTCCGTGTACTGATCGATCTTGCGCAGCCCAGCCAAGAAGCAGGCTTCATAGGCCATCTCGGTCACGCGGTAGTGATCAGGATGGCGCGCCTCCCAGTACGGCAGGATGACGACACGCGGCCTTAGCTCGCGGATTCTCGCCGCTATGGTGACCCGCCCCGCGAAACTGTTTTCAAGCCGCGCATCGGGCATATAGAGATTTTCGCGGTGCCGCACCAACATGCGCCGGGCCGCCTCTTCCGATTCGATGACACGCTGTTCCGGCGTGCCGCGTGTGCCCATGTCTCCCGCCGTCAGATCGATGATGCCGGTGCGATAGCCTGCCTCGGCCGCCCGGATCAAAGTCCCGCCGCAGGTCTGTTCGACATCGTCCGGATGCGCTGCCAGCGCGAGCAAATCTACCATGTGACGGATCGCCTCGGGGCGTAACGTTTTTGTCCACCCATCACGCTTACGAGCACGATTCCCGCGAGAAACCCTCCGATGTGCGCCCACCACGCCGTTCCCCCTTCGCTCAGATGCGAATAAGCCACCGCGCTTGCGCCCACACCATTGAACAATTGCGTAAAGAACCAATACGGGAGGAAAAAAATAGCGGGAACCTCCACGCGGAAGATAAAGATGAAGAAGACGAATGTCAGAATGCGTGCGCGGGGAAACTTGATCAAATAGGCCCCCATCACGCCTGCAATCGCGCCGCTTGCGCCCACCGTGGGTACATGCGAACCGGCGTTGAAATAGACCTGCGCCAGTCCCGCGACGAGACCACTTACCAGATAGAACACCAGGAATTTTGCGCTGCCCATATTTTCTTCCAGGCTTCTGCCGAACGCCCAAAGAAAAACCATGTTGCCAATCACATGAAGCCAGCCGCCGTGAAGGAACTGTGAAGTAATCAGAGTAATCGCATTCAAGCGATCTGGAATAATCCCATAGTGCGCGATGAAGTAATTTCGGCTGTATGGGTCAAGCTGCATCTCGTGCAGAAACACCATCGTGTTGAGCACGATCAATAGCAACACCACCACGGGCGCGCGGAAGTGCGGCTGATCGTCGCTAATCGGGAACATCTAACGCCCACTGCGCGGCATATCGCGCGACCGGGCAAATTCCGGCAGAATCCGACGCTCCGCACGGGACATCAATTTCCGCGCATCTTCGGCGGCGCGGATTCCCCCACGCGCCCCGATCGCCGTGCAATTCAAAGCCGCCATGGCGTTAGCGAAATCCAGTGCCTCGTCCGTCGGCATTTCCTGCAAAACAGCATAGCAAAAGGCCCCATGGAACACGTCCCCCGCGCCTGTGGTGTCCACGCAGTTCACCACAAAGGCGGGCGAATAGTGGAACTTGCCTTCCACCAGCGCCAGCGCCCCGTGTGCGCCCAGCGTCATCGCCGCGACGCGCATGCCGTACTGCTTTTGCAAGGCCGTCAAAGCGCGGTGCGGATCGTCGATCTTAGTCCAGCGCGCCGGGAATTCTGAACTTGCCAGAAGATAGTCGACATTCTCCAGCACGCCTTCAAAGCCCGGATAAATCGTGTCGACATCCACCGTGACCGGGATTCCGTTTTTCCTCGCGATGCGTGCGGCATGCTCCACCGCCGGCGTATCATGCCCATCGATATGAAGCAGCAGCGCGCGCCGGATTTGCTCTTCTGGAATATCTTCCGGAGCAAGCGCCAGGCAATCCGGACGCTGCCAGAACACGGTCCGTTCGCCTGTCGATTGATCGATGATGATGTACGCCGATTGATTGGCGCAGTTCTGGCGGATCAGGACGTGATCCAGGTTTACGCCTGAACCGTTCAGGCTTTGCAGTTGAACGCGGCCGCGCTCGTCATCGCCCACGGTGCCGATGTACTTCGTCCGCAATCCCAACTTTGCGCACGTCACCATGGCGCTTGCCACCTGGCCCCCAGGACTCAGAATCTCTTCATGAAACGGAACTTTCCCCCCATACGCGGGAAAGTGAGAGGCAATGAGGAGAGTATCGGTCGCGTTCAGCCCGATTCCAACAACGTCGTAGTCAATCGGCACAGGTTCGTTTAGCGCCATTCTCCGGCATCTTCAAGGCCGCCGATGAATGGGACGTGAAAGACAAAACGCGAGTCGCCATAGCATAATCTTCTCAGACTTCCGGACCCGCCACGCAAGCCTGTTTTCCGCGCCCCTGCCCGAAACTCATTGATAACAATGCACCACAATTAGTAGTTGACACGCTGGTCGCTTCCACACTATATTGATTTTGCTACCCGGTATCCGCGTCCTGCGAATTGCCGGGGGCGAAGGCGCAAAGTGGCTACAACAACCCCCGAAATCGCAGAATTGATCCCCGGTATTCACGCGGAAACTCCCCACACCAGCATGCGCGTTAAGAAGCGCAACGGCTCGCTCGAACCGGTTACGGTCGACAAGATCATTCGTGCTATCGAACGATCTTCCGTTGGGCTTTCGAGCGTGGATCCCATGCGCATCGCCATAAAAACCATCGGCGGCCTTTACGATGGTTCTTCCACTAAAGAACTGGACGCGCTCTCCATCCAAACTGCAGCGTCGCTGATCGTCGAAGAACCCGAATATTCACGCCTTGCCGCGCGCCTCCTTACGCGGACAATCGAAAAAGAAGTTCAAAACCAAAACATCTTCTCGTTTTCGCAATCCATAGAAGCCGGTCTGCAAGCCGGGTTGATTTCAGAAGCCGCTTCGAATTTCGTCCGCTCCAATGCACGCAAGTTGAACAGCGCTATCGACGATGCATATTCAGACCGTTTCGAATTCTTCGGCATGCGCACCGTCTACGATCGCTATCTGTTAAAGAACCCAGCCACCCGTGCCGTGCTCGAAACCCCGCAATACTTCTTCATGCGCGTGGCATGTGGCCTTTCGCAGGGCGTCTCCGAAGCCATCAGCTTCTATCAACTCCTTGCCGCGCTCGAATACCTGCCCAGTTCCCCCACCCTATTCAATTCCGGAACCTCGCACTCGCAGATGTCGTCCTGCTTCCTGCTCGATTCGCCGGCAGATCATCTGGAATCCATTTACGACCGCTATAAAGATGTCGCGTTGCTCTCTAAGTTTTCTGGCGGTATCGGGCTCGCCTACCATCGCGTACGGTCGCGCGGTTCTCTGATTAAGGCCACCAACGGCCACTCGAACGGCATCGTACCGTGGCTGAAGACGCTCGATTCCTCTGTCTCCGCCGTGAACCAGGGGGGAAAGCGCAAAGGCGCGTGTTGCGTTTACCTTGAACCCTGGCATGCCGATATCGAAGATTTCCTGGAACTGCGAGACAATACCGGCGAAGAAGCCCGCCGCACTTACAACCTGAATCTGGCCCACTGGATTCCTGACCTTTTTATGGAGCGTGTGGAGACCGATGGCATGTGGTCTCTCTTCGATCCCGCCAAGGTTCCGCATCTCCCCGATCTCTACGGTGAGGAGTTTGCCCGCGCCTACGCTGCGGCCGAAAAAGCTCAGCTCTTCGAACGCCAGGTGAAAGCGCGTGATCTTTATCTCCGCATGATGCGGACGCTTGCCGAAACCGGCAACGGGTGGATGACATTCAAAGACGCCTGCAACATCAAGAACAATCAAACCGGCTTGCCCCAGAACGTCGTCCACCTTTCGAATCTCTGCACGGAGATCACGGAAGTCACTTCGCAGGAGGAGACTGCGGTTTGCAACCTGGGTTCCATCAATCTTGCCCGCCACGTGAGTGAGGGTGCTTTTGATTTTGAAAAGCTGGCCGCCACGGTACGCCGGGCTGTGCCGTTCCTCGATCGGGTAATCGATATCAACTTTTATCCCACGCCGTCGGCCGCCGCGTCGAACCGGCGTTGGCGCCCTATAGGGCTCGGCGTTATGGGCCTGCAGGATGTTTTCTTTCAACTCAAACTTGCGTTCGATTCCGACGCCGCCCGCCAACTCTCCACCCGGATTCAGGAGGAGATTTACTTCCACGCGCTCACTGCTTCCTGCGATTTGGCGGAGATCTTCGGCTCTCACGAATCCTTCCCGGAGACTCGCGCCGCCAAGGGCGACCTCCAATTTGATCATTGGGGCGTGTCGCCTGCTCAATCCGAGCGCTGGGCCGCTCTGCGTGCCCGCGTGCAGCGCATCGGCCTCAGAAATTCACTCATGATTGCGATCGCGCCGACCGCGACCATTGCTTCCATCGCTGGCTGTTACGAATGCATCGAGCCCCAAATCTCGAACTTGTTCAAACGCGAAACGCTTTCTGGCGACTTCATCCAGGTGAATCGCTACCTTGCCCTTGAACTAAAAGAGCTGGGGATGTGGACCGACGATATGCGGAACCGTCTGAAGATGTCGGAAGGGTCGGTACAGGGAATGACCGATATCCCGGTCGAACTACGCGACCTTTATCGCACAGTTTGGGAAGTCCCAATGCGCTCGTTGATTGACATGGCCGCCGAACGTGGCGCGTTTATCGATCAAAGCCAGTCGCTCAACCTATTCCTTGAGAGCCCGAACATCGGCAAGCTCTCCTCCATGTACATGTACGCCTGGAAGAAGGGCCTGAAGACAACATATTATCTTGCGCTCCCGCCCAGCCTCAAAGATCGCCAAAGCCACCGTACCTGTATCGAAGGCTACACCCGCGCAAGCGGTTGCTTGCTCCTTAGAAAATCCAGAGTCCTGCGAAGCGTGTCAGTAGAAAGGAACAATTATGATTCTCGATCCCGGCTTTAATCTCACGCTTCGCCCCATGAAGTACCCGGTCTTTTTCGAAAGCTTTAAGACAGCAATCAAGAACACGTGGACCGTGGAGGAAGTCGACTTCGCCACCGACGTCACGGACCTTCGTTCGCGCATGAAGCCTGCTGAACAGCATCTGGTCAAGCGCCTGGTTGCTTTCTTCGCCACCGGCGACAGCATCGTCGGTAACAACCTGGTACTGAACTTGTACAAGCACGTGAACTCGCCCGAAGCGCGGATGTATCTTTCCCGCCAGCTTTATGAGGAAGCGTTGCATGTGCAGTTCTATCTGACTCTGCTCGATACCTACGTAACAGACCCGCAGGAGCGAGCCGATGCCTTCGCCGCCGTGGAGACGATTCCCTCCATCCAGAAGAAGGCGCAATTCTGCTTCAAATGGATCGATTCCATCAGCGAGCTCACCGAGATTCGCACCGATGAGCAGATGCGGTCCTTCCTGCTCAATCTGGTTTGCTTCGCCGCCTGCATCGAAGGGCTGTTCTTCTTTGCGGCATTTGCATATGTCTACTACCTGCGCTCCCGCGGCTTGCTGCAAGGCTTGGCGACGGGCACCAGCTGGGTCTTTCGCGATGAGAGCGCCCACATCGAATTCGCGCTGCAGGTGATCGACACCGCCCGGCTGGAGCGTCCTGAGTTGTTCGACGAGAGTTTCAACCAGCGCGTAATTGAAATGATCCGCGAAGCAGTTGACTGCGAGCTGAGCTTTGCCGAAGATACCTTGAGCATGGGTGTGACCGGCCTGTCGATCACCAGCATGCGCGAGTATCTGCAATACGTGGCGGATCGCCGCTTGGAAGCCCTTCAGATTGCGCCGATTTTCGGCTCACGCAACCCGTTCGACTTCATGGAACTGCAGGATGTTCAGGAACTGACGAACTTCTTCGAACGCCGCGTGTCGGCTTATCAAGTCGGCGTTACCGGTGATGTAGCGTTCTCCGAAGAATTCTAAGTTTCGCCTGACGGTAATCCCCAACACCGTAAGCCACCTCACCCGGATCTGTAACCCTCCGGGAATCGCCTTATTGCGCCGCTGAGCGATACTAAAACTCGGCATGAATCACGTTCTTTCTTCGCACTTAGTCGTGCAACACCGCCTCAGCACCACCTGGCTGCAAAAGGTACAACAGGCCGGCATTCCGGCTGTTGAAATCTTCTGTGCTCGTCAGCATATCGACTACCGCGATAAAGGCCAGATTCGCGAACTCGGCCTCTGGTTTCGGGACAACCCGCTCACGCTGCACTCGCTGCATTCCCCCATGTACAGCGATGAATATGGGGGGCGAAGCGGTCCTGACGCGGTCATCAATCTCACCGAGCGCGCCAAAGCCGAGCGCATTCGCATGGTCGATGAAATTAAGCGCGCCATCGAAGTTTCCGAATCCGTGCCCTTCCGATACCTGATTCAGCACATCGGGGTGCTGCATGAGGAATTCAACGACTTCAAAGTGGAAGCGGCCTTTTCCGCGCTCGAGCCACTTAGCATTTTCGCGCGCCAGCGCGGCGTCAATATTCTGATCGAAAACATTCCGAATGAACTCTCCACCGCGGAGCGTCTGCAACACTTCCTCGCCGTCACGCATCTGGACCTGAACTTCGTTTTCGACACGGGACACGCCAACCTTGCCGGGGGCGTGGAAGGGGAGTTCAACACCATGAAGGACCGCATCCGCAGCCTCCACGTTCACGATAACGACGGTAAGGAAGACAAGCACCTGTTTCCGTTTCTCGCCAAGGGCGGCACCATCAATTGGCCGCGCACCATGGAACTGTTTCGGCCCCTTGCCGCGCAGTTTCCGCTACTTCTAGAAGTGAAGCAGGCTGAACAATTCGGCGATGGTCTGGAGGCGGCATGCGAAGTCTTCGAACGCCTGGAAAATGTCTGAGCGCGCTCTTCGAGAAATTCGCCGCGGGCCGCACAGATCTGGTCTTCGAACTCCTGGCCAATGGGCACGACGGCGCCACGCTACTGGAATCCTGCGCCTACTACGGCGATGTCACCGCGATCAAGTATCTGCAAAATGCCGGCATATCCCTTGCAGGAGCAACGTTAAATGCCGCCGCTTACCATGGACACTGGCGGTTGTGCCAATTCCTTCTGGAACAGGGCGCCGACCCGAATGAAGCCGACCCCGCTACGAACGAAACCTGCCTCCACTCCGCCCTTTCGAAAACGGACCGCGTGGTTTACGACCGCGTCCTGGAAGTTCTGCTCGCGCACGGAGCGAACCCGAACGTAGCGACGAAACCGGGCGTCGAAACTGGCGCGTTCATGCGCGATTGCCGGACCAAGGGAGAAACGCCGCTCCACCGGGCTGCCGCGTTCGGCGAACCGGAAACCATTGACATGCTTCTTCAGGCCGGTGCGCAAATCGATGCTCGCGACGTGAATGGCGAGACTCCCCTTTCCTGGGCAAGCTGGTACGGCAGGCCCACCCCGGTGCTCCGAAAGCTTTTGTACGGGGGATACCAAATCAATCCCAAAAATCGCTCCCTTCGCGCCAACCTTTTGGGCGACCCCTAGCCTATGGCATTAAAACTGTTTCATCCGCGACATGAGCGAACATCTTACACACTACACAACGGACCACGATGAAATTCGCGAGTGGGCGGAAGCGCGCAAAGCCAAGCCCTCTCACGTCAAAAGCACGGGGAGCAAGAAAGACGTAGGCCTGATCCGGCTCGATTTTCCGGGCTATTCCGGTGCCGGATCTCTCGAAGAAATCACCTGGGACGAATGGTTTGAAAAATTCGATAAAAGCGGTTTGGCCCTCATCTATCAGGAACACACTGCCGATGGCGAACAAAGCAACTTCAATAAGCTGATCGCGCAAGATCCTGAAGAAGAAAAGAAACACAACAAAAAGCAGGCTAAACCAAAGACAAGCAAAGCCAAGCACTAGGCTGAAAACTAGACCAGTTGCCTAATCCTTACTTCGGACGCTGACCGCATGGGAGGCGTCCTCCTCAAAACCGGGACACTCCCTCACCGGCAACCGCGGATACTTTGCAAACCGCGAATCCTCCTTCGCCCGTAGACACATCCAAAACGAACTTCCCCGGTCGGAAACGATCACTCGCCGCCACGCACACATCCTGCAAAGCCCCACGTCGTCCTCGCCCATGCGTTAATCAATTATGTGCGGGTAATCCACACCATTCCAGCGTTATTCTCCAGCACAGGCGCCGGCATCCTGGGCGGCGCGGAGCGGTATGCGCTGGAACTGGCGCGCCACATGGCGGAGCGGGTCCCGACCACCCTGGTCAGCTTCGGCACTCAGGATTCCGAAACGCAAGAGGGAAATCTCAAGATCCGCATCTTCGGAAATCCGATTCACGTGCGCGGTTTGCCCTCGAATCCTTTCTCCCTCCAGGCAGTAGCCTTTCTGCGGAATGCCGACGTGATACATTGCCATCAGCGGCACATCGTGATGTCGAGTGCCGCTGCCGCTCTGGCTCGCGCTACAGGCAAGAAGGTGTTCGTCAGCGATCTTGGCGGCGGAGGTTGGGACATTTCACGCTACATCTCAACGGAAAACTGGTATCACGGACATCTTCATATCAGCGCGTATAGCCGCCAGATCTCGAAGCAGTCCGGCTCTTCCCGCGCTCACGTCATCATGGGCGGCGTGGATACCGGCCGTTTCAGCCCCAATCCAAACACTCCGAAAAACGGCAACGTCCTGTTTCGTCGGCAGAATCCTTCCGCATAAAGGCGTCAATGATTTGGTAGAGGCGCTTCCGGGGGGAATGCGCCTGGACATCGTCGGCCAGCCGTATCATCCGGAGTTCTTTCGTGAACTGCAGCGAATGGCCAAAGGAAAAGACGTCGTTTTCCATCTCGATTTCACGGACAGTCACTTGGTCGAAGCGTACCGGTCCGCGCTCTGCGTTGTCCTGCCGAGTGTTTATCGAACTTTCTATGGAGACGAAACCGTAGTTCCGGAGCTGCTCGGCCAAACCCTCCTGGAAGGGATGTCTTGCGGCACACCGGCAATCTGTACTGATGTCGCCAGCATGCCCGAAATCGTAGAGGATGGCGTCACCGGCTTTGTCGTTCCACCGAATAACCCCACCGCGCTGCGGCAGAAATTGGAATGGCTTCGTGACCATCCCGCGGATGCGGCCCGCATGGGCGAACGCTCTCGCGAACGCGTACTCGAGCATTTTACCTGGCCTGCGGTTGTCGAACGCTGTCTTAGAATCTATGCCGATTGTTGAAAGCACCGCGCGCCGTGTCGCCTCGCTTCTCGGTCGAAATTCCGCACTGATTCGGACTCTCCGCCCCGCTTACGAGGCCCTCCTGGGAGAATTGCACGGAGGGAACGGAATTCCCTGGCGCGTAAATGGAGTCGAATACCGCATCGATCCCAAAGAGCGCCCTCGCTTCGGCGAGAGCTACGAAACAGAAACGGCCGCTTTCCTGGCAAAGCGGATCCGCGACGGCATGGTCTGTTACGATGTTGGCGCGAATGTAGGTGCTTACGTTTTGCAGCTTGGACACTGGAGCGCTCCCTCCGGCAAAATCTTTGCTTTTGAGCCGAATGAGGGCGCCCGCGAAGTGCTCGCTCGCCACGTCGCGTGGAATGGTTTAAAGGACCGGGTCGAGATTGTTCCCGTCGCAGTTGCTGCGGAAAGCGGTGAACAAACACTTTATGCTGAGGGTGCTAACGGTATGAGTCGTCTAGCACAACCGAATAATGCCCTTGTCCAAAACGCCCGTGAGGAGCGGGTCAAGGTCACCACGATCGATGCTTTCTGCGATGCGGGCAATCGCTCCACCCGACGTCCTTCTTTTCGATATCGAAGGCTTCGAGATCGAGGCGCTCCGGGGCGCTCGCAAAACCATCTGTGAAACACTGCCCCATCATTGTGGTTGAGATGCACCCGAACGTTTGGGCATCCGCCAACACTACGCGCGAAGGTGCGGAACAGCTGCTTCGGGAGCTGAGTCTGCGTCCAGTCGCGCTCAGCGGCCAGCGCGACCCCCTGGAAGATCACGGCCAGGTCTGGTTGGAGCCTCACTGACGACCTGGCACATCGTTACCCCCGAGTTCCCGCCTCAACCGGGCGGCGTCAGTGATTACACAGCCCAACTTGCGCCCGCGCTCGAGCAAGCAGGCCAGCCGGTGCGTGTCTGGAGCCGCGAATTTGAAGGATTCACGCCTTCCGGTTTCAAACGAGTAGGACGCGAACTGGATGCGCTGCCTGAACCACGGCGCCTCCTTTTGCAATGGGTCCCGCACGGTTTTGGGTATCACTCGATGAACCTCCCTTTCTGCCGGTGGATCGCGAGCCGTCCGGAACCCCTGGAGATCATGGTGCATGAACCCTGGTTGAGCTTTGGAGAAGCCGGGATGCGCCAGGACGCCATCGCCGCTGTTCATCGCTTGATGATGACCATCCTGCTTCGGCGAGCAAAACACGTCTGGATCTCGATCCCTGCTTGGGAGAAACTGCTTCGCCCTTATACGCTTGGGCGCGTAAGCTCCCGTTCACCTGGTTGCCGGTTCCGAGCAATATCCCCGTTGCGCCTGGGGACACGCGCCACCAATACCGGCTCGGATACTTCGGCCAATATGACGAGCGGAGCAGGGAAGTGCTGTGCCGGATTCTAGATGGCTTAAGAGTTACGGTGCTGCTCATAGGCCGGGGATCAGAACAGGTGGTGCACCCGCGGGCGAGAATCGCCGGAGCGCTTTCCGCCTCTGACTTGTCCCGGGCAATTCAGTCTTGTGAAGCCATGTTTCACTGGTATCCCGACGGAGTCTCCAGCCGGCGCGGGACTGTCATGGCTTCGCTTGCGCATGGCCGCGCCGTTGTGACCAATGAGGGCCGTTGGACAGATCCAATTTGGCGGCAATCCGGATGCGTCCTGTTGGCGTCAGACGCAGCCGGAATCGTCTTGCAGTTGGAACGGCTTCTTACCTCCAAAGAGCAGAAAGCGCGTTTATCAGAGCGTGCTTTAGCTATTTATAATGAACAGTTTGCGCTTAGAAATACCATCCAAAGGTTGACATCAGCTTGCCGATGAAGATCGCGGTTACAAATCATCATCGGATGCTGGTAGGGGGAACGGAAAGCTACCTGAATGCCATCATTCCGCAGCTGGAGAATGCAGGGCACAAGGTGAAACTGTTTCATGAGGCGGAAGTCTTGCCCTCCACACCAGTGATACGCGCCGATTCGTCAAGCGACTGGTGCGAATTGGCTTCGTTTTCACCAGACGTGATCTTCAACCACGGCTTAACCTCGCCAGCCCGCGAATCGGAACTCTCCTATACCGCCCCTGTCGTCCATTTCGCGCACAATTATCACGGCACCTGCATCTCTGGCGAAAAAACCCGAAAACTCCCCTCGCCTTCCGCCTGCACCCGGCGCTTTGGAACCGCGTGCCTCGCCCAATATCTGCCTCGGCACTGCGGTGGCTGGAACCCCCTGGTGATGGTTTCGGACTACCGGACCCAATCGGACCGCCTTTCCGCCATGCGTCGTGCCCGGGTGGTCATCACCGCCTCACACCACATCGCGGCCGAATACAAACGTCATGGGATGAGCAACGTACAAGTTGCCCCCCTGTTTGTGTCCGCACCCGCGTTTCCGCTCCCGGAACTTCAGTCGAGTTCGTTTCGCATTCTTTTCGCGGGCCGGATGACGGCAATTAAGGGCGCTGAAATCCTGGCCCAGGCTGCCAGGCTGATTCGGGATCGGCCGGTCCAACTTACGCTAGCGGGCGAGGGTCCCGATCGCGCTCGCCTGCAACGTACGTACCCTGAGGCAAGCTTTCCCGGCTGGCTCCCGCAGTCCGAGCTGGCGAGCGCTAGCTGCAAACCATGATGTATTTGCTATGCCGAGCGTCTGGCCGGAGCCGTTCGGCTTGGCCGGCCTGGAATCTGGGCTGCCCGTTGTCGCATTCCGAGTCGGCGGAATCCCGGACTGGCTCACCGACGGCTTTAACGGAACTCTCGCCACCCCACCCGCTCCTGAAGCTCTTGCCGCGGCCCTTCTCCGTTGTGCCGCTCTTCCCGAAGCCCGCAAAAATGCTCACTCTGTCGCCCAACGCTTTACCGTCGAAAAGCATCTGGCGATTCTGCTGCCAATCCTGGAAACGGCATGCGTATTCTAATCGCCCATAACGTTTCGCGCGCCCGCAACGGCGGAATGAGCCGGATCATGGGCGAAATTCACGACCGCATCGCGCTCCGCGGAGCCCGCATTGAATATCTCTGCGCGGAAGATGTGCCGCCCCAATTTAGAAACCGATGGCAGCGTTTCACGTTCCCTTACCTTGTGGCCCGCCGTGCTTGGGAAGGCAAATTCGACATCGTGAATGTTCACGAGCCCGCGGGTTCCTTGGTCTCTCTTCTTAAGGGCCGGGCCAAAGTTGTCGTTACTTCGCACGGAGTGGAACAACGGGGCTGGCAGGTCGCCCTCGAAGATGGCAAACTCGGGCGGGGCGGACCGTCCAGAAAGACTCAGCTTCTCTATCCCGCCACCTCTCTCTGGCAATCGAAAGTAGCTTTCACGCATGCCGACCATGTCTTCTGCCTGAATGAACAGGATCGGGAATACCTGCTTCCCATCGCCCGCGCGGTCACCCGAATCTACCCAGCCGCCTCGCCCGTCTATCGCGAAGCCGCCCGCAACCGGGATTACTCCCGCTTCCGCCAAATTCTCTTCGCAGGTACCTGGCTCTCCCGCAAGGGGAATCAGGACGCTGTTGCTGCGTTCGCCAAATCAGATTCCACCCTGGAATTCACTGTCCTGGGCGGGGGTCAATCGGCCGCGAACATTCGCGATTCGTTCCCGGCATCCGCACGCAGTCGGGTGAATGTTCTCGAAACGCGCTCTGACGAGGAAGCCGCGCAAATCATGGCCGATTCGGACGTTTTCCTCCTGCCCAGCGTCTTCGAAGGAACGCCGCTGACCATGATGGAAGCAATGTACAGCGGCCTTCCCATTGTCACGACGAACACCTGTGGCATGCGGGACGTCATCCATCACGGCGAGACAGGTTTGCTGGTTCCCTTGCGCTCCCCCGAAGCGATCGCTGAAGCGTTACTTCAACTTCGCGACCCCGAACTTCGTCGCCGTTTAGGCACCGAAGCACAAGCAAGGGCTCTGGACTCCTACACTTGGGACCGAAGCGCGGAACAAGTCTGGCGGGTTTATGAAAGTCTTATGCCCGGGCCTTAGCCACCGCCGCCAGAAACCCGCGAGCCCTGGCTTCCATCTCTTCGTAGTTCCCATCTTCAATCAACTTCGCGTTCACCAACTCCCCGCCCACAGCCACCGCAATCGCGCCTGCCTTGAGGAAATCCGGCGTCGTCTCGATACTCACCCCCCCGGTCGGAATCATCTGAACCTGCGGCAAGGGCCCGCGCAGCGCTTTGATGTACTTTGCGCCTCCTACCGCGTCGGCCGGGAAAATCTTCACCACGTCCGCGCCTGCTTCCCAGGCCGTTACCACCTCGGTCGGAGTCAGTGCGCCGATGCAGATCACCTTGGAATACCTTTTGCACATTTCGATGGTGGAAAGCCGCAGATTCGGAGTGACAAAGAATTGCGCTCCGGCAAGCATGCAACTGCGGGCAGTTTCCGGGTCCAGAACAGTCCCGGCACCAAGCATGATTTTGTCGCCGAACTGGTCGGCTACCTTCTCAAGCGCCTTCAGAGCTCCGGGCACCGTCATGGTGATTTCTGCCGAGCGGATCCCGCCCCGGTGAATCGCCTCGATCGAGCGAATCGCCGTATCCGCGCTGGTAGTGCGAACCACGGGAACAACCCCAATATCCGTAATGAACGAAAGAATCTGCTGAGCCGTCACAGCCCTTACGGTACCCCATTTTTCCGAGACAAATTGCCCGCTGCGCGCACTGACGTTTTGCCCGTGAATCGCTCTCCCCTACTCCTCGCCGTGGTATGTCCTCTCTTTGCCCAGGTTGTTCACATTGGGCCTTCGCCGGTATACTCCCCTGCGGCCCGGGCAAAATCGCCCGAGATGATTCGACGCAATTCGCTTCCCGGGAGCACATCATGGATTGATACCTCGACCCGCGCCACTGTAGTTGGCTCGTATCTCAATACCTTTATTCCTTCCTCCGCGGTTCCTACGGGTTGGACCGGCAGCGTCGCAACGGGAAATGCCGGTTCCACTGCCACGACGTATCAAAACGCCGTGCTGCAACGCGTAAATTGGTTTCGCCAAATGGCGGGGATCGCTTCGACGGTCACGTTTTCTGCCGACTATAATGCCGAAAATCAGCAAGCTGCGTTGATGATGAGCGCCAACGGCCAACTTTCTCACACGCCGCCCTCTGACTGGACCTTCTTCACCTCCGCCGGCGCGGATGGTGCAGTTCATTCCAACCTGTGTCTCGAAATTCCTTACCTGGGAGATCCCGGCTGCGTTGCTCAGTACATCCAGGATTACGGTTCCGACAACTCGGACGTGGGGCATCGCCGCTGGCTGCTGTACCCGCAGACGCAAAACATGGGCACTGGCGACGTGCAGCCACCCTATCCCACGCCTTTCGCCAACGCCCTTTGGGTAATTGACACACATTTCTCTGACCCGCGGCCCGCAACGCGCGACCAGTTTATTGCCTGGCCTCCGAAAGGCTTCGTCCCGTATCAACTCGTTCCTGGGAGGTGGTCCTTGTCTTACCCTGGAGCCGACTTCACCAATGCCACGGTAGCCATGCAGCGCGGCGGGGGGCCGGTCGCCGTCCGGCTCGAAGCCCTCCAGCAGGGCTATGGCGAGAACTCTCTGGTATGGGTACCCGACAACATTGATACCTCAGTCTCCACCAGTTGGCCCCGGCCGAGTGTTGACACGCCCATAACAGTGACTGTCTCGCGCGTCCTGATTGCGGGCGTAAGCACTACGTTTACCTATACGGTGACGGTGATCGACCCGAATAGTACCTTGATGATTTCAGGCCATCTTCTAAAAGACGGCGTAGGCCTGTCCGGAGCTGTTGTTTCCCTGGATAGCGGGGCGACGGCCACATCCGACAGCAACGGTGCCTATCAGTTCGGTCCGTTGCCCCTCGGAACATATCTGCTAAAACCCACAATGCCGGGCTTTGCGTTCAGCCCCTCCACCCGTTCGGTTTCAGCCGCAACCACCGCCGCGGATTTTGCCGCCACTCCCTGCGCCATTTCTACCTCCACCTTTAACTCTCCCGGCGCTGCCGCCGGCGGGGGAGGAACTTTTTACCTAACGGTAACCGCCGGTTGCCCCTGGACTGCCACCAGTACAGTTCCTTGGATCACATTCAGCGCCCCATCTGGTATTGGCCCCTCAAACTTCAGTTATAGCTACTCTGCCAATCACAACGTTGCGCGAACCGGCAGTATGACGGTGGCAGGTTTGACGCTCGTGCTGACGCAACCCTCGCTCGGCCAAGCTGTTCCCGGACCAATCAACTCTGCCGTTTTCCGCAACGGCTTCTGGATAGCCGATGCAAACGGTAATGGTGTCTTCGATGTTGGTGATAAGTCGTTCACTTTTCAAATCTACGGCGCAGGTGACGTTCCGGTCGTAGGTGACTGGAACGGGGACGGCCGCTCCAAGGCAGGAGTTTACTCCGCCGGTTTCTGGGCGCTCGACTATAACGGGAACGGGCAGTGGGACGGCACCGTCACAGACCGGTTTTGCGCCTTTGGTGGCAACGTAGGCGAGACTCCAATTGTCGGAGATTGGAACGGTGATGGACGCATGAAGGTCGGCATCTATTTCAAGGGCTTCTGGGCGCTGGACTACAACGGGAACGGGCAGTGGGACGGCACGGTCACGGATCGCTTTTACGCTTTCGGCGGCGGGCCGACAGACATTCCGGTCTTGGGTGATTGGAACGGAGATGGGCGAACCAAAATCGGCTTGTTCCGGAACGGCACGTGGATACTGGACGTTAACGGCAACGGCCAGTTCGATGCTGGCGATCTCAACTTTGTTTTTACCTCCGGCACCGGCGAGATTCCGGTCGTGGGGGATTGGAACGGATCAGGCACTACGAAAATCGGAGTGTACAGAAAAGGATTCTGGGCTCTCGACACAAATGGCGACGGGCTCTTTGGGCCCGCGGATCAATTTATCGCGTTTGGAGGAAACCCGGGTGAAATCCCGATCTTGGGCGATTGGAACGGAGATGGCAGGACCAAGGTCGGCATTTACAATTTTGGCTTTTGGGCGTTTGATTATAACGGGAATGGCCGCTGGGACGGCCTAGGCCCCGGCAATGATCGATTTATTGCGTTTGGTGGCGCTCCCGGAGAGAAACCAGTTCCGGGGAAGTGGTAACGCCTAGCGCTTGGTGGTCTTGGCGCCCACATTTTTCGCCGTGGGAACCTCAGCGATGACGGCCGGACCCCGTACGGGTCCCCCGATTCCAGCAGCCGCTCGTTGCACCATTTCGTAAGCGGGAACACCTTCTTCTTCCTTTACGAAATCCAACTGGTTTGTTGCCGCATCGAAGTCCACCTGAATCAGGTCTCCATTGCGAATCTGCTCTGAGGCCACAAGGTTGGAGAGCGGATGGACCAACTCGCGCTCAATCGCACGCTTTAAGTGGCGCGCGCCGTACTTCATGTCGGTGCCTTCCCGAAGCAGGAATGCTTTCGCCTGCTCAGTAAGGGTAAACACGAACGGCGTCGTGGAGCTGGAGTTGAAGATCCGCTGTTGCAAGATCCCGAGTTCCAAATCCAGAATCTGCGAAAGATCTGCCGCGCAAAGCGGATGAAAAACCACCACCTTGTCGATGCGGTTCATGAACTCGGGCGTAAACTTACGCCGCGCCGCCTCCACCGCGGACCGGGCAATCTTTTGGTCTACGCTCGCTTCTATCAGGTTGGGGTTACAAGCGCCGAAACCCAGTTTGGGACGGAGCAACGAATCCATTTCACTCGCTCCCAAATTGCTGGTCATAAAGATCATCGCGCGAGAGAAATCCACGCGGCGATTGTCGCCTAAAGTCAAAGTGGCCTTATCGAGAATACCCAGCAACAGATTCCACAGCGAATCGCTTGCCTTCTCGATTTCATCGAACAGTACGAAGCTCACCTTGAACTTGTCGGTGTGGTGCTGGTTCAACACCTCCTGGCTGAGCAGGGGATGCGTCTCTCGATGCCCCAGATATCCGGGAGGCGAGCCAATCAGTTTTGCGATTTCGTGGCTATGTTGAAATTCAGCGCAGTCAACCTTGATCACCGCTCGCGCATCGCCCAAAAGGCTCTCTGCTGTCGCCTCCACCAAACGTGTTTTCCCCGAACCCGTAGGCCCCAGAAAAAGGAAATTTCCGATCGGTCGCCCTGGACTTGTAAGACCCGCAAGAAATGTCTGATAGATGTTCACAATCTCATCGACCGCGTCATTCTGACCCACTATGCGTCTGTGTAACTCATTGTGGAGGCGCTCCGCTTCGGCGCCTGTCTGCTTCGGGTTCAGATGCTGATTCATTGGCATGGCCGATCTCCCTTGTGCTGGTGTCCTAGTAGATGCATGTACCACGCCAATGATTTACAAGTCAAAGTGAACATGAAGCGATTTAAATCAAGTATCCTGGACACCCTCACGACGCTCTACTACGATGGAGTCAGATGACGCTTGATCAGGCCTTCGAACAGCTAAAAACATCGGCCGAAGATGAAGTTCGCAAATCAAGCCAGGAAACCGCCGGCGAACTGCATCAGGCGGTACGTCGGCTGCGGAATGCAGAGGGAGAAGGCGCAATTGCCGCTCTGCTCATCAACGTTCCTCTTAACGGTCGTGTCCTCTGCGTCACCTTCGAAGGCGAGCAGGCGCGAATCGATGCGGACACTCTCATCCCCGTTCGCGACTCCGCCGCCCTGATCTCGGTAATTGAGACTAAGGACACGGTCGTTACAGCCGCCACGGAAAAGGAACTCTCAACCCCGCTCTATCGCGCGCTCGATTGTGAAGGACGCGTTCATCTAATTCCTGTGATTGCCGCTGGCGTCGGTTCGCATGGTTTTGATTGCTGACAATCTGGACCACACCGCGGCTTTTGAAACACTTTGCGAGGTTGCAGGGATGCGCCTTGAGGTTGCCGAATCCGCCCTGAAACCCGCCGCTCCCTCCAAAGCCTGGGAAGACCTTCCCGCAGCCGAACAGTCGCTTCACCTGCGCGCCCAGAGATTTGCCCAGGTTGCGGTCGCACGCATCAGATTAGAGCAGGGTGCCGCCCTCCGCGAAGGGCAGCAGCGAAAAGATCTATACGGCTCCCTTCGAGTCCCGATCGACCAGGCGCGCGCCGAATACCGCCGGCAGTTCCTCTCCGGGGATTCGAAATCGATGATCGACTATTTGTACGTAGAACTGTTAAGGAGTCTGGCAAACAATGAAGACCAAATGTTGGGCACTGGTTTTCCGGGCCGCCTTACTTAGCGCGCTTCCGCTTAGCGCTTCCGAATTCGCGGCCGGCATTCAAGCCTATGCGGCGAAAGACTATCCCGCCGCAATTCAACACCTCAACGCGGCCTCCCGCGAAGTACCGCTGCTGTCCGATTACACCGTTTACCACTTGGCCTCCTCGCGCGATCTCACAGGGGATCCCGCCGGTGCCAAGCATGAACTGGAGCGCTTTGGCGCATCCCGCGCGGTACTGTCTCCTCTCGGGTCGAAAGCCGCGTTGCTGAATGCACAGGTATCGCTGCAGTTGCACGACGCCCACGCCGCAATCGCCATTCTTCGCGAATACTACGATTCGCTCCCGCAGCCCGAAGGCGATCTGTTACTCGCTCAGTGTTATGAAGCGCAAGGCGAAAAAGCGCCGGCCGCCGCTCTTTATGAACGCGTTTACTCGCTTCATCCCGCCACGCAGGCCGCGACCGGCGCAGCGGGCGCAATCGAGCGTTTAAAGACCGCACTCGGCAAAGATTATCCCCCCACCCCTCCTCAGCAGGCGCTCGCAAGGGGCGATGCCTGGCTTGCCGCCAAAAGCTACGCGAAGGCGAAAGCCGAGTTTCAGGCACTCCATAGCCAACTGATCGGCCTCGAACGCGACCAGGCTGAAGTGCGCATCTCCGCAGTCGATTACCAGGCTGGCGACGCTCGCGCCTGCCGCGTAAAGCTCGATAGTCTGCATTTGGCTCACTCCGAAGCCGATGCCGAACGTCTCTATTACCTCGAAGAATGCGCGCGTAAGCTGAACGACGATGCCGCAATGAATGGTGCGGTTGAATCGCTCGCCAAGCACTATCCCGCTTCGCCGTGGCGATTGAAGGCGCTCCTCTCCGCGGGCAACCGGTACCTGCTTACCCACGATGCGGCGCACTACACACCGCTCTTCACCGCCGCATATCAGAAGTTTTCTCCAGACGCGGCCACGGCCAACGCGCACTGGAAGGTCACCTGGGACGCTTATCTCAATCGATCCGATACCGCCAAACGATTGCTGCGCGAACAGGTGGAGAAGTACCCCTTCGATACTCGCGCTGCCGCGGCGCTCTATTTCTACGGCCGCATTGCCAAGTGTCGCGAACCCTACACAACGCTGATTCGCGTGTTTCCGAACTACTATTACGGCGTGCTTGCCGAAGCACGATTGAAAGACCCCCTTTTGGTATCGGATCCCGAAACCGATCAATGGTTGAGCCGCGTCGATTTCGCGAACCGTCCGGACTTCAACAAAGAAGCGCCTACTGCCGCCACGAAGGCACACATTGAACGCGCCAAACTTCTTGCTGCTGAGGGTTTCCCCGATTGGGCCCAACTCGAGTTACGCTTTGGGGCGGATACCGATGGACAGAAGCATCTGCTCGCGATCGAAATCGCGCGAGCGGATTCGAGCCCCGCTCTTGCGTTGCGCCACATGAAGGGTCTCACGCCCGAGTATCTCTCCATGCCACTTGAAAATGCGCCGCGAGAGTTCTGGCGTTTCCTGTTTCCGTTTCCCTTCCGCGAGTCTCTAATCGCCAGCGCCACTGCGCAAGGGATCGATCCCTATCTGCTGGCCGGCCTTATTCGCCAGGAGTCCGAGTTCAATCCCGCCGCCGTTTCGCGCGCTAACGCCCTTGGCCTGACTCAGCTGATTCCCGGCACCGGCCGCATGATGGCTCGCGGGCAGGGAATGAGCCCGTTCTCCAGTACCATGCTCTTCCGCCCGGACGTCAGCTTACGCCTAGGAGCGGCTTACTTGAAATCGCAACTGTCCCTCTGGAACGGCAATCTGGAGCAAACTTTAGCCGCCTACAATGCCGGCCCTGGCCGGGTACGCGAATGGCTGGCGTGGTCCACCTATCGAGAGCCGGCGGAGTTTGTCGAAAGTATCCCGTTCACCGAAACACGAGAGTACGTGCAAGCGGTGCTCCGCAACGCCTCCATTTACAGAAAGCTTTACGCGAACAATCATGTGTCGTGAGTTCCTGGTCCCGCAGACAACCGTTCATCAGCAAGGCTCGGGACCCTCGATTGATTGTGGAGCGCAGGGCAGCGCCTTAGTCACGCTCGGCATCCTTGAAGTAGAGGAGCAGGAAAGCTTACACGTAATGCTGTGGAATTCAGCCGATGGCGCAGATTGGGGAACAAAACCCATCGCGCAATTCAATCAGAAGTTTTACAGGGGGACTCATCAGATTGTAATCGCGCCCCCCTGCCGCTGGATCCAGGCGCGCTGGCACGTGAATCGCTGGGGTCGCGCCTCGCTTACCCCATGCTTCACCTTTTATGTCTTTATCGAACCGTTAGCATAACCGTGTTCGCCGCGACCCCGCCGACGTTCACAACCAGGGGATACGTGCCGGGGGTCAGCATCGCGGGAACTGTGACATTTAGCTGTCCCAAGCCCGCGAAACCTGGAGCAAGACCCGCAAACGAGATGGCCGCACTTACGCCATTCAGGGTCACTAACAAGGGGGAGGTCGCTCTCGAAAGAACGGAAGCGGGCGCGGCCGCACCGCTCGCCACCACGTTGTCCACGGGCCCAATGCCCGTTACAAAGACGGAAATGACAGAGCCTGGAGCAGCAGGCGACGCAGAACTGTTCAGCGTACCGTTCTGGTTCGCGACCACAAAGACGCCCGGTGCCGTCGCTTGCACCACCAGCGTTCCGCCGCTCATCGGGCCTGACGCCGTGTTGATGGTCAGGGTTTGGAGATTGGGCGGAGTATCCACGGGAACCTGCGCATTGATCTGTCCGGAATCCACATAGAACAAGGGCGCCGTTTTCCCGCCTACCGAAACCGACACACCAGCCAGCGTGAGCGGCAGCGGATATCCGTTAGCCTGGTCTTTTCCGGCAGTAAACCCGGAGCCAAAAATCGAGATGATGGAACCGGGTGCCACACCAGGTTGATAACTCGCGGCGTTCACGCCTACAGGAGCCGCCGCCGCGGCCAGCCCGAAATACCACCAGAGAATTCGCGGTGCCCACGTAAACTTTGCCGTTCGCGATCGTGGGCGTAGAGAACTTGACGTAACCGCTGCCCAGAGGAGCACTGTAGAGCAGCCGAGTCAGGTCGGCCGCATCGTATGCTGCCAGGCTCCCGTTTCCGGAAGTCTGGCTCACCCACAGGATCCCGTTACTTGCGCCATTCGCTGAAATACTGGGAACGCCTCCGAAGCTGCCGAACTTCGCCGCGGTCGCAGACGTGGGGGCAGTGCTCATGGCTGCGTTTTGGATGGAGAAGGCCTTTACGGCATCGCCCGCGCCCGCAAAGTAAAGGGTGTTGTTGAAGTAAGCGGGAATCCCGAATAGCGGTTGGATGGCCCCGGCCAGTGACTGCACAATCTGAGTGTCGGCTCCGGCCTGATACTTTCCCATGTTGTCGCGGTCCAGCAGATAGATCCGGCCTTCCTTGCCCGCTGTTACCAGCAGGTGCGGGTGCGCACCAGAGCCGGCCGCGTCCGGCAGCAGCAAGGCTCCGCTTGAACCAATGTCCAGATCTTTGCTGTTGAGCGCTTGATAGTTGAACGGAGCAAACCAGTCCGCGACCGCAAGCGAAGGAGTCAGCCTGATGAAGCTGTTGCCCAGATCGGTCCCGTTCGCCCCATCGCCGTCGAACGAACCGTTGCCCCCCACGACATAAACGTTCCCTGCTGCATCAACGGCGGGCGCCGCGCCGCTGGCCCAAAAAGAAGCGCCTCTCTGATTTGGAGTGTTGACGTAAACGCCCACTTGCGCCAGGGTCTTCGGGTCATAGGAAATCACCCAGCCGTGATAGAGAAATTCATCGCAGTGCGATGCCCAAGTGGTGTAGAGGAGGCCGTTGGCTAAAACCAGCCCCGCCCTCTCCTTATAGTTCTTCGGGATGAACGTCACTGTCGAGCTGCCGTCCCCCTTGCCCGGAATCGACGCGGCGATCACGACCGGACTCCCACTGCGTTCTGCGCCCGTCGCGGTGTCGAGCGCATGCAGCCGGTGCACGTAAGCACCGTTCTCTTTGGTCATCGCGACCACATAGATTGTCTGGCTTGCCGGATCGATCACTGGCGTCGCCGTGATGCCGATCTCTGGCGAAATCTGCCCGCAGTTCACATCCGAACTTGGCACTGTGGTCGCGCCTGGAGGCAACAGGCTGACTTTCCAAGTAGGGCCGCCTTCGCTGAACGCATAAACGCTGTCATGCTCCGTAACCACGAAGACGGACCCATTGTAGACAAGCGGCTGCCCATAAACCTGGCCATCCACTGGATACGTGATCTGCTTTCCGAACTGCTTGGCATTCACGTTTTGGGGCGTTAAGCTTCGTTTCGGAAAGATTCTGCCCGGTGCGGGCCAGATCGTTGTGGTAAGTGAGAACATCGATCAGCAGCAGTGCCAGCAAACCCATGCCGGCTTGTGAGCACTTGGTTCGCCGCTAATGAGCGGAGTACTGCGCCTGAGGCGGCATCATTTTGATCTCAACGGTCTTTTCCTCTTCATTGACATCAAACAGCTGACCAAAGGTCTGATACCCGGACGCAATCACCTGGATCTGAATTTTCCCTTGCGGGATGGTTGGAATCTGAACCAGACCCTCTTGATTGGTTTTCGTCTCCCATTGTGTCCGGACCTTGGTGTAGGCCTTCAACTTGTCGCGCCCGGAGACGAACTTGATGATCACGCTTGCCCGGTCCAGCGGCTTACCACTCGGAGTGAGCACCTTTACGCTAAGCTTTGTCTGCTCCACGCCCAAACACAGGAGTGCACCTAAACACAACAGCAGCGCGGTTCTCATGCCTTCATTATGCGGCATCGGGAATCAGGAACCGCGCTGGCCGGCCCTGCGCGAGCATGGCAGCTTCCGCCGCCAGATACCCGCTTCGAACTGCGCCTTCCATGGTTGCAGGCCACCCCGAGCGCGTCCAATCGCCCGCAAGCGAGAAGTTGGGCAGCCCGGTTTTCGCCAGCGGACGAACTGATTCCAGGCCAGGCTTGGCGGAGAATGTCGCGCGTACTTCCTTCACGACTTGCGCGCGTTCGAGCGAAGCGGTCCGCACAGCCGGGAAAAACTCAGCCAGCTCGCGAACAGCCAGATCGATGATCTCAGGACGCGCCAGCGAGGTCAGACTCCGCGACGCGCTGACCACCAGCTGCACGTACCGGCCCTCGCTCTTATTGAACATCCATTGGACGGTGCGGTCGAGCAGAGTGGCATGCGGTAATTGCGTAACCGGCCGGTCAAACCAAAGATGAATACCGCTGATCGGCGAATGCTCAAACGGTGCGGCATCGAACTGCAGGAAGGGAGCAAGCTGCGCGAGTCGTTCGGAAGGCACCGCACTGATGTAATGGTCCGCCGTATACACCTGTTCACCGCAGCGCACGCCGGTTACGTGTTCACCTGAAGCTTCGAGCGTCGCCGCGCAACGGCCGTGCAGGTTGATTCTCCCAACCTTGCGAAGGGCATCTTCCGAATACAATTCGCGTAAGGGAACGTCCGGTATTCCCATTTCATAGCCGCGCGCGGACTGCAGCATGCCCAACCAAAAAACCTGCAAGCCATGCGAAGCCGCCATGCGATCCAACTCTTCATTGATCGCGCTCACCAGCACCTGCCGCCAGTAGCGTTCAGTAGCTTGCGAAGTCTGCCGTTTTTCGACCAACCATTGCGACATGGTGATGCCATCCAAGTCCGTTCGCGTGCGTTCGCGGGGAATGGCCAGCATCGCGCGCCCGATCGCTGCCTTATCCGCCATGCTCAAGAACTTCAGTCCCGCAAACGATCCCGCGAAGTGCATCGGCGGCGGCAGCATTCCGCGTTTCAGAGTCGATGTGCGGCCGCCGGGCTCAATGAAGAAATACTCTGGATAAAACCGGATCTTATCCTCAACACCCAGTCTCTTGTAGAAGTCCAGCAGGTTATGGCAACAGCGCAGCAGCACGTGTTGGCAGTTGTCGATGATCTCGGGATCTTCAGCCGAAACGGGCCAGGAAGTTGCGCGCCCGCCGAGAAAAGCGCGGGTCTCAAAAAGGTCGACGCTCCAACCGGCACCAGCAAGAGCAGCGGCAGAGGAAAGTCCGGCTAAACCGCCGCCGATCACAATCGCAGAAGGCAATTCCCAGTATCGCGCGACGAACTAGGGGTGGGTTGGAGGAAGTATGTGGAACCGGCGCGTTCCATTAATACGGTAGGTCTGGAAGTCTGAGTGGTCGACAGTGAAAATCGTGTTCAGCGACTCTCGCTCCGCCAAGTGAACGAGAGTCGCATCCGCGAAATCCATTGGACGGTCTGAGTACTTCGTCATGAGTTCCTGAATCCTCACCAACTCGGCAGTTTCAATACAAGCCAGCTTGATCGCACCGGAACGAAGAAACTTCCAGGCTTTATCAACCTGAGACCGATTTTTGGGAATGAGATGGAACAATTCCGTTAAGACCGCTTCCGGTACCAAGAGAGGCAGACGAAGGTGTTTAAAAACTTCATTACAGCGACCATGCCAACGATCGGAGGCGCTCACGACTGCTAGGATTGCGCCAGTGTCACCAAGGATTGAGCTACTGTCCATACCGGCGAAGGTTTTTCCGAATAACGGCCCGAACTTTAGCATTCGTGTATGGACCGCCGCCGATCGAAAGAGTGCCGACGTACTTGCTCACTTGCTCGTGAAGCCGGCGTTGGGTTTCCTCGTCGGACTCGGACGACGATTTCTTGGCAAGCCACTCGCGAGCAGCCGTATCCAGCACCGAAGCCAATGAGGTTTTTTGAATTCTCGCTTCCTGTTCCAACTTCGTTTTCAGGTCAGTCGAAACCCGCCAACTGTAGACTTGTGTTGCCATGTAGTACATTGTAGTGCAACTACACCCCGATCACTTCCTCGCCGGCAATCACATACACGCGATCTTCAGGCTCCCTCGCCACCAATCGCTGCGCCGGTAAGCGCTCCAAACGCCGGCAGCACCCCACAGCATTTCGTAAACCAGTAGCAAAGCAGCGTTCGCTTTTCCTTGCCCCGGCCCGTCATTCGAATCGCGGGATGCATATGTCCCGCCAAAGCGTACCCGCCCTGCGCCTCTCCCGGATAATGCTGGAACACAAACGGGGTCTCCAGATACGGAGCATTCGCGCACTCGATCTTTAGATCCGCTGGAGGGTCTCCCGACTGCCGATCGTGGTTGCCCCGGATCAGAAGAATCTCCAAATCCCGATGACCTTCGCGCCACTCCGCGACCGCCCGCAACGTCTTTATGGCGCGCCCTTGCTTCGCGTGAATTGCATCGCCCAGCAACACCATTCGCTCCGCGCCCGTATGAGTGAGAAGCGCGCTCAATCGCTCCAAATCCGCCGAAGTGGTTCCACCGGGGATCGGAATGGCGGCTGCCCGCAGAGTCGCCGCCTTGCCCCAATGCGTATCGGCCACCAGAAGAGTTCGTTTTCGCGGCCAATACACGGCCCTGTCCGCGAACAGCACAAGCTGCTCTCCCGCAACAGTAATCTCTAAACTCATCCGTGATGTTTCTCTACCTGCGCGGCCATGCGGCGGATGCGATCGCCGAGCTTCTCCGAACTCACGCGGTTGCGCGTGCGGTCCACCATCAGCGGAAAGCACAATGGCGAAGGCCTTTTCATATCCTGCACAATCACCGTCGCGCCGAACAGGCGTTCGAGTGTTTGTCCCAACCGGCTGCGCTCCAGTTGCCGTTCCAGAACTTCACGATTAGCCTGATCCAGCAGCAGGTTGCCGCTGTCATAGCGCAGGAAGACATCGAACAGCAGCCCGCTCGATGCCTGCAATTGCCGCACACTCTTGTTCTGTCCCGGGTACCCGTTGAACGTCAGACCCGCCACCCGCGCGATCTCGCGAAACTGGCGGCGCGCGAGTTCCGCGGCGTTCAAGCTCTCAGGGATATCTTCAGCGAGTGAGGATGGCGAGAGCAGTCCGTTGGCCAGCGACTCTTCAAGAGGCGCGGGCTCAGGCGCCAGCAACTCGAAGCCATAGTCGTTGCACGAGATGGAAAACGAGATCGGCCGCACGCGGGCAACCCGCAACGCGATCAGCGCCGCTAAGCCTTCATGCACCAACCGCCCCGCAAACGGGTAAAAGAACAGATGGTGCCCCTCTTTGGTTTCGACACGCTCAATCAGAAGTTCTTCCGCCCCTGGGACGCGCGAGATGGCCGCCTGCGTCTCGAAGACGGGCTTCAGCGCCGTCATCTCAGGCCCTTCAAACCGCCCGTTGCGCGCTTCTTCGAACCGCTTGCGCAGCGCGAGAGCCAACTCGTTTGAGAGTGGCATGCGCCCGCCTTCCCAACTGGGGATGATGCCGCCCGCGGTGACCGGCGCCTTCTTCACCCAGGCGGTCATGTCGCGAGCTCGAACGAATTGCAGCACCTTTCCTGAGAATGCAAAGCGGTCGCCGGGACGCAGGCGCGCAATGAAACCCTCCTCCACGCTACCCAATCGCCCCCCTGTGGTGTAGCGAACATCCATCGCGGAATCGCTGACGATGGTTCCCGTCGAAAGCAGATGCCTTCGCGCCACCATGCGGTTTGAGATCACGAACTTGCCGTCTTCCATCGTTACGCGCGCGTATTCCGGATAGGCGCGTAGAGCTTCGCCCCCATGCGTAACGAACTCGATGACCCAGTTCCACTCAGCGGGCGACAACTCTCGAAACGCGTACGTCTGTCTCACTTCATCGAACATCTCCTGACTGTCGAACCCGCCCGCCACCGCAACCGTCACCACCCATTGCGAGAGCAAATCTAACGGACGCTCCACCGGGTAGCGGCTCTCGATCGCGCCCGCATAGTAGGCATCGCGCGCGGCCGCAACTTCCGCCAGTTCCCATGCATGAGTCGGCGCACAAGTGATCCGGCTCAACACGCCCGGTCTGTGTCCGCTTCTGCCCGCGCGCTGCAACAGCCGCGCCACACCCTTTGGACTGCCGATCTGAATCACACGATCCACCGGCGTGAAATCGACGCCCAAATCCAGGCTCGAGGTGCACACAACGCAACGGAGCGTCCCCGCGCGCAACCCGTCCTCCACGAAGTCGCGCGTCTTGCGTTCGAGCGACGCGTGGTGGAGCGCAATCTGCGCCGCCCAATCCGGCCTCGCCGCCAGAATCGCCTGATACCAGATTTCCGTTTGCGACCGCGTGTTCGTGAACACCAACGTGGTCACACCCTCTTCGATGGCCGCGATCTACCTGCGGCAGCATGTTGATTCCCAGGTGTCCCGCCCACGGGAAATTTTCCATGTGTTCCGGAATCAGCGAATCCACGCGAACTTCCTTCGGCACTACGCCCCGCACCATCCGGCCGCGCTCCCAACCTGTTCCGAGCAGCGTCGCCATCGCAACATCCAGATTTCCGAGCGTCGCCGAAAGGCCCCAGGTACGCATCTCCGGATTCCATTGCCTTAGCCGCGCGAAACAAAGTTCCGTCTGCACGCCGCGCTTTGAGCCCATCAGCTCATGCCACTCATCGGCGATCACCAGCCGCAGCGAGCCGAAGATCTCTTTGGCATCTTCGCGTGCCAGCAAAAGCGCCAGGCTCTCGGGAGTTGTCACCAATGCGGTCGGGAGCCGCTTTTTCTGGCGCGCGCGGACGGCTGCTTTCGTATCGCCGGTCCTTTGCTCCAGGCGCCAAGGAATATTCATGCCCTGGAGGGCCATACGCAGCGAATTTTCCGTATCGGCCACCAGCGCGCGCAACGGCGTAATCCACAGGACACGCAACGGCGGATCAATCTCTCCATCCCCCTGCATCCATTCCATCAGGGGTCCCATCCACGCAGCCAGCGTCTTGCCCGTGCCCGTGGCAGCATGAATCAATCCGCTTTCGCCATTCAGGTAAGCCGCCCACACTTCTTCCTGGAAAGCGAACGGCTTCCAGCCGCGCGACCGGAACCACTTGCGCACCGTGTTAATCGGGGTCATGTTTCTGTCCTTCGATCAACGCGCGAATCGTCTCGATGGAATCCGCTTCGGCCGCGGGCTTGTCGGTGCGCCATCGTGCGATTCGAGGGAAGCGTACGGCAATCCCAGACTTGTGGCGCGGACTGAGCTGAATGCCCTCGAACGCAAGCTCAAACACGAGTTCCGGCTTCACCGAACGGACCGGCCCAAATTTCTCAAGCGTGTTGCGTCTCACCCACGCGTCCACTTTGCGGATCTCTTCGTCGGTAAGCCCGGAGTAGGCCTTCGCAAACGGTACCAGCGTGCCTGAATCCCAAACGGCGAACGTATAATCCGTAAACAAACTGGCGCGCCGCCCGCTTCCGGCCTGTGCGTACAGCATCACCGCGTCCACGGAGAACGGTTCGATCTTCCACTTCCACCAGTCGCCCCGCCGCCGCCCCACTCGATAAGGAGAGCCATGCCGCTTCAACATGAAGCCCTCTACTTTGCGCTGCCGCGATTGGGCCCGCAACGCGATCAGCTCCTCCCAGGATGCCGCGGGCACCACGTCCGAGAGCAGCAGCCGATTGCTGTCGCGGGTCGCCTCCACCAGGTCCGCCAGCAACCGCCTGCGCTCTTCAATGGGGCGCTCGCGGATGTCTTCGCCGCGCCACTCCAGCAAATCGTAAGCAAGAATCACGACCGGCACATCCGCCAGAATCTTCGGCCCCAGCACCTTGCGCCCGATGCGGCGCTGCATCTGCGCAAACGGCAGCGGCGCGCCATCGCGCCACGGAAGAATCTCACCATCGATCACCGTGCCTTCCGGCAGAACGCTGCCCAGTGCTTCCAGTTCCGGAAAACGTTCGGTCACCAACTCTTCGCCGCGCGACCAGATGAAAGTCCGGAACTTGCGCCGCACTAACTGGCTGCGAATGCCATCCCACTTCCATTCGATCTGCCACTCCGCGATGTCACCCAATTGTGAGATTTCGCCTTCAATCGGATAGGCCAGGAAAAACGGATACGGTCTGCTGATGTCCGCATCCGCGGATTCCTTCGCAATCAGCTGCGCGTAAAATTCGGGCGAGGGCGACCAATCCCCCATCATGCGATGGGCGATCACGTTGCCATCCACTCCAGAAACCTGCGCCAGCGCGCGGACAACCAGACTTTGCGATACGCCTACCCGGAAAGCTCCCGTAATCAGCTTGTTCCACACGAAACGCTGCCGGTCATCCATATCCCGCCACGCATCCACCAGGCTTGCGCGGCGTTCCGCATCTTCCCAGCGCGCCAGAGGCAGCAGCCGTTCTTCCACCCAGTAATGCAGGGGGCGGTTCGTCGACCGCTCCGCATCCGGCAGCAGCAGCGCGATCGTCTCCGCCAAGTCGCCCACGGCCTGATAACTTTCATCGAAGAGCCAGGCTGGCGACCCTGATTCTTCGATCGCCCAATCCACCAGCTTGCGCGTTTCAATCAACCGCTTCGGACGGCGGCCGATCAGGAAATGAATGGCCCAAACCGCATCTTCGGCGGGAACGGTGCTGAAGTAATGCGACCAACGCATCCGTCTTAAGACCTGTCTTGGTGGTTTCATCGAGGGCCGAATACAGCTCCGCAAAGGCCTTCACGCTTCCGCCTGCACGTCTGGCTCGTCATTGCTCTCTTCGGTGCGCTCGCCCTCATAACGCGTCTCGAGCGATCGCGCCAGCTTGCCATGCTCGGTCAACCAGCGGACCAGCGGCGCGCGATATCCGTGCGTTACCAAAACCTGTTCCGCGCCGGTCGCGTCAATTGCTCCCAACAATCCAGGCCAGTCCGCGTGATCGGAGAGCGTAAAGCCGCGGTCGAGCGATTGCCGCCGTCGGGTGCCCCGCATTCGCATCCATCCTGACGCGAACGCGGTGGAGGTGGAGCCGAACTTGCGCATCCAGACCGTTCCATTGCACGACGGCGGCGCGACGATCAGCGCCCGGCTCCAGTCGTAACCCTTCTCGACATCGCCTGAGTACAGAGTTTCCGGCAGCGGAATCCCGCTTTCGCGATATGCCGCGTTCAGCTTCTGCACCGCACCGTGACAGAAGATCGGCCCGATCGAGGAGTCCACACCCGCAAGCAAGCGCTGTGCCTTACCGAGCGAATAGGCAAACAGTACGCTTGCGCGTCCGGCACCTTGATTCTCCCGCCACCACCCATCGATCTGGGCGAAGATCTCAGGCTGAGGACGCCACCGGTAAATCGGCAACCCGAATGTGGATTCCGTGATGAACGTATTGCAGCGCACCGGCTCAAATGCCGTGCTCGTGATATCGTGCTCCACTTTGTAATCGCCGGACGCGACCCAAACTTCGCCCGCGTACTCCACTCGAATCTGGGCCGAACCCAGAATGTGCCCCGCCGGGTGCAGCGACACGCGCACACCGTTCTCCATTACCGTCTCACCATAAGGCACGGCTTCGATCTGGGCGTCCGCGCCCATGCGCGTCCGAAGCACGGCTTTTCCCGTAGTAGTAGTCAGATAATGCTTCGAACCCCAGCGCGCATGGTCGGCATGGGCGTGGGTGATGACAGCGCGATCCACAGGGCACCAGGGGTCGATGTAAAAGTCGCCCTGCTCACAGTAGAGGCCGTTCGGGGTAACGTCGAGAAGCGGTTTTCGCGAGGATTGCAAGCTTTTTCCATGATAGAGTGTGAAAACCAGAGAAGCGGGGGAACCAGAATGAAGGCTGTCGTAGCCAAAGGTGTCGCCGGAATTTTCGCCGTGGCAGCGTTGTACGCTCAGGGGGCTGGGTGGCGCGAACGTTCCGTGGAATTGGAGCGCACCGATCCGGGTGCAGCTCGCGCTGTGTTGGCGAAAGCGGCGCAAGCCGTGCCGCAAGAACCGGAAGCGCAGATTCGCTATGCCGAATTTCTGGATCGCTATGGCGATCCGGCGGCCCGCGCCGAATACCGGAAGATTAGCGGTGGAGCACGAACGCTGGCCGTCTCCCGGCGCCTGGTTCTGCTGGACCTGATCGCGGGCGATCGCGCGGCCGCACAAGCGGACCTGGCGCAATACAGAGCGCAGGGCGGCACGGAGTGGGCCGACGTGAAGTGGAATGCACAGGCGCCGCCGGAAACTCCGCAGTACGTCACCATCCCCGGACCGTTGCGCTCGTTCGGGCGCATGGCGGCAATCTCTGCCGATATCAACCCCGCCGATGTTCTCACCTCGCTTGCGCGCAACGTTGTCACGAACGGTTACCAGGCCTCGCACAGTAACGATGCGCTCGAGCAGACCGAATATCTGAAGCTGGTCAACCGCTATCTTTCGCAGGCTCACGAAATCGAAAAGCTAGCCGGAAGCGATGGCATGTTGAAGATCGAGACCTGCGACTCCACTCAAACCGGCGACTTGCTTCGCGTGCTGGGATTCCGTATGCGCGGCGCTTGCGGCAGCGAGGTAGTGCTGGAGACCGTGAATGCCACACGCGCATTTTTGAGCACGGATTCAGGTTTTCCCATTGCCGAGTTGGAGCAATCGCTTCGTACCAGCAAACCCTTCGTCTACGACTTCAAGCCCACGCGCGTGCCGGTACTCTATGGGCCCGAATATTGGGTGACCACGAAGGAGGCCGCGGGCAATTTCCTGGAGGAGTTCCTGGGTGATCCCTCGCTATGCCGCTTCTATTTGGGGCTCTCGAAGCTGGACCGCGAAACTGCCGATCAACTGCGGAAAGGTGTGTCCGCGGCCCGGTTGCGGACTTACTCGCATGTGCTCGATTTCTTCGGCGGCATGTTCGAAATCCGGGACGGCAAAGCCGTGATCCCCGGCGGGCAGCACTCGGCCGCGGCCTGGACCGATTTAGTCGGCGCAAGTCCCGACAACGGCGCGGCGTTTTTCGAGAAGTTGCTGGCAAAAGACGATGGCTGGCTGGCAAGCCAGTATGATGCGCTCGCCCGCATTCACGGCCCGGTTCAGGATTACCTGACCGACCCCTCTCGCATGAAGCGCTTCTACGCCGCGGTTCGCGGTAAGGTAACCAGCCCCGGTCCGGCACGGCCCGTGTTCCGCTCGAACGCCGATATGATGCTGCTCACCACGCGGCTCCGGCTCGATCCGAACGGCCAGCCCCATATTCCCGGTTCGCTTGACGTGTGGAAGGAGCTCTTCGTCAATCATCCGCGCGGCAAGTACGACGCCAAGCTCAGCAAAGCAGCCGGTTCATGGAAGAGCCCGGACGATGTTCTTGAAGCTCTCTTCGGTATGTCGCGCAAAGCGGTGGAGAATGAACCGCTCAAGATCTTCATGGCCTTGAGCGACGTCGACCGGGGCCGCGCGGAGCCGTTGAAGCCGGCGACCGTCGACCGTCTGGCCCGCTCTTTCCGCGATTATGGCGCGCAATATACCGTGTTCAGCGATTCGACCTCTATCTCCGACAGAACGGTGATTCGCTATTTGGATACCGCGGAGGCGATCGACCATATTCGCGATACGCTAGCCCGGCAAAACGCGGCCGGCTTGATGCAATCGCTGACAGGTTTGTGGCAGATTCTGTGCCGGCAGTCCGTGATCCCGCCTTCAAAAGCAGATGCGGCACTGGACGCAATTCTGACACCCTTCGCCGAAGCGACCACTGAACTCGAGCTATTCGACGCGGGCCGTTCGGGAGTGAAGCAACTGTTGGCGGCTGCTTCGGCAAAGAGCGGGAGCCAGCCGCAGGAACAGTTCCTGGGGCTGCTTGCGGGTGCGGTATCCCCGGCCGATACCGACGCGCAGGACCGCTTGATCACCGACATGCAACACGTGCTGGAAGCGCAGCGCATTCTCTCGCTTGACACCATTTTTCAATTGGCCGACAACCTGGAAAGCGTCTCGAAGGGCGAGAAACTGAATGCGGCGCTCTCCGCGAAATTAGCTGCCCGCGTCAGCGATATCCAACTGCCGCGCGCCTCGCTTTCGGGCGCCGAGAAGAACGCCCTTGCCTTCGGCTACTGGACCGAGCGCCACATTGAGATGCAGCGCAAGGTAAACATGCGCGCGCTCATCGATAAAGCTCAGAACAACCCGGAGAGGCTGAAGGAACTGCGCGGATCGCTCACGCCCTTTCTGCGTGACACGCTGGTGGCTTATAACTACGTCCACTATGCACCGCCCGGCGCGCAGATCCTTTACACGAATCCGCTCTTTGTTCGGGGCCACGATTTCATTGGTATGCAGGGCGCAACACACACCTGGAAAGCGACTGAAATGCTCGGCACCGGCTGGCCTTCGAATGGAGGCGGCAGGCTGACAGGCTCGCTCGCGAATCTGCCATACGCGCTGGCGGAAGCGGAACAGAACTTCCTGGTTCCCACGCAGACGCAAGCGTTGATCTGGGGCGATCTGGTGCCGCAGATGATCTTGAGTGCGAAGATTCCTCGCTATTGGAACGTAACCCCCGCGCAGGTTCACTGGATCGGCGCGCAGATGCAGTTCGGAGCCACCCTGCTGGCCGAAGCCGCGCTGGATCCGAAGATCCGGGAGCGGGCGATGGCCGCGCTCGATCTTCAAGCACCGCCCGCCCGCCGCATGTTGGTGGAACGGGCGCTGGAAACCGGTGACGTCCGGTTGGCCTTAGAACGGGTCACCCCCGCGGAGTTGTTCGGGATGGCGTCGGAGATCTCCGTGCGGTCGCCCAATCCGGAACTGTCGCGCATGCGGACGGAAAACGCTGCTCTGGTGAACGATGCCGCCATCTCCGCCGCTTTCGGAACGCCGAAGCCGACGCTTGCCAACACCTATCGGCCGGAGTTGCTGAGGCTGAGAACCTTTCCCACTTTGATGGGGTATTCCAGCCGCATCATGGCGGAATCGTGGGAATCGAATACGCTGTATTGGGCCGCGCTTGCGGACCAGCTGCACATTGCGCCTTCGCAGTTGAACGTTTTGATTCCGGAATGGACGCAGAAAGTGGTCGAGCGGATCTTTGCCTCGCATCTGGAAGATTGGCCGGCGCTCTTGAAATCGCTGCGTCTGGTGGGTGAAGATGTTCGGGCGGAAGCCGCGCGCGTACCAGGGGATGCCAAAGCAGGCGGAATCGAATGATCGTGAACCGAATGGTCGTACAACGGATGTGGAAAACCGCAATTGCGGCGGGAACCGTGCTGGCGGGGGGAGCCCTGCTGATCTGGGCTCAGGAAGGAAGGACACCCGTCTTCAAAAGCAAGGTAGACCTGGTGGTCCTCAGCATCACCGTAACCGACAGTAAAGGCCACTACATCACCAACCTGAAGCCTTCTGATTTCAAGCTTACGGAGGACGGTATTCCTCAGAAGCTTTCCACCTTTGCGGAAGGTAGCAAAGCTCCCATGGAGGTGCTGGCGGATGGATCGCTGCGGCCCATCGTGAGAAGCGAGGACGGTCCGGGCGCGAAGCCGGGGCTCGATGCATCGTCCGATGCTTTCGTCGGCACCAACGTTTTCGTTTTGTTCGATACCAGTAACTTCATGTACAAGCAGTTCACTTATGCGGAAGACGCGATTGCCGACTTCGTACGCGGACTGGATCGCGCGGACTCAGTCGCAGTCTACACCTTCAGCCGCAATCTTTCGCGCGCGGCGACACTGTCCCGCGATCGCTCGAATGCCATTCTGGGTCTTCGCAAGGCCGTTGCCGGTGACGATACCGCGCTCTACAACGGGCTGCTGCTCTCGCTCCGTGACGCCGCGAAAGTACCCGGCCGCAAGGTTGTGATCGTGTTCTCGAACGGTCCTGACAACGCCAGCATGGTGGCGCCCGACGACGTGCGCGCGGTGGCCGAAGACGAGGGAATCCCTATCTACGTCATTTCCACCAATGACGTGAACAAGGATTCCATCTCGAGCAGCGTTTTCCGCCGGATCACATCGAAGACGGGCGGAAAAGCCTACTGGGCCAAGACCTGGCAGAAGCAGGTGGAAGCGTTTGAGAGCATTCGAGAAGACCTGGGAAACTCCTACACGGTTACCTACTACCCGGCCCCGAATCCGAATGACGCTTTTCGTAAGATCAACGTTGAAATTACCAGCGACACCGGTAAGAAGTACCGGATCCGGTCGCGGCCCGGGTACCGGCCGAAAGCGTTTTAGACAGACTAGATCCGCGTCAACAACTCGCGGATCTTGGCCTCTTCTTCTTTATTAGGATTATTCGACAAAGCCAACTGGCATTGCTTTGCGGCTTCGCTCTTATCGCCTTTCTGCGCCAGAGCCATGGCGAAGTGAAAGTGATAGGTGGGGTTTGTCGGCGTTTTGGAGGTGATCTCGCGGAAGATATCGGCCGCGTTGTCCGCCATATTCTTCTTCAAATAAATCCAGCCGATTGTGTCTGAAACTTCGCTTGTGTTCGGGAGTTTCTGTTTCGCGCGGTTGGCCAGAGTGAGCGCTTCGTCCAGATTGCCTCCGGTTTCGGTCATCAGGTAAGCAAGATTATTCAGGGCTTCAGCGTTCGTTTGATCCCGCGCGATGGACTGTTCATAGACTTTGCGTGCTTCCACGTGCTGTCCGGAGTTGTCCAGCAGGAGCGCAAGATTATTCAACACGCCGACGTTGTCAGGAATCAACTCTTTGGCCTTCCGGAACGATGCAATCGCATT
This sequence comes from Bryobacterales bacterium, assembly GCA_963795835.1. Lineage (GTDB taxonomy): Bacteria > Acidobacteriota > Terriglobia > Bryobacterales > Bryobacteraceae > JALYXI01. The sequence continues at coordinate 240,337 of CAWCJC010000001.1, read as the reverse complement.
CGGGACATCTTTGAGACGGGAATAGGTCTCGCCCATGCGCGCGTAGATCTCGCCCTGCTGCCGGGGAGTGTCCTTGTTCGCCTCCACCAAAGCTTTGTAATCGTTGATGGCCATATCTGAATGCCCGGTACGTACTTCGAGATCCGCCAAATCTCGGCGAAGATCTAAACGCTTCGGGAATTTTGCAGACTCGTCGGAGACCACTTTCAAAGCGTCGGCCGGCTTACCGAGCAGGATGTAGGACTCTGCTTCGCCCAACAAGCCACGTTGATTAGAAGGGTCGGCGTCATAGGCGCGCCGGAAAGTAGCGGCGGCGTCCTGATACTTCTTTTCCATGAGATTCAGGACACCCATTTCGAGCAGGGTTTCAGGCTGCTTCGGATTGGAAGCCAACATGGCATTCAGCGTGGAGCGCGAATCGCCCAGCCGATTCAGCCGCATCAGCGCCGCGGATTGAAGCAGGTGGGCCGCTCCGCTTTGCGGATTGATTCTGAGACATTCCTCAGCGATTTTTAACCCGTTCTGGTTGTCGCCGCGAGCCAGAGCGACCTGAGCGAGCGCAATGCGGGGAAGCAGGTAATCGGAACGAAGTTCAAGGGACTTTTCAAACTGCTGGCGGGCCTGTTCGTATTCCCCCTTGGCGAAATGCGCGCGCCCCAAGTGGAAGCGGGCGACAAAGTTATCCGGACGAGCCGTCACCACGGATTGCAGTTCATTTATAGCCTGATTGACATCACCTTTATCTAACAAAAAGCTAGCTTTCAGGCCGCGCGCATCGGGGTCTTTCGGATTATCTTTCAGAATTTTCAGATTTTCTTCATAGGCCAGTGCCGTCTTGTTATCGTGCTGATAAGCCTCAATGATCCGCTTCTGATAATCCAACTTATGCCCGCCATCTTTCTGTTCACCTTCCTGGAACTGCTTCACGGCTTCGGCACCGTCGTTCATCCGAAGGTAGAAATCGCCCGCCGTGAAATAAGCCTGCGGGAAGTCCTTGAAATTGGACTTCATCGATTCAAGAACCTTTGCGCCGTCCGGCTTCTTGCCATTGGCGAAGTAATGCGCGGCGAGGATGGTCATCAAGTCAAAATTCTTCGGATTTGATGCGATTGCCTCCTTCAGAATCGCTTCTGCTTGCTCCGGTTTTCTCTGCCCGGCATACAAGCGATAAAGCTCCAAGTAGCCCGTAACGTTGTCCTTCTTGGACTCGATCACTTTTCGATAGAGCTGCTCGGCTTCTCCGGATTCCCCATACAACACAAGCGTTCGAGCCAATGATAGTTGCAGCGCCGCATTCCCGGGCTTCATGTCGAGAGTATGGCGGTATTCGGTAATTGCCTCTTCCATCAGCTTCTTGGATTCGACAATCTGATTCTTCCGGTACAGGTCGACTCGCATCCACCATAAGGAGGTCCGCTTTCAGCTTGTGGCCCTCGAAAGAGTTGGCATCCTGAGCAAGGAACTGCTTCGAGATCGTCTCCACCTCGCCGATCAGCTGTTTATTAGCGGCCCCTTGCTTCTGCGATTGGGCAGCCATGAGGAAAATTTCCGCAAGCCGGAAATTCGCATCATTCGATTCTTTTGTGTTCTTCGGCAACAACTCTACAGCGCGCCGGAAAGCGGATACCGAATTCGCCACTTGGCCTATCTGCGTGTAAGTCAGGCCCAAGCGGTACCAGCCTTCGCCATACTTGGCGTCGGTTGACAGAGCGCGCCGGTACATGATGGAAGCTTCTTTGTATTTGGCGCGGTCGTAATACTTATTGCCGCTTTCCAAATACCGCTTTTTCACCACCTGGGGATCGCGGCTGCAACTGACCAGAGCAATCGCGGTAAGAACTAAAATAAGAAAACGCTTCGGCATATCCGACCTCAACCGTACTATTTTCGTACACTTCCGGTCGGTTTGGGAAGCTATTGTACAGCAACAGTGGGTATTACCGGTCCTGTAAGAGGACTACTTACGCCGCCGATTTTTATGCTAACCGGCAGCGCATCGCCTTTCATGTGAGTGCCGGGAACACGCAAATTGATTTGATAGATCCCGACCAACCCTGGAACCAAACCGCTAAATTCCACGATGATGGCGGACTGACTATAACCTGGATTCCCGAAATACACCTGCACCGCATCCGTGAGGGCCAGAGGACTGGAGGGAGAGGGGGCGCCGGTTTTAACGGTCCCGCCGTGAGTCGCTCCCAGGCCTGTGGCAAAAAGCGACAGCCGTTCGTCGCGGGTGGTTGGGTGTTGTTTCGTTACATAACTGCCATCGGAGTGAACGATGGCGGCTTGACCGCCGGAAACGAAGACCGCCGGCGCATATTTCGCCACGGTGACCTGAACCGGAGTTTGCGACGCTGTCTTATTGGTTACGGATCTTGCAATCAGCGTATACTTCCCGGCCGCAAGCCCGATCGGCAGTTGGGCATTTATCTGGCCTGGAGAAACCAATTCCAAAGGCAGTGGCTGATTGTTGAGCGTGACGCAAGTTCCCCCAAGAAGGGTAGGAAGCGTCGTACCGCTGCTCACCGCCTGCGTTCCCAGATTCTGGCCGAAAATACCGACCAGGCCCCCAGGAGCCGCCGTCGTCTGATAGCTGGCCAGGTTTACGATGCCACCAGCGGTGATTTGCGGCCGCATACCCGGAGCAACGGGCGTTAACGGAATAATGGAAAGGCCGGAGGCAGAAAGGATATAAGCGTTGGTGTTTGTCGCATCCACCACCAGAGTGCGGCCGCTGACCGCGACTCGTTGTGTTCCGCTCACGGTGGAAGGCGACCCCTCAAGCGTGGGCACGGAACGAAGCAATTGACCGGTATTGGCATCCACGATTTCGATCATGCCGGCATCGGTCACCGTGGAGGTATTGCCGGTTCGAACCGGCTGCGAGAACCGGGCGAATGTGGTCGCCGTATTCGCCGAGACGGCTTCCACTGGACGCGTGGAGGTGGTGGTAGCTGTAGTTTGCGTGCCCCTGCCAGGAAGCGTTCCGCCGGCAACAGTGCCTCCGGTGGTCTGATCTTCGGCTGCAATTGGGGTTAAGGAAGAGTTCAGCAGCGTGTTGTTGACCAGAAAATATTTCCCGGCTGGGCCGGCGCCGACCGGTCCCAAAAAGCCCGCAAGAGTGGCGGGAACTCCGTTCGAAGTCGCAGTGGTGAAGATCTGTTTGCCTACCGTGTAATCGTCAATGCTTGCGTCATAGAGATAAACATTTCCGGCTCCCGTAGCAAGAAGAACGTATTCACCGCCCGGTGTTGCGGCCAAGGTTCTCACGGAAGGATTGCCACCGGAAACGGTGCGAACCACAGTAGTGGCGCTACCGCCGAAGACGGCGGGATTCAGAACGCGCGGAAGTGCCTGCATCCCATCGATCTTCCAGAGCGATCCATCGCTCATGACGAATTGAGGGCCGCGCTGACTGGGCGCGATCGAAGTGGGGTAGGAAAGGCCGACAGCAACGTTCGCCGGAACCGCCGGAAAGGTGACGCGCCCCGTGACGATTTGCGTATCGAGATTCACTACGCTAATGGTTTCTCCACCCGTGTTGGCCACGTACATCGTGACTCCATCGGTGGAGAGGGCCATGGCGTGGGGAAGTTGCCCCACTTTGATCGGCGCGGTGAATTGTTGCGTTTTCAGATCGAAGACTTCGATTTGATTCAGCCCGGAGTTGGCGATATAGAGTTTCTGGCGCACCGTATCCTGCAGCAGGTCCATCAAAGCTTCCCCGCCACTTACATTCTGCGCGATTGGGATGATGGTGCCGGGAGCATCCGAATCGCGAAAGTTTTGAAAAACCCGAATATTGGAGGGGATGTTTACAGCCTCGTTCGATTGAACCAGAAAGTCGTTCGCGGCGGCCGTGCCCGGGGTTTTCGCGGCGTTTGCATTGAAGCGGAAATTTAAATTTGCGCCGCTACTGGTTTGCGCCATTTGGACGGTCGGAACGGTGCTGGTGGTTGCGGTGGCAGTAGTCGCGTTGCCGCCGGGATTTGTGTTTCCAGGGAAGGGAACAATCACACCGCCCCCGGCACCGCCCCCTACGGTGATAAAGCCACCTCCGCCATTGTTACCCAAGCCCGGCACGGCGTTCGTCGTTGTTGTGGCCAGACCTCCGCTGGATAAGGTGTACGACTGAGCTGTTGCCGTCAGCCGCCCGCGTCCAACGTTGGTCACCGCATCGGTGACCGCGCTTTGCGTGGTGGTAACCCCGCACTGATCGCTGGTGAGCAAAACAATTTGGGAATTTACTTGCGCCAGCGGATTCTGGCTGAGCTGGCCGACGGGAAGGATGATGAATCCGGATTCCGAAAGGCCGTAGATTGTATCTCCCGCTTTATTGATCACCATCTGCCCGGACAGATTTTCAGGCAGTTGCAGACCGAGTTTGATGAGCAGATTGTCGGGGTCGTTATAGAGCAGGCGCGTGACATTGGGCTTAGCGGCCGGCACCTGTACGGGAGCGAAGTTGAACGCTCCGTAGATGACCGAGCCATCGGGTGAGAAAACGCTGCCGCCCTGATTGGCCTGGGCGTTAAAGTTTGTTCCCGTGGGAAACGCGAAGGGAGAGTTCGCTACGTTCTCCTGCGCCAAAATCGTCAACGTGGCCGTGTCAATCAGAGAGTACCCGGCCATGAACTTCGATCCATCCGGCGAAACCGAGAGTACGTTCGAGAGATTGGTCAGAATGCGTGAGCGCAGCACCGTTCCCGATGAGACTTCATAGACAAACGCCACGCGGTTATTGGTGGTGCCGCCGCTGGTGACATTGGTTCCGATAATGGTGTTCCCGTCCTTGGTGGCGATCAGCTTCGAATGATAGGAGAGAAAAGCACGCCCTGAAGGCGCGGGAAGGGTGGGGGGAGTTGGCGCGGCCGGCGCTATGGCGACGTTGTTGACTGAGTTCGCCTGCGGATTGTAAATCAGAAGCGTATTCTGCCCGCCGGAGCCGACCGTGCTAATCAACAGGCGACCATCCTTACCCACCGCGACGCCTTCCGGCGAAGCGGGAAGCGCGATCCGGCTAGTAACGCTGGGGACTGCTTTCGTCAGATCGATGATGTTCAGTGACGTGGAGGAGTAGGCAGTAACGTAGAGACGTGTGTTATCTGGGGAAAGCGCCAGCGAGATCGGCAGAGTTCCCGTGGCAATGTTTGCCAGAAACTGGCGCTGGGGGATGGACCAGACTTCGACGCGATTTGCGGCGCTGTTTACCAGATATAAGCGCTGCCGAGGCTCGTCAAGAACGACGTCGGAGTAAGAGGCGGCGGCCTGAGAATTAACGACCGTTCCAAAAGTGGCGGAAAAACAAGGCAGCGCCGTTAACGTGAGGAAAAAACAGGGTATAAAGGCGCGCATTACTTACTGAAGTTTAAACCCTGTACAGCGGCTTTAGTTGCCGGCTTGACCTTGCGGGGAGCCCTGCAGTGTAAAATTTACGTCAATCGTTGTGATTACCGAAACCGGGTTTCCGTTCAAAAGGGTCGGCTTGTAGCGCCACTGCTTCACAGCCAGCATTGCGCTTTGCACCAGAAGAGGGTGACCGGATTCCAACTGGAGCGTCTGAATCTCCCCTTCGGGGCCAATCGTGGCGACGAAGCGGACGGTGCCCTGAATTCCTGCTTCACGCGCAAGCGGAGGGTATTCCGGCTTCACCTGCCGCAATAGATTTGCTTGCTGAACATTCCCCCCAACACGAATGGACGGGGGCACATCTTCCAAAGCCGCGGCTGCGTTGCGAAGAACCCGAGGGTTGTCCGGATGCTGGTGAACCTGCGTGATCCATAAAGGTTTCAGTTGATCGCGAAGGGCTTTCGGCATGCCTGTATTGGCGACTATGCCGAAATAAGGCGCTTCCGGCTGGTGCTGCACTGCCCAGGACAGCAGGGCGAAGCGGGCGGACCACGTAGGGTCCCGATCTTCCTTCCCGTAGTACGAAAGGAGTCTTCCCGTGATTTGGGGGTCGTCCGGGTTTGCCTGATGCGCAGATTCCAGCTGGGAGTCCGGGATCTGCAAAGGCCGTGGGGGAGTTTGCGCAACCGCCAGAGAAGCGGCCGTAAAGAGGGAGAGAAACCATCGGACGTTCATGATGAAAGATCCTCGACCGAGAGTATATCTTAAAGCCAGGCTGGCCACTGCTTCAGAGCCTTCGCGATGTCGCGCAGACGAGCTTCGGGGTCGCTTGCTTCCCGTTCCAGGAAGACTGGCTTTGCGTAGTTCAATGCGCGCAAACGGGCCAGAAACGCGGGAATCCCGACCGCACCCTCCCCGAGCGGCGTTTCCCGGCCGAGTTCGCCAGGGGCTGCGGGCCATGTTCCGTCTTTGGCGTGAACGGTCAGGACTTTCGAAGCCAGCGTGTTGAGAGCTTCGAGCGGATCGCCAGTCCCATAAAGGATCATGTTGGCCGGATCGAAGTTGATCCCCAGGTTGGGCCGATTCGCCGCTTCGAGAAACTCGAGCAGAGCCGCCGCACTTTCCTGCCCGGTTTCGAGGGCGAAGGTCATGGGCTGGGCGTGATCCGCAATCCGGCGGACCAGTTCCAGAACCGCCTGATACTCCGGGTCCGCTGGGTCCTCCGGAACGAACCCGATATGGGTAGCGATTCCAGGAACGCCTAACTCCCGCGCGAAATCAATGACAGCATGCGTGCGGGCTTCCCTTGCGCTGCGCGTTTGAAGCGGAACGAAACCGACGGTGGATTGCACGGCTGCTACGTTCGAATAACTTTCACCCGCGTACGCCAGGAAGACCGTGTGAATGGTGAAGCCCGAGCTGGCTGCGGCGGCTTTCCAGGAAGGCGCAAGACCCTGGAGCGCTAAATCGCCGGGAATTCCGAGTTGCCCGTCGTGAACGCCCAGAGCGGTAAGTTCGGTGAGCGTTTCCGCAGGGTCGCGTCCTGCCCAAAACATCACACCTGGCTTCAATCGCTCCATGAAAGCGGCTCTCCGTTTCGCTTGCGCGACTCTACCATGATTTCTACCAAACGAACTGCCTGTGCCGATTCGGAAGGCGGGCAGAGTGCAGGCACTCGGTTTTGGAGCGCGCTTTCCGTGAAGTGCTGAAGCTGGAGCGCCCAGGGATCGATGTCCGAAAGGGGGGCGGTGCGACTGCTCCAATCGAGTGAACGTTCCGGGGTAAGCGCGGTGAACTCCATTGAGAATGGGTAATCTGGCGCGGGATGCCAACCTCCAACGATTGCCGCAGCGTTGCCGTTTGCATACGAACAGTTCGCCGACAACCAATCCAATCGCTAATTTTTGCGAAACGAACCCAATCGCAGAAACTTGATCGGGAACCCCAAAGCAGTGAAGCAAGAAATCTGCGTCGTGAATTAGTAGATCAAAGGGCGCACCGCCGCTTTTGTCTGGGTCGGGCAGCCAAGGCGACCAGGTTGGCCGAGCACAATTTCGGCGAAACGAAGCCAATTTAACTGACGACTCCCCGAGCATGTCGAACAAGGCGCGCCACTCCGGAAAGAATCGAAGCACATGCCCGGCCATAAGGACACGCCCCGCCTGTGCCGCGGTTTCGACCAACCGGTATGCCTCCTGACTGGTTCGCGCCAGAGGCTTTTCGAGCAGGACATGTTTGCCTGCCCGCAGAGCGGCTAAGCCGATCTCGGCGTGCAGATGAGTAGGCACACACAGGTCGACGGCGTCGATTTCCGGATCTGTTAGGGCTTGGGAGACAGTGGAATAAAGCTTTAGTTCCGAAAAATCGAACCCAAAATCGCCCGATTCCAGATTGCCGCTAATACCGGAAAGATCCCCCGACAGCTTGCGGGGATTGCTGCTCACGACGGCCTTGATTTGCGCCCCTGCCACTTTGTACCATGCGCGAAGGTGCGTCGCGCCCATGAAGCCAAGCCCCACAACGGCGACGCGCAGAGGGAGATCAGCCACGTTGGTCTTCAATCAAGTAAACGCGCCAGAATCAAAGTGATATCGTCCGCCGGAGGCGCGCCTTTCGTCCACTTGGTGAGCGCAGTGTTTACGGCGGCAATCATGTTTCCCGCCGAGTCCCCTTTGTGCGCCTGCAAGGTCTCGATCAGATTCTCCGTCTCGAACTCTTCGTCCGCCGGCGTTGCTGCTTCAGTGATGCCATCACTGTAAATCGCGAGAACATCTCCTGGGTGAAGCGTCGTTTCAAATTGATCGTAGGTAATATCGGGCAGAATGCCCAGCACAGGCCCGCCCTGGGTGAGCTTTTCCGACGAGCCGTCCGCCCGCACAATCACCGGCGGGTTATGTCCCGCGTTCGCGTACGTGAGATTGCCGGTTTGGGGATTCAGGCAACAGAGAAACAGGGTGATGAACTTGCCCGCCGGGCAGTGCTGCGCGGTCAACCGGTTCAGCCGTGTCACGGCTCCGGAAAGCGGCCCTTGCTCGCGCAACAACACTTCGGCTCGCGCTTGCAGCCCCATCATCATCAGGGATGCCGGCATGCCTTTACCCGAAACATCACCGAGTACCAGACCTACGCTTCCATCGGCATAGGGAAAGAATCCGAAGTAATCGCCGCCCACGGTCCGGCAGGGCGCATTGAATCCCGCAAGATCGAGACCAGGGATTTCTGGCGCCTGGGTGGGCAGATACTGCCGCTGGATAGCGGCGGCCTGGTCCAGTTCCCGCTCCAGCACCTCGCGGGCTTTTTCCATCTCCGCGTAACGGGACTGCTCAATGCGGATGGCGGCGACATTCGCCATGACGGTGAGCAGGTTCAGATCGTCCTTAGAAAACTGCCGCGCGCGTGAGGGGGAATCGACATAAAGCAAACCCACCATGCAGTCGCGTGTTTGCAGGGGCACGGCCATCAGAGTGCGAATGTTGGATTCGATGATGGACCGGCTCTCCCGGAAAGCATCATCGGAGGTGGTATCCCGCACCAGGATGGATTCTTTCCGGTTCAAGACGCGGTCGCGAACCGAATTGCTGATCACGAAGCCTTCACCCTTGGTGGCTTGCAAGAGCAGTTTTTCGCCTTCCAGGGTGAATAAGACTCCGCGGTCCGCGCCCACCGATTCGATCGCAAGCTGCAGGATGAAGTTGAAAAGCTCCGGCAGCGGACGCTGGCCGGAGAGCTCATTTCCGGCGCGGATGAGGGCGGAAACGGTATCGAAGGTACCCGCTGCTTTTCCAGTTTCCTTGCCCTGGATGATCAGCGAGAGATCGCTGGTGACTGTGGCGGCCGTGGATGCATCGTTTTGCTCGGTGAAGATTACAGTAGCGCCGGTGTCGGGCTGGCGCCGCTGAACGGAGGTGGAGGAAGTGGGGGTGCGGGGGGAGCCTAACGAAAGGATCAGGTGACCCGCCATCATGCGATCACCCGACGTGAGCGGGACACGCCCGTGAATCCGTGTTCCATTGTGAACCGTGCCGTTTTTGCTGCCGAGATCGGTCAGGTAATGTACGCCGTTTTCGAATTCAATTGAGAGATGCTGGCGAGAGAGCCCGACGTCGTCCGGATAGCTGAGATCGCAGGTAGGCGCGCGGCCCAGTGTCAGGCGGGTTTCGGCAAGGGGAACGGTACGGCGTTTGCCGTCGGGAGTCAAAATCTGAAGGTCAGCCACGATACAATCCGAACACACTATGAACGAGAAAGAGTTGAATGGCAAGCTTGCCCTGATTACAGGGGGCAGTAAAGGACTGGGACGCGCGATGGCTGTTGCTCTGGCCGGCGCGGGAGCAAAGCTGGTTCTGGTTTCGCGCGATCGGGAAAAGCTGGAATCCGTGGCCGGGGAGGTGAAAGCTGCCGGGAGCGAGGCCTTTGTGTTTACCGGCGACGTGGGGAATGAAGAGGATGTGGCGCGCGTGGAGCGTGAAATCTCTGCCGGGCCGGGGAAGATCGACATTTTAATTAATAATGCCGGCATCAATATTCGCAAGAATATTACGGAATTTACACTCGCCGAATGGGAGAGCGTACAGCGGACCAACCTTACCAGCGTGTTTCTGATGTGCCGGTCGTTCGTTCCGCACATGAAGGGCAAGGGCTACGGCCGCATTCTCAACATGACATCAATCATGAGCCACGTTTCGCTGGGGGGAAGGTCGGCATATTCGTCGAGCAAGACGGCGCTTCTGGGATTGACGCGCGCGCTCGCGCTGGAACTGGCGGCCGATGCGATCACGGTAAACGGCATCAGCCCCGGACCATTCGGGACGGAGATGAACACGCCGATTATGAACGACGCAGCCGCGAACCAGGTGTTTATTTCCAAGATTCCGCTAGGGCGGTGGGGCAAAGTGGAAGAGATTGGCGCGCTGGCGGTTTATTTGTGCTCTGAAGGCGCCGGATTTATCACCGGTACCGACGTTCTGATTGACGGCGGCTGGTGTGCTCAATAAGAGTTGCGGTTTTGTTCGCGATCGCGGCGCTGGCGGGGTGCGGCCGCGGGAAAGAAAGGACAATCGCGGTGATTCCGAAAGGGACGTCACACGAATTCTGGCTCACGGTAGAGAAAGGCGCGCGCGCGGCGGGAAAGGAGTTTCACGCAACCATCTTGTGGAGCGGCCCTCAGCAGGAGACGGAATACACACGGCAGATTGAAATTGTGGATTCCATGATTGCCAGGCACGTGGATGGGATTGCGGTGGCGGCTGCAGACCGCAAGATCTTAACAGCTTCATTGGACCGCGCGGCCACGGCCAACATTCCGGTTACGGTGTTCGATTCCGGCGTGGATTCCGAGCAAGTACATGACGTTTGTCGCTACGGACAATGTGGCGGCGGGCGGTTTAGCGGCTCGCAAGCTGGGCGAACTGCTGGGCGGGAAGGGAAGCGTGGCGCTGATGGGCCACGCGCCGGGCAGTTTTTCCACCATGGACCGGGAGCGCGGCTTTCGCGACACCCTGGGGAAGGAATTTCCGGGTATACAAGATTGTTGCGGAGCAGTTCAGCATGGCGGACTCGGCCAAGGCTCTGGCGGCGGCCGAGAATATTCTGACGGCGCATCCGGATCTGCGTGGCTTTTTTTCATCGAGTGAGCCGAGTTCGGTTGGCGTGGCTCGGGCGATCCGGGAGAGAGGGTTAGCGGGGAAGGTGAAGTTTGTGGCTTTCGACTCTACGGAAGGTCTGATTGCCGATGAAAAAGCGGGGGTGATTCAGGCGCTGGTGGTGCAGGACCCTTTCAAGATTGGTTATGAAGCGGTGAAGACGATTTGTACGAAGTTGGATGGAGGGAATCCGCCGAAGCGGGTGGACTTGAGCGCGCAGGTGGAATAAAAACCGGAGTGCCGCCGAGATAAGAATCGGCGGCACTCCGGTTAGGTAGCTGACTAGAAGATCAGCCGCATCGCGAGTTGAATTACTCTTGGGTTCTGGCTTAAAGAGTTATACACGCCGAAGTTCGGTGACGTGATGGTACTTGAGGTCATGGACTGGAAAGCAACCATGTTGAATGCGTTGTAAAGTTCTCCGCGCACCTGGAGGTCTGCTTTCTCTTTGAATCGGAAGTTCTTGTATACATTCCAATCGAAGTTGGTTTGCGCGTTTAGGCGGAGTACGTTACGGCCTAAATTGCCGAAGTTGCCCAGCAGCGGCTGGGAAAAGCCCAGGTTCGCGGCGTAGGTGCTGATCCTGACTCCATTGACCAGTGTGGTTCCCAAACTGGAGGGGCTTCCTGGAGAACCGGCGGGCTCCGGTTTGAAGGCGTGGGGGTTGCCTGTAACGTTCGGACGGTCCACCGCGCTTCCTCCGAGAGGCGCAATGGGGTCTGAGAGGCCTAACCGGGGACCGGCAAAGATATTTACCGGAAATCCGGATCGGACTGTGCTGATACCAGCGAACGACCACCCGCCCAGTGCTGCTTTTACGAACGGATTCGCTGCATTCCGGAAGAAGGGAAGTTCGTAGCTGTGGCCAACGCTCACCACGTGAGTGAGATCAAATTGCGACGGTCCACGGTTGTTGCGATTGTCCAGAGGATTCTGCTGCGCCGAGGTGTCATTCACCAGGACGCCGAGAGCATCGGAGTTGTCATCGATCGATTTCGACCAGGTGTAAGACGCGCTTAGGTAGAGCCCCCTGGCCATACGCTTTTGGATCTGCAATTGAAGCGCGTGATAGCTGGAATTGGCGGAACTCTCAAGATAGTTGACCGTGTTATAGCGGCGGTCGAGGCGATTGCTGTAAGCCGTTGATCCACCGTTCAAGCCATTGAAAGCGGCAACAAACTGAGGCAGACGCGCTGTTTCATCGGCCAGACTTGTCGCGGCAGGAACCGGGTTCGCGATCAGATTGATGGGGCGTGTGCGAGTGAGATACGTCCCTTTGGTGCCTACGTAAGTAGCCTTCCAGACCAGGCCAACGAATTCACGTTCGAGACCAAAATTCCACTGTTGAACCTGAGGGTTCTTCAGGTTCTGAGCGATGGCGGGGCTGACGCTACCAAAATTTAGAACGGTGGAGGACAGCGTACCTACAGCTGCTGAAGTGGTCTGCTGAATGGCAGCGGTGCCAGCAAGAATGTTGGCATAGCTATTTGCGCCGGTGAAGGAAGTCAGGCCATTCAGGGTCGCCGAATAAATAAACGGAGGAAGGAAACGTTGGTTCGTGATTGGATTCAAATAAATGAAGTCGTAGGCGATTCCATAACCGCCGCGGATGACTGTCTTGCCGTCACTTGTGGGGGTCCAGGCAAAGCCAAAGCGGGGTGCCCAATTGTTATTACTGTTGAAAGAGGGCTTACCCGTTACTAACAAACCCAACGGACCCGAACCAGCGGCGCCGAATGCCGTTGTGTTGCTTAGATCGAGGTTGGAAATTTTCTTGTTTGTCTCTGTTGGCCCGCCTGCCCATTCATATCGGACGCCAAGGTTCACCGTAAAGTGCGGGGTAACTTTCCAATCGTCTTGCGCGAAGGCAAATGCATTGTGCACGACATTATTGCGGACGGAATTGCCGAAGTTCTGCGTGTAAGTGACGGGATTGCCGGCCGCGAAATCCGCGAAGTTATTGAACGTCAGCGACCCGCGAAGGTTGCTGTCGAAGAAAGAGTCGGCATCGAGAGCGTAGTATTCCGCGCCCACTTTGAAATTGTGTGTGCCGCGGGTCAGAGAGAAGTTGTCCGTATACTGATAAGTTCGCTGTTCGCGCCCTTGGGGGAGGATATTGGAAACGCCAATGGAAGTGACGGACCCATCACTGAAAGTAAGTTGAGGACCCAAGGCGTACGGCGATTGAATCTGGAAGTTCGGTTTGCTTTGGCCGAATCCGAAGCGAAACTCATTTACCGAGGCAGCGCCAAACAGGTGAGTTTCAGAGAGAGTGGCCTGACGGGGATGATTGGTACTGCCCGCACCGAAGCCCGGTAGACTGCTGTTGATAAACGTGAGACCCGAAGAAGATTGGACGGAATCGTAAACGCCGTACCGGCCCCACAGAGTATCCCGCTTGCCGATGATAAAGTCCATTCGATAAGAAACCTGGTACGTGTTTGCAAGGTTCGGAGCGGAAGCCTGAATCTGCCCGCTTGCCGCGCTTGGAAGACCATATTGCTTGATGAGCGCGAGAGACGTTGGGTTGGTTACAGAAGCCAATTGGGCCGGAGTAGGAACAGCGGCGATTTGGGCTGCACCGGCCCCACGAGTCTTGGTGCCTTCGTAATCGACGTGCCAAAAAAGGCGGTTGCGTCCGTTGTAAAGCTTCGGAATATATACCGGACCACCAACTTCAAAGCCGTAGATGTTATTGCGCAGGATGCTTGGTTTACCGGTGGTATCGAAGAAGGAGCGGGCGTTCAACTTATCGTTTTCGAAATACTCGTACAGCTCGCCTCTTAAGTTGTTTGTGCCGTTCTTAGTGATGTAGATAACCTGGGAACTGGAGTTGCGGCCATATTCCGCGTTGAAGTTATTGGTAATTACCTGAACTTCCTTTACAGAAGCAAAGTTGAGCGGCCCCAGGGGCCCACCCGTCCCGGTCACGGAAACGTCTGTTGCCGTGATTCCATCGACAGTGATATTGTTGCCGCGGCCGCGGCCACCATTAGAGTTAAAGCTTCCCGAACCAAGAAACGGATTATTGGACGAAACTGGCGCCACACCTGGTGAAAGCAACGCAAAGGCATTTGGATTGCGTCCGACGGGGATTTCCTGAACAGTCTGTCCGGTCACGGCATTTTGGATCTGCGCATTTTCCGTGTCCAACTGCTGGACCGCGTCGCTGATTTCTACGCTTTGGGTAATTTGCCCAACCTGCAAAGTGAGTTTGACGGAAGCCGTTTCGCCAGTTTTTACAGGCACTCTGGCCGTCGAAGCCACAAATCCTGGCGCCTCGGCGCGGACTTCATAGCTGCCCACTTGCAGCAAGTTAAAGGCGAATTCACCCTGGCTGTTCACCGATTGATCGCGGCTCTGGCCATTTTCGGTGTTCTTGAGAGTGATTTTTGCCGCGCCCACAGCTGCCCCGCTCGCGTCGACCACGTTACCCCTAAGTTCACCGGTAATTTGGGCCCGCAGTTCCATGCCTGGCATTAGTAGCGCTGCGATTGCGAGGGCACTTCGTATAAGTCTCTGCATCCTGTTCTCCCAGGGACCCGAAGGGCCCCAACCGTACTATCGTCATACAGATTGCGGAACGATGACAAGCGATGAGTAAGTAGGTCAAGTCCTCAAAATTCGTAGATTATAGCCGATATCTCGGTTTTGGTAGTCAGGTTAGGCGGTTATACGGAAATCGGAAAAGCTATTCGGCGTAACTACCTGACACAGAAGAGTCCGCCGACCGCTATCCTCAGGGACTATTAAAAACGGGAGCTATCGAGGCACACAGTCGAAAATGTACGTTTTATCCCAAAAGACACTGACATAGCTGATAAGTAGCTGTTTCGCAATCGCCGTGGCACACGTCGTAATGAGTCACGGCCCGCATCTGGGTGGTGCTGATGCCATTCATCAGCACTCCCCTTTTCTTCATCTCCGCGCTTAATTCCTGAGCAGTTCGTCCCGTCTTGCTGACGTCGAAGATGACGATATTTGTCTGAACGCTTTGAGGGTCTATCATGATGCCCGGCATCCGAGCAATCTGCCCGGAGAGGTATTGAGCATTCTTGTGATCCTCCTCTAACCCCCGCGGTGAGTCCTCCATCGCAATCAGCCCCGCCGCGGCCAGAACTCCCACCTGCCGCATGCCGCCCCCCAGGCGTTTGCGAAGGAGGCGCCCTTCGTCCATAGCCTCCTTGGTTCCGCACAGCATCGACCCCGCCGGTGCGCCGAGAGCTTTCGATAGACAGAACATCACCGTATCCACGTGCCGGACAACGTCGCAAACCAGCACTCCCGATGCTTGGGCAGCGTTGAAAACACGCGCGCCGTCCATGTGGACCTTGATACCCATGGCGTGGGCCTCATGGCATATCTCTTCTATTGTCTGGAGGGGGTAAACGCGCCCTCCCGCCATGTTATGGGTGTTCTCGATTTCGATGCACCCTGTGGGCGCCCAGTGCGGTCCCACCGGCTTCACCGCTTTCCGAATTTCGGGCCAGCTCAAAATGCCGTTTTCGGTTGGGATAGCGCGGATCAGGCAGCCGGAAAACCAAGCCACCATAGAGAGTTCCCAATCAAGCAGATGCGCCCGCGAATCGCAGATCACCTCCTGGCCGTGGCGGGTATGCAGCTTGATTGCGATGTTATTGCCCATGGTGCCGGTGGGTACGAACAGGGCGGCCTCTTTACCGGTGATCTCGGCGGCTCTTTGTTCGAGCGCGTTGACGGTTGGGTCTTCTCCGTAAACGTCGTCGCCCACCTCCGCATTGGCCATGGCGTGGCGCATTGCTTCAGTAGGCTTAGTCACGGTATCGCTTCGTAAATCGATCATGATGGGAGAAATTCCTCGAAAACTTCGTTCGAAAGCATGACACCACGGCTGGTGAGGCGCAACGCGGGGCCGCTTCGTTCGAGCAGTCCCTGCTGAACGAGACGCCCGATTCGCGCCTCGTGAGTACGCCACTCGGCGGCGGAAGGTTCGATTCCAGCCGAAAGCCGCAGCCCCACCCAGAAGCGCTCAGAAGGATGGGCCGGCTCCGAATTCCTTTGCGCCGGGCGAGCCAGATATTCCTCGATCGACTCCGGATTTTGCCATCGGCTGGCGCCATCGAAGGAATGCGCGTCGGCGCCGAAACCGATGTAGGGGGCAAGCTGCCAGTACTTCAAATTGTGTAGAGACGCAAAACCGGGGCGCGCGAAGTTGGAGATCTCATAACGTTCAATGCCGAACTGAGCCAAGCGGGAAACCGCTGCTTCGTAGAGTGCCGCAGTGAGATCCTCGTCCGGCACATCCCGCGCGCCGTATCGTTTTCCGTTCAGCAAGACCTCCGAACCCAAGCGGCTGTCCTGATCGATCTCAAACATGTAGACCGAAACGTGCGGCGCCTGAAGGCGGTCGATCCACTGCAGAGACGTCTCCCAGGATTCTTCCGTCTGCCCGGGCAGCCCGGCGATCAGGTCGATGTTGAAGTTTGAGATCCCTTCGCGGCGAAGCAGCTCCACATCTTGCTGGACGGTTTCCGCTGTATGCATGCGCCCGGTGCGGCGTAACTCCGTCGTAACGAAGGACTGTACGCCGAACGACACGCGATTGAAGCGCCGGACCGTAGCGGAAGTCAGCGTGCCGGGTGCGGCTTCCAGGGTCGCTTCGTGAAAGCTATAGGGCAGCGCGTCAAGGACCGCGTCCAGGTCCTGGGCGGTCATCCTGCTGGGCGTGCCACCCCCGAAATACAACGTGTCCGGCACGAAAGGAAGGGGCGTCCCGCGAATCTCGCGCAACAGCTCTTCGCGGTACCGAGCTTCCACGTCGCTTCCGTGCACGCCAGACGCAAAATTACAGAACGTACACTTCTGGGCGCAAAACGGGTATGAGAGGTAGATCCCGGCCACTGGAACCTTTATGATAGCGGTTCTGTCCCGAGCGAATCTTATCAAGGCCGCGATGTTGGTGGTCGCGTTGACGGCGATCGGCTGGAATATCTGGAACGCGGGCCTGGTTACCGGCTACATCGACCCCGTACGCAAGCTGGGCGCGCAGGATGAAGCCGTCTATACGCGCGAGGCAATCCACATGGCGCTCCAGGGCAACTGGCCGACGCAAACGTTTCTGGACCGCTACGTTTTATTCAAACCACCGCTGCTGATGTGGCTATCCGGCTCTGACGATCAAGTTGCTTGGCGTGAATTCGCTCGGTATCCGCCTCCCTGCCATTTTGGCGGGCGTCGCGATCTGTCTTTTCGCCTTCGGCCTCACCAGAGGGGGAGGTTGGGCAGCAATTGTGCTGCTGGTTTCCGACCGGCTCTTTCACACGCTGGCTCGCGCGAACCTGACCGACATTCTGCTCTGCGCTTGTTTGACCGGATGCTTCGCCGCGTTTCATCGCGATACAGCGATGCGGGAGCGCAGGACCATCATATGGTTTGGGATCGGGGCCGGTTGCGCGATCCTGACGAAGAGCATTGCGGGCTTGCTGCCTTTCACGGTTGTTGCTCTGTTCTGGATTTTCTCCACGGGTGAGGCGCGGCCCAGAATCCGCTCCCTGATTCAAAGCGCCGCGATTGCCTTTGCCATCGTGCTGCCCTGGCACGTTTACCAACTGCTGGTCCATCGGGACTGGTTTATCGCGGAATATTTCGGTGTGCAACTGCTGGCCTTTGGAGGCAAGCCGCCACAGACGTCACAGGAAAACCAGATCGGGTTCTATTTGTCCCGGCTTTGGTATGGTGATCCTGAACTGGCGTTGTTGAGTCTGCTTGCGCTTCCGGCGTTTGGGATCGCGCTCTGGAGGCGCACGGGATTCCCTGGCCCTCTCTGCTCGGCTGCTGGCTGGCCGTGTTTGGCTCCGCACTCCTGATTTTTCAATATCGCAGCGTGCAATATATGCTTCCGCTGATCCCGGCGCTCGCGATTCTGGCTGCCAGTTTTCTGCCCGCGCTTCGAAAGGGTTCGACTCTAGCCATCTTGAGCGTGGCGTTCGCGGTGAAAGTAGCCAGCCCGGGCGCCACTTGGGGTTTGCCCTATCAGGGGGGCAATACGATTCCCACAGCAAAAGCGCTTTCCTCCTACTGCGAAGAGCGCCGGGATACTGACCTGATTATTCTCGACACCGACGATGAGTTTTACTCCGCTGTACTACCGTTGCGGCAGGTCCGCTACGGGTACGTCGATCCGGAAGATCGGAACTTCCGTTTGGAGCCGCATTTGCATTGGCTCGGAGTCATCCTGAATGTGCCGGAATTCTCGGGCGGGCAATGGAGCGGTTACCAAGAACGGCTCAAGGCATGGGGTCTTGCGAATCCGAAGCCGATCGGCACCAGTATTTTCGGGAAGAACATCGCGGAATTTCAGCAACTGGTAATTTCCCGTCCGCAATCCGATTTTCTGGCGCCGCGCACATGGCTGAATGCTCAGATGCTGGAGGGGCGGGACCTACGAATCGCCTCCGATACGCGCGTCTTTTTGCTTGCCCGCAAGACCGGAAAGTCAGCGCTGCCGGCCTGGAGCTGCAGGCTATAGTCCGGCTGGCGGGTTGTTCGATTAGCTGATTCTGGGCACCACATACGGCTCACGGTAATTTCGGGTCAGCATCGCGTCCGCCTCACTATCGCCTACGAACTTCTGTTGCGAGGGGTCAAACTTCAAGCTCCTCTTTAGCCGGTAGCTGATATTCGCTAAGTGGCATAGGTCGGCCGAAGTGACTCCCACCTGTACGTCCGCATGTAAGTCCCGCGCATTCCGGCTTCTTACCGCGCTCAGGAAGTTGGACATGTGGGGTCCGGCATCGCCCGGGGTGACGTCCTTCACATCCATTGTTTTTTCGCTTTTATCGCCCTTGTAGATCTGGAAGCCGTTGTCGTCCAGCGCCATCCAGCCTTCGCTGCCGTAGAAGAGGTTCGCGACCGTGTTGGTACCGCGCACCGGCAGCAGACCTTCCGGACCAGTCGGCAGGCCGCGCACTTCGAACATGAGCTCCTTGCCGTTGCCGTAATCGAACGTGGCCATCTGCGTATTGGGCGTTTCCTGATCGTCGATGTACACAAACTTGCCGCCCGTGGAACTGACGCCCAACGGGAGACCCTCCACGCCCAAACCCCACCGCGCGATATCCATTTCATGGACTCCCTGGTTCCCGATGTCTCCGTTGCCTGTGTCCCAAAACCAATGCCAGTTGTACTTGAAGCGCAGCTCGTTGAAGGGGCGCATGGGCGCGGGGCCCAGGAACTTATCCCAATCGACACCGGGCGGCACCGGCGAATCCGGCTTATGTCCAATGGAGGGCCTGCGCTTAAAGCAGATTCCCTTTGCCAGATACACCTGCCCGATGGCACCTTCTTTCAGGAGTCCGATCGCCTGGATCTTATGGGGCCGGGACCGCCCCTGGCTGCCAACTTGCACCATGCGGCCGTACTTGCGCGCGGCAGCCACCATCTGGATTCCTTCGAACGGATTGTGGCAAGCGGGCTTTTCGACGTACACATCTTTGCCGGCCTGGACTGCCCAGATGGTCGCCAGCGCATGCCAGTGATTCGGAAGCGGCATGGAGACAGCCTGCACGTTCTTGTCATCGAACACTTTGCGCATGTCGCTGTAGCCGATGGGTTGCGTGCCCGTTGCGTTCTTGACCTGGGCCTGGGCGCGTTCGAGCGACCCCTGATCGACGTCACACAGCGCAACGATGCGCGCATCCGGAAGCTTCAAGTACTCGCGGATGTGGTCTCGCCCGCGCCCGCCTAATCCGATCACCGCAACGTTGACCTTGTCGTCCGCGCCGTGCAGCTTCGACGCCGATGCGGCCAGCGCCGCCCCTTGCATGAAGAAAAAGGTTCGCCGATTGTGCTCGCTCACGGAATCAGTTTACCGAACGCCGTGAGTTACGCTGATGTAGGGAGGCTGAGGTTTGACCCAACAACCCGAATGGGATCAAGTGCTGACCTCGCTTTGCCATTTGCAGCGCGTCTTTCCCGACGCCGTTGTTGTTGGCGGTACGGCAAGCGCTCTTTATGCTGGCCATCGCGTCTCGTTCGACCACGATCATGTATTGCCCGATTTACGGGGCCGATTTGATGAAGTTTTAAATGATCTCGAGGCAGTAGCCGGCTGGGAGACGGCGCGCGTCCGGCGTCCCCTTCTTATTCTGCGATCGCTTGACGGGATTGACACCGGCGTCCGTCAGTTACGCCGTACTCAACCGCTGGAAACTACAACGATGCGTGTGGGTACGGTTGACGTCCGGCTTCCCACCCTGCCGGAAATTCTACGGATAAAAGCATTCTTGTGTTTGGATCGCAACGCGACGCGCGACTATCTCGACCTTGTAGCGTTGGCCTCCCACCAGGGTTTCGACGCTGCCGTGACCTCGCTGGCCGCTATGGACGACCTCTACCCGCAAAAGAACGGGGACACATGGGCGGTACGGACTCAGCTTGTCAAGCAGCTCGCCGATCCACGTCCTTACGATTTGGATAAGGTCGATCTTGCCGAATACAAAGGGATTCGAGCGCCGCTCAATTTGTGGGCTAATGTCGCTGCGATGGCGGCAAGTCTTTCCGACCGGCTGCTCTTAGACTTCGCCGCGCTGATGAAGGCCGATCTCTCCCCGAACGCGGACACGGCTTGGGAATCTCTGAAAGAATGGCGTGACGCTCGCGGGCGCGGAGAGGCCCTGGACGTTCCCCCGTTGCCAGGGCTTAAGACATGAGGCACAGGCACCTTACCCACGAAGGGTTTACGCTTGCGGCAATCGAAGACATTCTGGCGCGAGGAAGTATGCCGGATTGGGTTCCGCTGATCGAGGCGATTGAGGCGGATCCCTATGGAGAGATCGCCGATAAGACTTTGCGTATCTGTGCAGCGCGCGATATCTACGGAGCTTCGAAACTGTTTGACCGCTTGATCCGGAACGCTCGCCAGATGAGGCCGTAAGCTGCGGAGGCATTCAATCTGTTGGTTCTGACTGCGGCGTTTTTGTTCACTTTCCCGGATTCACGACGGCATCCACCACCGATTGCGCCATGGGGTGATATCCGGCCCGCGCCCGCGCGTAGATCTGTTTCGCGCGCGCCTGCCCCTCCGGCGTCTTCATCAACTCCGCATACAAGGGCTTAATGTACTTGCGCCGCCCGACGGTCATCAGAAAGTGTTCGAGAGCGGCGTCAGCGGGCTTGTAGCCGTTCGCGATCGACATCATGAGCCACTGCTGCAGAATTTCGTCATTGCCCGTCCCGGTCAGATGAAACGCAGCGTCCAACTGTGCCATTTGCGCAGCTGACAGGGACGCGGGCAGAGCGCGCAAGAAGTAGAGCAATTCCTGCGTCGTCCAGTTCCGGGCATCCAGACGAAAATCCTTTGCCGCCTGGCCCGCTCGCGCGAGCGCCGCCGATTTTGGATCGGGCGCCCCTGCGGGAATTCCCGGCTGATAAATGTAAGCCTCGAGTGGAACTTTTGCGGCGAGCTCAGGTAACTGCGCCTTCATATAGTCCAGAGCCTGCGCGGTTGTGATGCTCTGAAACGCGAAATGGTCGAAATAGCCCTTCAAATAAGCATCGAAGCGTGCGCGCCCTAATTGCTCCTCTGCCTGCCGAAGCATGAGATAGCCTTTCTCGTACGGTACTAACGTCATCCCATCGTCGGGATCGCGGCCTGTGAGATCCACATGCAGAACCGTGTCTTTCGCCGCCAGTCCGGCTATCTCCTGCTGCAGTTCCGCGCGTCCCAATTGCGCTTCCATCTCTTCGCGCTCGCGCCCATAGACCGCTTCTAAGATTCGGCGCTCGATATAAACGGTGAAGCCTTCGTTCAACCAAAAGTCGCTCCATGTTGCATTGGTCACCAGGTTGCCCGACCACGAGTGCGCCATCTCATGCGCTACCAGCGAGACCAGGCTCTTGTCGCCTGCGAGCACGGTGGGTGTGGCAAAGGTCAGACGCGGATTTTCCATGCCGCCGAACGGGAAGCTGGGCGGCAGAACCAGGACGTCGTACCGCCCCCAGCGGTAAGGTCCGAACAGACGCTCGGCCGCTTCCAGCATCTTCTCCATGTCTTCGAATTCCTTTGCGGCTTTGTGAACCACCGAGGGTTCCGCGTACACGCCTGTGCGCGGACCGGTTTTCTCGAAGGCGATATCGCCGACGGCGAGCGCGATCAGGTAAGAGGGCACGCGTTCATTCATGTGGAACCGAAACACGCCCTCCGCACCTGGGTCATGCTCCGCGCTCATGACGGCGACCAATCCCGCGGGGGCGGCAATCTTGGCCGAGTAAGTGATCCGGACTGCCGGGGAGTCCTGCAGCGGAATCCAGCTGCGCGCGGCAATTGGCTCATTCTGGGAAAACAGGAATGGCCGCGTCTTGCCTGCGGTCTGGGCCGGTAGTAACCATTGCAGGCCGGAAGCTTCGGGCCTGGTCGCATAGTGGATTCTCACGAAACGAGCCCCGTTTGGAACATCGACAGTGAGAGCGCTCCCCAGAATCTTATCCGGCGCGGCAAGCTCGAAGCGGGCCGGAACAAAGTTGGAGTTGTCTGTCGAGGTTTCGGCACTCGCAATTTCCAGGTTCCGCGTGTCGAGTACCACCTTGGTCGCGGTCTTCTCGATCTGTTCCAACCAAAGCACTACCGAGCCTTTGAGCTTTCGCTCCTCAAACGAAACCGAAAGATCCAGATCTACATGCCGCACCGCAATCTGTTGCGGATTTCCGTTCGAGTGAATATCTTTGGCGATCATTGAGGGAGAAGGGGGGAGGGTACAGCAGCACAGCGCCGCCAGAGAGATTAGAAGTAGGCAACGCATGCTTTACCCTTGATTATGATCAGGGAAGCCGCGGAATTCCAGCGCCATCTGGATGCCGTGAAAACAAAACTAAAAGCGCCGTTCGATTGGTATCCCTACGATTCCTTTGGCAATGTTCCCGCCCTGAACAAACTTTTGGGCCCAAAACTGGCCATACGCGATATCGCGCTCAATAGCGGCGACGATGTGCTCGATATCGGTTGCGCCGATGGGGCGATGGCGTTTTTTCTCGAATCGCAAGGCTGCCACGTGGATGCTGTAGATCTTCCGTCCACCAATTACAACCAGATGCAGGGCATTCGCGCGCTGAAACCAGCGCTGCAATCGAAGGTTGACATCCGGGAGATGGACCTCGACAGCCAGTTCCAACTCGAGAAGACTTACGGCCTTGCGCTATTCCTCGGCCTTCTGTACCACCTGAAGAATCCGTTCTATGCGCTGGAAACGCTGGCCCGGCATGCGCGTTTTTGCCTGCTGAGCACGCGCGTGGCGGCTGTCACCTCGTCCGGGCAGCCGATCAGGGAGGAGCCGGTTGCCTATTTGCTTGACGGAGACGAAGCAAACAACGATTGCACGAACTTTTGGATCTTCTCCGAAGCGGGCCTACGCCGAATCGCGACCCGGGCCGGGTGGGAGGTGCGCGGCTTTCTGACATCGGGATGTCCAGAAGGCTCAAACCCGAAAGATAGTGACCGCGATGAACGCGCTTTCTGTTTCCTGGAAAGCCGGTGGGCGCCGCCCGCGATTCCGGTCCAACTCCACAAGGGCTGGAACCAGGTGGAGGACAACTGGCGCTGGACGGAACGCATCTTCAGCGTTACCACTGCGGCACCGTTGAGCAACCAGATCAATACGCTGAACTTCACGTTCCATCACATGCACGGGTTCCCGATCACTTTGCACGCAACAGTCGAGGGGGTTCCGCTTGCCAGCGCCAGGTTCACCGCGCCCGGTGAGCACGTGTATCGCGCAAAGGTTCCCGCGGCTGTGCTCTCAAAGCGCTCTCTCGAAATTGAGTTCACTCTCGACCGCGCGGAGCCCCCCAATCATCTGGACCTTCGGGAGCGCGGGGTCATTGTGAGTTTCTTCCGCAATCGCTATCCCGATAGCGATCAGAACCTGCCGCTCACGTTTACCTAACCGCTATCTTGAAAGAGTGAAATTCAAGCGATCGAGCGGCATCCTGCTCCACCCCACCTCCTTACCCGGCAAGTTTGGAATCGGCGACCTGGGCCCGGAAGCGTTCCGCTTTGCCGACTGGCTTACTGAAGCGAAACAAACACTCTGGCAGATGCTCCCGTTGGGGCCTACCGGCTACGGCGATTCGCCTTACCAGCTCTTCTCCGCCTTTGCCGGCAACCCCATGCTGATCAGCCCGGAACGCTTGGTGCAAGAGGGCATGCTCACCGATGCGGACCTGCAACAGGCACCCGAATTTCCGGAGTCGCACGTGGATTTTGGGACCGTGATTGTTTGGAAGGGCCGCCTGCTCCAGAAAGCTTATGAAAACTTTGCCGCGCGTGCGGCCGCGACGGAGCGCAATGAGTTCGAAGCCTTTCGCGCCGCGCATGCTACCTGGCTGGAGCCCTTCGCGCTCTTCATGTCCCGCAAGGAAGCGGAAGGGCAGGGAAGAAGTTGGACCGAGTGGCCGGCCAACCCGAATGCGCCGGAGGAACTTGCGCCCCGCATCGACGCCCATCGTTGGATGCAGTTCGTCTTTTTCCGCCAGTATGAAGCGCTGAAGCGGTACTGCCACGATCGAGGAATTCGTTTGATGGGCGACGTGCCGATTTATGTCGCGCACGATAGCGCCGATGTCTGGCAACACCCGGGGGAATTTCAATTGGACCCGAAAGGCCGCCCCACGGTAGTTGCCGGTGTGCCTCCCGATTACTTCAGTGCCACCGGCCAGCTATGGGGCAACCCGATTTATTGCTGGGACAAGATGCAGCGCGAAGGCTTCCCGTGGTGGATCGAACGCCTGCGCTCGTCATTCGCAACGTTTGATCTGATCCGCCTCGATCACTTCCGCGGCTTCGAAGCTTATTGGGAAGTGCCGGCGGGCGATGCCACGGCGGAACATGGCCGATGGGTGAAGGCGCCCGGCGAAGCGCTATTCGCAGCCGCAAAAGAAGCTTTGGGAGACCTGCCGATTGTGGCCGAAAACCTGGGCGTGATCACCCCCGAGGTGGAAGCGCTTCGCGCGAAATTCAGTTTCCCTGGGATGGCCGTTCTACAGTTCGGCTTCGGCAGCGATCCGCAAGCGCCCGATTTTCGCCCTCACAATTACCCGCGCGAACGCTTCGCGTATTCGGGTACTCACGACAACGACACGACCGCCGGATGGTGGAGCAGCAGCGGCGAACTCGACAGCACAAGGTCCGCTGAAGAGGTCGCGAAAGAGAAGCAGGAAGCCCTGGAATATCTGAATACGGATGGGCGCGAAATGAGCTGGGTGTTCATTCGCGAACTGATGAAATCGGTTGCGGATACGGTGGTGTTCCCGCTGCAAGATGTGTTGGGGGAGGGCAGCGAAGCCAGAATGAATACGCCCGGCAAGGGCAACGGCAATTGGAGTTGGCGGTTTGCCGGCGGAATGCTCACAGCCGAACACGCGCAGCGGCTTAGGCGCATGGTGGAACTCTATGAGCGATAACACTTACTTTCGCCGATCACGTTCCTTTCTTTCTAAAACCGCGATTTTCTTGCGAGCATCCATCGCATGCCGCCCCTCCGGATACCGGTCGACGTAAGCCTGGTAACTCTCCATTTTTCCGGACCACTTGGCTGCATCCCAAGCATCTTTCTCGCGGAGTGGATCCGCCTCCAACGGCTTCGGTGTTGCCTCAGGCTTGGGGAGTTCCACCGGAACGGGCTTGTCTGCGTGCACCGGGACAGGAGCGGAAGCAGGTTTGGCAACGGGTTGCTTGAACAGATAGTTCGCCCCAATAGAACCAACCACCAAAGCAGCAACGCCCACAACTTTCCAGTTGCCACGCCGCTTCTGAGGAGTCGTCTCAGTTACACGCGTAACATCCGAAGAGACAAGCGACCGATACAACTGGTCCCCGAACTCGCGCGCATCGGCGGGCCGAGCGGCGGGATCGCGGGAGAGACTTCTTGCGATCAGGCGGTCCGTTTGCAAGGGCAGTTTGCCTGGCAGAAGTTCACGCGCGATCAGGCCCATGGCATAGATATCGGTGGCGGCTGAAGGCTGACCCGTTCGCTGTTCCGGCGCCATATAAGCCAGGCTTCCGGCGACCCGCGTTTTACTTGGATCAGCGGTGAAGTCCCTTACGGTCGCGATCCCGAAATCGATCAAACGCACGCGCTCGCCCCCGCCGGGCATGGTCTGCAACATCAGGTTTTCCGGCTTCAAGTCACGATGCCAGATGCCTTTTTCATGAGCCGCCGCCAAAGCATGGCCCATCTGCCGCAGGATATCCGCAGCGCGTGCAAACGGCAGGCCTTCGGGAGTCAGCACGGTCCGGAGCGTGACACCCTCGACATACTGCATCACCAGAAACGGTTTGCCTTCCGCGGTGCGCCCGCTATCGATCGCTCCAACGACGCCGGGATGATCGATCATGGAAAGCGCGCGGATCTCCTCTGAAAACTTGCGCTCGAACCAGGGATCGTCGCCGGACTGATGAAGCTGGATTTTGACGACGACCGGCCGGTCGTGCAGCGCCAAATCGCGAGCCAGATACACGCTTCCAAATCCGCCCTCACCGAGCTTTCGGCCTAACAGATAACGGTCTTTGAGGAGGGCCGGAGTGGGGAGAGCCACGGTAGGCTGATCGTCAGGCGCCACTCCTAACACTCTACCGCTTGGGTGCTGTTTGGCCTCCGGCCCGTCACCCGTGCCAAGTTACCTACAGGCGTTATTTAACTCGCCACCGGGGAATAGGCGACGGCGGAATTCCGGGTTGCACCATCGTTGCGGGTAGACTGCCGGTCTGTTGAACGCTCGCCTGAGCGTGAGGGTGGCTCGTGAAAAATAATCGATGAAAGCCCCACCCGCTCAGCGCTCCGCCCCCGACGCCCGCAATCAAGCCAATGCCAAGCAAGGAAAGTCCTCCAGTTTCCGGCGCCAATACGATCATTGCGGCAACGACGGCCTCCGATGCAACTGCACCCCCAACCCAACTTGATCCCTCTTCGCCAGCAACCAGCAGTCTTTCTCCCTTGGGGGCATTAACAACATTTACGACAGACATTCCGATTCCCAAAGGCACCAGAATCTTACCGCCGTTTTTCAAATATTTCCCCGACCGGATCACAGCTTCGGTTATTCCAGAATTTGGGCTCATTGCTCTTTCCACTAAGTAAGTGTCAAGAGAAAGTCCCGACGCTTTGAACTTAAGTGAGTTTCGGGCACGATTTGCCAAATTCTGTTCTGTGCGTGCTCCTGGTCCATATTTGTAATAATCGCGTGCGTCCAGCACTACTTTGGCGACCCGCCCTTGTCGAACGCGCATTTCGTTGACGATGCGATTGCGCTCCGCAATGGACCAGGAACGAATCTCGGCTTCGGACATGCCTTGGGCACGTTTGCTCGAGAGTTCCAATCTCATCGAACGAACCTGCGACTCGTAGTGGTTGCGAATTGCCTCAATATCGGTGCGAAATGTAATGCCGGTGCCCGTCAGCGATCCGCTCGCGATGCTGCTTAAAGTTTGAATTGCTTCGTTACGGTCGCGTGCCGGGACCGCCACCGTAACGATCGACTCCGCTGAACGCCTGGGATTTGCCGGAGGATCATGCTTTTTCGGGTCAGGCATAGAGGATAGAAGACTGTTAGAGTTTGCTAGCGGATTGTCCCTTTCAAATTAAAGTCGAGTGGTTGAAAAGTTACTGGGTCTAGCGGACCTTTGCAGCACCACGTCTCGTTTTCGACAGGAAGAGTGTTGCCTTTCAGGACCTTCGGGGCCAGATGCCGGCCTAACCCGAGAAACCCGCCGCTGAGCCACTCTTTGGGTGGCCAGTAAATCGTTGCTTTAAAGAAGCCGCGGTTTTCCTTCAGGTGTTTCGCCCAACCATGGTGGGTTTCCAACAGGATTGTATCCGGGACAATCCACAAACTATCGCCAAAATCCAAAACGCTGAAAGAAATGTCGGTTCCCTGGTAATCAAGGCCCGCCTCAATCTCAAAAACTCGACGCAGTTCACCGATGTCGCGGATTGCCTCAACTCTATTCTTTATGTGAAATTCGATCAGCGGAGCGTTGTAGGTGATCTTTGTCGCCATCTGCCGTTGCGACTCCACCGCTTCGCGCCACAGTTCATCGGCAACATGATTTGGCATATATCGGCAAAACTGTTAGTTGCCCATTTTTAGGTCAATGAAGCTTTTACTGTCGAGCATCGGTTGCAGACTCAGAGAGAGTAAGTGGTTTCCGGTCCCGCCGCTGCTGGTGGAGAAATGGCTGATCCAGCCTTTCAGCGAATATGTACATAGAGCATCCAGCCGCCTTTCGTCCTGCCAGAACTCAATCTTCATGTCTTTGATCTTGTCCCGAGTTACCATCTTCGACAAGTCAAAGAGTTTTTGAAGCGTGGAATAGGGGAGATTGACATTGTCATGCATGTCGACAATGCATTCGATGGCACAGCGCGTCGTGCCCATCATGGGCATCCCGACATCATCCTGCGTTGTGACCAGTGACACGTGGACAGTGAGAGCATTGAAACTGCTGCCATCGATGGTGATTGTTGCGTTAGATGGTTCAGCCATGCGGTTTGAGCGCCCGTGTCATCCCAGGTTACTGCAAAAATCGTTAACGGTGTGTCGCTAGTTGTTGGGCGTCACTGGGTGCTAATGGCTGATGGCCGGTCAAGTGAGGCGCGGGGTAAACTAAGAGAGTGCGCGCCGCTGCGATGCTGCTGATCGTGTCTGCGACCTACCTGCGCGCAGCCGATCCTGACGCCTTCGAGATGCGCGTCCGCCCGGTGCTCGCCAAGGCCTGCTACTCCTGCCACACGGATGCAGCCATGGGCGGCTTGCAACTGGATTCCCGAGAACACTTGCTGCAAGGCGGAAAATCCGGCCCGGCGCTGGTGCCCGGCGATCCGGATGCAAGCCCGCTGATTCAAGCCATCCGCTACAACGGGAAGCGCAAGATGCCGCCTACCGGCAAGCTGAAGGACGATGAAATTGCGTCTCTCGAAGCTTGGGTAAAGGCCGGCGCAATCTGGCCCGCTAACGTTCAGCCGGTACCTACCGCACCCTACCTCATCAGCGACGCGCAACGAAATTTCTGGGCGTTCCGCCCCATTGCGCATCCCGCCGTTCCCACGGGCAAGGCCAAGAACGAAATCGACCGGTTCCTTCAGGCTCGCTTGGATAAAGAAGGCCTTCGCTCCACCGGTCCCGCGGACCGCCGAACCCTGATCCGCCGCGCCACGCTCGATCTGACCGGCCTTCCGCCTACCCCTGAGGAGGTCGCCGCGTTTGAAGCCGACCGGTCGCCAAACGCATTCGCTACCGTGGTGGACCGCCTGCTCGCGTCGCCTCACTATGGGGAGCGCTGGGGCCGTTACTGGCTCGATATCGCGCGCTATTCCGATGACAAGCTGAATTCCACGCAGGAAGAGCCCTACCCCAACGCGTTCCGCTATCGCGACTGGGTGATCGACGCTTTCAACCGGGACCTTCCTTACGACACATTCGTCAAAGCGCAAATCGCGGGAGACCTGATGCCCGATGCCGAAAAATATCGCGCTGGACTTGGATTTTATGCGCTGAGCCCTGAATTTCAGGACGACCGCGTGGATGCTACTACGCGAGGGTTTCTGGCTCTTACGGTAGCTTGCGCTCAGTGTCACGACCATAAATTCGATCCCATTCCGACGCGCGATTACTATTCGCTCCTGGGCATTTTTGCGAACACCAAACTTCATCAAACGCCGCTGGCTCCGCCCGATGTGGTGGCCGATTACGATGCAAAGCTTAAGGCGGTAAACGCAAAGGAAACCGCCCTTAATACTTTTGCCGCGGACCAAGCCAAGCAACTCAGTGAAATTTTGGCTGCGCAAACCGCGCGCTACATGCTGGCTGCCTCTGGTTTAGAAAAAGACGAAAAGCTGGATTCTGAAACCGTAACCCACTGGGAAACTTACCTGAAGCGTAAGAAGTTTGAGCACCCGTTCCTTGCGTCTTGGATCGCAGCGAAAACGCCGGAGGAACAGCGGAAAGCTGCCGCCGACTTTCAGACTCTCGTTCTCGCCATCAACGCTGAAAAGAAGACGGTCGACGATAAGAACCACATCACTCTCGGTGCAAACCCGAATCGCCAGGACCTCTCCAGCGCGAATCTGGTTTCCCTGCCGCGCGACCGCTTCGTCCTTTGGGAAGATCTCTTCGCCGAGAAACGCGGCATTTTGAATTACCCCTTAGGCAAGGTCGATCGCTTCCTTCCGGGCATCTGGAAACAGCACCTGGACGATCTTCGAACGGAACTCGCCTCTCTCAAGAAAGATCTGCCGCCGGCGTATCCGTTCCTTCAAACGATCGAAGACGAACCGAAGT
Organism: Bryobacterales bacterium; assembly: GCA_963795835.1. Taxonomy (GTDB): domain Bacteria; phylum Acidobacteriota; class Terriglobia; order Bryobacterales; family Bryobacteraceae; genus JALYXI01. The sequence goes on along the minus strand of CAWCJC010000001.1, from coordinate 210,035 downwards.
GGAAGGAGCAGCGCGTGTGGATCCGCGGTGCCCGCGACAATCTGGGCGACCCCGCGCCGCCGCACTTCCTGCAGGTCCTCAGCCAAGGCGATCCCAAGCGATTCGAAGGCAAGCCTCGGCTCGCGCTTGCCGGTGCGATCGCCAATCGAGAGAACCCGCTCACCGCACGCGTAATCGTCAACCGCGTCTGGCAGCATCACTTTCGGCCAAGGCCTGGTTCGCACCCCTAGCAATTTCGGTTTACAGGGAGATACGCCCAGTCATCCCGAGCTTCTGGACTACCTTGCGTCCCGCTTCATGGACGAGGGCTGGTCCCTCAAGAAGCTTCATCGCGAAATGATGCTGAGCGCGGCTTATCAGCAGAGCAGCAAGCCCGCTGGCAGAGAATCTGGAACGCGATCCGGAAAATCGACTGCTTTGGCGCTTTGCCCGGCACAGACTGGATGCCGAGAGCCTGCGCGATTCGCTTCTGTTCGTGTCCGGAAATCTCGATCCCAAGGCGGGCGGCGCTCCGGTCAAGTTCGGTCCTGCAAATCACGAGCGCACCGCGTATGGCTTCGTCAGCCGCCGCAAGCTGGATACCGTTCTTCAGCTTTTCGACTTTCCGAATCCGAACAACACCGCCGACACGCGCACGGAAACCAACGTTCCCTTGCAGCGGCTCTTCTTTATGAATAGCGAGTTTGTGGAAGCGGAGTCGAAAGCGCTGGTGGCGCGCCTGGGAGCGCAGCCTAAGATTGAGGACGCTTACCGAATCCTGTTTCAGCGCGCACCGACACCGGAAGAAGTGAAGCTAGGTCAGGAATATATCTCTGCGCCCGAGGGCGGTTGGACTCGCTACGCCCAAGTGCTTCTCAGTTCGAACGAATTCAGTTTCATGGAATAACACGATGATGACCCGCCGCCAGATTCTTCACACCATGGGCACCGGCTTCGGTTCCGCCGCGCTCGCGCAAGTGCTTCAGGCGAGCGTCAGCGCGCCGAATCCGCTCTCGCCCAAATCTCCGCATTTCGCCCCAAAGGCCAAACACGTCATCTTTCTCTTTCTGAACGGCGGCCCCTCCCAGGTGGATACGTTCGACCCGAAGCCGATGCTCACCAAGTTCCACGGCCAGCCTATGCCCGCCGGGAACTTGAAGACGGAACGCAAGACCGGCAACCTGCTGAAGAGCCCCTTTGCCTTCAAGAAGTACGGCCAAAGCGGCACGGAATTCAGTGAGATCTTTCCTAAGCTGGGGGCCTGCGCCGACGATCTCTGCGTCATCCGCTCCATGTATACGGATCGCCCGAATCATGAACCTTCGCTGCTGATGCTCAACTGTGGCGACAAAATGCCGGGCCGGCCTTCCATGGGTTCCTGGGTCACCTATGGACTCGGCACGGAAAATCAGAACCTGCCTGGCTTTGTGGTGCTCTGCCCCGGTGTTCCGGTCATCGGCCATCAGCTTTGGAGTTCCAGCTTCCTGCCCGCTGTTTATCAAGGCACATATATTCCAAACAACGAACGCAAGCCGGAACAGCTGGTTCCCTACATTCGCAACAAGGATATGAGCCTTGAGGACCAGCGCAAACAGCTCAACCTGCTCGACCGGCTCAACCAGCTTCAGATCAGCCGCTCGGGCGGCGATCCGCAACTGGAGGCGACGATTCAATCCGCTGAAATTGCCTACCGGATGCAGACTGAGGCGCCCGACGTTTTCGATATCGCGAAAGAACCCGAAGCCGTCCGCGCCCGCTATGGCGACGGCAACTTCGGCCGGGGCTGCCTGATGGCGCGCAGGCTGGTGGAACGCGGCGTGAGGATGGTGCAGGTCTACTACGGGGATGGCCAGCCCTGGGACAACCACGACGATATCGAACTCCACCGAAAGCACGCCGAAGCTTCCGATGGACCCATCGCGGCGCTGCTCCAGGACCTGAAAGCCTCAGGTCTTTTGAAAGACACGCTGGTCATTATTGGAGGAGAGTTCGGGCGCACTCCGGTGGTGGAGGTGAGCGGCCTGGTGAAGGTACAGAACGGGCGCGATCACAATAGCCATGGCTTCTCCATGCTCCTTGCGGGCGGCGGCACGAAAGGCGGAACGGTTTATGGCGCGACCGACGACTTCGGCTTCAAAGCGATTGACAAGCCCGTCCACCCACACGATCTTCACGCCACCGCGCTGCATCTGCTGGGCTTCGACCATACCAAGTTGACTTACCGCTATAGCGGCCGCGACTTCCGCCTGACAGACGTAGCGGGCGAAGTTGTGCAAGGCGTGATTGCTTAAAGAAAGAGCGGCGCGGCCACCAGAGTAATCGTACTCAGCAGCTTGATCAACACGTGCAGTGAAGGGCCGGCCGTGTCCTTGAACGGGTCGCCCACCGTGTCCCCCACAACGGACGCACGATGCGCGTCAGACCCTTTTCCGCCATGCGCTCCGGTCTCGATGTACTTCTTGGCGTTGTCCCAAGCGCCCCCACTATTGTTCATCAACATCGCCAGCAGGATCCCGGTAATGGTCCCGACCATCAGGAATGCGGCCACGGAAACGGCCCCGATCGGAAACGCGTCGCCCTCATCCCGAAACGAACGGAACACCACGCCCACCACGATCGGGCTTGCGACCGCCAGTAAACCTGGCACGATCATCGCCTTCAACGCGGATTGCGTCACGATATCCACGCAAGCTCCGTAATCGGGGTCTTCCGTGCGAAGCATGATCCCCGGACGTTCCCGAAACTGCCGCCGCACTTCCTCGATTACTGTTTGCGCCGCGGTCCCGACGGCTTTTATCGCGAAAGAGCTGAACAGGAACACCAGCATGGCACCCAGCAACGCGCCGGCAAACACGGGCACATGGCCGATATCGATGACGAACGCCGAATCCATTGGCCGTTGCAGCAATGCCTTCACCTCATCGATATATGCGGAGAACAAGAGAAACGCCGCCAAAGCAGCGCTGCCGATGGCATAACCCTTCGTCAGAGCTTTTGTCGTGTTCCCGACCGAATCTAAACGGTCCGTTCTCTGCCGCACCGAGTCGGGCTGATGCGACATTTCAACAATGCCGCCAGCGTTGTCGGTGATCGGGCCAAAGGTGTCCATGGCCAGGATATACGCGGCGGTTGACAGCATCCCCATGGTGGCAATTGCGGTCCCATATAGGCCGGCCGAATTTGAGGAAACGCCCGCTAAACCCGCATGCGTGCCCAGATAATACGAGCCTAGGATTGCCGCGCAGATGACGATCACCGGCATGGCCACGCACTCCAGCCCAATTGCAATTCCGCTGATGATGGCTGTTGCGGGGCCCGTGGTGCATGCAGCCGCAATCGCCTGCACGGGGCGGAAGCGATACTCGGTGTAGTACTGAGTAATGAACACGAACAGGAAGCTGGTCGCGATTCCGATTAATCCTGCTCCAAACATATGCAGGTTGCCCTGCAGTAATAACTCAACCGCAATAAATAGCCCGACAACCGCCGCCGCCGTGCTGACATAGAAGCCGCGATTCAAGGCGCGCATGGGATCCTCATTCTCTTTGGCCGAAACCACGGACACGCCAAGCAGAGAAGCGATCAATCCGAAGGCATGCGCGACGAGGGGAAACAGGATGCCCTTCAAACCGAACACTGGATACATGGTGACGCCCAGCAGCATCGCGCCGACGTTCTCCGCTGCCGTCGATTCAAACAGATCAGCGCCGCGACCTGCACAATCGCCGACATTGTCGCCTACCAAGTCCGCAATCACCGCCGGATTCCGCGGGTCGTCTTCCGGGATGCCGGCTTCCACCTTTCCCACTAGGTCTGCGCCCACATCCGCTGCTTTGGTGTAGATTCCGCCGCCCAATTGTGCAAAGAGTGCCACAAAGCTCGCGCCGAAGCCGAAAGCCACAATCTGCCCCGGCACCTGGGTCGGGTTATTCAGGCCATCGAACAAAAAGAATAAAGAGCCAACGCCCAAAAGAGAGAGCGCGACCACGCTCAGGCCAGTGACGGCACCGCCGCGTAGTGCGATTTGGAGCGCCTTATTCAAGCTGGTTCGCGCCGCCGAGGCTGTACGGATATTGCTGCGAATGGAAACCCACATCCCACTAAATCCCGCAAGAGTGGAACAAAGCGCTCCCGCGATGAAAGAAATGGTCATTCTGCGGGCTAGCAGGGAATCGTCTTTGAAGAAGAAATATCCGAGGTAGATGAACACCGCGACCGCGAGCGAGAGCATGAGGATGGTCCGGTTCTGCCTTGCCATGAACGCTTCTGCCCCTTGCTTGATGGCATTTGAAATCTTTTGCATTTCCGGCGTCCCCGTATCTTGGGAAATTACATATTTCGCCAGTAGGGCCGCGGCGCAAAGGCTAAGGAGCGCAATTATAAGAACTGCAAGGAGATACATCTGGCCGGAAGCCGAGAGGTCCGTCATAGGAGCAACTGGCTAGCGTATAAGAGGAAGGAGGGGAATGCAACAGGGGGTAAAACGGGGACTTAGAAGAAAAGCAGCCTATTCAGGCTGCTGCTCTTCGACGTGTTCTGGATCGAACGCTTTCAAAACTTCCGCGTCCGGTTGGTACTGAAGACTGTAATCGATGTCGTCGTCAAGATTCCGGGGTCCTGCGTTCTGGCTTTCGGTTCGCCGGTCTACGCGTTTGGCCGCTTTTTCTTTTTGTTTATCCTGGCGAGCGAGTTCCTTCTGACGTTTTTGAAAAGTAGTGCTAGATCTTCCAGCCATAAGTGCTCCCTTTCTAAGAATCGGCGCATCGAGCGCCTAAAAACTTACCATCTAGGTTCGCGACGCTGTTTCCCGCCGCCGCCACGGTCTCCACCCCGATCGTTTCCACGATCGCCGTAACCCCCGCCACCGCCGGAGTTGCCGCCACCGCCATAACCGCCACCACCACCAGGCCGGCCTCCGCCCCCACCACCATATGGGCGTCCGCCCCCGCCGCCTTCACCTTTGGGACGGGCCTCATTTACATTGAGTGCCCGACCACCTAAATTGGTTCCATTCAAAGCTGAAATCGCGCGTTCCGCTTCCGCTTCACCGGACATTTCGACAAAAGCAAACCCGCGGGAGCGACCAGTTTCACGATCCGTCTTGATGCTTACCCGGTCCACCGCGCCATAGGCCTCAAACAACGAGCGCACCTGATCTTCGGTTGCTCCGAAGTCCAGATTCCCGACGAATATGTTCTTCACTGTTCTCCTTTGATTTGAAAGCGGGCTACTCTTGGCGAACACAGCCGGGTTTGCGGGCCAATCAAATACTTCTTTATGATACATTATTTGGAATTCCTGCCGCAATGAAACGCCCAAGGAGCACGCCGTGAACGGAGCAGAGGAGAGTCGCGTCGGACGCTTCTGCCCGAGTTGCAGCAGCCGGGAAATTCGCCGTTCCCACCATCGTAATTTTCTGGAGCGGATTACCGGAAGATGGTTGATGCGTGAACCATACCGGTGCAAAATTTGTGCCACCCGCTTCTTCCTTCCCTCAGTTTCAACTGGCGGCGTGGTTCGCGTCCCCATTTCCAAAGGAGCTTTTGGGTTTGCGTCCGCTATTCCCGACGAAACCACCCTTCGTACTTCGTGGGCGCAAAAGCATGTGCTTTGGATCGCCTGTGCGGGCGTGCTCGTGGTGGCCGCAGCGGCGCTTATTGTTGAATTTTCCGCGTTGCAAAACCCCGTATCGACATCGGCGCCTGCTCACGTTCCCGTCTCCCATGGCGGCTTGATCATTCGCCGCATTCCGCTTCCGGGGGAGACTCCGGCCAACACAAAGCTCGCGCCCTCTCGAAAACCTGCAGAAACATCGCCTCGGTCAGGCGTCCAGTAGACGTATTTTGTTGGCTCGGATGGTAGGAGGCCAACAACGCAGGATGCGCACTACCTGTCACGCTTAACCTGTTATGTGAGAACAGCATCCCTGGCTTGACCTCACCAAATTCTTTCAACACGGCGAGGTATCCGTCGAAGGCGATTTTTCCCAGTGCAACCACTACTTTCAAATGTGGCCACAACAGCGTGAGCTCGGATCGAATCCAGTAGCGGCAGTTGAGAATTTCTTCGCGAAGCGGCTTATTGTCCGGAGGTGCGCAATGCGCAACCTGCGCAATGTAAGCGCCTTTCAGCCGTAAACCGTCGTGGGCCGAACGGCCATTCGGCTGGTTTGCGAAGCCGGTCTTATAGAGAGTGCTATATAACAGGTCGCCAGAGCGGTCCCCCGTGAATGCGCGCCCCGTCCGATTCCCACCGTGCGCGGCCGGAGCCAACCCCACAATGAGCATCTTCGCTTCCGGATCTCCAAAGGAAGGTACCGGGCGGCCCCAATACTCTTCCGCTTGGAATTGGCGCCGCTTTGTCGCGGCAACCTCACGAATATACCGGGCTAACCGCGGGCAACGCGTGCAGTTGGCGATCTCAGATTGTAAAACAGCAAGCGATGTCATGCGACAATTCCGTTGTGAATTCTTCATTCTCGCTTGCCGGCGCGACCGCGCTCGTTACTGGAGGGGCCAGCGGTATCGGGGAAGCTTCCTGCCGCGCGCTCCGCAACGCTGGTGCCTCTCTGGTGATCGCGGACGTAGACATTGCCCGAGCCGACGCGCTGGCCGCGGAACTGGGCCACTCTCAGGCGATTTCTATCGATATTACCGATGAAACGGCGGTCCGAAACGGAATCGCACTGGTTCCCACGCTCGATATCCTGGTGAACAACGCAGGCATCGGGATGGTTGGAGGCATTGAAGAAACCGAACTCGCCGACATGCAGCGCCTTTTCCATGTGAACGTGGACGGGCTCTTTTTGATGACGAAATACTGCATTCCATTGCTCAAACGGTCGCTGGGCGGACCAGGAAAGATCATTAACATCGGTTCTGTTGCCGGTCTGATCGGCGTCAAGCGGCGTTTTGCCTATTGCGCGACAAAAGGCGCGGTGGTCGCGCTGACGCGCCAGCTCTCGGTGGACTATCCCTCTGAATTGCGCGTGAACTGCATTTGTCCAGGCACGGTGGAAACGCCGTTTGTTGAGGCTTATCTGAGCAAATACCACCCTGGCGAAGAAGAAAAGACCCGGGTGGAGTTGCACAAGCGCCAACCCGTGGGCCGCATGGGCCGGCCTGAGGAGATCGCGAATCTGGTTGTGTATCTCGCCAGCCGCGAGAGCGACTTTATGCATGGCAGTGTCCTCCCCATAGATGGAGGTTGGACTGCCGCATAATAGAGATATTCCAAACCCTGCATAAATCAAGGTAAGCTAATTGCACCTTTCAGCTTGACGACAGCCATGTGCATGGATGACACTAACGTTTCCGGTTGCTCCCCGGACACGCCCTTCACCGGGCTCTGGCCTCTTCGCGTACATTGCGCGATGAAAACTCTTAAACTACTCTCAGTTCTGCTCCTGATTCTGTTGTGCCCTTCGCTTGATGCGGCACAACGCGCTCATAAGAAACAGACCGCTAAGTCTGGCCCAAAATCGAAAATTGCCGGGAAGAAAGTTGCCTCGAGGAAAACCGCCGCGAGATCGGCAAGGTCTCGAAAGCAGGGCAAAACCGTGGTGGCTCACCGAGACCGGCACGGGCGCCTGATCGTTGCCTCTAAGGCACGCCGCCGACATTCGCTTTACGTACAGACGTGGGATGAACCAACGTTCCGCGAATCTACAGCGGGCGACAACCTGGACGGGGAAGATCTGGAAGTTCGCCGGGCAGCGGTTGAGGCGTTGGGCCCTTACAACGGCTCCGTGGTTGTAGTGGACTCCACCAATGGCAGGATCCTGACCATGGTGAACCAAAGGATCGCCCTGGGCCAAGGCTTTCAACCTTGCTCGACGATCAAAGTATCAGTCGCGCTCGCTGCTTTGCATGAGAAGATTATCGGCCGCACCGATCCGGTTCACCTGTTTGGCAGAACTCATATGGATCTGACGAACGCTCTGGCGCATTCCAATAACTTCTACTTCGCCAATCTTGGTGTGAAACTTGGCTACGACCGTGTCAAATACTTCACGCACTTGCTGGGCTATGGCGAGAAGGCAGGGCTAAACATCGCGGGTGAACAACCCGGCAGCTTTCCCAATGCGCCTCCCAAGAATGGCGGTATGGGCATGTTAACCAGCTTCGGCGAGGAAATTCATCAGACGCCGCTTGAGCTGGCGGGTTTGATGACCGCTGTTGCGAATGGGGGCACGCTTTACTACCTTCAATATCCGCGTACCGCAGACGAGATCAAGGCCTTTCAGCCGAAAGTGAAGCGGAAGCTAAGCGAGATTGCGCCTCTCATCGACGACATCAAACCAGGGATGCAGGGCGCGGTTGACTTCGGTACCGCAAAGCGAGCCAAGCAGGAGGCTACGCTGTACGGCAAAACGGGGACGTGCAGCGAAGGGAAAACCCGCCTGGGTTGGTTCGGTTCGTTCAGCGAAGTGGGAAATAGGAAATTGGTAGTTGTTGTTCTGCTAACGGGTGGCAGGCCGACCATCGGCCCCGTCGCTGCGGGCGTGGCCGGGGATGTCTATCGCAACATCGCCGCAAGGAAAGGTGTTCCGGCAGACTTCGGAACGGTGACTGCGTTGGTTCTCCCGAAGAACTAGAGCAATCGGAAGTTTACTTCAATGGTTGCAATGACCGGCACAGGGCTGCCGTTCTTCATGCCCGGTTTAAACTTCCACTTCGCAACGGCTTCCATTGCCTTTTCGTCCAGACCGAGCCCCAAGCTGCGGACAACCTTGATGTTGCGGGCCTTACCGTCCGGATCGACGATGAGCTGGATGAGAACAGTCCCTGAATACTTCGCTTTCCGGGCTTCCTCTGAATACTCCGGGTCGACTTTGTAGAGCACAGAAGGTTGGGAGACTCCGCCGCCGACGCGGAACGCGCCGCCGCCGGCTCCGCCGCCTTCACCGGGCCCATATCCATTGCCCCGTCCCGAACCGACGCCCCCACCGGATCCGTTGCCCATGCCGCCGCCCTCACCCAAGCCGTTCGAGGGAGGACCCAGCTTCGCCAGGGGATCGCCGTACTGGTTCATCTTGATATTCGGCAAAGGCGCTTCGGCCACGATTGTCGGAACCACAACCAGCTTCGGGGTGGGGTTGACAACGATGGAAGGCGGCATAAACTGCTTCTTCGCAATCTTCGGCAACTGCCCTTTCGCCACCGGGAGAGGAGCCTTCGCGCCGCCGCCCCCACCACCTTGAGCGGTCTGAGCCTTAGGCGGCTGCTTTGGGACGTAGGGGGTAAGATTCGGGTCCAGAATGTGGAACTGCTCTTTGACCTTCTGCTCGATCGCTTTGTGCTGCGAGAGTACCGTTAACAGGAGTCCCACCACCACGGTATGTACGGCCAGCGAAATCCAATTCGATTTCTTGTCCTTCTCGTACATCCCCCAGATGTCTTTCACCGCCACAGGCCGAGAAGTCAGCCCTTCGGGTAAAGTCGGCGCAGTTTTCCAGTCCAAGAAGTTCTGGTATATGGTCATGTACCAGGGGGTTTCTGTATTGGGGGCCAACAGCCGATCGAGATGGTCGCTCGGAACGTTTCCGGGAGGCACGAAATTAGGTTCAGGCATTGGGACTCAAGTCCTTACGACGTAAGCAAATAGAAGACCGTTACGGCCCAGTTCGCGCATGCGCCGTCGAGTCCAATTGCTTGGATGGTAACACAGCACGTTAAGTGTTCTTAAGTTTGAAGAAACCGTCATTCAGAGCGTGCTAAACAAAGGAGATGCGTTCCTGGTTACTCACCGCTGTCTTCGTCACATTCGCCTTCGCGGGGCATGCCGAAACCCTTGCGCAAATGGGGCGAAAACTGGTGATTATTCAGGTGGACGGGTTGGATGCACGCTATCTTCGAGACGCAGACCGTCTCCATCTCAAAATCCCCACACTTCGCCGGCTGGCCAAACAGGGTGCTACGGCCGAAGGTGTAGTGGGCGTGAGCCCTAACGATTCCTGGGCTTCTGCGACCACAGTGGTCACAGGTGTGGTTCCTCAGAAACACCGGATTGTGGATCCCCAAAGCTTCACGAGAAAGCCTGCGGTCGCAACCCTTTGGCAAGCAGCGGCGAAGCAGGGGCTCAAGACGGCGCTGCTCTATTGGCCCGCCACTTTGGGAGCGGATACTGACTACAATTGCCCCCAGTTTTCTGAAGGCAAACCGCAGGCGGATTCCCCCTTTGACGCCATTGCCCAAAAGTGTACGCCGGGCCTGGTGCAGCGGATCGCCAGTGTTTACCCGGTATTTAGCAAGTCGCAATGGAACGATTCCACGGCGCTGATTGGTCTTCAATACCTGCTTCAGTATGAGAAGCCCGACCTTGCCTTGGTTCACATTGGCGATTTGGATCAGGAGCAGAGCGAGACCGGAGCGCTTAGCTTGTACGCGCGAGAAGTACTTGAGAACCAGGATGAGATGATTGGCCAATCCCTGGCGGTGCTGCCCCCTCACACACAGATTGTTGTGGTTTCCGACCATGGTTTTGAAACGGAAGATTTTGTGGTTCGTCCGCGTGTGCTGATCGGGTCAAAAAAGCCGCAAGTGCGCGGCGGGCTGATCGGCGCAACCACGACCGCCGATGCCGCTGCACTTCGTAAACTGATCGGAAACCGGCGTTCCGGCATAGCGCGAGAAGTTTCCCTGAAAGATGCAAGAGAACTGATCCCCGAAGCCGCCGGGTGGTCCGCCGCTTTCGCGACACTTCCCAATACCGTCGCCAGTGAGGCAGAGTCCGGAAAAGCGATTGTTCGCGGCAACCATAAGGGTGTCCACTCCTTCTGGCCGTTGCGTGCGAATTTCCGGTCCACCCTGATTTTGTCGGGAGACCAGATTCGCGCGATCCGGCTGCCGGAAATCTCGATTCTGCGGATTGCCCCAACATTAGCCGATATACTGGGCGTTAAGTTGCCCGATGCACGTGCGGCCTCATTGTGGCCGCAAATCCGAAAATAGCTACGTGCCTATAGGTCATCCACCATGCAAACCTATTCCCTGTCCGATTGGATCGATATCTCTGTCGCACTGCACCCCGGGCTGCCTCACTGGCCCGGAAACACGCCCTTTGAGATCGCCAAAGATCACGACATGAGCCGCGGCGATCACGACAATGTTTCCCGCATCAGCCTGGGAGTTCACACTGGAACCCACATGGACGCCCCGCTTCACTTTCTGGCAAACGGCGATGCTATCCATACGCTTCCGTTTCGGGCCACTGTGGGACGCGCCCGCGTTATCGAAATCGAAAATCAAGAAGCGATCGGCGTTTCGGAACTGCAAACGCACGATCTGGAACCCGGTGAACGCCTTCTGTTCAAGACCCGCAACTCCGCCCGCGATTGGCCCAAGCAGGAATTTCTGACGGATTTCGTCTATATTCCCCATGAAACCGCTGAATTTTTAGCCGAGCGAAAGGTACAAACAGTAGGTGTGGATTATCTCTCTGTCGGGGGATACAAGAAAGACGGCGCGCAAACACACGCGGCGCTTCTTTCGGCCGGCATCTGGGTGATCGAGGGATTGAATCTAGCCGGCGTTGCACCCGGCCATTACGAATTGATTTGTTTGCCACTACTGATCGCGGGAGCAGAAGCCGCCCCCGCGCGCGCCATAATCCGGAGGGAACGATGAAAGCAGCTGCCGTGTACCTGGAAAAGAAGTCAACAGGATTGATCGATTTCGCCGAACCGAAGATCACCGCGCCGGACCAGGTGAAATTACGGGTTCTGGAAGTGGGGGTTTGCGGAACCGATCGGGAGATTTGCTCCTTCGACTACGGCTACCCCCAAGCCGGTTCGGATTACCTGGTACTTGGCCATGAGTGCCTGGGCGAAGTGATTGAAGTCGGCTCCGCGGTTCAGCAGTTGAAGGTGGGAGATTTAGCTGTTCCGATGGTGCGCCGCCCGTGCGACCACCCCGATTGCGTTGCCTGCCGCGCGGGTCGTCCCGACTTCTGCTACACCGGAGACTTTAAAGAACGGGGTATCAATCAGCTTCACGGCTTTATGACGGAACTGGTTGTCGATTCCGAACAGTACATGAATGTGGTCCCGGCAGGTCTTCGCGGTATCGCTGTTCTGACGGAACCTCTGACGATTGCCACAAAATCACTCCAGCAAATTTACAAGGTGCAAGAGCGCCTGCCCTGGAATGCCCCGCACCGGGCATTGGTGCTGGGAGCGGGTCCTGTCGGGCTCCTGGGAGCCATGACTCTGGCCAACGCGGGCTTTGATGTCACCGTGTATTCGAAGAATCCGGAACCGAATCCGGCTGCTGAGATCGCTAAAGCTATCGGGGCGAAATACCTTTCAAGCGAACAAACACCCGTTGACGAAATGGCGAAGCAGGTCGGCAACATCGATGTTGTTTACGAAGCTGTGGGGGCCTCCTCCTTCGCTTTCGATGTACTGCGGGTCCTCGGAACCAATGGCTTATTCGTGTTCACCGGAATTCCTGGACATCACGCGCCCTTCTCGATCGATACGGACACGATTATGCGTAACATGGTGCTCAAGAATCAGGCGACCTTGGGCTCGGTGAACGCGGGTAAATCCGCGTTCGAAGATGCTATTCGCGATCTCACCGCCTTCCAACAGAAGTGGCCCGATGCCGTGAAAGGCTTGATTACCGGTCACTTCCCTATCGAGCGTTTCGAAGAGCCGATTCAGGGCCACGGCGGCATCAAGAACGTGATCGATCTCGGGTGATCTAGTATTTGTGATGCGGTGCTTCGCTTTCGGTGCTGACTGTTGGGCCCGTATCGGCAGCCCAGTCTTGCGAGGGAGATCCCTCGATCCCTGTCAAACCCAGGTCAGGGTCGGTGGCGTCCTTTACCGTCAGGTCGTCTAACCCGCCGTCACCGCGCAGCGGCGTTTCCCCGACTGTTTCCCCTCCGCCCGCGCTGGCATCTCCCGTTACTTGTGCATAAGAGCCGGATCCACCACGGTCTGCGGTGGCCGTCGGTTGCGCGTCCAAATCTCCGGTTTCACTGCTATCTCCACGCTTGATCCCGCCCAGGTTGGCGGACGTGTAATGCGATTCCTGTCCCATGCGGCTTTTAGAGCAGGTAAGGTACCGCGCTAATCCCGATGATTTTCAATGAAGAACCGGTCAACCGGCCGGCGCACGTCGGCGCCTTCGTGGACGTTATGCCAAAAATTGATGTCCGGTTCGTCCAGCATCCAGCAGAGATGCACCTCTGCGCCGAGCAGGAGGGTAGGGAAGTCGACCAGTCCGCTGCCGGCATCTTTCAGCAGGCACCCCATCTCCGTAATCTCCTCTATCGAACTCTTCAGCCGATCCATGCTGGTTTGCCGCTGCGACTTAATCACCTCCACGGCAACCTGATCCACCGTAATTCCACCCATCATCAGAATTCGCTGAATCAAGGAGTGCAGGGAATGTTCGGCTTGGTCCTGGCCCGCTTTCGCCTGGAGAGCGTTACGCGCCACTTTTTCCAGGCGCGGCAGAAGGGCGCGTGCTGTTTCCAGAGTGAAATATCGGGGCAGCTTAGCTGGCCACCAATTCGGCGGCGTAATGCGACTCTACATACTGATCCAGCATGCGAGTGAATTCGGAAACGATACCGTCGCCGCGCAGCGTGCGCGCCAGGCGTCCATCCACATAAACAGGGGCGACCGGTTCCTCGAAGGTTCCCGGCAGCGAAATACCCAAGTTGGCGTGCTTCGATTCGCCCGGCCCGTTCACGATGCACCCCATCACGGCGACCTTCATGGTTTCAACGCCCGGATGCCGTTCTTTCCACACGGGCATCTGGTCGCGGAGATAGTTCTGGATCTGATCCGCCATTTCCTGGAAAAAGGTGCTGGTGGTGCGGCCACAGCCGGGGCAGGCCGTCACCTGAGGCGTGAATGCCCGAATATCGAGCGATTGGAGAATCTGCTGGCTTACCAGGACTTCTTCGGTGCGATCTCCATTGGGCATGGGCGTCAGGGAGGTTCGAATGGTATCTCCAATGCCCTCCTGCAGCAGGACGGACAAAGCCGCCGTGGAAGCCACAATCCCTTTCGCGCCCATGCCGGCTTCGGTCAAGCCGAGATGCAACGCATAATCGCATTTTGCCGCAAGAAGCCTGTAGACATCGATTAAGTCCTGAACGCCGGACACCTTCGCGCTCAGGATGATCCGGTTGCGCGGCAATCCATAATGCTCCGCCGCTTCTGCCGAATTGAGCGCACTGGCGACAATCGCATCGATTGTGACATCGCGCGAACTTCGCGGCTCAGGCAATAAGTTGTTTTCGTCCATCATTCGCGTCAGCAACGAGGCATCGAGCGAACCCCAGTTCACCCCGATCCTCACCGGCTTGCGAAATTCGATAGCCGCTTCAATCATGGTGCGAAAGTTGTCATCGTGCTTTTTGCCGATGTTGACGTTTCCTGGATTGATCCGGTATTTTGCCAAAGCGCGGGCGCATTCAGGATATTTTTTGAGCAGCAGATGGCCGTTGTAGTGAAAATCTCCGACCAAGGGCACCGGCGTTCCTAGCAGGTTCAGCGTGTCGTAGATTTTCGGTACCGCGGCGGCCGCTTCGTCGGTATTCACCGTGACGCGGACCAGTTCAGACCCCGCTTTCGCGAGAGCGATGCATTGATTGACGGTACCCGTGACATCCGCCGTATCGGTATTGGTCATCGACTGGACCACCACCGGATTCGCCCCGCCGATCTTGACGTGCCCAACTTCGACGGCGCAAGACGGGCGCCGCTGAATCATTGCCATATTTCTAATTTTAGCGTGAGTTCCGCAGAGGTACACTCTTCAGATGAAGTTTTCGCTGCTGCTATTGCTATTCGCCTCCGATGGCCCGCAATATACGACGGCAGGCAATCTCCAGTTTCCCGCCAACTATCGCGAATGGGTCTTCCTCAGCTCCGGCTCCGGCATGACTTACGGACCTGCCGCTGCAACGGCCCGCGCCGGCGCGCCCCTCTTCGATAATGTTTGGGTAAATCCGTCCTCCTACCGCGAATTCCTGAAAACAGGCTCTTGGGCCAAAGGAACGCAATTTATTCTGGAGATCCGCAAGAGCGAGTCGCACGGCTCCATTAACAAGGACGGCCACTTTCAGGCAGGCCTCTCGGCAATTGAAACCGAGGTGAAAGACGCGAACGGCGAGTGGAAGTTTTATGGCTACCCCATGGAGAACGGCAAGCCGTCGGGTCAAGGAAAGCTTTTTCCCCCGGACGCAGCATGTTACAGCTGCCATGCCAAGAACACAGCGGTCGAGAATACATTCGTGCAGTTCTACCCGACGCTGATGGAAGTCGCCGAACGTTTGGGGACGGTGAAAAAAGCTTACGACCGGCAGTAAGTCCCTGCCAGGACCTTAAAGCCCGCTCTCAATTTTCCGGTCGCAATCGTCAATCAGATCCTGAGCCCGCTTCCGGCGGCTGATACTTTCAGCCGTTTCCGGCCGCCAGCGCTTCCACCGAACCAGATTCTTCTGGAACTGCAATCGCGCCCACCCATAGTGCCGATTGCCGAACAACATGCGCCCATAGAGTTCATCCAGATCAGAAGCTGCCTTGGTCGCGTCCAGCGTGGGCCGCGGCACGGTGAGAAGCCGTGTCTGTATCAGTTCGCCCTGCTCAATCAGCGCACTTGCCGCATCTGCTTTGCCTGAGGCATATAACTGCTCCGCTTTCCGGTCCAAATCCGTCAGTTCCTGAGTCGCGGTCTTATACCAGGCGTCTCCTGTCGCGTCATGATTACCGGTCGAAACCTCCGAACCAAGTCGCGAAGGTGCCCCGCACGCGACCAAGATAACGAGCAAAATCGCTAACACGGCCGCTGGTATATACTCTGATCGCATGCTCAATTCCTCCCGTCGGGACTTCCTCGGAAAAGCGGCTCCCCTGGCCGCTACTGCCTTTACGATTATCAAGCCTGAGCTGGTGCGCGGCGCCGGTAAAGAGCGCCTCAAAGCCGGTCTTGTCGGCTGCGGTTCGCGCGGCAGCCAAGCCGTTGTTGACATGATGACCGGCACCGAAAACGTAGATCTCGTCGCCGTCGCCGACCTGTTTGAGGACAAGATGGAAGCATCGCTCCGGGGTTATGAGAACAAGCCTGGTTATGCGAAGTGGAAAGATCGAATCAAAATCGCGCCGGACATGCGCCACACCGGGTTCGACGCTTTCAAGAAACTGATTGCCTCCGACGTGGATATCGTGATGCTGGCGACGCCTCCCGGATACCGCCCCGAACACTTCGAAGCCGCCATCAACGCCAACAAGAATGTATTTTGCGAAAAGCCTTTCGGCACCGATGCCGTGGGCGTTAAGCGCTTCATGGCTGCCGCGAAACTCTCCGAGCAGAAAGGTCTGACCGTGGTCTCCGGCGCGCAACGACGGTTCGCGCGCGATTACGTGGCCACGGTCGACAAAATCCACAGCGGCGCAATCGGCGATATTACCGCGCTCAACGTTCACTGGATTGGTACGCCAGTGTTCCCCATCAAAACTCCCGAGGACCGCAAGCCGCAGTGGGGCGAGATGACGTGGCAGCATCGCCAGTGGTACTCGTTCGTCTGGCTCTGCGGTGACCAGATTGTCGAGCAGCACCTGCACAACATCGATGTCGCCAACTGGGTGATGGACACCCACCCGGTAAAGGTGATCGGCAACGGCGGCGCGAACTGGCGCCCCATGGAGCCCGAATTCTACGGCAACATCTTCGACCACTTCAATTGCGAGTTCACCTACGCCAACGGGGCCCGCATGACCAGCAACTGCCGTCAGATTCCGAAGGCGCCCTATCAGGACGTGAGCGAATACGTGATCGGAACGAAAGGCCATTCCAATTGCCGCGACATGGTGGAGGGCGGCGGCCATGACCCTCGCACGCCCTATAAAGACCCTCTCGAAAATCCCTATGTGCGCGAACACATGGCATTCATCGCCAGCATTCGCGGCGAAGGACCGCACATCAACCACGCCATGAAAGTTGCGGAGAGCACCATGACTTGTATCATGGGCCGCGAAGCCGCTTATTCGGGCATGGAAATCACTTGGGACATGATGATGAACTCGAAGCAGGATCTGCAACCGAAGCAGTTCGGCTACGATCTGCCAATGTCCATCCCGCCGCGTCCGGTGCCGGGCGAATATAAATTTGTTTAGCGCTTGACACTACTACGTCTCACGATATATCGTGAGACGTAGTATATGGCAGACCCTATCATCCTGATTCTCACCAGCCTGGCAGTGGGCGAAAAACACGGCTACGCCATGATCCAGGATATTGAGAGCTTTTTCAGGCACCCGCCTGGGCCCGGGAACGCTGTACGGAGCAATCACAAGGATGGAAGAGCGGGGCTTGATCCGCCCGGTAAAATCCCCTGACCGCCGGCAGCCTTATTCCATCACCGCGCTTGGCCGCAAACACCTTGCGCAAACGGTACAGGAGCTCAGCCGATTTATGCTGACGGCCTCCGAAAGGTTAAAGACGGCATGAGGCGCTGGATCGAGCTTGCCGCGCAGTTGTATCCATCGAAGTGGCGGGCACGGTACGGGAGCGAGTTCCAAGCCTTGCTTGCTGACCTGAATCCCGGATGGAGGGAGCTGTGGAATGTCCTCGGAGGAGCTCTGAAGATGCAAGTGCTTCGAGGTGACGGTATCTATCTAAAGCTGGCTACCGGCTTCGCGCTCCTCGGAATGGTAGCGGGTCTTGCCGCATCACTGGCCGCCCCACGGCAATATACATCTTCCGCCACACTCCTGGTTGCACCCGCTCTGGAGCAGCCGCTCCTCTTAGCCATACAGAATGTTGCCAGCCGACCGAGCCTTTCGGAGATTATCAGCAGGAAGGACCTGGATCTTTACCATCGCGAACGCTCTCAAATGCCCCTGGAAGACGTGATTGCAAATATGAATCACGATCTTCAAATTCATCTGGCGAGAGACAAGGGTTCAGGCGTAACGGTTGGCGTGAACTTCCACTATCGCGATCCACGCGCGGCTCAAGCTACAGTTGACGCCATTGTAAACAAACTAAACCGCGAATCGAAACTCACAATCGTGCAAGCGGCGAGTCTGCCCACAACGCCAACCTCGCGCAATCTCTTAACTTCTCTGTTGGCCGGAATGTCGATAGGACTACTCCTCGGATGGTTCATCGCGCTCTCCGTGCGTCAACCCCGCCGCACACTGCTGGTTTCGGGCATGGGGCTGGCGGGCTGTGTTCTTGGCGCGGGTTTTTCGTTATTGATCCCGAACCGATATGTCTCCCGAGCGGTAATCCGCGTTGTTCCTGGCAACAATTTATCTGCCGAGGTATTGAAAAGCCTTCAGCGAGCGTCGGCGAAGCTGGAAGCTAGCCAGGAGCACGGTTTGCATTTTCAATTTGTCGACGTTGAAAGATCCGCCCTGGAAATTACTTTCGAATCCACTGATCCCTACAAAGCTCAAGCCAAGGTAAGCTCCGCTGTTTCTCAACTGATCGATGCCAATCAAGGCCTTAAAAACGTCGAGCTCTTAGATGGTGCCAACCTGCCGCAAAGCCCTAGCTTTCCGAACCGGATGGTCATTGCTGGGATTGGACTTGCGTCGGGGCTGCTTCTAGGCGCGATCTTCGTATTAGGGTCGCGCCGCCGTCAGTTTGCGTTCGGTTAACTAGCAGCGCCGATCTGCTTGAGGATGCCCAACTGGTCCGAGCTACCCCACCGTTCCACCATCTTGCCGTTATTGAAGCGCGCAATCTGCACTCCGCGCGCGCTAATCTTCTTGCCTGTCGGCGCAACACCCAGAAATTGTCCCCGGTGAGTTCCTGTGACCGTATACGCCAGCGCAATACTGTCGTCATCCGCGGTTATATGCTCCACGGCTATTGCTAAATCCGGAAAAGCGGTCCGAAACTCTGTGAAGAACGCGATATACCCCTGCGGACCGGGAACCTGACCCGGCGCGGGGTCGTGATCCACCGAATCCTCAGCCACCAGATTCACCATCGCGTCCAGCTTGCCCGTGTTGATCGCCTCACCGAAGGCTTGCTGCGTTTTGAGATTCTGCTCGCGGCTCATGACTCTACGTTACTAGACAACCGGCGGCATCGGATGCCGAACGTGCCCGCGAAAAATCTCAGAAAAGAGCTGCAAAGCTTCGCCGTGAGTTGCACCGTTCGTCGCCAGCAACGTTGGCGAACCGATCGCATGCGCGTCACCCTTCATGTCCGTCGCCCGGCCTCCGGCTTCGGTCACCATCAACTTCCCCGCGGCCAGGTCCCAAGGCTTCAGGCCGAATTCCCAAAAAGCATCCAGGCGGCCGCACGCCACGTAAGCCAGATCGATCGCCGCGCTTCCGCCCCGCCTAACGCCATGAGTCGACATGGCCATCTGATGATAGAAGTGGATATTGGAATTTCGTCCGCGATTCTGGCTCGGAAACCCGGTCGAAACCAGGCTATCTTCCAATCTTGCCGCGCTCGAAACCGAAATCGGCGCGTCGTTTAGATATGCCCCTGCTCCCAATCCGGCGCGAAACATTTCGTTATGAAGCGGGTCGAAGATCACGCCCGCGATCATCTCGTTTCCTTTCTCGAGCGCCAGCGTCACGTTGAACATCGGATACCCGTGCGCAAAGTTGGTGGTCCCGTCCAGCGGATCCACATACCACCGGTATTCCGAAGAGGAAGTGTGTCCGCCCCCTTCTTCGGCGATAATGCCGTGCTCCGGAAAATGCGTCTTCAGCCGTTCGACGATCAGCTTTTCACTGGCCCGGTCCGCCGCGGTAACTAAATCAAAATCGCCTTTTAGTTCGAATCCAATTTTTCGGTGATGATGCTCCATCAGCACCGCACCCGCTTCGCGCGCGATCCGTTCCGCAGTCTCAAGAAACTGCATTCGTTTTTTCCGACAGGTACTTGATGTCGTGCTTGAACACGAACAGATTCGCCTCACCCTTACGAGTGATTCGGAGAAACCGCGCATCGAAGTACTCCACCACTCCGTGGATTTCTTCGTTGTCGCTCAGCGTGATCACCACCGGCGTTTGGGCGTCGATCAGCTTCTTCAGATACTTCACTTCCTCGAAAGTCTGTTCGGGAGCTTTCTTTTCGCTGGTGCCTTTTGAACTCATTGCCTGGCCTCACCATAGTAGCCGGTGCGTGATAAAACCCGCAATCCCGGACGCCCCACCCGAACCTCAAGCGTATGAAAAGGATCCTTGGTTACGGGCGCATTCTGCGGATAGAAACCCAGCAGATACTGTGTTCGCAGCTCCTTCAGAATGTCGGCAAATGCGGCATCGAGCGCGGCGCCTACGGTCGGCTGAAACACTCTACCCCCGGTGCCCTGCGCCAGAGTGATCAATGCATGCTCGCCTCCGGTATTGCGTCCCGCGCTCGCCTCCACCGGAACGATCAGCACCGGATAGATAACCGCGTCCGCCGTTTGCGCCGCCAGCATTGCGTCTTTATATTTTCTCGAGCTGAACGTATCGCCGCCGTCAGTGACGATCAGCATCACTCGACGGCCCTTTCGCCCTTCCAACTCCCCCGCCGAAAGACAGATCGCATCGTACAAGGCCGTGCCGGCCTCGCCGTGCAAAGTCCTCAGCCGCGATTCCAACTTCGCCGCGTTGCGCGTGAAAGGGGTCTGCTTCGTCACCTCATAGTTGAAGCTGTAGAGCGACACCGAATCTTCGGGATTCCCGTCGGCGAACATGGTTCTTAGAAAGTGCGAGACAGAATCGCTCTCGTACTTCAAATCCTTTGCCGTCGATCCGCTCGTATCGATCAGCAAGGCTACTGAAAGGGGCTGCTCCGTGCGGCGTTCGAAGACCGAGATAGTTTGCGGAACACCATTATCCAGAACTGTAAAATCATTCTGATTCAACGTCCCAAGCAAGCCTCCGGCAGCATCGCGAACCGTGGTTACCACGCGCACCAGCCGCACGTCCACACGCAGGATCGGATCCTGCGCGACCGCGAACGCCACCAGGATTAACGATGCGCCAGCAAGGCGCTTAAAGAGCTTGGGCACGGAGTTTTTGGTCCCATTCTCCTTCTACCCAGACTTCGCCATCTTCGAAGAATTCCTTTTTCCAGATGGGCACGGTGCGTTTCAGCGTATCAATTGCTTCCCGGGAAGCTTCATAAGCTGCTCGCCGGTGCGGAGACGCCACCACGATCACCACGCTTGCCTCACCAATTTCCATACGGCCAAGACGATGCACAATCGCGATTCTCCCGATCGCGTGAGCCCCCAAAATGCTCTCCGCAAGCTCGGCCATCACTTTCAACGCCATCGGCTCATAGCCTTCGTATTCCAGATACAGCGTCTTTCTTCCCTTGGTGTTATCGCGAACGATGCCTTCGAACGTAAGCACGGCGCCGTCAGAATGTGCCGCTACGCGCCGCGCCAAACCCGCGGTATCGATCGGGCTCCGTGTTAACTCAACCCAATCCCGCTCTGACCCCCCGCTGACGGGCGGCAATAGCGCGACTTCGTCCTGATCTTGCAGCAGCGTCGTGGCCGCTGAAAACTCATGATTCCTTGCCATCACAATGCTGCTGCGCAGATCTGTAAACGAAGGAAATCGCTTGGCATAATGCTCGAATACCTTGCCCAAGGAAGCAGGTTCCGCGAGCTCCAAAAAGTCCTCTGAGCAGCCGGCAATTTCCCGCAACCGTCCGAAAAATAAAACCTTAATCTGCATCCGCGAGGGCAAGTGTATCAGACGCTTCCCAGTGAGGAAGGTTGCGGTGTTCGCTATACTTGCGCCCGTGACCTCACATGAAGCCCGCGTCCGCGTCCGCTACGCCGAAACCGACCAAATGGGGGTGGTGCATCACGCCAATTACCTGGTCTGGATGGAGGTCGCGCGGGTTGATTTCTGCACCGCTCTGGGATTCCGCTACCGCGACATGGAAGAGGCCGATGGGGTCTTTATCGCCGTGGTTGAATCCAACTGTCGCTATCTGCGCCCGGCGCGCTTCGACGACGAAATCGCCATCCGCGCCACCATCACCAGCGTCAATCAAAAAATGATGCACTTTGCCTATGAGATGCGCCGCGATGGCGAACTGCTCGCCACCGGCTTTACTAAGCACATGTTCGTGAATCGCGAAATGGGGGTGGTCCGGCTTCCCGAGCGGTATTGGCAACTCTTCGGCATTGCCCAAACTGTGAAGGCAGGCGCGATATGATCGAAGTTCAAGGAAATGTTTAGATTTGAAACCGCGGGCGAGAGCCACGGTGAGTGCTTGCTTGCCACAATCGCCGGTCTCCCGGCTGGTATCCCCATAGATCTCGCGCGTATCGATCGAGAACTCTGGCGACGCCAACAAGGCTATGGCCGCGGGGGCCGCATGAAAATCGAAACTGATCGCGCTGAAATTGTTGCGGGCGTTCGCCATGGACAAACAATCGGCGCGCCCGTCGGAATCGTGATCCGCAATCGAGACTGGCAGAACTGGACAGAATCTCTTCCTGTCGAAGATTTCCCCGGCAGCGGCGAGAAACACAAAAGCGTTTCGCGCCCCCGCCCCGGCCATGCCGATCTCGCCGGAGCCATCAAGTACAACTTTCCCGATGCCCGCTACATCCTGGAACGCGCCAGTGCGCGCGAAACGACCGCGCGGGTTGCCGTGGGCGCCATGGCAAAAGCGTTGCTGCGCCCGTTCGGAATCGAAATCCTTAGCCATGTCGTCTCCGTCGGTGATTGCAAACTGGGCCGCGAAGCTTCCTGGATGGAGATCGAAGAACTGAGCCGCCGCGATGAAGTCCTGCTTGGCTGTGTTGATCCCGAAAGCGAAGCACGCATGAAGGCAGTGGTTGATGTTGCCTATCGCACCGGCGACACCGTGGGCGGTGTGTTTGAAGTCGTCGTGAAAGGCGCGCCTGTCGGCCTGGGCTCACACGCCACCTGGGACACGCGCCTGGATGGCAAACTTGCGCAGGCGATTGTCTCTATGCAGGCCGTGAAAGGCGTCGAAATTGGTTTCGCCGAACAGGGCGCGGCCAGCTATGGTTCCGCCGTGCAGGACACCATTCATTACCGAAAGGCGGAGCGAGAGTTTTATCGGGGAGCCAATCGCGCCGGCGGCATCGAAGGCGGCATGACCAATGGCGAAGAAATCCGAATTCGCGGCATGCTAAAACCAATCTCCACGCTGCGCCGCCCGCTGGAATCGGTTGACCTGGAAACGCGCGAACCCGCCAAAGCCGCTTACGAACGCAGCGACGTGTGCGTGGTTCCCGCTGCGGGAGTGATTGGCGAGGCGATGACTGCCATTGTGCTGGCCGGCGCATTCCTCGAGAAATTTGGAGGCGATTCGCTCGTCGAAACACGTCGAAATTTTGAGGGCTTCCGGGAACAGGTGGCGCGCTTCTAGCAATGGTTTACAAGATCGTGAAGTATGGGGACCCCGTGCTGGAGCGCGAAGGTCAGAACGTGACGAACTTTAACACCCCGGAGCTCGACGCCTTTATCGCCGACATGTTTGAAACCATGTACAAGGCCAAGGGCGTTGGTTTGGCCGCTCCCCAAGTGGGTGTGAGCCAGAAACTCACGGTAATCGATTGTGGCCGCGGGGAGGATGAAGAGCCCGCGCCCCTGGTGCTCATCAATCCCGAAATCATTCACAAAGAGGGTAAGCAGGTAGGCGAGGAAGGCTGCCTGAGCATCCCTGGTTTTCGCGAGGACGTGAAGCGCGCCAAGATCGCAACGGTTCGCGCGCAGGACCCTACCGGCGCGTACTTTGAGATCACAGGGGAAGACCTTCTAGCCCGCGCCATGCAGCACGAAATTGATCACCTTCACGGTAAGCTCTTTCTCAGCTATTTAAGCCCCTTGAAGCGTGATGTGATCAAGCGCAAAATCAAGAAGCTGATGAAAGCCGGCGAATGGGATTGAAGCGGCGGCGCATCGTGTTCCTTGGGACACCGCCCTTCGCGGTCCCTTCTCTTGCGGCTTTGCTCGATGCGGGCCACGATGTAGCCGAAGTGGTTTCGCAGCCCGACCGCCCCCGAGGCCGCAAACAGGAACTTACGCAATCCGCGGTCAAACAATTCGCAATCTCCCGCGGCCTAAGCGTCTTCCAACCCGAACGCGCCCGCAAACCGGAAGCTGTCGAACATCTGCGCGCACTTGCTCCGGACCTGATGGTTGTCGTGGGCTACGGACAGATTCTGCCGCAATCGATTATCGACATCGCCCCGCTCGGAATTATCAACGTCCATGCTTCGCTCCTGCCGAAACTGCGTGGCGCCGCTCCCGTTCAGTGGTCGATCGTCCGCGGAGACCGTGTCACAGGTGTCACGACCATGCAGATCAACGCCGGACTGGATACGGGCGATATCCTGCTTCGCGCCTCAACCGAAATCGGCCCGGAGGAAGACGCGGTAGCGCTTGCTGAACGCCTCTCTCACCTGGGGGCAAAGCTCCTCACCGAAACTCTCGACCGCCTGGAGCAGATCACCCCTGAAAAACAAGACGATGCGCAGTCCACACTCGCGCCCATTCTGACCAAGGAAGACGGCCGAATCAATTGGGCTCGTCCGGTCGCCGAGATTCACAACCAGATTCGCGGCCTTCAACCCTGGCCCGGAGCCTACACGACCTTTCGAGGGCAGTTGCTTTACATCGTAAAATCTCGATGCTCCTCCGAAATGCAAGCGCTCCCGCCGGGAACGCTGATACCTGGCAAGAAGGCCGTGATCGTCTGCGGCGGGGGCACCACGCTCGAAGCTCTGGAACTTCAGGCCGAAGGCCGGAAGCGGCTTCCCGCCGAGGCTTTCATGAATGGTCTTCATTTGCAGCAAAATGAAAGCTTGGGAGCTCCCACCAATTGACCCTGCCGCTGGGCTATCGTTATGCCGCCCTCTACGCTGGAATCCGCAAACAGGAGCGCGACGATCTCGCGCTGATCGTGTCCGGCGTGCCCGCCGCGTGCGCCGCCGTGTTCACCCAGAATCGCGCGTCCGCCTCTCCCGTCCGCCTCTCCCGACGCAATCTGCGCGAATCGCGAGGCATTGCGGGAGGCATCCTGATCAACGCGGGCAACGCGAATTGCGCCACCCGCACCGGTGACAAAGTCGCCGCTGCGACTGTTCGGGCCACCGCCAAACTCCTCCGTCTCCCTCCGGCGCAAGTGCTGGTCGCTTCCACGGGAGTTATCGGTGTCGAGCTCGACCCTGCACCGATCCTCAACAAACTCCCCACCCTGCGCGAGAACCTGGCCGAAGATGGCTTCGAACGCGTGGCCCATGCGATTCTCACCACCGACCTGGTCCCGAAAACCGAATCAGTGGAACTCAAACTGCGGCGCGGCACGGTCCGTATAGCGGGCATGACCAAAGGCTCCGGCATGATCCAGCCCCGCATGGCCACCACCCTCGGCTTCGTGATGACTGACGCGATTCTCGCTCCCGCCGCCCTCAACAAAATGCTGCGCGCCGGCAACACCGCCAGCTACGATCGCATCTCCGTCGATGGCGACACGTCTACCAACGATACGCTCATCATGCTCGCTAACGGCGCCTGCGGCTTTCGCCCCGATCCCACTGAACTACCCCAAGTCCAGGAAGCGATCACCGCGCTGCTGCAATCGCTCGCGAAACAAATCGCGAGAGATGGAGAAGGTGCCCAAAAGCTGATTACGATCGAAGTTCAAGGAGCCACGCGCGACGAAAACGCCGCCGCCGTTGCAAGAACTATCGCCAATTCGCCACTTGTCAAAACAGCAATCGCCGGCAACGACCCCAACTGGGGCCGCATTCTCTGCGCCGCCGGTAACGCCGGCATCGAATTCGACCCCACCAAGGTCTCTATCGATATGCAAGGCGTAACCGTCTGCAAAAGAGGACTGGCCGCCCCTTTCTCCGAAGCCGATCTGAAGGCGAGACTCGACGCTAAGGACGTCTCCATCCGCTTCACCATCGAGGGCCCAGGCAAAGGCAAAGCAACGTTCTGGACCTGCGACCTCACCGAGGGTTATATCCGCATCAATGCCAGCTACCGAACTTAGCCGCCGCGCCTTCGTTGCCTTAACGGCCTTGTCACTGCGCGCCGCGGACACTCCGCCGACGCTCGCGCTTCTCACGAAGCTCGCGGCCCGGCTGAGCGACAACAACATCACTGGGGCCGCCGATGCCTTTTCAAAAGATATGCCCGGCTACGGCGACGTTATCCGCAATCTGGACGCCCTGACCTCGCAATACGATATTATCTGCGTCATTGAAATCAATGAAGAATCGGGCGACGATACGCATCGCAAAGCCGAAACCGAGTGGTTCCTTCAACTCAGATCGAAGCAGGAAAACGGACCTACCGAAAGAAGAAACGCAAAAATTCACCTGGAAACAGGCCGTTCCGGGGATAGCTGGAAAATCACGTCGATGGAACCCCGGACGTTGTTGTCCCCCCCAAACATCCCCTGAGCGGCGGCAGATATTTCTCCGACATCTCCAGGAAATCCTCCTCGCTAATCCGGTGGAACCGGATCTCCAGAGAAGAGAGCCCTGCCAGTTCTAAGTGCATCTCTTCGGTCGGCCTTTCCACCCCGGCCAAATGCAGATGTCCCGCTGACACTTTGAACGGCAAGACCTTCCAACGCCGCGATAATTCCGCCGGCAAAGCCCGCGTGACCGGAATCGACACCGTCTCTTCCTCCGGCATTGGTACTGTCTCGACTGACTGTACCAAAGTCGTCCGATTGGGATAGGCGTGTTCAGTTTTCAACCAAACCAAGCGTCGCCTGGTTATCCGGGCTGTCGCATAACGCTGGACTGCGGCAGCAGAGGCCATGAAATTGATCCAACTTCCCCAAACGATTCGCAGAGGGGTAGCTGCGGCAAACTTCCACCCATACACCCGCCCCGAGCATCCGGTGCGAATCGCTAAATAGATGAGGCTATTCAACACCAGCGCCCAATTGAAAGCAGGGGAAAAGACTCCAGCCAAAGCCCAGGTTTGATGCAGAGCAGAACTGACGGCGAAGGTCACAGCGCCATAAGCAGTTATCGCCTGCACCATTGGTGTGAGCAAATTGTTAATCAGGGTCTTACGATCCCGCCAAAACCACCAAAGCTGCGCGAGCGTCTCCCGCAATCCGTGATACTCCCAACTCTGCAGCGCAATCCCTGTGGTCCAGCGGGTCCGCTGTCGGACAGCGGCTTTGTATCGCCGCGGGAAGTATTCGCGCGTCGCTGCAAAGGAATTGTCCAGCTTCCTTAACGGAATGAAATGTTGCCGGAAAGCCTAACCGATGCACCCGGAAGCCGTTCTCATAATCCTCCGTCAAACAGGCTGGCTCGAAGATCCGGTTTGCGTGCGCCGCCGCAATTGCCTCAATTGCCTCGCGCGAGAAGCCCGTCCCCACGCCATTGGAAGGCACAAAACCGCCCACCCGGTTCCGCACCGGCATATCACGAAATTGAAATTGCGCGAATTCGTCGCAGTACACTCCATGCGTCAGCTCCCACCAAGGCGTTGGAAGCGCCAGCACCGGAATCTGCACCATGCCGTGAGTTCGGGTGTAAAAATCGATCAGCCGCAGCGCCTCAGGATGGATGAGATCCTCCGCGTCATGCGTCATCACCGTCTGAAACCGGATGCTGTGCTCTTCTTCGTAGAGCAGCATGCGCTGATAAATCCAGTTCAAGCAATCGGCCTTGGAGGTGGGTCCTGCATGCGGACACCGCGCGATATGAACACGCGGAAACTGCCTTTCTAAGTCTTCCAAGGCCTCAAGGGTAGGCGCGTCGTTCGGGTAAGCTCCAAGGAAAATATGAAACGCTGAATACTTTTGCGCAGCGACATTGTGCTCCACCATCCTTCGAATTACGCGATGTTCCTTCCACAGCGGAACAAAGATGGCGACCGGTCGCTCCGGCGTGGATTCCGGCGGAAGCTCCAGCTTGGAACAGAACACCGATGTCCAGAACCAGAGAACATTCAGGACCATGTCGTCAAGACCGTTCAAGAGGATCCAGAACGCAAGCAGCGGCAGCACGGCGGCGACACTGTGATCGAGGGACATGGTTCTTTCGAAAACGCTGGTGCCCTCACAACGCTAAACTTCTCACCAGATGCCGCGATTCCTCGCACTCACCCTCTTGCTTGCCAGCGCTGCGCCGGCGGAACTCCGCTTCGCGATCCTGGGCGACCGCACCGGCGGTGCGAATCAGGCAGTTTATGAACAGATCTGGGGGGAAATCGCGCGCGAACACCCCGCCTTCGTGATCAACGTCGGGGACACTATCGAATCTCCGAATGAGTGGCGCACGCTTCGTTCCGTCTGGGCCAAGTACGGTACCCTAACCCAATATTTCACTCCCGGCAATCACGACATCTGGTCCGACGCTTCGGAAAAACAATACACCTTGGAGACGCATCATCCTCCGCAATACAGCTTCACCTTCGCGAACCAGGTCCACATCACAGTGCTCGACAACTCTCGCACGAACGACCTCTCAGAAGACCAACTCGCCTTCCTCGAACGCGACCTGAAAATGGCCCCGGCGAACGTACCCAGATTGGTGTTTTTCCACAAGCCTTTCTGGATACTCCCCCTCAGCTTCGGGAGCGGCGCGTTCGAACTGCACCGAATCGCAAAACGATACGGAGTTGCCGCCGTAGTCTGCGGTCATGGGCATCAGTTCCTCAAATTGGAACGCGATGGCGTTCAATACTATGAAGCAGGCAGTTCTGGAGGCAGCCTGGAACGCGGCCGAAGCGCGGGCTTAGGTGCAAAGGAAGGCTGGTTTTATGGTTGGACGCTCTGCACAGTCCATGGCGAAAAGGTCAGCCTGGTTTGGCGCGAATCGGGCGCAAAGTGAGGAGAGATGCCGGGAATCAACCCGAGGTAAGGCCGGCTGTAATAGGTCGTCCAATCCACGTAGGATTCGTTTAACCAGGTGTGCGTCCCGGCCTTTGAGTCCGCTTCGATGATCATGCACGCGTCCTCGTCGTAACGGGTAGCCCCCATGATGGTTGCCCGCGGACCGTACTTGCGCTCCAGGTCAAACCAGCGATGATTATGGCCGGAAATCACGCGCTGGATATTGTCCTGATACTTCAGAAGCATCGGATGGAGTCCGTAGTCGGCGCGCTCTGTTGCACGAACGATCGGCAGAGGGAAGTGAATGAAGACGAACGTCGGCTTGCGTTCATCCAGCTGCGCTTCGGCCCAGTTCAGTTGACGTTCCCCCAAGGAACCGATGCGCCGATCGAAGGTCGCGCTCTTCGGATCCCAGGTGTCGCCCAGAAAGTTGTTCAGATGCAGAAAGCGGAAACCCTTGTAGTCGAGCGAGTAATACGGTTCCACCTTGAACTTCTCACGAAACAGGTCGTGGCTGAACTCCCTCGTCACGCGCGGGACATCGTAATCGTGATTCCCAAAGCCGATGTGGACCGGCGCCTGGAACCCGTCCGTCAGTAGCTTCGCGTTATCCAGCCGGGTGCGGTTCTTGAAGTAGAACGAGTGGTCGGTCGAGGGATAATTATGAAAATAATCGCCGACCAGAAATACCTGTTCCATCGCGGGGCGTAAGCGGTTAATCGCGTCTCGCGCGGTTGTCAGATGGGGCGACGTCCGGAAGATCGTCTCCGTGTCAAGCGGGCTTCCTTCCGGGCCCGTGTAGAAATCGTCAATGATATGCGTATCCGCGATAATCGCAAAGCGGAACGTATCAGGGCGGGGAACTGCAGCTGCGGCCAGCATCGCCCCAAACTCTCGCCGGTTAAACGTTCGCATTTAGAACAGCACCTTCATCGCGAACTGCAACTGCCGGGCGGGGAACGTAGCCGTAATGCTGCCGAACGACGAACTGCTCACGTTGCCATTGGCCGGCTGAAAGTTGGTTTGATTGAAGACGTTGAACGCCTCCGCGCGGAACTCAAGCGCGCTCGATTCGCTCCACAGCCGGAAGCGCTTGTGCATGGCCGCGTCCAGTTGATAGAAGGGATGGCTGCGCGCCACGTTGCGCCCTGCGTTGCCAAAGGGCTGGCTGGGGTCGGTCGGAATCAGCACCGTTGCACGGTTCAGATAATTCGCTACGCCGCGTTGCCCTTCCGGAGTT
This sequence comes from Bryobacterales bacterium, assembly GCA_963795835.1. Classification (GTDB taxonomy): domain Bacteria; phylum Acidobacteriota; class Terriglobia; order Bryobacterales; family Bryobacteraceae; genus JALYXI01. The sequence goes on along the minus strand of CAWCJC010000001.1, from coordinate 180,020 downwards.
ACCGGATTGCCAATCACGTTGGGCCGGTACGTCGGAAGCCCGCTCACTTGGAATTGCGAAGTCGGGCTATAGCTCAGATTAATGGGAATGCCGCTGGTCAGAGTATCGATGGCGCTGAACTGCCATCCACCCAGTACGGCCTGCACTGCGCCGGGCGTATCCGCGCCAAAGCGCCGGCCTTTTCCGTAGGGAAGGTCGTAGACAATGCTGGTTGTGTCATTGAACGGCTGGTCGTAACCGGAAGGCCCTTTTTCGTTCCGAAGATCGCGGATGTTCACGCGAGAGTTATCACCGCTGGTCGCTTCCAAATGTCCTGAAGCGTTGTCGATCGCCTTCGACCACGTGAACGAGTTCAGCAAGTAAAGCCCGGCGGAGTATCGTTTCTCTACCTTCAACTGGAGCGCATGGTAGTCTGACTCGCCCGCGCCGTACGCGACCTCAATGGTGCTGAACTTCTGAAACGGCCGGCGCGACTGCAATGAAAGATTCTGACCAGGCTGATTCGGAACGGCCTGGTTATAGTCACCCAGAATCATCAGGTGCGTTCCGCGGTTGCCTACATAAGCCGCATCGATGACCAGGCTCGGCGTAATCTCCTGCTGCACGGTGAAGTGCCAGCTTTGCACATATCCCGTTGGATTATTCTTAGGGATATACCGTGCCTGCGCCGCTAACGGATTGAAGTTTGCTGGCACGGCGAAGTTCGCGGGATACCCCTGCTGCGTTGTGCGGAAGCACGTGGTGGGCGCGCTGTTGGCACTGCACAAGGGCAAATCGGGAGTCTGGTCGATCGTGGCGTCCAGAATGTTTGGACCGTTGTAAGCCAGCAGATTCTCGCCGCCCAACCGGTTGAACTGAACGTAGCTGATGCCGTACGCGCTTCGGATTAAAGTTTTCGGAGCGATCTTATAAGCCAAGCCGACGCGCGGCGCCCAATTATTGTATTGCGGGTTCACCAGCGAACGGTCATAGAGCGAACCGCTTTTCGCCTGCACCAGCGTCTGCGTCGCGGGATCGAAATTTGCCAGACGATAATCGTCCACCCATTGCGGCGTGGCGAACTCGTAGCGAATTCCCAGGTTCAGCGTTAGCTTGGTGGACGCTTTGAAGTCGTCCTGCAGATACGCAAAGTGCATCCGCTGCTGGTAATTGACGATTGCATAGTTGTTTAGCTCGTAGTGGCTGCGCGCGCCGAAAAGAAAATCCGCCACGTTGTAAGCATTGTTGTTCGTGGTCACGCTCGATCGGGCCGGCTGAACTGGCCGCCGTACACGTCGGATCCATAAACCGGATTGAAGTCGTCGATGGCTGGTGCTGATGCGCTGATACTCGTAACCGGCCTTTAAACTATGGCGGCCTAGAAACTTCGAGTAATTCACCTTGGGATTGATCACGAACGGATTCTGAAACTGTGGGTTGCTGCCCTGACGTCCCAGCTGCGGAGTAGCCATTGATCGTTTGGGTGTTCAGCGACCCGGCGATCCGCGGGTCTGTTGGCAGCCCGGTGATTCCGTTCTGTGTGAGCAGGCTGGTCTGGCCAAGCCCGATCGGGCTCTTGCCGCCGTCGGTCCACTGAAGCCCAGACGGGCTTCGAGCACCGAAGTCGGGTTCAAGCTGTAAGTAATGCCCGGTGCGATCTGCTGATTGAACTGATGAAAGAAGCCGTTGGCGTTGCCGCCTGCGGGCCCGGGAATCGCCGGCGGATCGAAGGGGTTTGCTTCGCGCTGGCTATAGCGGACGAATGTGGTCAGCTTCTGGCTCGCGTAGTAGTCGATGCGCCAGTCTCCTTTGTCATCATTGATGGAACCGCGCGGAAGCGAGATGTAGTTGTTGCCGCCAAAGGGCGTGATATTGGGCAAGGGCAGCGCCGCGAACACGGCGGCGGCGAAGGGCGATATGGCAGACGAGGGGATCACGCCGTCGGCATACACAGCGCCCGTAAGAGGATTGCGAATCGCCGTACCGATTCCTGCCTGCACGCTGATCGGCTGTGGGCAGTGCAGAGAACTGCGCGGTTTTGGTGACGCGGCGTAGTCCCTCGTAATCGACGAAGAAGAACAGCTTGTCGCGAATGATGCGGCCACCGAATGCGGCACCGAACTGATTCTGAATAAACACCGGCTTGGAAACCCCCGGAGCAAAGGTGTTGAAGAAGCCAACCGCATTGAGCGACGTGTTCCGCAGAAACTCCCAAGCCGAGCCGTGATATCCGTTCGTACCGCTCCGGATAGAGGCGTTGATCACCGCGCCCGCCGCGCGCCCGAACTCGGCGGAGTAGTTGTCGGTTTGAACCTTGAACTCGGCCAGCGCGTCGGGCGAGGCCTGAATCACCTGGTTCGAGAAGCCCTGATTACTAGTGCCGTAGGAGTTGTTGTCGATGCCGTCCAGAATGAAGTTGTTCAGCGCGCTACGCTGGCCGTTCACGTTGAACGAGGCATCCCGGCTGGTAATGCTCTGGTTTTCGAGCACGGATTTTCGCACGCCCGTAGAAAGAAGCGCTAAATCCGCGTACTCGCGGCCATTGAGCGGCAGATCGACAATCTCGCGCCGGTTAATCACTTGGCCTCGGTCGCTCGAATCCGTTTCGAGGACGGCGGCGGCATCCGATACGACGACGTTCTCGGTGACCTGCCCGATCTCCAGCTGCAGATCCACGCGCTGCCGGGCGTTGACGTCCGCCCGAAACGGATTGGAGGTAGCGGATTTGAAACCGGCGAGTTCGGCCTTGACGGAATAATCGCCGACCCGGACGTTCAAGAAATTGTAACTTCCGTTGCCGTCCGTGGTGGCGGTCTGGGTAGTGCCGGTACCTTGGTTCGCCAGAGTAACGCGGCTGCCTTCCACGACGCGGCCGGCGGCATCCCGGATGGTGCCTAAAACAGTGGCGGTATCGAACTGGGCAAAGAGAGAAATAGGGCAGAGCAGTAGCGTTAGGAGACGCAAGCGAGGCATCTCCTCAACTTACTAAACCAACGTTTCAGCGGAATGAAATCAGGCAAGCTTCTGTAAGTCCCAGGACACATCCACGATTCCCTGGTTCATGTTTCGGATTTCCCAGGTCCGAAGGAACGGAGTCGGAGTGGCTTCCAAATAGGGGACCATGGGCAGCTCTCCGCGACTCTGGCAGGACCTGTGGCCGTCTATATCCCGGTCCGAATACCCCATCCGCGGCTCAGGCGCAATCCGATAGCCCGCCTGATCGAACGCTCGAAGGTCCAGCGTGAATCGAAAGAGCTTGTAGTGCGCGTTCGGGTTCATGTGGTTATGCCAATTGCGCTGGCCTTCGCCGAAGCCGTTGTAGATTTTCAACTTGAGTGAGAATTTGCCCTGGCGGTCGGGCGTGAAGATATACGTAAACTTCTTACCGCTAGCGCGGTTTTCCGTGTAGGTGGCGCTGTCGATATCGTTGGTGCCGGTGAAACTGAGAGACTGCACGAAGCCATCGATGCTGCGGTACATCTGCGTATAAGGCTGTGAACAGCGATTTTTTGAGGAGACTTCGATGTCGATAGTGCGCGTTGCTTCGTTGTCGGCGCGGATTTCGATCGGTTGGTCGAGATCGTTGAGGAGCACAGGGACATCAGGTGAGCGGGGGCAGACAGTAAGTGTGACCTCGAAACGTTCGAACTCATAAATGAACGGATGGCCGGTGGGGTTGAGCAGTTCTTCCTTAAGGGCAAGGTAGCGAAGGTCGTCTCGATCCTCCGGTCGAATGATCGTGGTGTGATCGCCGGGAAGCTGGTTCGCTTCGGTGAAGGAACCGCGCGCGGAGGATTCGGGAACCACGGCATCCGTCTCTCCCCAGAAGGCACGAAAGGGAATGGGGCAGGCATTCAGATCGACCTTTTGTGCACGGACAATAGAGCGGCCAATGGTTTCGGTGAGGTTGGCTACTTCGTCGTTCAGCACTTCCAGTTGTTCATCCTGGGGATTATCGATGAAGGTATTGGCGATACGGCGCAGGCTGCTGAACATGGTGGAACCGCGATTCGGGGTGGCGAAAAGAATAACGGAGCGGATCCTGGAAAGATCGGCCCCACGCCCGGCTGCCAACTTTTCGGCAAGCAGGTACTGGATGACCAAGCCGCCCATGCTGTGGCCCACGAGCACCAGCTTGCCTTCCGGGCAGCGAAGATCGAGAAAACCGCCCAGACCGTTTCCGCACTGTTTGATGGTGGGGAGCCGCTGCAGGACATTGAGCTTAGCGATACCGGTGGAGTACTGGTAACGCAGGAACCGGAATCCGCTTAGTTCGGGATCGCCCTCCAGTAGTTTAACGAATGGGTCCCAACATTCAGGCCCGTCTCGAAAACCGTGAACAAAGACGACCGTGGTTTGGGGCACACGCTACTTCCAGACGTAGCCGCCGTCTACCATCAGGTGAGCGGCAGTGATGAAACTTGCCTCGTCGCTCGCGAGAAACAAAATCGCGTTCGCAACTTCACGCGCGTCACCGACCCGGTTCAACATATGACCGGGTGCCATTTGCGCCGTCCATTCTTCTTTAGAGATGCCCATGCGAGTCCACTCGCGCTCACTGGCCGTGGTCATGATACAGCCCGGGCAAACACTGTTTACGCGAATTTTGTCTTTCGCGAGATCCAGCGCCATGCAGCGCGTCATGGTCATGATCGCGCCCTTGCTCGAGTTGTAGGTCACGAAGTTGGGCTGGGCGATGATCCCGCTCATCGACGCGAGATGCACGATGGAGCCTTTGCCCTGTTTGCGAATATGCGGCACCGCGTATTTCGACACCATCGCGGTTCCGATCACGTTCACGTTCAGCACGCGAGTCCAATCTTCCAAGGTCGCGTCCTCCACATTCTTCGTGGTGAAATCGGCCGCGTTGTTGACCAGGATATCGATTGCGCCAAAAGCCCTCACCGCTTCCTCGGAAATGCGCTGGGCGTCGGCTTCTTTTGAGATATCGCCCGCTACGGCGATCGCGTTTGGCAGGCGCGCGGCAAGTGCCTCCACCGCCGCGCCGTTATAGTCTGCCAGCACCAGCTTGGCGCCTTCCTCGGAGAAGCGTACCGCTGTTGCTTCTCCGATTCCGGCACCGGCGCCGGTGATAATGGCGATTTTGTTTTCTAAACGCAAAGCCATCAGAGCGCTTTCGGAAGCGGCAAGGGCGCCAAGTCGCGGCTGGAGATCACTTTATCGATCATGCCGTATTCCACGCCTTGCTCGGGGCTCATGATGTAATCGCGATCCACATCGCGGGCCACGCGTTCCACGGTCTGCCCCGTGGCAGTCGCCAGCATATTGTTCAAAGTCTCGCGCATTCGCAGAATTTCGCGCGCGTAAATATCGATATCCGCCGCTTGCCCAGCCAAGCCCTGCATTGAAGGCTGGTGAATCATAATGCGCGAATTCGGAAGGCTGAAGCGCTTGCCCTTGGTACCGGCAGCCAGCAGCACCGCGGCCATGGAAGCCGCCTGCCCGACGCAAATCGTAATGATATCCGGACGCACGAAGGCCATCGTATCCAGAATGGCCAATCCCGCGGTGATCGAACCGCCGGGGGAGTTTAAGTAAATCGAAATGTCGCGTTCGGGATCTTCCGCTTCCAGGAAGAGCAGTTGCGCGATCACCAGATTGGCAACCGTATCGTCGATCGGTGTGCCAAGAAAAATGATGTTCTCTTTCAACAGCCGCGAGTAAATGTCGTAGGCCCGTTCACCACGTGAGGTCTGTTCGACCACCATGGGGACAAGCATGGAGCTTCCCATTAGTTAAATATTCCTCTCTTGTTGAGATGGGCGGAGTGCCTTCTGGGACTCCATCTGTTTGACCAAGCTGCCCACCGTGTTCCGTCTCAGATAATCCATGATACGCCGGTGGAGCGAAATCCAGCCATTGTGCATGGGGCAGCCCATGCGGTCATGACACTCCGGAAGGCCGACGACGCATTGCGCGTAATGATCCAGCCCGTCCACCGCGTCCACGATATCGATAAGCCGCACATCCTTTGCGGCGCGCCGGAGACAAAAGCCGCCCGAGGGGCCTTTCTGGGAGCGCAACAAACCGACGCGCGAAATGGCGTACTCCGAAGAGCGCGAATAAATCATTCGCCCTTGGTCAACTCGAAATGGCTCAGCGTCTGGGAGTACCGGAAGAGCCCGCGATAGAGAGCCTCGGCCAACTTCTGCCGGTGGTCCGGCTTGTTCAACAGCATCTCCTCCCGGGAATTGCTGAGGAACCCAATTTCCGCCAGCACGGAAGGCATCTGCGCGCCGATGAGTACCACGAACGGTGCTTTCCGGATGCCTCGATCCTTGGCGCCGGGGCTATATTTCGATTCGAACCCCTGCAGCGAGGATTGAATACTCTGGGCAAACTCCTTCGATTCTTCAATCTTGTCGTGCTGGGCGATGCTCTGGACCAGATCTTTCAGTTCGTAGACGCTATTCTGGGCGCTGGCATTCTCCCGAGCCGCAACATCGAGAGCATCCGAGGAAGAAGTGAAGTTCAGGTAATACGTTTCAATGCCGGACACTCGCTTTGCGGGCGAACTGTTGGCGTGAATCGAAAGAAACAGATCTGCCTTTCGCTGATTGGCGAGCGCCGTGCGTTCATGTAAGCCGATGAAGGTATCGTCCTGGCGCGTGTAGATCACCTCGCTTCCCATTCGCTCCTCGATCAGCTTGCCTAACCGGAGCGCCACATCGAGCACCAGATCTTTTTCAAGCAGGCCCGCAGCCCCGCTGGTACCCTGATCGTGCCCGCCATGACCGGCATCGATCACAATGCGATTGATCTTCAGGCCGAGCGCGCGTACCAGGGAACGGCTGCCATCCTGGGAGAACCGCCGCGAAGGGCTGGCAGGCGGGGGCGCCAGTGACGAGAGCGCCGGGGCCACACTGGGAGCCGGTTTCGCCAACACCGGTGGGGATTTCAGCTCCGGCGTCACAGGAGGCTCGACCACCACCGAGACAACGGGCGCAGTCACCGGAGGCGCGGGGACATCCGTCAAGGCGCGCAGTTCCACAATTAACCGGTCTGGATTTGATAATTGCGAGGCCGTGAAGCTGACGCCCTCTTCCAGATCGAGCACCACGCGTGTTCGACCGGGAACATTTTCGGCAATCCGGATCCGCTTCAGGAATTTGTCGTTGACGTTCTTGACCTGAATCTTGTGCCCGGCGCCCTTCGGCTTCGCCCCTTCGATATCGAAGAACAGACGCTCAGGGTTCGGAATGCGATCGAACTTGTACTGGAACTCGCCGGAGGTTTCGATGGCAACTCGCGTGGTGCCCGCGAGGGACCAGAACCGCACATCCATCACCTGTAAATTTTGGGTTGCAGTTTGTGCGGAGAGTAAAGGGGCTAAGAAGAGAGCTCCGAAAATCGGCCGCAGTCTCATCGCTACTGTGTCTTGTAGTATACCTTGCCGTCTTCGCCCGTCACGGCAACGATGGGGTGAGTCTCTTGTTCCGTTTGCACGCCCGCTGCCTGCACGGGAGGGGGTGGGGGAGCGGTAAGTTTACGATCAGCGGCGCGAATTTCCGCATACTGCCGCGCGGTCTTCAGATTCTTGGCCACCCGATAAACATACGTCATTGTTTCCGAATAGGGCGGAATGCCGCCATATTTCGCAACGGCGCCTTCACCCGCGTTATAAGCGGCGATCACTTTCTTGTAATCGTTGTGGTAAAGATCAATTAAAAATTTCAGGTATTTGACGCCGCCTTCCACATTTTCCTGAACATTGTAACTATTCGACACGCCGAACCGCCGCGCCGTGGAAGGAATCAGCTGCATTAAGCCTTGCGCGCCTTTCGGGGAAAGCGCCGCTGGATTGTAATTGCTTTCCGCTTTTATTACTGAATGAACAAGAGAAGGCTCCACCTGATTCCGTTCGGCAATCTCATTGATCATGTCCGTAAGGTTCTCAGCGGCAAGGGTCCCCTTTGCCGGCGGGAGGGAAGAAGCCGGGCGAGCCTGTACGGGAGCCGACGATTCGTCCACGTTCAAAATGCGAGGCGAAACCACCACACTTCGCACTAATCTTCCCGTGTGAGCGTCTGCTCGAACTGTGATGGTCGTCCGGCTTGCGACAGTCTCGGCATGCATCGCGAGCGGCAGCCAGATCTGCATCCCCAGCGTAACGAGCAGGGCAGGGCGAAGGCGTTGAATCACGTACTGTAATGGTACCATTTGCAGGTGTTTCACGGCGGGCTTTCGGGCTTCGTTCTGGTGGGGGGAAAGAGCACGCGAATGGGCCGTGACAAGGCTCTGTTGCCGTTCGAAGGACGTGCCCTGGCCCAACACATTGCCGAAGAACTTTTTGCTGTGGCAAACCCGGTCTGCCTCGTCGGTTCCCCGGATCTGTATGGGAACTTGGGATTGCCTGCCGTGCCCGATTTGCTTCCCGATCGCGGCCCGCTTTCCGGCATTGAGGCTGCGCTGTTCTCGCCCTATGCCCAGGAGTGGAATTTGATTGTCGCCTGCGATATGCCCCGTGTGAGCGCTAAACTCTTCGGAGATTTGGCCGCGCAGATCACTCCCGGTGTGCAATGGATTGTGCCAAAGACGAGCCAAGGCAAACTCCAGCCGCTGTGCGCTCTTTATCACAAGAGCTGCGGACCCCAGGTCACGGACGCTCTGAACGGGGGTACAAGGCGAGTTGTAGATCTGGCGGCCATGCTGCAAGCTAGGTTTTGGCCCTGTGACGATGCCGATTCGTTTCAAAACGTCAACACCGCGCCCGAATGGGACAAATTCCTAGATGACCGATGAATTTCCACACTATCTTGAGTTCCGCCACGTAAACAAGACGTTCGACCACCCGGTTTTAGTCGACGCCAATTTCTCTGTGGACGGTGGCCAGACCGTCGCGGTAATTGGGCGCAGCGGCGTGGGCAAATCGGTCAGTCTGAATATGATCATGGGCTTCCTAAAGCCGGATTCGGGCCAGGTGATTGTTGCGCATGAAGATATCACCAACTTTACCGAAGACCAGATGCGCAAGGTCCGCAGGAAAGTGACAATGGTCTTCCAATCCGGAGCGCTTTTCGATTCGCAAACGGTATCGGAAAATGTCCTTTCCTCACTTGAACTTCGCGAGGATTACGACGAGAAGAACAAAGAGGACGTGGTGGACGGTCTTCTGAAAATGGTGGGAATTGCCGATGCCCGCGACACCTACCCCGCGGACCTTTCAACCGGATACCGACGCGCGGTGGCGATTGCCCGCGCCATCGCCGCCCAGCCGCAGTGCATTCTGTACGACGAGCCCACCACCATGGTGGATCCCATCATGAGCGATCACATGCAGGAGCTGATGCTGCGCTTGAAAAACCAGCTAAAGCTGACCAGCGTTGTCGTTACGCACGATCTCGACCTGATGCACAGGTTGGCGGACAAAGTGGTGTTTCTCTTCAAGGGCAACGTCATCTTCTTCGGTCCGCCGGACGATCTGGCGCGGTCCGGTAATCCTGATATCGAAGAGTTCCTTGAAATGGATCGCGTTCTGCGTCCTTAATGGGATAATTAACCGAACATGACCCCCGGAAAACTTAAGCACATGAACGCGCTCTCCAATCAAGCAGGCGTGATTGCCGCCGCCGCGATGGATCAGCGCGGCAGCCTTCAGAAGTCTCTCGCCAAATCGAAGGGAGTGGATCAGAAAGAGATTTCGCAGGAGATGATGGAGCAGTTCAAAGTCGCTGTCTCTAAGGTGCTTACTCCCCACGCCAGCGCCATTCTGCTGGACCCGGAATTCGGCCTGCCCGCGGCCAAAGCGCGCGCCCAAAATGCCGGCCTGCTCCTGGCTTACGAAGAGACCGGCTACGATGCCACTCAGCCTGGCCGTCTTCCCGATCTGCTGCCCCATGTTTCCGCCAAACGTATCAAAGATATGGGCGCGGACGCCGTGAAAATCCTGCTCTATTACACGCCGGAAGATGCACCCGATGTGAAGGACGTAAAGCACGCCTTCATCGAACGCGTGGGCGCGGAGTGCGAAGCCAACGACATTCCATTCTTTCTGGAATTCATCGCCTACGATCCGAACGGCGGTGACGAGAAAGGGCTGGAGTTCGCCAAAAAGAAACCGGCACTGGTGACCGGCTGTATGGTGGAATTCGCCAAGCCCGAATACAAAGTGGACGTTCTCAAAGTGGAGGTGCCGATCAACGCCGTGTATGTGGAAGGCAGCAGCGTTTACAAAGGCCAGAAGGCCTACACGCGCGCCGAAGCGCTTGACCATTTCCGCAAAGCCGCCGATTCCGTTTCGAAACCCTTCATTTATCTGAGCGCCGGCGTTACCAACGCGGAATTCATTGAAAACCTCACGATGGCTGCTGAATCGGGCACCGAGTATTCGGGGGTCCTCTGCGGCCGGGCTACGTGGCAGGATGCCATTCCGGTCTTCGCCAAGCAAGGTATGCAGGCACTGGAGGACTGGTTGAGCGATCAGGGTGTGAAAAATATTGAAGCCGTCAACACAGCCATCAAGTCGGCGAAGTCATGGCACGCCAGAGCCGGGATTCCGGCGTAACGGATAATCTGGTTCTGGTTCGGGCGGCCCGTCAACTCCTCACGTTGCACGGGCCGCGCGAAGCCCGCAGGGGCACGAAGATGTCGGAGCTTGCCATCATTCCGGATGGAGCTCTGATCATTCGAAATGGACGGATTGAGGAGGTAGGCACAGCCCGCCGCATTGAACGGCTGAAAGCCGCCCGCGATGCCGTTGAAGTGGATGCCTCGGGGATGGTTGTGCTTCCCGCTTTCATCGACACGGCGACCCGTCTTTTTGATTGCGAGCTGAAGCGCATGGCGCTCGAAAAGTCCGCCAAAGCGATCCTTTCGGGCATGGTTCGGCATGGGATTGCAACCGTGGAGGTTCTGAACTCCTGTGACATGCGCGTCTTGCGCATCTGCGCGGGAATGCAGGGACGCCCCGCTACCCTGATCCCCACAGCAGTGTTGTCCCCAGGGACGGATGCAACCTTCCTTGAAGCCGCGTTCCGTTTACGGCTGATCCGTTCCGCTACGGTTGCCGTGGAAAGAGAAGGCGCGACATCGGCAAGCATGAGCGATTTCCTTAATCAAGCCGAAGCGCTGGGCCTCCATACCGTTATCCGAGCAGCGGCCGGTTGCGCGGAGAAAGCAGCGTTCCTGGCCTTTGCAACCAAACCGGTGGCTTTCGCATTCGCTGGAGACCTACCGGCAATCTCAATCGCGGCCCTGGCACGCTCCGATATGGTGGTTACTTGTGACCAAGCGCGCCTGCTGATCGATGAGGGCGGCGCGCTTGCGCTTGGCGCCCACTATGATCGCGAAAATAACCCAGACTACAACATGCCTCATCGACTCTCCACGCTCTGCCGCGACCTTGCCGTCACTGCCGCAGAAGCAATTACGGCCAGTACCGTCAATGCCGCTTATGCCGCCGGATGCGCTTACGACTCGGGCACTTTGGAACCCGGCAAATGGGCCGACCTGGTGCTCTACGACTGCCGCGATTATCAGGATATCTTTCGTCATGGCACTCTCGATTTGGTGATGCGTGTTGTCCGCCATGGCAAGACGGTTTATCGGCGCGGCCGCGTGGAGGGGGAATGATCGAGTGCGTGCCGAACATCTCTGAAGGGCGTAACCCGGCGCTGTTAGACACGCTTTCTGGTGCCATCCGCGCCGTGCCCTTGTTGGATCGATCTTCGGATCACGACCACAACAGAACGGTGTTCACCTTCGCGGGAGAGGCTGAGGCGGTTCTGGAGGCGGCTCTTGAGCTGGCCGAAGCTGCCTTTTCGAACCTCACACTGACCGGTCATAGCGGTGTGCATCCGCGGATCGGCGTACTGGATGTTTTGCCTTTCGTTCCGATGGCCGGTTCGGCTCTGGGGGACTGCATAACGCTGGCCCATCGCGCGGCCGCGGCAATCTGGGAGAGGTGGCGCGTGCCCTCCTATTTCTACGAAGCCGCGGGTAGCCGTCCGCTGGAACGGGTTCGCCGCGAGGGCGGGCCGTTCGACACCGGTACCGCTCTGCATCCCACGGCCGGGGCAGTCGCCATCGGAGCCCGTAAGTTCCTGGTGGCCTGGAATATCTGGCTCGCCACAACGGATCTCGCTCTTGCGAAGCGCATCGCAAAGCAGATTCGCGTGCTGCCCTGCGTCAAAGCACTGGGCCTGCCGCTCGCCTCCCGCAACGTGGTCCAGGTTTCCATCAACTCCACAGACTTTGAGACCACACCGCTTCAGCTAGTATTTGATGCCGTAGCAGCCTTGGCTCGGGAAGCAGGGGTGCAGGTATTGGGTAGCGAACTGATCGGCTTAATCCCGGAACAGGCGCTGAGCCCGGGGCTTCCCTGGCTGAACTGGCACCAAGGCCTGGTATTAGAGAGGGCGCTACAGTTAAAGAGTGTTAGTCACTCTTGACGCAAAGCCGATCCGATCTCAAGCTCGCCCGGACTGGCTGCGCGCACCCGCTCCGGTAGGCGATAACTATCGCGATCTGAAACAACTGATCACGCGCCTTAAACTTCACACCGTATGCGAAAGCGCCGCGTGCCCCAATATCGGCGAGTGCTGGAATCGCAGAACCGCCACGTTCATGATCCTGGGCAATGTCTGCACGCGCCGTTGCGGATTTTGCGCCGTGCAGAAAGGCGCCCCGCTGCCGGTCGAATATGACGAGCCAGAGCGCGTGGCCGAAGCTTGTGAACTGATGGGCCTCCATTACGCCGTGATCACCAGCGTCAATCGCGATGACCGGAAAGACGGAGGCGCGGAATTATTCCGGATGACGATCGATGCCATTCGGGCCCGAATTCCCGGTTGCAAAGTGGAGGTGTTAGTGCCGGACTTTCAAGGCAGCCACGCGGCCATGGAAATCGTGATGCGCCCTTCGCCGCCGGACGTGTTGAATCACAACACAGAGACGGTGCCGCGGCTTACCCGGCAAGTCCGCATGGGTGCGCGCTACGAACGTTCTTTAGATATGTTGCGCCATGCAAAACAGCTCTCCCCCGCGACTCCCGTAAAGAGCGGCCTGATGCTCGGGTTGGGCGAAACCGAAGCGGAAGTTCTGGAAGTGATGCGCGATTTGCGCGAACATCGCGTGGATATTCTCACGCTGGGTCAATATCTACGTCCTTCTCCTAAGCACTTGCCGATCGTCCGCTATGTCGCTCCGGAGGAGTTTCGCATGCTGCGCAACGCCGGCCTTGATCTTGGGTTCAGCCATGTAGAGGCTGGTCCTCTCGTAAGAAGTTCTTATCATGCCGATGAAGCTGTCTCTCCTAATTAGCGCTTCGTTTCTGACGTGTTTATTGGGCACCCGTTTGCTCAGCCAGGACGCGCCCCCACCGATTCTGAAAACCACCACCCGCTTAGTTCAGGTAAGCGTGATTGTGCAAGACCACAAAGGCGTTCCGGTGGCTGATCTCAAGAAAGAAAACTTTCTGATCAAGGACAACGGAAAGCTTCAGAAGATTTCCGAGTTCTCCGTCGAATCGAACGGGAAACTTCCTTCCGCGCCCGCAAAACTTCCGCCGAATATCTTCACCAATGAACTGGAGCAGCGGGCGGGTACGCCCTCGAGCGTCACCATTATTCTGTTAGATGCCCTGAATACCAAATGGGAAGACCAGGCATACGCCAAGGCGCAAGTCGTCAAATTTCTCCAGACAATTCAGCCGGGCGATCGGGTCGGCATTTATACGTTAGGTCGCGGCCTCCGTGTGCTCCACGACTTCACAACAGATTCCACCGGGCTGCTCGACCGCTTGAAACACTTTAGCGGCCAAAACCTGCCCGATCTCGCCGCCTCCGAACCGAACTTGATGGATCAAGCTGAAACCAGGGCTCTCGATAACTGGTTCAACGGGTCGGGTGGCGGTAGCGGCGCCGAAGCGGATTTCTATACCGTCAACCGCGTACTCGGTACTCTGCATTCCATTGAGTTCATTGCCAATCACGTGGCCAGACTTCCAGGCCGTAAGAATTTGATTTGGGTTTCGGGCGGTTTTCCGCTCGACATCGGTTTCGACAGCATTGAGGAGTTCCACGATCGCTTCACGCGACCATCGTACGTTCTCCGAGGACGTCGATCGCACGGTGCGCGCGGTGAACAATGCGAACCTTGCCATCTATCCGGTGGACGCCAGAGGGCTAGTTGCCGATCAACGCTTCAGCGCGGCAAATCGGAGTGTCGATCTTACTCCGAAGCTTGGGCCCGGGCCAGTGGTCAAGAATCAACAGACCATGCAGGAGTTGGCCAGCCGCACGGGGGCCGGGCTTATTACAACACCAACGACCTGAAGAATGCCATCCGCGATGCGATCGGCGATTCGCAGGTCACCTATACCGTTGGCTACTATCCGGCATCCGAGACCTTCGACGGCAAGTTCCATAAGCTGGAGGTAAAGCTTGCCGATCGAAGCGGCCTGAATATCCGTTATCGCAAAGGCTATTTCGATCAAGCGGATAAGCCGCAGGATGACAAGATCCGGAAGACAGAACTGCGCGATGCGGTCTATAGTCCGCTCGATTCCAGTGCGTTGGGATTGATTGTTGCCGTAAAGCCGGTGAGCACCGGCCTGACGGTATTTGTGAAGGTGGATCAACGGGGCATGAGCCTGCAGCCCAGCAATAACCGTTGGGTGGGTCGCCTGGATATGCTCTTCATACAGAAGGACGAAGCCGGCCACCAGTACGGCGGAATTGACGATCGCGTCGATCTGAACCTGGCAAAGGCGAACTACGACAAGATCATGAAAGAGGGCCTGATTTATTCAAAGCCCATTACAGTAGACCCCAAAGCCAATCAGCTCAGAGTCATTGTGCGCGATAGCGCTTCAGGCAACCTGGGTAGCATTACGGTCCCTTACAAAGCGATCGATAGAACTCCGCCTGCACCTCCGAAATAGCTGTCCAACTGTGGTGATCTGCCAGACCCGGGGCTCGAGGGTCGCGAAGCGACGCCCGAATTGCTTCAGCAAACGCGGCAGCCGAATCGGCAACCATCACGCCCGGCACATCCAACCCGTTCACTCCAGCCGACGTGCTCACCACAGCCTTGCCCATAGCTAAAGCTTCCAGCACCTTGATATTCGTCCCAGCCGATTCCAGCAAGGGCACAATCACTAAAGCCGCGCGCCGGTAAGCGGGTCTTACGTCGCTCACAAATCCCTCGACCTCGACGCCGGGAGCAGCAGCCAGCGAAGTGGCTGTACCGGTGATCACGTGCAGCTTTACTCCTTCTAACAAAGGCCAGACCTCGCGCAAAAACCATTCCATTCCCAGCCGGTTCGGTAGAATGCTTGAAGTTCCCCACAAACAACAGCCGCCCGGCTTCGAACGGCTCGCGCGAAGGTGAATACCGCTCCGTATCCACGCCATTCGGAATCACCACTGCGCGTGAACCGACGAGCCGCCGATCCTTCTCCGACATCGTGACAACGGCGTCCACGCAGGTCCACGCATTCTTTTCAAATTCGCGCCAACGCGCAGCCTGCTCACTTTGCCCCGGCATCTGTTCATACAACTCGAAGGTGATGTCATGTTCCACTAAAACGGTCTTTGCCGGAGAGCAATCGCCTGCGTAAACAGCCATCTGGGTCCACTCCAACTGCACAAGGCACGGGCTCCACTTACGTATCGTCCATCGCAACGCGGAGCGAAACGATTCAGAATCGAACTCCTCCACAGTGTCGGGGCGGGAAGTCGAAACTTTGTAGTGAGACCCAAGCCGCCGGATGATCGTGATCTCGCAACATAACTCCAACAACTCAGACGGGGGCGGTTCCCACTGCTCAATGAATGCAACCATCACGAGATCGAAGTCCCGGGCCGCGTGCCGAATCAGGTTGTAAATTCGCACAGCACCGCCGTGCGAGAGCGGAAACGGCAAATAAGGAGTAGCGATCATGACGACGGGCTTGTCCGACCGCGCGCGTCCCGGGAATACCGCGACGTCCCCGTTGGTGAGCGCCAGAGTGCTCTTTTCACCGTCGGCCGCAGGTGGACGAAACGCAAGCGGAATCCGCACCGCTTCCCGCAGAGCCTCTTCGGCCCGGGCAAGATGCAACCGCCGTACCGCCGCTCGCCAAAGCTTCCGGAACAGTTCCGGATCGCTCACCGCCGATGCCAGGAAACGAAGGTAGTTGATCTGCACCATCGTGTTGATCTGTTCCGCGCTCCAGTAACGAGCCGTAGTGGAGCGGTGGCGATGCTCCACGAGCGCCCGAGCGCAAAAGATCGAAGGCCATCCGCGCTGCCAGGCGCGATAACCCAAATCCAGATCTTCCACGTATGCTGGCGCCAGCGCTTCGTTTAACCCGCCGAGCGCCTGAAGCTTGGCTGTGTCGTAAAGTGAGCACCCGCCGCTTCCATAGAGCACCCAAGTTCCGTCCTCACCCGGAAGAGGCATGTCGCACCGAACAGGGAACTCGGTTTCATCGGATGGCTCTTGCATGACAGCCTTGCCCGTCTCCTCGCGCCGAACTCCCGGAGGGAACAGGATTTGTGCGGTCGCGCAAAACAGCTCGGGTACATCCGCAAACGCAGATTCCAGAGCTTCCAGAAACCCCGGTTCCACGAGCATGTCGTTGTTCAGCAGCAACACGCGCTTATGGCGAACCCGTTCTAAACCTCGGTTAATTGCGCTTGCAAACGATAAAGGTTGCGCACTCACCACCACTTCGACATCGTGCAATGCCAGAGCTGTCCCATCGCTCGACCCGTTATCGACCACGATGACCTGCGCCGCCTCAAATCGCGCGAGGCACTCCCGCAGCAGGTGGAGTCCGTCACGCGAAGGAATAATCACGGCGGTCCCGGGCAGCAATTCTCCCGAAGCCATGGGAGCCCGCACGCCCCCGCCGCGGCGAAAGCGGGCAGCGGCGTAGGCTAACTGAGCATAGAGCGGAACCAGGGCGTCTCTGGGATTGAGCAGACGTCGTCCCCACCGGGCTACTGGCCGCGCATACCAGACCAGCGAAGCCTTCGCGAACTGCCGCACGTTGCGCAAGCGCACGTTTCCACCAGAAAGTAAGAATGCAATCGCCCGCAACCGCCAGAGTGGTCTCCTAGGGCTTACGATGACCCAAGATCGGTCTACTCGCTCGCCTTGCAATTGTTCGCGAATTGATCTCAGATTCTCCGCAAATGTGCGTTTCGGATGGTAGGCGATCCATCGGGAAGCGGCCGCCGGAAACTCCGACACAGCAATTAACGGAAGATCGGGATGTTCTGCTCTTAAACTCTCGACAAATTGGGCATTCAGCTCTTCGGTTGCTGTAAGCCACGCAACTTGAACCGGCCGTGACACTTACACCAGATCGGAAACTGGAAGCAGCGCCGCACCCGTCTGCCGCGCTTGCCATAGGTGCAGCGCCTGGATTGCGAAATCGGTGGAAACCGGATTCACATACGGCAGCAGCTCACCATGCTTGCTGCCGAAACAAAACCCACCATCGATTCTTGGATCGGCGCTCGCCATTTGAAACCCAGCTAATTGCTCCGCCTCTAACGCGGCCGTATGCATGTCAAGCGGTAACAGCCCCGCAGCCTCCGCATAAATCCGTACGCGCAGCAATTGCGCATACACATCGGACCGCGCAAACACTGGGGCGATTCGATGAAGCAGATAGGCCATGCGTTGGACGCCCAGGGCAATGCCCTCCTGCCGGCCCGAGATCAGCAGCGCCTCCAGGAAGTAACAGTATGCATGCAGGCGGTCCATCACCCGTTCTTCGTCCGTATGGCCAGGTAGAAACTGATCGTGTTGGTCGAGCGACTGCCGAAGTGTGCGGTCCCATTGTTCCGGCCGCAGCTCTTGAAAGGCAAGCGCCGATTTCAACTGATAGCAGCCGGATGAGCGCGACCATCGGGGCTCGCGCACCGTTGCAGTTTTGGAGGGCAATTCCAAGATCGGATGAAAGTCAAAGCCCGAATCGAAGTCTTTGGCCATTTGCGCGGCGCAAGCATCCGCGATTTCCAGATATCGCGCTTTCCTCGTAACTCGAAATGCAGCCCGCAAGCCGCGCACAATGATTCCGCAATCGAAAAAGTAAGCCGGCGAAGCATGCGGATACTCGAACGGAAACGTCTGCAATTCGGGGTTCCAGCAGCAATCAACCAAAAAATTGGCGGTGAGCACGGTTCTTTGCAGCAACTCTTGCGAACCGATCGCTTCAAACAGCCACGCAAGAGTGCTTACGTGATAGCCGGTAATTTCGGTCGAGACCGGGTTGTTCGTCTCCCGATCGGAACGGTAGAAGCGCGCGACTCCCCCTTCTGTGTTTTGAATCCCGGAATGAAGAAGCCAGTTAGTGGCGCGCGCAATCTGCTGTGCGTGTGCGGACAACTCTCAAGTTTACCATTCACTCTATTTCAGAAAGCCGCTAAACTCTAGGTAAGAGGATAGGGTAAACATTGCGTGGAATCGTATTTCTGACACTGAGTTTCGCGTGGTTTTCACACAATGTGGAAACGGCGGATTTCGACAAAGCAGTGACGGGCTCTGCGCCGAAGGGTTGGACGTTTCCAAACACGCAACGCAGTGATCCGGGCCGCTGGATTGTTCATCCCGATACCACTGCCCCCAGCAAGCCGAATGTTTTGGCTCAGCTTACGGCTTTCAAGTCACCGAATCAGTTTGCCGTCGCCCTGAGTGAGAGGGGCGATTGCCTGGATGGGGATCTCAGCGTAAATCTGAAAATGGTGTCTGGCAAGAACAGTCAAACCGCCGGACTCATCTGGCGCTATCAGGATCCCAAGAATTTCTACGCGCTCTTAGTCGACGCGATCGGCGACAAGCTCACCATCGATAAAACGGTAAATGGGAAGTCTTCCATGGTGACCGTGACCGCCGGATCCGGTAAACTTTCCTCAGTCTCGCACCGGATCGATCCGCAGGAATGGAATCTGGTCAAGGTTGTTTACCGGGACCAGCACGCCACAGTTTTCTTCAACCATCGCAAGTTGCTGGAAGTCGATGATTCGGCCGTTATGAAGTCGGGCAAGACGGGAATTTGGACCAAGGGCGATACGGTAGCCTATTTCGATGATTTCCGCGTCGAGAAGAAGAAGTAGTTAGATTACGCCTCTACTGATTGGTAAGCAGCAACTTGCCGCCACTTTCCGCAACCTTCCGCCAAGTTGCCCCAGGTACCAGGCCGTGTAACCGCAGCGAGGGCTTTGCTTCCGCAACAACGTAATACCGCTCTCCCGATTCCCACTTTTGTCTAAATTGCGCGTCGTTCAGGAAAGGGTTCTTCGCCCCGGGGGCATAAGAACCGTATTCCAAGTTGTTGTTACGCCCGTTCAACAACCAGGCATCCCGGTTGGCGTAAAAGAAGATGGATGAAAACGCGTAATATTGGTCGTCGACAATCAACTCGCCCGGAGGCGCGGCTAACAACGCATCGGCCAACGGCTTCGATCCAAGATACGGATTGAACACAATTAATGCTGTTCGAGCAGCCTGAAAAAACAGGATCATCATGACGGCAAGCGCCAGGTAAGCGCGCCGGCCTTTCAGAAGCAACGCACCGGCCGCGCCTATAAGAGTGGCCAACGCAGCCATGGCAAGTGGCACGCGCAAGTAAGCGAAAGCTTGTTGCGTGAGGTCTGCCATATGTCCCATCGAAAGCGTGTAAAGTTCCGGATTCGAGTTCAAGGCTGTCGCGATATCGCCCGGTGTCGCGATTCCCAGAGTGCTTGCCAGTATCGCGATCAGCAACACAGTTAACCCGGCGGCCAGTACTCCGACCAACTTGGTGCCCTTAGGGAGCCAACCCGTCTCCGATGCCATCGCCGACCCAAGAAGCAGTGCCAGTGCCGGGTAGCACGGCATCGAATAATACTCCTGTGTGGTGGACAAGGTAAAGAAGAACATCACAAATCCAGCCCAGCAAACAGCGAGTAAGCGTATCCGTGCGGCCCGGTCTTCCCCGCGAAAGCGCAGCTTGAAGATAGAGGGCGCATACGCCGACCAGGGAAAAAACCAGATCAGATGAAACGACCAGAACAGCCCTGGCGGCACTGTGTTGTAATCGCGCGGATAACGCGTATTCAGGAAGCGCAGAATGTGTTCGTTGAAGAAGTAAAACCAGAAGAAGCCGCGGTATGATCCCGATTCGCTATGCAGTGTGAAATCAAAATAAGGCGGGTTGCGAAGAGTGGCCAACACGTGCCAAGGCGCCGCAATCGCCAGGAAGAGCGCCAGCCCGGGCACCAAATGCAAGCGCCGCCAGGTTTCCTGGCGAAACAGCTGCCCGGTGATCCCCAGATAGATTGCTGCTGCTCCTATCGGAAAGAGCGATGCAATCAGTCCTTTGAGCAGAATACCGGCGGCCATTGCGACCCAGAAAGCCATGGCCCAGCGAAATTGCCGCGTTTCCTCGCGGATCCAGCGCGCGGACCAAACTCCACAGAGCGCAAGTGATTGCAAGGGTCAGAATCACATCCGGAATCAGAATGCGGGTAAACAGGAAGAGGCCGATACAAGTAGCTAACACTAATCCTGAATAGAATCCCGCAGTTTCCCCGAAGGCCCAACGCCCGAAGCGCGCCGTGACCCAGCACAACAAAATAGAGGCCAGGGCTATGGGCAGCCGCGCCGCCCAATCGTGAACACCGAAGATCAAGTAGGAAACGGCAATCATCCAGTATTTGAGAGGTGCTTTCTCCAAATAAGCAATCCCATCCAGATGGGCCGTAACCCAATCGCCCGACGTGATCATGTTTCGCGCGATCTGCGCCTGCACTGCGTCTACGTCGTCCATCAACGCAGGAGGACTTACGATCGAAACAAGGAAGATGGCAGCGGCGGCGAGAACAACAATCAGCTCGTTGCGGCAATGGCCGGGACGTAAGAACCGGGAGAAAAAGCCTCTGTCCCCGATGTCTCTACATTCCACTTCCTCAGCCAGAGGAAGAGAGTCAACAGACCCCATAATTGGTATCCCGCATTGATTCGTCTCTCCATATGATCGCGAATCAGCCGTTCCGTCGCAGTAAAGTTGAAAAGCCCGCTTTGTTCCACGCTCTGGCGGTTCACGGTTTCGTGCAAAATCGGACGAAGAAACCCGCGAAACCAGTCATGTGCCGGAATATCGAAGCCCTTTTTCGACCGGTTGAGAACACTGGCGGGCAACTTGTCCCGCATCAGGCGGCGCAGGACCACTTTCTGTTGCAAACCGCTGATTTTCAGATGCTGCGGAAGGGTTGCGGCGAATTCCACGATCCGATGATCGAGAAATGCCGGACGCACTTCCAGCGAATGCGCCATCGACATACGATCTACTTTCGCAAGGATGTTATCAGCTAAATAGAACTGCTGGTCGAGCAGCATGTACCGGTTCAGCCGTCCTATCTCATTGGCCTCCGGGAGCCCCGCGAATAGATTCGGCCCTTCGGATTCCCGTCCCAGTAAGGTACGCTTTTGCGCGGGCGTGAACGATCCGTTCCAGAACAGGTGCGCATCATCCGCGGGCAGCAGGGAACCTTCCAGCAGTCGCTTCAATTTATACTCGAAGCTGATTTTCTTTGCGGAGCAGGGAAGCGAGCGCTTCAGAAACGTAAGACCTGCTTGCCTCAGCGAACGGGGAAGCCAGCGCATCGGGCGGGATACGCGGTCCGCCATATAGGTAAGATATCCGCCGAAGAGTTCGTCGCCTCCGTCGCCGGAAAGCGCCACGGTGGCATGCTCCGCTGTCATCTGCGAAAGAAACCAGACGGGCAAGCCGCCCGCGTCTGCGTTGGGCTCATCGGAGAATTGCGCGAAGTCCTCGATTGCATCCAGCAGATGGTTCCCTGGAGTCAACTGAATTTCGTGATGAGTGGTTCGATAGCGTTGTGCCATCTCGCGGAAATACGGTGTCTCGTCACAACATCGCGCCCCAAATCCCACAGAAAAGGTATTCAGCGGCGAGCGGCTCGCTTGCGCGGCGTAATGCAGAACTGTCGCCGAATCCATGCCTCCGCTCGACCAAATCCCGACGGGCCGGTCCGCCGCCAGATGCTCCTGAACGGAAAGCCGAAGCAACTCATCAAGGCGCGCTTCGGCATCGGCGGACTTCCAGGCGCGGTTTGGCTCCGTGTTGACCTGCCAGTAAGGCCGAATCCGCGCGTCTCCTCGGCTCCACTCCAGGTAATGAGCGGCGGGCAGCTTCTCGATCCCCTGAATCAGCGTGCGCACACCAGGAACATAGTTCAGAGAAAGGAAGTCTTCGAGCGCCTGCTCATCGAGAACGCGGGGAAGGTGCGGATGCGCGAAAATCGCTTTCATCTCAGACCCGAAATAAATCTCGGACCCGTGCCGCGAGAAATAGAGCGGCTTGATTCCCATTCGATCGCGCGCCAGGATCAGCCGCCGTTCCAGGCAATCCCAAAGCGCAATCGCAAACATGCCCCGGAAACGGCGGAAACAATCGGTGTCCCAAAGCCGAAAGGCTTCCAGAACAACTTCGGTGTCGCAATTGGATCGAAACCGAACACCGGCTTGTTCCAGTTCAGCGCGCAACTCCCGATGGTTGTAAATCTCGCCGTTGAAAGCCACCGCAGTATGGCCGTCCGCGCTTCGCAAAGGTTGTGGGCCCGCCCGCGGATCGATCACCGCCAACCGCACCGCGCCTAACGCGATTCCAGGCGAAACAAAAGTGTCCTGTTCATCAGGCCCGCGATGAAACAGCGAAGCCGTTATCCTTTCAATACGGCACACGTCCGCCAAACGGCGTTCGTGGGTAAAACCCGCGATCCCGCACATCACCCATCCCCAATCGCCCTCTACCCCTAGAGAGCCAGTGAAATCCCTGCTAACTTTCGCTAGCAGGATTCGATGATATCAGCAAGTCCGCAAATGGGCGGCACGCCGCTTCCGGGAAATTTGCACGCACCAGGCCGGTAAGCACGCTGCCGGGGCCTACCTCCACAAAGCTGGTTACGTCTGACTGCCGGAATGCCGCCATAATGCCGCGCCATTGCACGGGATTGGGGATTTGCTCGATCAAACCTTCGCGTGCCTCGGAGCCGGTCGAAATCTGGCGCGCCTGCCAGTTATTCAAGAGCGGCTGCCGCAGATCCCGAAATTCCGCGGCTTCCAATTCCGGCCTAAGTCTTTGTTGCGCGGGCAACATGAGCGGGCAGTGGAACGGAGCGCTCACGGACAATGCAACCGCCCGTTTCGCGCCCGCTGCTTTCGCCAGCTCCATCGCACGCGTGACAGCCCCGGTATTCCCAGCGATCACCACCTGCTCCGGGCTATTTAAGTTCGCGGCGGAGATGATCTCCCCCTGAGCAGCCTGTTCCAGAATCGCATCCAGCTTTCCTTCGGGTAGCTTGAGGAGCGCCGCCATCCCGCCCGTGCCTTCGGGCACCGCCTCCTGCATGTAACGGCCCCGGTTTCGCACCAACCGCACCGCGTCGGCGAACGCAAGCGATCCCACCGCCACCAGCGCCGAATATTCGCCCAAGCTATGTCCAGCGACAAAATCGGGAACTATGCCGCGCTCCTGGAGCACCAGAAAGGCTGCTGTGGAAACGGTGACCAGAGCGGGCTGCGTATTTGCCGTCAGCTTCAGTTCGTCTTCGGGACCCTCAAAGCACAAACGAGAGAGCGCAAAGCCTAGCGTGTCGTCCGCTTCTTCGAAAACCCGCTTTGCGATGGGAAACTCCGCGGCAAGTGACTTGCCCATGCCCGCGAATTGCGACCCCTGTCCAGGGAATAGAAATCCTAACAAGTTTGGAATCAAGCTTCAGTGTAACGGGCCAGTGCCGCCGCCACGCTGAGCGCAAATCCCGCTGCGCAAATGCCGGGCCAGCCATACCGAGACCACGCGGCCGCACTCAGCGCGGAGCCCAAAGCACCACCGGCAAAGTAAGTCACCATATACACCGTATTCAATCTGCTCCGTGCCGAAGGATCGATCGCATAGATGCGCGTTTGGTTTGCGACATGCCCGGTCTGCACGCCCAAATCGAGCACAGTCACGCCGGCCACCAAGCCCCAAAGCCACCCCCCGAAGATATAGAACACCACCCAGGAACCCGCAGTCAGCGCGATCCCTACTGCGACCGTAAACTTCGCGCCATACTTGTCTGAAAGGTGTCCGCCGCCCGATGCCGCCAGCGCTCCGGCGAGTCCAATCAGCCCGAACGTTCCCGCCATCCGGCTCCCGTAATGATAGGGCGGTGTGGAAAGCACGAACACCAGCGTTGCCCAAAACGCGCTGAAGGACCCGAAGAGCAGTCCGCCAATGGCGGCTGCCGACCGCAGCAGGGGTTGTGTTCGCGCCAGTGTCCAAATGGAACTGAGCAGGGCGCTGTAGGTGATTCGCTCCTGAGGTAAGCTTTCGGGCAAAACCTTGCTAAAGACCACCGCCATGGTGAGCATCAGGGCGGCGGCCATCCCGTAAACGGCGCGCCATCCAAGAGCGGCGCTGACGAACCCCGAAACCGTGCGCGCCAGCAGAATGCCGATCAAAAGCCCGCTCAACACCTTGCCCAGAACTCGCCCACGCTGTTCCGGCGCAGGCGATCTGCGCGGCAAGCGGCAAAATCAGATGGGGCACTACGCCTAATAACCCGACCAGAAAACTCGCCGCACCCAGCAGCGCGAGCGACGGCGAAAGAGCCGCAAGAACGCACGCAAGGGCTTCGGCCAGCGATACGGCGCAGATCAGCCAACGCCGCTCCCGCATATCGCCCAGCGGCACAAAAAGAAACATCCCGAGCCCCGCGCCACACTGCGTGTAGGTGGGAAGAAAGCCCGTATCCGCGCGGAAGGTTGCCGACATCTGGGCCAACAGCGGCTGATTGTAATAGATGTTCGCGACGCTGATGCCGCAACCAGCGGCAAGCAGCCAAACCAGCCCGCTGTTCTTCAACGGCCCTGCGGACTCTCGACGAACTTCGGCGACACTGTATCGCCCGCGAACTCGAATGCAGTCAGATAAGCCAGCCGCAGAATCTTTGCCATCTTCACATAATTGATGCGGTCTGCCGTGTCCGTGGTGTGGTGATAATCGGGATGAAAGCCAGTGAACCACCAGAACGCCGGGACATTGTGCAGCACGAAAGGAAACTGATCGCTCCGGAAAAACACGTTCAAAGCGGCTTCATGGTCGAAGCGGTCGTCAAGCGTGAGCCCAACGTACTGGTTCTGCTTTTTCACAACGCGATCGTAATCTGGACTGTACAGCGCGCCGATCAGATTGAGCCTGTTGGTGGTATCGGCGGGAACTTCGATCAACCCATCGGTCTGCGGACTCGCCGTCTCATTCCGCCCGATCATGTCGAAGTTAATCATCGCCCGGGTAGTCGCAAGCGGCCGCACGGGATGCTCCGCCATGTAGAACGAACCCAACAGCCCGCGTTCCTCCGAAGCGAACACGACAAACAGAATCGAGCGCTTCGGACGCTCACGATTCGCGGCAAACGCATGCGCCAGTGCCACGACGCCCACCGTTCCCGACCCGTTATCGTCAGCGCCATGCCAGATTTCCGAGCCGCTCATGCCGTCGTGATCATGATGCGCGCTGATCAGGATCGTCTCCGCTTTCAGTTGCGGATCGCTGCCTTCGAGCAGACCCACCACGTTGTAGGTTCGGCCTGTGGTTTCGGAAGTATTTCGGAAATGCAGGGTGACCGTCGTGCCTGGCAAATCGCGGGACTGAGGCTTCAGGTCGCGATCAATCGCGGCTTGCAGTTCCGAAGGAGACCCCAGCAGGTCTTTCGCGATAGCGTCGGAAAGCGTTGCAAAGGGCGTGTGCAGAACGTCATCCGCAAGCGCCTGTGAGGGCAGGGGAGTGGCGCGCGCAGCTGATCCCCCGATCCGCGCCGCTCGCTCCTGATTCGAAGGATGCTTGCGATTGGGTTCCGCTACAATCAGCACACCCACCGCACCATGGGCCTGAGCGTTCAGAACCTTGACGCGAGTCGTTGCGAACCGCGTGTTGCCGGTACCGTTGAAAATCGACTGAGCATTCGCCTCTTGTGGCTCATGGTCGAACAACAGAACGATTTTGCCTTTTACGTCGATGCCTTGGTAATCGTCATACTTTAGCTCCGGAGCTGTAATGCCAAAGCCGGCAAACACCACCGCCGCCGTTAGATCCACGTCTGACGGAAATGCGCCGTAAGCATCAGGAAACTGGTATCTCTTCGAAGCGCCGGCGTGAGTAACGGTTACAGAACTGCGCTTACGGTCCGCGCGGTATTCCACCAGATCGACCGGTTGAAGATAGCTATCGCCAACAACGGGCTTCAGACCGGCTTTCGAAAACTCCGATGCGATCCACTGAATGGCGGCGTCGTCCCCGGGCTGCAAAGACAGCCTTCCGCCCAACGCATCGGAACTCAAGAACGTGAGATCGGCGCGAAGAGAGCTTTCGCTGATGGTTTTGAATCCTTCCGCGACGTTCGAAGGCACCGGCTGCGCGCACAACGGAAGTGCCAGAAGAGCAGCAAGCATTCTCATACACTCATAGTATGTGTTCCAGATTGCCGGTTCTGGCGATGTCGCTCACCGGGCTATTCGCCCAGCAGTTCGAAGTGGCCACCATCAAACGAGTTGACCCCGAATTGCGTTCGGGGCGCTTCATCACGATGGAAGGCCCCCACAGATTCATCGCGAAAAATTACACTCTCAAACTATTGATTGCCGCTGCTTACGAACTCAATCCCAAAACAATCTCCGGGGGTCCCGCATGGACCGACTCCGACCAATTCGAAATTGCTGCCGTGACACCCGGCGAACAGCAGCCGACACGCAAGGATCAGATGGCCATGCTTCGAAGCCTGCTTGCCGAACGGCTGAAACTCACATTTCATCGCGAGCCCAAAGAGTTTGCCATCTACGCGCTCGAGTTGGCGAAGAATGGACCGAAGCTCCACGAAACCACCGCAGCGCCCAATGACCCTACAAGCGTCATCGCAACCGTATTTCCCAATCGCTTGGTGATGCCGGCCCGCAATGCAACCATGGCCGATTTCGCTGCCGTAATGCAACGCGCCATCCTTGACCGGCCAGTGGTCGACAGAACCGGACTCCTCGCCAGATACGACTTCGATCTTGAATGGGCGGCCGATTCCAGCCAGTTCGGCGGAGGCGTGCCCTCACCGGAGGATCCGTCGGCGGCTCCTCTTTTCACGGCGATTCAGGAACAACTCGGTTTGAAACTCGAAGCAACGCGGGGCATTGTTCAGACGTTGGTGATCGACAAAGTCGAACGCCCCTCCCCAAATTGAGAAGAAATGCTTAGTGGATCGTGCGCGTCTTCCGGTTCATGTAGTCCATCAACAGATACTGGCCCAGATTATACGGAGTAGTGAAATATGCCTTGCCCCGGCACATCTCCGTCACCTTCTGCACGAAGGCGATTAAGTGATAATCATTCGCCAGCATGAACGTATTGATCATGATCCCGGCCTTCTTGCACCGGTTTACTTCTTCAAACGTCTTGCTGATGACCAGCGGATCGAGCCCGAAAGCATTGCGGTAAATGCGCCCATCTTCCAGCGTGAGGGCAGAAGGCTTGCCATCGGTAATCATCACGATCTGCCGCATGTCTTTCCGCTCCCGCGCCAGCAGCTTCTGCGCCAGAATCAAGCCATCGCGCGTGTTCGTGTAATAGGGACCCACCTGCGCCCGGGCCAACTGGCTGATATCCAGCTCTTCCGCTTGATCGTGGAACAGCACGCATCGCAGCGAATCGCCCGGATACTGCGTCTTGATCAAGTGCTTCAGCGCCATAGCGACTTTCTTCGCCGGAGTAAACCGGTCTTCGCCATACAGAATCATGCTGTGGCTACAATCGAGCAGTAGCACCGTCGCGCAGGAACTCTGGTACTCGCACTGATGAACGTGCAAGTCCGAATACTCCAGGTTCAGCGGCACCTGTGCACCTTCCCGCCGGACCGCGTTGAACAACGTCTCGCTGATATCCAGGTTCATCGTGTCGCCGAACTCATATTGCCGCGACGATCCCGATGATTCCACGCCCGTCGCAAAGTCCCGGGTATCATGCCGCCCGAAGCTCGACTTTCCCAGCGACCCCAACAAATCCTTCAGCGTCTTGAACCCCAAAAAGTCCAGCGACTTGTCTGTTACCTGAAACTTCGTGGGTGCTTCCGGACCTTCGCCCTGTCCACTGCTCCCCGGATCCTGCGAAGGATCTGAAGCGGAGATGCTGCCGTCGTCGACCAGCTTTTGCACCATGCGGTCAACCAGTTGCTGCATCTGCTCCGGCGACATCGCCTCCAGGCGCTCCATCATGTCCTGCAGCTGATCCGGTTGAAACAGCTTGCCTTCCTGCAGAGCCCGCTCGATGGCTTCCCGCAGGTCGTCCATCGATTGCTCCTGCCACTGTCCGGTCGGATTATAAGGATCGTTAAAGCCGCTCTGCAGCAGGAAATCGGCCAGCGCCTTCAACAGATCCTGCGCGTCAATCCCGAAATCCTCACCGGTATATTTGCTGTACTTGATCTGTTTCATGTCAATGTCCGATCTATCAAAAACGCTTAATTGAATCGACGCCGGCCACGGTCGCGAGGCGGAAATTCATCATCCTCCTCGGGACGCCTTTCTTTCTTCTCTTCACGCT
The DNA here is from genome assembly GCA_963795835.1 of Bryobacterales bacterium. GTDB lineage: Bacteria > Acidobacteriota > Terriglobia > Bryobacterales > Bryobacteraceae > JALYXI01. The sequence continues at coordinate 151,459 of CAWCJC010000001.1, read as the reverse complement.
TTCGGGAGGTGCCGTCCGAAGAATAGCCCTTCTCTTCGGATCGTGAGATTTTCTTGTGCGCGTAAAGCCCTTCGAGCACGAACTCGGCCGCGGACGCCCGCAGCGCGTCCGGCTCGCTTACGCCTAACCCCAGCGCGCGCCCCTTCTCCATGAGGCCTTGGATTGGGTTCAACTGCTCGATCATCTGTGTTGAGCCAACCGTTTCGTCCAGCTTCAACGTCCCGCCGATATCGAACCACTGCACGATGGGCGCGACATTCACGCCTTCAAAATATTTGTTGTAAACCGTCCCCACCGCTGTGCGGATCAGTTCCCGCGCCACCGTGTCGCCGCCTTTCAACTCACCTTCGTACTCCAGTTCCATTTTGCCCGTAATGGAAGGGAGCGCCGCGTAAATATCCAGTACTCGGGGCACCGCGACGGTTTCACCAGTACGCAAAGCGCGCCGCTCTGCGTTTGAAACCACGTTCTCCATCACGCTGATGGGAAGCCGCTGCGATACGCCGGACCGCTTATCGACACGTTTATCTTCACGCGCGCTAAACGCCAACTGCTCGACAATCTCATTCACGAACTGCGGAACCCGCAGCTCCATCGCCGATTCCCGTTTCACCCAGGCTTCTTGCTTCGTGATCGCCAGCCCCTGCTCGATCGAAGCCGGATAGTGCGTGCGAATCTCACTGCCGATCCGGTCCTTTAGGGGCGTAATGATCTTTCCACGCGCCGTATAATCCTCCGGATTCGCGGTGAAGACCAGCATCACGTCCAGCGGCAGCCGCACCGGATAACCCTTGATCTGCACATCCCCTTCCTGCATGATGTTGAACAGACCCACCTGAATCTTTCCCGCTAAATCGGGCAATTCATTCACGGCGAAGATGCCGCGATTTGCGCGCGGCAACAGGCCATAATGCACGGTCAGCTCATCGGAAATATCCTGGCCCCGGCGCGCCGCTTTGATGGGATCGATATCGCCGATCATGTCGGCAATCGTCACGTCGGGAGTGGCCAGTTTCTCCACATAACGCTGCTCGGGAGTCAGATAGCCGATCGGCGTCTCGTCACCGTGCGCCGCAATCAGCTCCTTCGCCTGCCGCGTTATCGGATGGAAAGGATCGTCATGGATTTCTGTTCCCATCACGTAAGGCACGTACGGATCGAGCAGCGTGGTCAACATGCGAATCAACCGCGTTTTCGCCTGTCCGCGCAGCCCCAGAAGAATAAAATTATGTTTTGACAGCACCGCATTGATTACCTGCGGGACAACCGTGTCCTCATATCCCACAATGCCGGGAAAGAGAGCTTCCTTCCGCTGCAGCTTGCAAATCAAATTCCCGCGTAGTTCATCCTTCACGCTTCGCCCGGCAACCGCCGGCGCCGAAAAACGGCTTGCGCGCAAAGCTCCTAAGGTTTGGGGAAGTTCCGAAACAGGTATGCTCATCGGTTTTTTGGGTAACAATTCTTAAGATGTAAAGGCCCGCTATTGTGTTGCGTTAAATTCGTATACGTCATTCCCGGCATGGACTATCAGCCGGCCCGCGCCCAGCACTTTATGCTCAATCGGAAAGAACACGGCCCCATCAGTGGATTGCCCCGGCGCCAGCCGCGTAGCCACTAAAGCAAGCGCCGAAGCCGCAGCTGCCGCTTTGAATTTCGCCGGAACTCCTTCCGCCATTGCGCCCCGGCGGCGCTGTTCATAGCCATTATTTGTCCGCATATTCGGAATTCCGTACAGGTTGTTTTCATACGTCAAAACCAACTTCTGGACATCTCCCAAGCTGCCGTGTTCCATCAACTCTTTAACAACAGCATCCGCCGCCGCCGCCCGAATTTGCTGGCCATCGGAGAGCTGAAACGTGAAATCCTCCGGCCGAATCGTCGAATAAATTTCTGAACCATTCGCAATTGCAACCTGAATCATGACGTACTCTTTCACGTGCGAATGCGTGGTCGCGAAATTCACCGTGATCCCGTTTCGCGTGAGCGTCTGATGTTTTACCCCCGCCGATTCGTATTCAATCACCTGCGCCGAAACCACAGCCGGTAAAGCGATCATCGATAACGCCAACCAGACCCGGGAAAGCATGGTTCTATCTTACAGTCGACACCACCTGAGTGGGATAGCCGGCGCGCTGCCAGGCATCAAAACCGCCGGTCAACGGACGCACCCGCGCTACACCCCGCTTCTTTAGAATGAGCGCCGCACGGGCGCTCGAGGCTTCGTTTGGTCAACTGCAATAAAGAATGACGTCGCGATCCAAAGGAATCTCGGGCATGCTCGCATCGATATTCTCGAACGCCACATGCACCGCCCCTGGAATCTTTGACGCGCCTTCCTCGCTCCACTCCAAGTGCGTTTCTCAGATCAACAACTGTCACGCTGTCGCCCCGGTCCAGCATCTGGTTCAGCTCCTCCGGCCCAATTCTGGCGACGTGCAAACTGCGAAAGAACCTGCGCCGCTGAATGTATTTCCCCAGAAGGAAGCTGCCCAGCAACGCGGCCGCAAGGGAAATCAACCATCCGCCGGCGCGCGCCGCTCCCTGTGCCAGGTCGTCCAGCTGATTTCGAAAAACGAACCCAAGCGCGCTGTAACTGCCCGCCCAGATGAGCGATCCGGCCGAATCCGCCAGCGCGAATTTCCAGATTTTCATCCGAAACATACCGGCCAGCGGCGCGGCAGCCGTGCTCAATCCCGGAACAAATTTCGCGAAAAGCAACCCGCGGGCACCGTACCGGACAAACATATTCTCCGTTCGCCTGACACATGAATCCGGCTCCAAAGAAATCTTGCAAAGCAGGTTCAGGATCTTCGAACCCTTATAAACGCCAAGCCAATACCAGAGCAGGTCCGCAATCAGGCACGCGCCCACCGCGCAGAGTAGCGCGCCCGTAAAGGAAAACTGGCCCATTCCCGGCCAACGCGCCCATTGCTAAAAGCATCGGGATCGAGGGAATCGGCACTCCAATCTGTTCCGCCAGTACAGACAGGAACAGGATTATGTAGCCGTGCCGGACAACGAAATCGAGCGTTTCTTTCACTTTAGTCTCAGTCTTGCATAAGAGATGTTCCAGGGCGGGTTTTGGCTTCTTACCCCTTGCCAGTCCTTAGGAAAACCGCATTGCTGGCTTCCTCTAGCTCGCAAAAGTGAACTTCCACGAACTCCGCGATCAAAGCAAAGATGACAAAGAGGGGGAGTTACGGCTGATATCTTTTCCAGTCGTTGTATGGTCTGTTATATTGGTGACTGGCCCGCCCGTAAGTCACCGCAATCCGGTATACCCTGGCATTTGGCTTCGTTTCGAAATTTTATTAGGCTACCCTCACCATGGCAAAAGAGAAATTTGATCGCAGCAAACCGCACGTGAACGTCGGCACCATTGGTCACATCGATCACGGCAAGACAACCCTGACGGCGGCGATTACCAAGACGTTGTCGAAGCATAACCCGAAGAATAAGTTCCGGAGCTTCGATTCCATCGATAACGCGCCGGAAGAAAAGGCCCGTGGGATCACAATCGCGGCGGCGCACGTGGAATATGAAACCGCCAACCGTCATTACGCGCATGTCGATTGCCCCGGTCACGCCGATTACATCAAGAACATGATCACCGGAGCCGCGCAGATGGATGGCGCGATCCTGGTGGTAGCGGCCACCGATGGCCCCATGCCGCAAACGCGCGAGCACATCCTGCTGGCCCGTCAGGTAGGCGTGCCAAACATCGTGGTGGCGATGAATAAAGTCGACATGGTGGACGATGCCGAACTGCTCGATCTGGTGGAACTGGAAGTCCGCGAACTGCTTTCGAGCTACAAGTTCGATGGCGATAATCTGCCGGTAGTCCGTGTCTCCGCCTTGGGCGCCTTGAACGGCGAAGCGCAGTGGGAAAAGTCGGTTGACGAATTGATGGAAGCCGTCGATCAGCACATTCCGATTCCGGAACGCGCGATCGATAAACCTTTCCTGATGCCGATTGAAGACATTTTCTCGATTCAGGGCCGCGGCACGGTCGTCACGGGCCGTATCGAATCGGGCATCTGCAAAGTGGGCGAGGAAATGGAAATCGTCGGGTTCCGGGACACACGCAAGACGGTGGTCACGGGCGTCGAAATGTTCAAGAAGTTGCTCGATGAAGGGCGCGCCGGCGACAACGTCGGGCTGCTGCTCCGCGGCGTGGAAAAGGAAGAAGTCGAACGCGGCCAGGTAATCGCGAAGACCGGTTCCATCAAGCCGCATCGCAAGTTCAAGGGCGAAGTTTACGTTCTGTCGAAAGAAGAAGGCGGACGCCACACCCCGTTCTTCAAGGGGTACCGGCCTCAGTTCTACTTCCGCACCACGGACGTGACGGGTGTCGCAAATCTGCCGGAAGGCACGGAGATGGTGATGCCGGGCGATAACGTGCAGCTCGATGTCGAACTGCAGACGCCGGTCGCCATGGATAAGGGACTTCGTTTCGCAATCCGTGAAGGTGGCCGTACGGTTGGCGCCGGCACGGTGTCGGAAATCTTAGACTAGAATAGGAGTTGGCCGAGTCTCAGCAATAGGGGCGTAGGTTTAACGGCAGACCAGCGGTCTCCAAAACCGCGAGTGGGGGTTCGAATCCCTCCGCCCCTGCCAATCTCGCGTCGATTTTCAACAAATATATGGCAGGCACACTCGAACCTACGAAATCCGGCGCGTTTGACAACATCAAAGACTGGCCGCGAATTACCCGCGATTACTACGCGGATTTGCAGCTCGAAATGAAGCGCGTAACTTGGCCTACCCGTCAGCAGGTACAAGCCACGACGGCGGTCGTCATCATCACCGTTTTTGCTTTCGCCCTCTATTTCTACACTGTCGATAAGGTCATCGAAAAAACAGTGATCCGCGCCTACACCTCCCTAACCAAGTAATGAGCGAACCGATCGAATATCACGACTCCCCGGACGAGTCCCCAGACCTCGCCGATTCCGCATATACCGACGCTCCGGTCGAAGAATTGGAAGCCGCTCCGGCCGAAGAAATCCTCCCTGAATCAACGAAGAAGTGGTTTATTATCCACACCTATTCGGGCTTCGAAAACAAGGTCGCGGAAAGCCTGAAGACCCGCGCCGATGCTTTTGGGTTTGCCGATAAAGTTGGCCAGATCCTGATCCCGACCGAGGAGGTGGCAGAGCTCCGCAATGGGAAGAAAGTGGTTTCGAAGCGCCTGGTCTACCCCGGCTATGTGCTCGTCGAACTGGATATGGACGACGAGATGTGGCACGCCGTTAAGAACACTCCCCGCGTGACCGGGTTTGTGGGCGGAGGCACCACGCCCGTTCCGCTGACAGCCGATGAAGTCAACGGCATCCTCTATAGGCAGCAATCGTCAGCGGATCGTCCTCGTCCCAAAATGTCGTTCGAGAAGAACCAGGATGTTCGCATCGTCGATGGACCGTTCACCAATTTCTCGGGCAAGGTCGACGAAGTCAACCCCGAACGCAATACCCTGCGTGTGCTGGTCAGTATCTTTGGCCGTGCCACGCCGGTTGAACTCGATTTCCTACAAGTAGAGAAGGCATAAAGCAATGGCAAAGAAAGTAACAGGACAAGTTAAGTTGCAGATCCCCGCGGGCAAGGCAACCCCCGCGCCTCCCGTCGGTACCGCCCTTGGTCCCCAGGGCGTGAACATCATGGATTTCTGCAAAGCCTACAACGCGAAGACGTCAGGCAAAGATCAGGAAGGCCTGATCATCCCGGTCGTGATCACCATCTATTCCGACCGCAGCTTCACCTTCATCACGAAGACGCCGCCGGTACCCGTGCTGATCAAACGCGCGGTGAACATTGCCAAGGGCTCCGCCGAACCCCACAAGACCAAGGTTGGCGAAATCAGTGAAAAGCAGATCGAGGAGATTGCGAAAATCAAACTCCCCGACCTGAATACCGTCTCTCTCGAAGCCGCGATGAAGTCGGTCCGCGGCACCGCGAAGAGCATGGGCGTCAACATCGTTTAAGCAGGGGCCTCTCTAAAGAGGCCCTAGTTTCGGATCCACCGCCACGCTGTTCACCAGCACTAGGCCGTCAGAGATCACCACATCGTCCCCGTTGAAGCTCGTAAAGCTCCAATAGGGAGCGGTATCGGCAGGCTTGCGCTTCTCCGCATATTCCAGGCTTTCGGTGCGAAGTACCTCGGCCGCAATCTGCTCGCCCAGCCGCAACGACCGGGTATTATCGGTGCGCCAGTGCACTCCGCCCATCGACCTCCCCATCGCCACATTGCACGCAAGCTTGTTCAGCTCGCCTTCCACGGTGATCGCGTCCACATCAGATCCCGCGTAAGCCACCAGATTGCCACTCGCATCGGCTGCCGAAATCTGCACCGGACTCTCATTTGCCGGCGCACCCGCAAACGGGCTCTTCTGCGGCTTCGCTATCAAATGGGCTTTCAAGTAAGTCTTCTCCGCAAACCATGCTTTCAGCACGGTGACGCACGCCCCTGCCACTGTCGCATGGCCCGCTCCGTAAGAGGGATGCGGCGGTGAACCCGCCGTAAACGCGATCGGCAGATAGTAGTTGCGATACGGTCCGTGCAGGAACAGAAACTTCGCCGCCGCGCTCTGAAACGCCATGTCCGGCAAACCGTAAGCGCGCTTCGTGAACATCACCGCCGCCTTCGTCCAAACCCACGGCCTGCATCTGCATCATCCCGCCGTAGACTTCCGGCCGCAACCGGCGATGTACTTCCCACTTCTGCCGCCACACCACCTCCAGCGCCCGCGCCGCGACTTCGGAAACACGAGTTAGGATATCCGGGCCGCCAAAAGTTCCGAACGCACCCTGACGCGAATAAGTGAGATACGGGTTTCCGGAGTCGAAAGGAACACCCCAGTTCAAACACAGCAATGCCGCGTTGAAGTAAGCCTGGTGCAGAGCGTCTTTGTTCACAAACCGAGCCAGGTCACGCATGGTCGCGATGCGTCGAGGGCCCCCGGGTTCTTCGAGCGTGGGGTCGCTGTTGAAATCGTTATCGCCGGAGTAACCGTGTCCCCATTCATCGAGGCCCGCGTTTTGCGCCCGAAGCCAGCTTCCATGTTCCGTCAGGAAGTCGCGGCCATGCTTATAAGGACGCACCTTCTGCTCAATGAATTGCGCGCCATACGCAATATCATGCAGAAAGAACTGGGAAATCAGAGGACCTTTATCCTCGCCCACTAAACCGCACCGGAATAGCGTGTTCCGCGAGATGTCGAGATGGCCGTCAGCGTCGCTAGGCAGATCCGTCACTGGTCTCAAGCCGCCTGGTTCATGCGCCGTCACAGCTTTGCCGAATTGATGCTGAAGATCCGTCACCGCATCTCCAACTTGCGAGTTGGTGTTGAAGTCGATTACCGGTGTGTCGCGAAGAATCGCCATCCACTGCAGTTCCGCAAACTCCGCGGCGGTGGATTTCGAGCGTAACTTCGGAGCCGGCGGCATCATATAAGCGGATGGCCCGCCGTCCAGGTTGTCGTGAGCGCGAGCGGCCTGGGGGTTGTTGAACTTATCCGATTGTTGCGGTGGGCTGGGCACCACAAAGCCAGCCTGATGGGGAGGAATTACGCCACCCATGTAACCGCGCGGTATCACTTCGTAATCTCCGCCTGTAATTGCGGCCAGCTTGAATTGCGCGTAGGCGTCCGGGTCCACTTCGCCGAACTGATTATGCGGCAGTGTCTTGTGAAAGTTGCCGATCGCAACCACATCCGCGCTTCCAGGACCGGCGAACTTCAGCCCCGTCAAAAGTAGTTCATCTCCGTTATTAGCCATGTAGTTCTCCGTCCAGTGGCGTAACCGCCTCTAGGTGTTTTGCTGCATGGTAGTGAACTTTCTTGATAATTCGTTACAGAGGCTTGAACCGCGCTGTTACGCCGCGTCCGGCATCTCAAACGCCCCGGATCGTTTCCGAATCAGCTTCAACACACTCTCTTCCTCAGGGTGTAGCGCGTCGGGAGGAACCACAATCTCCCCCTCCGCAGGCTTCACATACTGAAACAGCATCCCATCCGCGTACGAGTCCAAAATTGCCGGATGCACGTAATATTTCCTTGACGTTGCCGGCCGGTTCCCCAAACGCGACGCGACGCTCTTCACCGCCGCCACGATATTGCGCTTCGTCTCGGTCTCGCTCGCAGCCGGCCCCAATCGCGCCAGTTCATGCGCGCCTTGCATCGTTCCAACCCAGGTCCGGAAGTCCTTCGCCGTAAAATCTCCCCCAGAAATCTCTTTGAGGTACTGGTTCACGTCCTGCGAACCGATGGTGTGTTGGCCGCCGTCCTGATCTACATACTGAAACAGCTCGTCGCCCGGCAGGTCCTGACATTGCTTCACAATCCTCGCCAGTTGCTTGTTCTTGAACGTCAGGTCATGGTCCTGGGCGCTCTTTCCCCGGAAGTGAAAGTGAATTGAATCGCCTTTAATATCGACATGCTCGTCGTGCATCGTGGTGAGCCCAAAGCTCTCGTTGTCTTTCGCATACTCCACGTTGCCCACTCGGATTGCCGTGTCTTGCAACAGCTCCACCACGGCTGCGAGCACCTTCTCCCGAGGCAAACCGGGTTTTCGCAAATCCGCGCTGATCCTTTGCCGGATCGCGGGCAGAGCTTTGCCGAACTCCGGCATGCGGCTGAACTTAGTATGATTGCGAACCGCGGAATAGAGTGCGTGATACCGGTACTGCTTCCGCCCCTTGGCGTCGTAACCAACAGCCTGAAGATGCCCCTCCGGCGAAGGACAAATCCAGACTCGCTGCCAAGCTGGCGGGATGACCATCTGCCGGATCCTCTCCAGATGGTCCGGATCCTCCAATTTCGAACCATCTACATCCACATAGCGGAACTTGTCACCCACAGGCACGCGTTGAATTCCGGCTTTCATGTTGCGCACGTAGCGCAACCCTACCGCTCGCGCGCTCGCCACCGGATCTTTGTCCGCCGCTGCCATTTTTCGTCGCGTGCGCCTTGTCTGAATCATGTGTTTCTTTTGACGCACGTTTTGTTCCACGGGCGTAAACTAAAAGGTTGTCAGAGTCCTCAACTCCTCCTTCGCTGAACTGGCCTCTTATTTATGTGGCTGTAGCGATTACCACCCTTGCCACGCTGCTCCTCGAGCTCTCTCTCACGCGCATCTTCTCTGTCGTTTTCTATTACCACTTTGCGTTCCTGGCCATCTCGATCGCCCTGTTCGGTTTAGGTGTCGGGGGCGTTTTTTCTTATATTGTCGCGAAATGGCCAGGAAATTTGTTTCGCAAGCTGGGATTGCTCAGCGCGCTCAATTGCGGATGCGTCCTGGTCGCTATCCTCACCGTGCTGGCTCAACGCACGGAGATGACCAATGGCCAACTCGCGCTCATTTACTTCTCAAACGCACTTCCGTTCTTCTGTTCCGGCATTATCGTCTCGCTGGTGATCTCCGAAACCATTGAGCGCGTCAACCGGGTCTACTTCTTCGATCTTGCCGGAGCCGCCGGGGGTTGTCTTCTCCTGGTTCCGCTCCTCAACAGCTTCGGCGGACCGAACACCACGCTCACGGTTGCGGTTCTGTTCGCCGCCGCGGCCGCGGTCTGGTTCAACCTTGCGCATTCGCGCCTGGGGCGCGTCCTTAGCGTCACCTTGGGCCTTCTCCTCACGCTCCTGATTGTCGTTAACCTGAAGCGCGGCTGGATCGATATCCGATACGCCAAGGGCCAGAAGCTCCGTTCGGAGCAGTTCGTCAAGTGGAATGAGTTTTCCCGCATCGCACTTGCCCCGGAAGGCGGAATGGAACAGATGTTCATTGATGCCGACGCCTCCACCGGCATCGCCAACTTCGATTTCGACCATCTCACCCCCGATAACCTGCGCGACTTGCTCCATCAGGGGGCCAGCCTCCCCTACAACATTCGCCCCGCCGCAAAAACGTTGATCATTGGGCCCGGCGGAGGCTGGGACATCTCCCGCGCGCTCGCCAGCGGCAGCAAAGACGTCACCGGCGTCGAAATCAACCCCATCATCGCGACGACGATCATGCGCGAGAAGTATCCGGACCTCTCGCGACGCCTATACTTCCGCCCCGACGTTCACATAGAAATCGGTGACGGCCGTGCCTTCATCCGCCGCTCGCCGGAGAAGTATCAGGTGCTGCAAGCCACGCTTGTTGATACGTGGGCGTCCACCGCAGCGGGTGCCTTCGCACTTTCCGAGAGCTACCTTTACACAACCGATTCCTTCCACGACTACCTTACGCACCTGACTGACGACGGCATGATCACCATCACCCGATGGGGTTTTGAGCCGCCCCGAGAGTCGCTCCGCCTCATCTCTTTGGCAATCGCAGCCCTCAACAAGTTAGGAGAGAATGACCCCGCAAGCCACATCATCGTGGGCCGCGAATGGCCGAACGAACTGAAGAAATTCGGCGCCCGCGACACCGTCCTGATTGCCCGAAAGCCATTCTCCCCAGCGGACATAGCACGCGCCAAAGAAGCCATCCACCAAGCCGGCATGATGCCCATTTACATACCGGGCGAGCACATCCCCAATCAGTTCACCGACTTTCTTCTGAGTCCGGACCCAGCCGCCTACGAGCGCAACTACGCCTTTAATATCACCCCAGTCACCGATAACAAGCCTTTCTTCTTCTACACCGTCCAACCCCGAGACCTCTGGACGTTTCTACAGGGTGCGACGGAGAAAAACGCCGACTTCAAAATCAACAAAGCGGTCCCGCTACTCTTTGAGCTTCTGCTGATCAGCATTGCCGCTGTAGCCGTAATCCTACTGCTCCCGCCCATCCTGCTCGGCACGCAACTGCCCCAAGACCGCTCGGTGAAAATCTTCCTTCTTTACTTCCTGGCGATCGGAACCGGCTACATCTTGATTGAAGTCGCACTTATCCAAAAATTCGTGCTGTTCCTGGGCCACCCGACGTATGCCCTCACCGTCGTCATCTTCTCGATGCTCCTCTCGAGCGGCCTCGGGAGTTTCTCCAGCCAGAAACTGGGCCCAAGACTCAAGACCGTGTTGCTGGCGGTGGCAGTCATCGTGGGGATACTCGGCATCCTGCTGAGCGCGCTTCTTACACCGCTGGTAGGACTCCCGCTGCCTGTCAAGATCCTCCTCACGATCGCACTCATCTTCCCAGCCGGATTTGCGATGGGGATCCCCTTCCCAGCCGGTCTTTCGCGTTTAGAAGCGTGGCACAAGCCGGCACTCAGATGGGCGTGGTCACTGAACGCGGCATCGAGCGTTCTCGGCTCTGTGGGCGCGCTGGTCTGCGCCATATATCTGGGATTAGTCCAGACGCTCCTGGTCGGCGGCGCGCTTTACCTCTGCGCACTGGCAGTCGTATCGCTTGTTGTAGTACCGGCGAATAGCCGGTACAAACAAGCAACTCTAAGCTAAATTACCTCAGTCGCCACGCGTTCCGTGATGAAAGCTTCCAGAACGTCGCCTTCTTTCACGTCGCTCGAATCGCTGAGCGTGATGCCGCACTCCATGCCGTTGCGCACTTCGCGGACATCGTCCTTGAATCGCTTCAGAGAGGAAATCTTGGTGGTCATTACCGCGACGCCTTCCCGCAAAATGCGAACGGTGCAATCGCGCGAAATCTCCCCATCGGTTACCAGGCTTCCCGCGACTACGCCGACCTTCGAAACCTTAAAGAGCTGCCGCACTTCCGCTTTGCCGCGGTAGATTTCGCGGTACACGGGAGCCAGCAAGCCGGTCATGGCTTTCTTAATCTCGTCCGTCAGGTTGTAAATGATCGAATGCAGCCGGATGTCGACCCCTTCGTGCTCCGCGGCAGCCGCAGCCGCGCGGTCGGGTTTCACATTAAAGCCAATCACGATCGCTTCTGACGCAGCCGCCAGCAACACATCGGATTCAGTGATGGTGCCGACGCCCGAGCGCAACACGCGCACCCGGACCTTGTCGGTCGAGAGCGAAATCAGCGTGTCCGTAAGAACTTCCGCCGAACCACCGACATCGGCTTTCAGGATCAGGTTCAGGTCTTTCACCTCTCCCTGAGCCATCTGCTTCTGCAGTTGTTCGAGCGTCATGCGCTTGTTCTTCGCAAGCGCAACGTCGCGCGCCTTGGCCTCGCGGTACATCACGATCTGCTTGGCTTTTGCGGTATCGGTGACCACCTGGAACTCGTCGCCCGCGGTCGGCAGGGCATCAAGGCCCAGTACTTCCACCGGCATCGAAGGCTCCACTTCTCGCACCTGATTGCCACGATCATCAATCAAAGCGCGAACCTTACCGAACACATCGCCGCAGATAAAGAAGTCTCCGACACGAAGCGTGCCGTTGCGAACCAGCACGGTCGCAACCGGTCCGCGACCTCGGTCGAGCTTCGATTCCAGAACCGAGCCCATGGCGGGCCGTGACGGATTGGCTTTCAACTCCGCCACATCGGCCACCAGCAGAATCATTTCGAGCAACTGATCCAGATTCTGTTTGGTGCGCGCCGAAACCGGGACCATGATCACGTCGCCGCCCCAGTCCTCAGCCAACAACCCGCGATCGCTCAACTGCTGTTTGATGCGGTCCACCTGAGCTTCCGCGCGGTCGATCTTGTTGATGGCAACGATGATGGGCACCTTTGCCGCGCGCGCATGGTCGATTGCTTCGAGCGTCTGGGGCATGACGCCGTCATCGGCCGCGACCACCAGAACGACGATGTCCGTGACCTTGGCGCCGCGGGAACGCATGCGCGTGAACGCTTCGTGACCCGGCGTATCGATAAAGACGATCTTGCGGCCGTTCTTTTCGACGTGATAAGCGCCGATGTGTTGCGTAATCCCGCCGGCTTCGCGGGAGGCGACGGATGCTTCGCGAATCGCATCGAGCAGCGAGGTCTTACCGTGATCGACGTGACCCATGATGGTGACCACAGGAGCACGGGCAACCAGGTCGCCCGCCTCTTCCATGATCTGAACATCGGCCATCGCTTCTTCTTCGAAAGAGATGGTTGAGGTGGACGCGCCGAATTCGCGTGCCAGTTCCGTGGCCATCTTGCCATCGAGCGTCTGATTGATGGTTGCGAAGATGCCGCGGTCAACCAGCTTCTTGATCACCAGATTTGCCTTCACATCCAGCTTTTCAGAAAGCTCCTTGACGGTAATGCCTTCGGAAATCGTGATGTCGCGGCTGATGGGAGGCGGTCCTGCAGGAGCCTCGCGCCGAACCGGACGCAGCACCTTCTCGGCATCATCGCCTTCTCGGCGACGCCCCTGAGGACGCCCTCCACCCGGGCGATATTGACCGGGCCGCCGATTCTGTTCGCCTCCTGTGGGAGGCATGGGGCCGGGCCCGACCAACCCGCCGGGAGTGCGCGAGGTTGGATGCATCCCGGGACGCATCCCGGGCCGGGCACCGCCAGGACCACTTGGACCGCCAGGACGTGCGGGACCACCCGGTCCCCGAGCCTGCATCGGGCCTTGGCCCGGACGCGAAGGACCCTGATAGATCGGGCGTCCCGGCGCGGGCGACGAAGGTGGACGAACGGGAGCGCCTGGCCGCGGCGGAGGCGGTGGAGCGGCAAATGCCGGGTTCGCAGGACGCGGTTGAAGCTTGGCAACCAAGTCAGGCCGAGGCGGCACGACCGGACGCAAAGTGGGCTGACCGACTAAACCGGGACGAGCGCCAGCTGGCATCGGCGGCTTTGGTGAGCCGGGAGCAATTTGCGACGTAGGCGGGCGTTGCGGTGCTGAGGGCCGGGGAGCCGGACCGCCCGGAATGGGACGAGGCGCGATTGGCTGATTGGGTGAGGCTGCCGCTTGTGGAGGCGGAGCGGGCCGGGGCGCTGGACGTTGGATGAGCGGCGTACCGGGCGCGGTGCCCGGCGACACGACACCCGGAAGGGGCTGCCGTGGGCCAGTCAAAACCTGGCCAGGACGGGGTCCGGAAGGGATGGGGCGAACTGCGCCCGGCACGGGACGCGCCGAGGTCACATTGGAGCTAGCGCCAGGGCTGGCAACGGGAGTTGCCGGAGGCGGCGGTGGTGCAGTGCAGGGGGAGTGGGAACCGGCGCTTGCGAAGCTTCCGGAGCAGGTTTCGGCTGCGCTTCGGGAGCAGGGGCGGGCGGCGCATAAGCAGGAGCCGAACGGGGCGACCCGGCCAGAGGCGGACGGAACGGTCCAGCCGCCAACGGGGGTCGGAGCCCGAAGCGCGCAGCCGGTTTTTCCGGCTCTTCAGCGGGAGTTGAAGCGGCTTCCGAAGGCTTTGCCGCATCCGCTGGTGTCGGTGCAGCCGAAGAAGGCTGCGGGACACTGCTGGCTTCAGTCTTTTCCTTTGGCGCTTCTGGAGCAGCAGCAGGGGAGGGCTCCTGCTTCGCGCGGCGCTGAGGAGGCGCTGCCTCCTTCTCCGAATCGTGAGCCTGCGGCCCATGATGGCCGTTGGTTTCGGCCGTGCCGGGCTTGTCTCCCCGTTGAGAAAGGCCGCGTGTGGGCGCCATCAGATCCCGCAACTGGATCGCAACATCTTCGTCGACAGAGCTCGAATGCGTCTTTCCGGTAATGCCGAGCTCTTTCAACTTGTCCAGAATCTCATGAGACTTTACCTCTAAATCGCGGGCAAGCTCATTGATTCTTCGGGATTTGATCATATATAGAACGTTTAATTTGTTTAGCGGCAGGTGTCGTTACCAGCTTCCTCAACAACGCTCGGCGTCAGACGAGCGGACCGCCCTTCTCATCAACCCTATTGCGGCTACTGTCTGTGGCTTCAGAGCCTCTTTCGGGATCTTCCATGTTACCAGACTCGCCGTCGCTGACGGTCTCGCCGCCCGCATCCGCATTGAAGCTGAGCACCGCCGGATCGGCTGCTTCCGCACCGTCCTCGGAATCCGGCTGATCGTCGGGCGCGGTTTCCTCAAGCGGATCCGCATTCTGTGGCTCGCCTTCGTCGAACTGCCCATAGAACGAGATGACGGCCGATTGAATCCGCTCCACCATTCCCGCTTCGATGCCCGGAATATCCACCAATTGTTCCGGAGTCATCTCCCCCAACTTTTCAACGGTAGTCACGCCCGCTGCAGCCAGAACCTGCTCAACCCCTGTGTCCATCCCGTATCCGAGCAGCGTGTTCAAAGGGGAGTCCTGAGTAACCAGTGCTTCCATCTGGCTCTCCACTTCCTGGCGCTTCTCTTCCTCGCTCTTGATGTCGACCTTCCAGCCAAGCAGCTTCGCCGCTAAACGGACGTTCTGGCCTTTCTTGCCGATTGCCAGCGACAGCTGCGAATCGTCCACAATCACTTCCATGTGCTTTTCAAGGGGGTCGATAATGGTGACACGGCTGATCTTAGCCGGGCTCAGCGCATGGGTAGCGAACTGAATCGGGTCTTCGGAAAACTCGATGATGTCGATTTTCTCTCCCCGCAATTCCCGGATAATCGACTGCACGCGCATCCCTTTCATGCCGACACAAGCGCCCACACAGTCCACATCGCGGTCGCGGCTCTGCACGGCGATCTTGGTTCGCTCCCCGGCTTCGCGTGCACAACCCTTAATGGTCACGGTGGAATCGTAAATTTCCGGTACTTCCTGTTCAAAAAGGCGCTTGACCAATTCCGGATCAGCCCGTGAAACCACAACGCCCGGGCCCTTGCTGGCCTTATCAACGATTTTGATCACGCAGCGAACGCGGTCGCCAATGCTGAAACTTTCCAGACGCGACTGTTCTTTCTTCGGCAGCCGCGCTTCTGTCTTTCCGAGGTCGAGAACCAGATCCTGGCCTTCGATGCGCTTCACCACACAGTTCACCAACTCACCGGCGCGCCCGGAATATTCATTGAATACCGTCTCGCGCTCGGCCTCGCGCACCTTCTGCAAAATGACCTGTTTTGCGGTCTGGGCGGAAATGCGGCCCAGCGCATCGGTAGGCTTCGCAATGCGAATTTCGGAGCCGATTTCCGCCGCAGGGTCGATCCGGCGGCCTTCCGCAAGCGTCAATTCGTGAGACGGATCCTGCACCGCCTCAACCACTTTCTTCACCGCAAAGAGGCGCATGGCACCGGTTTTCGGGTCCAGATCGGCAAAGTAATCTTCCGTCGTCCGGAAATGCTTTCGCGCGGCGATCAGAAGGGCATCCTTGACCGCGTCCATCACGATGCTGGAATCGATCCCCTTCTCTTTGCTTAAAATCTCAATGGACTGAAAAATGGTATCCACAAGTTCCTCGGATTCAATGAATTAAGGTTCGCGCTACCACTCAAACTTCAAGTTGGCGCGTTCCACACTGCTGTACGGAAAGTCGACCGCCCGTTCGCCGGCAAGCAAAAGAGAGATCTTCTGTAAGTCGGTCGCTTCGCCAATGACGCCTTCCAGCGACTTTTGGCCATCGACCGGTTCCCGAAGCACCACCTTTGCGCGCTTACCGCAAAAACGAACCCAATCCGCGGGTTTCAGGAGCTTCCGCTCCACCCCGGGCGAACTGACTTCAAGCGTATAGTGAGTTGGAATCGTTTCGTCGGCATCCAGCCGATCCCCAACTTCCCGCGAAATGAGTTCGCAATCACCATGGGTCACGCCTTCCGGTTTGTCGATCGAGATCCGCAAGAATTGATTCTTTCCGCCGCCTTTCAGTTCTACTTCCACTATTTCGATTCCAACCGGCTCCGCAACTTCGCGGGCAATTGCCTCGATTTTTTCTACTGCCGCTGCCGCTTTAGCCATCGTTCTATTAAAAGTGCAAGTACCAATAAAAAAGTGGGCTTGCGCCCACTTGCGAGTTCGACACGACCAACCTCAGTGTATCGCGAAATCCAAAAAAGGAAAAGACCTGCCCAGCGTTGTTGCCGGGCAAGCCGAAGGAAAATGGAATCAGGCAGTCCATTGATTTCATGAGCTTCGTTTCCTCTTTGAATGAACATCAAGCCCGCGAACACTGTCCCGCGCTCGCCAGGGTCCTGGTCGAATGCGTGGACAACGGGGCCTCAGTCAATTTCATGGCTGGCTTTACAAAAGAGGCCGCGGAGCGGTTCTTCGACGGGATCGTCCTTGAGGTCCAGGCGGGCAGGCGGATTCTGCTGGCGGCATTTGAAGGCGAATCGCTGGTCGGCACCGTCCAGATCGTGTTGGCGATGCCTCCCAATCAGCAGCATCGCGCGGAAATCGCTAAGCTGCTTGTCTCGCCGTCCGTCCGCCGGAGGGGCATTGGCGCCGATCTCATGCGAGCCGCCGAAGAACACGCGCGCCAAGCCGGAAAGACGCTGCTCGTACTCGATACCGTGACCGGGGAAGCGGGTGAAGCGCTCTACACCCGCCTCGGCTGGACCAAAGCCGGCGAGATTCCCAACTATGCGCTGTTTCCCGATGGCAAACCTTGCGCTACTTCCATCTTCTGGAAGGCACTTACGCCGGCTGGCGTCTGAACTTTCGCACATCCTAAAGGATTCCTTGTCCTCAGCCGATAAGCGGCTATGACAACCCCGCACGCAGCAGTTCTCTTTCAATACGCACGAAAAGCTTTGCAACAGCTCAACCCGAATGCAGGGCGTAGCCGCGCCTTGGGTCTCCTGATTGGCGTTTCGCTTTCAGCGAGCGTCCTTCTCGCACAGACACAAAACCGACTGGTGAAGACAGTGGCACAGGAGCTGTTCTCCACAGATTCAGGGTCCACTGTGGACGTAATTGTGCAGTATCGGTCTAAGCCCACCCTCGAACACCATCGGAAACTTCAAAGCAGGGGCGGTATTCTGCGCTCGGAGTTGGGTGTGATCAACGGCCGGGCTTACTCCGTTCCCGCTTCCGCTTTAGCTGATCTGGCCAGTGATCCCGAGGTGCTTTATGTTTCCCCGAATCGGCCGGTCCAAGGGCTCCTCGACTACGCCGAACCGACTACCAATGCACTCACTGCTTTCAATTTTGGCTTCGATGGCACTGGCGTTGGCGTAGCGGTTATCGACAGCGGCGTCTCGAACCATCCTGATCTTTCTAAGAAGAACGGGAGTGGACAGCGGGTGGTTTACTCGCAAGACTTCGTGGGCGGCGGGACCGATGATCATTTTGGCCACGGTCAGCATGTCGCCGGGATCATAGGGGGGAATGCGTCGCGCTCGACTGGCCCAGGAATCAACGCACACCTTCCGGGGTATCGCACCGAACGTAAACCTGATCAGTCTCCGGGTGCTCGACCAGAACGGGGCGGGCAGCGATGCCACCGTTATCGCCGCAATTAACAAGGCAATTGCATTAAAGAAGACGTACAACATTCGTGTAATCAACCTGTCACTCGGCAGACCCGTATATGAAAGCTACGCTCTTGACCCACTTTGTCAGGCCGTCGAGGCTGCTTGGCGGGCGGGCATTGTGGTGGTTGTAGCGGCGGGAAATGAAGGCAGGAACAACAGCTTCGGGACAAACGGCTATGCAACGATCACCGCACCCGGAAACGACCCTCTGGTGATCACTGTCGGCGCAATGAAAGACATGAAAACCGTGGACCGAACCGATGACTTGATCGCCAGTTACAGCTCAAAAGGTCCCACTTTGAAGGACCATATCGTAAAGCCCGATCTGGTTGCACCCGGCAATCGGATTATTTCGGATCTTGCCGCAACTTCGCATCTGGCACAGCTGTTTCCCGCCAACATCGTTCTGAATAGCTACTATCAATCGAATGCGCAGACAAATGCCTCCAAGGACTACTTCACGCTCAGTGGCACCAGCATGGCTGCGCCCATGGTAAGCGGTGCGGCAGCACTCATGTTACAGAAAGATCCCACGCTGACACCGGACATGGTGAAAGCTCGTTTGATGAAAACGGCCACCAAGAGCTTTCCGCGATCGAGCATTGCGGTGGATCCAATTACAAACATCAGCTACAGCAGCCAATACGACATCTTTACCGTGGGTGCGGGTTACCTGGACATCTGGGCGGCAATGAATAACACGGATACCGTTTGGGGAAGCGCTGCCTCCCCGACCGCGCAGTTTAAAAATGGCCACGTTTACGTAGTCAACACACCCAATGTACTCTCGGGAG
The DNA here is from genome assembly GCA_963795835.1 of Bryobacterales bacterium. GTDB lineage: Bacteria > Acidobacteriota > Terriglobia > Bryobacterales > Bryobacteraceae > JALYXI01. The sequence continues at coordinate 132,491 of CAWCJC010000001.1, read as the reverse complement.
CCACCGCGATTTGGGGCGATACGGCCGTGTGGGGAGATACTGCGGTCTGGGGTTCCTCGATATTCCCGACTACCGCGATCTGGGGCGATACGGCTGTTTGGGGCACAACTGCAATCTGGGGTGACACCGCAGTTTGGGGCACCACCGCGGTATGGGGCAGTAGCAAAGTGTGGGGTAGCACAGCGATCTGGGGCGACACCGCCGTCTGGGGTGATTCGACGCAGACTTCCACAGAAAGCATGAACGTAACGGCATACGGCGAAAAGTAGTTCCCGTTCGTGAAGCTGGGCCGCTGGCCCTGCTCGACTCAAGGTTTGCCTCCGAAACAATTTGCTTGGGTCCGATAGACTTGTTATCGGACTCATCGGTCGCTGGCGTTTAATTGAACGATGGGGAGCATCGTCACTCCCACAAGATTTGCTCCAAGATGCCTCGCAGCTTCCTCCCACGTTCTCGATTCACGCTCTCCACATAGCCAACCCGTCCCTCCAGGTGCGCCCGAAAACGCGGATGCCCGTCCCGATTCTGACTCAAAGCGCCCCATCGTACGCAGTTCGTCAACACTGCTTTTAACCGGTCGAAATCCTCGCGCGCTACGTTCAACTGTTCATTCACCACTAGACCCGCCAGCCGTTGCCGCACTCCGGGCCGCATGACGCGCGTCTTGCGGAAATTCGCTGAAAATCCCTCTTCCGCCAGAATCGCTCCCACGTAAGGCGCCAAACCCTCGGCCCGCCGCGCGAATTCCCATCCGCCGGAGAAGGCCAGATCGTCCGCATACCGCGTGTACCTGCCGCCCACTCTCACAGCGAACGCACTCAGGCGGCAATCCAGGCGGTACGCACACAGGTTCGCCAAGGCTGGCGAAGTCGGCGCGCCCTGCGGCAGGTGCGGCATTTTGTATAGTGCCCGGGCATCGCGGTCCAGTGGTACGTCCCGCGCGGTCACGGTGGTACAAAGCCCGCCCAACAAATCTGCCACCCGCTCTGGATATCCAACGGTGCGAAACAAACTCTGAATTCGCGCGCGTTGCAGGGTAGGGAAGAAGTCCCGCAGGTCCATTCGCAGCACCGCTCGCTGCCCGACGTGCGGCAGAGCAAAGCTTTGCGCCGACCTCCCCTTCACAAAGCCATGCGCCGCCGCATGCGCCGGTACCGGGTCCAAGACGTACTCCAGGATCTGCTGCTGGATCGCCTTAAGACGTGCCTTCGGGCTCTCTACTAAACGAACCCCGCCCGTGCGCTTCTCCAGCAGGCGATAGTTGTAATGTCTCGACAACCCACGTAAGTCTGCAAGCCACTCGAGCTCCCCAGGCTCGATCCAGAGCCAATCGGCCAGTGCGCCGGGAGTCAGAATCGAGGGTACCCCACACGGGAAAGCGGGTCGCATCTGCGGCGGTTCTCTGAATTCGCCGCACGAACCCGGATCCGCCCGCGGAGTCGATCGAGCGCCCGCCGCACCATCCGGTCTTCTTCCAAGAACCGCTGGATTTCCCGCTCCCGAGGCCGTGTTCCTTGCCCGAATTGCTCCGCGAACCGCGCCGTTACGGGCCGAAGCCACCGCCAGTCCCGCCCCAGCATCCGCGTGCACAGGCGCGCAATCTCCCCTGCATCCTGGCCTGACGCGAAACAGCCGGCCAGTGCACGAATCACTTTTTGGTCAGAGTGCTCCAACAGTCCTGCCCTGCGTGAGCCGTTCTGCGTTTTGGCGCAGTGAAGCTCACGCGACGTAATGCCAACTTGTCAACTTACCCCGGGGTGTCCCCGGAGAGGCCCTGACCGAACCCGAAAGCCCAGCCTTACCGTGAAGCTTGGAGCACCCCGCCGCTGCTTATAATACCCAAAACGCCCGTGTCCAACTTTCCCGGCTTTACCCGCGTCTCTACAAAAGGAGACGCAAATTGATCTTTCGGGCGGTCGAAGATGCCGACCTGATCCAAAATACCCGTCGCGGCGATGTTGAGGCCTTCAACCTTCTGGTATCCCGCTGGGAAAAGCGCGTCTATAACTATTTGCTCCGAATCGTCAACAACCGCGAAGATGCCTTTGACCTGAGCCAGGATGTATTCCTGAAGGCTTACCAGAATATTCGCAAGCTGGACGATTTGGCGCGCTTCGGCCCCTGGCTCTTTCGGATTGCCCACAACGAAGCCTACTCGCTGTTCCGCAAGCGCAAACCCGAAGTCGATATAGACGGCCTTCCCGAGCCTGTCTCTGCCAATTCCGGCGGCGCTTACCCCTTCGAGATTTCGCTTGCCGTGAACGCCGCGCTCGACCGGCTTTCGAACGACCAGCGCGAAGCCGTGGTTCTGAAGGTTTATCAGGGTTTCAAATTCGAAGAGATGGCCGAGATTCTGGACATCCCCGTTTCCACCGTAAAAAGCCGCCTTTATACCGCGCTCGATCTCTTAAGAACCGAACTGTCCGCCGAAAGGAAAACCAAATGAGCTGCACCGAATTCGACATTCGCGATTATTTTTTAGGGGAGCTGTCCGAAGCCGAGAAAGCCCGGACCGTCCGCCACCTCTCTGCCTGCACCGGATGTACCGCGGAACTCGAAGACCTGCGCCATCTGCGGTTTGCGCTCGAGTCGTTGCCGGATCAGGAACCGCCCCAGCGTATTGGCTTCGTTTCGGACAAAATCTTCGAGCCGTCCCGAGCTCGCCGGATTTGGAACGGCTTCTGGCAATCCGGGCCGCGTCTTGGATTTGCCTCCGCCGCGATGCTCTCTGCCGCGCTCGTGTTCTTCGCCTTGCACCCCACCCGCGAAGTTCGTTTCGTAGAAAAGCCTGTGCCCGTTGCGGTCAACGTTCAACCCCAAATTGACGAAGCTGTTCGGAAAGCGGTTGCTGCAACCGAAGCCCGCCAGCAACAACGCACCGAAGCGCTGGTATCGGCTGTACAACACAAATACGAGAAGGATCAGCGGGAATTGCTGCTGCGCGTCGCCGATTCGTATAGCCTGTTGCAAAAACGATCCTTACTCAGCCGGGCTTCTATGTTGACGTATGGAGGTGACGCTCAATGAAGCGCCTGATTCTGCTTGCCATTGTCACAGTGGCCGTTTGGGCTGCGCCCTCGGTTCGCCGGACCGCCCTCGCCTCGCTGGAGAACACTTTCGATTCAACTCTTCGTACTTCCGGGATGGAAGTTGTCGCCCTTCCCCGCGGAGTCTATCTCGAAGGCTACGGCGCTGTTTTTACCGCCGACGTGAACCTCACCTATACACCCTCTATCAATCCTTTTCGTCTTACGATATCGAAAGAAGAAGTTGATAAAATCTACCGTATCAAACTGAAACAAGTGGTAGTTCTAAAAGCCAAGATGCAAACGATTCTGGTCGACGCAGGCTCCACTCTCGGCACGGTCCCTCCGCAGGAGCAGATCGTTTTAGTCGTGACTCTTGGCAACGAAGCGTGGGAAACCACCACCGGCCTGCCTTCCCAAATCTACATGCAAGCCAAACGCTCCAATCTGATTGCAGCCAAAGCCGGTAAAATCGACCCGAAAACTATCCTGAAGGTTCAGGAACTGTGACCCAAACCGAGTCACCTGTTGAAGTTCTGGACCGCTACGCCGCCCCGCATCGGCGCCTGGGCGAGATGCTCATCGAGCGCGGCCATATCGAGCAGTCCGATGTCGATAAAGCGCTGGAACTCCAGCGCGAACGCGGCGACAAGATCGGCAAAATCCTGGTCGATATGGGTTCCATTGCGGCCCGCGACGTCCTCTCCGCCCTAGCCGAGCAACACTCGCTTCCCATCGCCATTCTGGACGGCCCGCCGCCCGCTGCCCCAGAGCTCGACGGCCTCTCGGCGCGCTTCATGCGCCAATCGAAGTTCTTCCCCCTATCCCATTCAGGCGAAACGCTCACGCTCGCCATGGCGGACCCGCTCGACTTCGAAACGATTTCCGCTGTACGCTCCTTTTCGAAACTCCGGATCGAAGTTCAGCTCGCCGGCGAAGCGGAGATTCTCGACGCCATCGAGCGCTACTTCGGCGACCGTGATCGCCAGACCGGTGATGTCGATCTGGCGCAAGCCGGCGAGGATCTGGAACACCTGCGCGACATGGCCAGTGAAGCGCCGGTTATTCGCCTGGTGAACGCCATGATTGCGCTCGCTGTCGAGCGCCGCGCCTCCGATATCCACATCGAGCCATTCGAGAAAGAGTTCCGCGTTCGCTACCGCATCGATGGCGTCCTCTCGAACCAGGAACCGCCTCCTCGCGAATTGAAGGCCGCCATCGTCAGCCGCTTAAAGTTGATGGCGAAACTCAATATCGCCGAACGCCGCCTGCCGCAGGACGGCCGTATCAAAATTAAGATTCTCGGCCGCGATATCGACCTTCGCGTCTCGACACTGCCCACCATCTACGGCGAAAGCCTGGTGATGCGCATCCTCGACCGCTCCGCCGGTGACTTTTACGATCTTCAGAAACTAGGGTTCGACCAGTACATGCTCGACCGCATGCACTACTACACGTCGCTCCCGCACGGCATTTTCCTGGTCACCGGTCCTACAGGTTCCGGTAAATCGACCACCCTGTACTCCGCCCTGAAACGCATTAACCAACCCGGCCGCAAGATCATCACCGTCGAAGACCCCGTCGAATACCAGATGGACGGCATCAACCAGATGCACGTGAACACGCAAATCGGCCTGACGTTTGCTTCCGGCATCCGCCACATCGTGCGGCAAGATCCCGACGTCATCATGATCGGCGAAATCCGTGATCGCGAAACTGCCGACATCTCCATTCGCGCGGCGCTCACCGGCCATTTCGTCTTCTCCACGCTCCACACCAATGACGCCCCCAGTGCCGTGACGCGCCTGACCGACATGGGTGTCGAGAATTACCTGATCAGTTCCTCTTTGGTGGCTGTGTTGGCCCAGCGCCTGGTCCGCGTAATCTGCAAACGGTGCATTGCGCCAGCAGGCCAGGAACTCACTCCCTTTGGAGACCGCATCGAAACCTTCCGCGGCGAGGGCTGCGAGGCCTGCAATCACACCGGCTATAAATACCGCGTCGGCATCTTTGAACTAATGGAGATGAACGACGAAATTCGCACGCTGATCATGCAAAATGCCGATTCCGGCAAAATCATGGAAGTGGCCCGGCGCAATGGCATGAAGAGCCTGCGTGAAGACGGATGGCACAAAATTGCGACCGGAGTGACTACTTCGGAAGAAGTCCTTCGCGTTACCCAGGAATTCTAAAGCGTGGCCGCCACCCCCACCTTTTACTTCCGTGCTGTCGGCTCCGACGGCAAAGTCCGCTCCGGCTCCATTACCGCTGACACCGAGCGAATGGTTGCCCGCGAGTTACAGAAACAAGGTCTCACTCCTGTTTACGTAGGCGTCACAGAAAAGAAATCCACAGATTTCAAGCTCCCCTCATTGGGTGGCAAGAACAAGCGCGACGTCCTCTTCTTCACGCAGGAGCTCTCCACGCTGCTCACTTCGGGCGTCCCCCTCGACCGCGCCCTCGCCATCACCGCCGAAGTCACCGAACGCCCGCATTTCCGCTTCGTTGTGCTCGACATTTTGCGGGTACTCAAAGGCGGCCGCTCCCTCGCTGATTCCCTGGCTACTCACCCCGAGTACTTCTCCGACCTGTTCATCAACATGGTGCGCGCCGGTGAAGCAGGCGGCTCGCTCGCCCAGATCTTTGAGCGCCTCACCGAGTTCGAACGCTCCCGCGATGAACTGCGCGGCTACATCATTTCCTCGATGGTCTATCCCGGCCTGCTCACACTGGTCGGCCTCAGCTCCATCATCGTGCTGCTCACCTTCGTGGTCCCGCGGTTCGCCGCCGTCTTTGAAGACAGCCACATGCAAATCCCGCTTCCCACGCTGATGATGCTCGAAACCAGCAAGTTCATCAAGACGTGGTGGCTGCTTTTCGCCTCGGCCCTTGCCGCCTCCCTGATTGGCTTCCGCATGTACATTGCGACAACCGCTGGACGCCTTGCCTGGGACGGCTCCCGCCTCCGAATCCCGCTCCTGGGCGACGCTCTCCGCAAAGCCGAAACCGCCCGGTTTGCCCGCGCCATGTCGACGCTCGTCGCCAATACCGTCCCGCTGGTGCAATCGATCAGCATCTCCGCCGGCATCCTCAACAACAAAGTCATCTCCGGGGCGCTCCGCGAAGTCTCGCAAGGTGTAAAACGCGGCGAAGGCATCGCCGGACCCCTGCGCAAGGCCGGCGTTTTCCCGCCACTCGCCGCGCACCTGCTTACCGTTGGCGAAGAAACCGGCCGCCTGGACGCCATGTTTTCCCGCATGGCCGATATCTACGAAGCCGACACCCGCAGCGCCATCCGCCGCTTTACCTCGCTGTTTGAACCAGCCGTTATTCTGGTGATGGGCATCATTGTCGGCGCGCTAATTCTGAGTATGTTGCTCGCCATCACGAGCATTAACGAAGTCGCAGTCTAGGAGACAAGCTTATGAACCGAACCAAGAAACGCACTCGCCGGCAGGCTGGCGTCACGTTGATCGAAATGCTGGTGGTGGTCACCATCATCGCGCTGTTCGCCGCCCTGGTTGCGCCCACCATGCTCAAGCACGGCGATAAGGCCCGCGTGGTTGCGGCGCGCTCGCAAATCCAAAATTTCTCCACCGCCATCGGCTCTTATAAGCTCGATACCAGTCAATATCCCAGCACCGAACAGGGCCTGAACGCGCTCCGCAATCGCCCCGGAGATCTCCAAAACTGGAACGGTCCCTACCTTCCCCAAGACGTTCCGAATGATCCCTGGGGCCACCCCTACATCTACAAATATCCGGGCGACCATGGCGATGAACCCGATATCACCTCGCTCGGAGCCGATGGCCAACCGGGCGGCGATGGCATCAACGCCGATATCGTCAGCTGGATGAACAAATAGTGCGCCGCCGCGGAGTCACGTTGATCGAAATGCTGATTGTGATGGCCATCATCGGCCTGATCGCCGGCATCTCGTTCCCGTCGGTCTCCTCCGGCCTCGACAGCATTCAACTGAAGTCGGCGGCCGACGGAGTCGCCAGCTTCCTCACCGCCGCCATGACCCGCGTGGATCGCCGCGAACAGGCCATTGAGGTGGTCATCAACCCGGCCGATAGCTCGCTTACTCTTTACTCTTCCGAACCCGGCTACACCCGCCGTCACGCACTCGAAAACGGCATCCACATCGTGGGCGAGCAGCCCACCCAATTCCTCCTGCTCCCCGGCGGCACTCCCCCTCAGATCACCATCGATCTGTACAACCGCCGCGGCAATCACAAACTGGTCCGCATCGATCCGGTAACCGGAGTGCCTCAAACATGATCGTTCCGAATAGCTCACGCAAGGGTTTCACTCTCCTCGAAGTCTTGGTCGCCACTACGATCATGGCGGTCGCCGTTGTCACTCTGCTTGGCGGAATCAGCACGTCCATGCGCAACGCCAGCCGCCTCACAGGCTACGATCAGGCCGTGATGCGCGCCCATTCGAAAATGGACGAACTGATTGTGAACCACCGCATTCCTTCCGGTGCCGAGCTCGACGAGAAGTACGACGATACCAGTGGCTGGCACGCGCGCATCACTCCGTTCGAAACGCAACAGAACTCGCCCGCGGGCCAACCCATGCTCCAGCGCATTGAACTCGAAATCTGGTGGATGGAAGGCGGCCAGCGCCACAACTTCTCGCTCGACGGCTATCGCCGGGGCATAACGCCGCTACCGCAACTCTAGTGCGCAAACGGAATTCACAGTCCGGCCTCACGCTGATCGAAGTTCTGATCGCCGTGTCCCTGCTCAGTTTGCTCACGCTCGGCATGATGTGGGCCATCCGCATCGGCCTGAATTCCATGCAGAAGGCGAATGAGCGGCTAATGGCAAATCGCCGCGTCACAGGGGCGCAGCGCGTCCTCGAACAGGAGATTTACAATCTGATCCCAGCCGCGGCCGAAGTCTTCAGCAACCCCGCCGCGCCCTCGGGCCAGAAGATGCCGTTCTTTGAAGGCCAGCCGCAAAGCATGCGCTTTGTCTCCTCTTACTCGCTCAAGGAAGGCTCGCGCGGCCACGCCCAAATTCTGGGCCTGCAGGTGATTTCCGGAGATAACGGGGGCTTCCGTCTGATTGTGGATGAAACGCCGTATACCGGTGGCCGCTCCGCCGGTCTCTTCATCCTGGGCCGCGGCTTTGACAGCATCAACGGCCGCGCGACGGTTCAGTTCACGCCCATTGAAGCGGGCCCCAACTCCTTCGTCCTCGCCGACAAGCTCGCTTCCTGCACGTTCTCCTATCAGGAACTCCGCCCCCGCCCCGAATTGCAACGATGGGTGCCGGTCTGGACCGCCGACGCCTGGCCTGACGCGATCCGCATCGAAATGGAGCCTTTGGGCGAAGTTGGCCGCCGCCTCCACATGATTACAGTGGTCGCCCCCGTCCGCGTCACTCGCTCCGCCACGGAGGTCTACGAAGATGTCTACTAGTCTTGCGGTGGCGTGCCCGCGGCGCGGCGGAGCTCTCCTGGCCGTGATGTGGCTTTCCGCCGCCCTGGCCGCGATCGCTTTCAGCATCGCCGGCACGGTAAAAGGCGAAACCGAGCGCACGTCCTCCGCGGTGGATGACGTGAAAAGCTACTATCTCGCCACAGGCGCAATCGAACGCACGATCCTTCGCATGCAGTGGGGGGGCACCTGGTATGCTCCCGGCCAGCCTAGCTTCGACTACGAATTCCCCACGGGAACCGTCCACGTCGACATCATTCCCGAAGCCTCCAAGCTCAACGTCAATCAAGCCCCGCCGGAGCAACTTTTCCGGCTGATTTCCGCCGTCACCCACGAGCAGGAAAACGCCCAGGTCATCACGCAATCCATCGTAGATTGGCGCACGCCCGCCGGCCGGTCTGGCTCGGGGGCGCTGGATGGCTATTACCTGAACCTGCAACCGTCTTTTCTGCCGCGCCACGCGTCTCTAGAAGAGATTGAGGAACTCTTGGCGGTGCGCGGAATGACGCCCGAACTTTTCTACGGCACCTATACGCGCGATACCTCCGTTTCCCCGCCGCAACTGGTTGCTCAGGGCGGCCTCAAGGACTCGTTGTCCGTCTTTGGTTCGCTGAACGCGTATGACGTGAACGGCGCCACGCCGGTCATGATGGAATCTCTCGGAATCCCACCGAACTTAATTGCCGCTATCCTTGCGAATCGCCCTTTCCGCAACGCCGCTCAGTATGCCGCCTTCAGCCAGGGCAATCCGGCGTTGGCCCATCTCCGCTTTGGCGGAAATTCCATCTTCACCATCCGCGCCTCTGCCCGCCTTCGCCTTCCCGATAACCGCTTAAACGACCTTCGACGCGCCGCCTCCGTGATCATCAAGCTGCAGCCCGCCAAAGACCCGCCCTACGTGGTGCTCCGGTGGTATGACCGTGGTTGAAACGCAGCCCAGTATCACTGCGCCAGCCGCGCTGCCGCCCCGGAGACCCCGGCTCTCACTCGGGCAGCGGTGGCAGCGTTCCCTGATTTTCGGAACCGCCGCCTGTATCGAAGTCGGCGAGAAAAACCTGCACGCGGTCGTAGTTCGGGCCCGCCCCAGTGGAGCGTTCATCCTGGCTCGCACCGTGATCGCCGATTTCCGCACGCGCCCCCCAAAAGAGTGGGGCAGCGAATACCACAAGTGGCTTCGTTCGAACGGCGAACGCAATCTCTCCGCGGTGGTTGTCCTGCCCCGCCGGGAAGCCATCGTGCGTGTTGTGGCGATGCCGGGTGTCCTCAAGAAGGACATCGCTTCCGCCATCGGCTACCAGGTTGACGCCCTTCATCCCTATGGCGATGAAGACGTTGCCTCCGGCTGGGCTCCGCTGAACTCCGGCAACGTTCTGCTTGGCATGATGCGCGATTCCACGCTTGCCGAGTACACCCGCCTTTTCCAGGAAGCCGGCATTCCGCTCTCCGGCTTCACGTTCTCCGCCTCAGCACTCAACGCCGCGCTTCAGCTTTACGGCGCGCCCCCCTCCGAATTTCTGGCCTACGCCGAAGATGAAGCAGGCACGGTGGAAGTCTATGGCCAAAGCCCGGCGCGCCCTGTCTTCTCCGCCGAATTTCATCTGCCTCCGGCGCGTGCCCTGGCTCTCGCCCGCGCCGAGCTCCGCCTGCCTCCCAGCAACGAAGCGCCCGAATCGCTGGCCTCTATCCTCCCTAAGCCTCGCACCACCGGCGCCTTTCCCGCGCTTGCGTTTGCAGGGGCCCTGGCCCAAGTGGGTGCCTGGCGGAAGCCTTATGCAAACCTGTTGCCGGCGGAACGCCGAACCGTGCGCTCCCGCGCGCGCTTCATCCCCACCGTGATTCTGGGACTGGCGCTTGCCGCCGCCGCCGGCTCCTGGTTCGCCTATCAGCAGATGCGAGATCGGCAGTATTCCGAAGTTCTCACCGCGGAAATCCGCAAGATCAAACCCACCGCGGACCAAGCGGCCGTTCTGGATAAACGCGCCGAAGAGCATCGCGCCCGCATCCGGTTTATTGACGACTACCGCAAGCGCGACCAAGGCTTTATCGACGTCATGCTGGAGCTCACCCGACTTCTTCCGCCGCCCATCTGGACCCAGTCCGTCGACATCAATCTGGATACCGTCGTAATCGCCGGCGAAGCGGAAAACGCTGCCTCCCTGCTGAAAATTCTCGATTCTTCCCCCCTCTTCCGTAACTCGGAACTGATGACCGGTGTCGCTCGCGTGCAACAGGCCGAAGTTTTCCGCATCCGCATCCAAAGGAAGCCCCGGAAATGAGCGATCGGGATAAACGCATACTCCTGATCGGCGCGCCCGTCGCGCTGCTGATTCTGCTGGTGCGGTTTGTCTTCCTGAGTGACAGCTCTACCCCGGTGGTCAAGCCCGTGATCTCTACACGCTCAGCCGCAGTCGCTGAAAAGCAGCTGGAAAAATATCGTCAAATCGCCGCCACCGTGCCCGCCAAACAGGCCTTGCTCGCGCAGATCGACACGGAACTGGCCGTCCGCGAAAAAGGCGTCCTGGTCGCCGAAACCGCGCCGCAAGCGCAAGCCCGGCTTTTTGAAATTGCCAAGAAAGTTGCGAGAGCCGAAGGAATCGAGCTGCGGGGCGGGGAACTGGGTCAGGTCCGCGCGTTGGGCGCTGATTATGGAGAAGCCACCGCGTCCGTCTCCTTCGAATGCCACATCGAACAGTTCATCAACTTCATGGCCGGTATCTCGCATGAACCCGAGTTGCTGGCCCCCTCCGATATCCGCATCAACACCGCGAATCAAAAGGAAAAGACAATCGGCGTCCGCATGACCCTGGGCGGCATGGTTCCCAAAAAGATGGTGCCGGAGAGGAAGGGGTTCTCCTCATTTTGAAACGCAAGCTGATCTTCCTCAATCTGGTCCTGCTTGCCGGCAGTGCATTCGCGGCCTGGAAGTTGCGCGAGCAGTATCTGGCCGACCTGGCCCGCACCGAGAAGCTGCGCCGCAATACCCGGAAGCCCGAAGCCGCAGTCGCACTCGCTCCGACGCCGAAGCCCGACCCCTTTACCGGCCTGCCCTATGCTGACGTCGCGCAAAAAGACCTCTTCACGAAAGATCGGAATCCGAATATCGTCATCGAAGCGCCTCCACCCAAGCCCGTGAAAGTTATGCCCGCTCTCCCGCAAGTTGGCGGCGTGATGGGGCTGCCCTCCGGCATGATGGCACTCATGTCTGAAAGGCCCGATGCGCGGCTGCACGGTGTGCGGGTGGGCGAAGCCATCGGCGATTTTAAGGTGGTCGGTATTACCCCGCAAATCATCTCCTTCGAATGGGATGGGAAGCGCATCGATCGCAAGGTGGAAGAACTCCTGGCGCGCGCTCCCAGTGCGCCGCCGCCTGCGTCGTCCTCCGGTGTCGCGGTAACCGGAAGCGTTCCGTTGCCCGCGCCCGCGAAACCGCTCGATATTCCCGCGGGGGCCGGCATGAAAGCCTGCGCCCCGGGCGACCCCTCCCCGGCCGGCACCATCGCGGACGGCTACAAAAAGATCGTTGAAGCTACACCCTTCGGTAACGCTTGCCGGTGGGTAGCTCAATAAATTACTGAAAAGGAACCTATGACACGTCTCACTTACTTACTCGTATTCGCGGCGCTTACTCTCGCGGCGCAGACTACCAAGTCTACAAAGAGGTCCACCCAACCGGCTGCCGCTCCCGCTGAGGTGACTGTTCCCAAGGATGCTGTCTTACAATCTGACGGGAACTTCCACTACACCGACGCGCAAGGCAAAAAGTGGCTTTATCGCAAGACTCCCTTCGGAGTCTCAAAAGTAGAAGATAAGCCAGTCACCGCCGTAAAACCGGAACAGGACACCCTCACTGTCGCCACCGACGCGGGCGACTCCGTTCACTTTGAAAAGCCCAGCCCTTTCGGCACCGTGAAGTGGGACAAGAAAAAAACTGAATTGGATCCAAACGAACAGAGCATCTGGAACCGTCAGAAGAAACAGTAATGTATTCGTCTCTTCGCTCGTTCCTCTCCCTCACGCTCATTACCGGTTTATGTTTAGCGCAAACGCCGCCGGCAACTGCCCCGGCCGCCGCTCCCGCTCCGGCGACACCGCCCCCCACGGTGCCCGGCGGCTTCAACCTGCCCAACGCACCCCTGCTTGAAGTAATCGACATTCTCGCCCGCGATCTCCACATCAACTACATCCTCGATTCGCGCGTGAAAGGCGGCAGCGTCACCATCAACACCTACGGCACCATTCGCGCCGAAGACATGCGCCCCATCCTCGAAACCATCTTGCGGATGAATGGCCTTGCCATGGTGCAGGTGGGCAATATCTTCCGTATCTCCCCCGCGGGCGAGGTCTCGCATCTGCCCATTTCCCCGCAGGTGAATATGAAAGACTTCCCCGATGACGAGCGTACGCTGCTCAACATGGTGTTTCTCAAGTACATGACCGCTCCTGAAATGGAAGCGATCCTCAAGCCTTTCCTGGGCGAGAGCGCCACCATGATCAGTTACCTTCCTGCGAACCTGCTGATGATTGAGGACAATGCGCGCAACATGAAGCGCACGATGGAACTGATCAACCTCTTCGATGCGGATTCCTTCGCAGGCCAACGGGTCCAAACCTTCACCACTCAAAATAGCCGTCCTACGGATCTGGTAAAGGAACTCGACACGGTCTTCAAAGCCTACGCTTTGAACGAAAAAAACTCCGCTGTCCGCTTCCTTCCCATTGACCGCATCAACACCGTACTCGCCGTGGCCGCCAATGCCGGCGTGTTCACGCAAGTGAAGGAATGGATCAGCAAACTGGATGTACCCACGCGGCTCCCCGTGGGCGCGGTTTCGAATTACGTATACAAACTGAAATACGGCCGCGCGGAAATTATTGGAAGCGTGCTCACGCAGCTTTACGGTAACGCCGGCGGCGGGTTCGGACAGAACAGTTCGTTTCTAAATGCCGGCTCCCGGTTTACGGGAAACAACAGCACGTTCAATCCAGGCGGCGGAGGCTTCGTGCCCGGGTCCGGTAACAATACGTTGGGAAACGTTTCCGGAGCGGGATTCGCTCCAGCGGAAATCCCCAATTCTCTGAGTGGGGCGTTTGCTACTCCGGCGGCACCAGCGGGAGCAAACCCATTGACGGGGGCAACAGGTGCTCCCGGAGCAACGGCCGGTGCAGCGCCTGCTCTGACCACGCGCGATCAAACCGGCCAGTACCTTTCTCCCACCGGTTCGCCTTTGGGCCAAATCGGGCTTCCCCGCATCATTCCCAATCCCTATGACAACACTTTGATTGTTCAGGGCACCCCACAGATGTGGGAGCAGATCCTTCACCTGCTCGATCAGATTGATATTGCGCCCCGACAGGTACTGATCGATGCGCGTGTCTACGAAGTCGATCTTTCCGGCTCGTTCAGCTACGGTATCAATGCTTCTCTGCAGCAGCGTGGCCCCGCTGATGCGGGAAATAGCCGCACGCTTGTAGGGAGTTTCGGGCAAATTGGCGGTGCCTTTACAGCGGGCACGCTGATCGGCCGCAGCCGCGCCCTCCTGTCCAGCGTTTCGTTTGCTGAATCGAGAGGCAATGCCCGAGTCATCTCCGCTCCTTCGATTGTCGCAACGGATAGCATTCCGGCGAGCATTAATGTGGGTACAGATGTTCCCACTCTTGCCGCTCAAGCCGTAGCCCCCGGCCTGACTAACGGAGGGACCTCGCAATTTACACAATCTGTTTCGAACGTCAGTACCGGCGTGGCCTTGAATATTCTGGCCCGGGTGAACGCAAGTGGCATTGTCACCTTAGTCATTGACCAAAGCGTAACCGCTCCCCAGCCGAACGTCAGTAGCAGCATCAATTCGCCCTCGTTCTCGCATCGCAACGTGAGTACTCAAGTAACCGTAGAAGACGGCGACACCGTCGCAATCGGGGGCATCATCCAGGAAACCCGCACCATTGGAAAGAGCGGAATACCGTTGCTCGATCGAATCCCCTGGATCGGAGGGGCTTTCGGAACCACCAGCGACGTCAAGTCTAAAACGGAACTGATTGTGTTTCTGACACCTCGCGTCATCTATGACACGAACCAGATTTCCGACGCTACGGAAGAACTTCGCCGGAAAGTGAAAGGCCTGACCAATCTAATCAAAGACAAGTACTAGCCGCGCATAACGGAAGCCCTTCTCCGAAGCGAATTTCAGATAGGCGGGTGCTAAACTCACAGGGTCCAATGAAGCTCGCCCTCTTTGTTTCCCTTCTAACAGCTGTTCCCGCAACCGCGGATATCCTGACTCTTCTGCCCAGCAACGAAACCTACACGCTTACCGGTCTGGGCACGAACGCCACGGGTGCAGGGACAACTCGGGTCACCTTTGGGTCCTGCAACTACGATGGTGCCAACACAAAGTGTGTCTTGTCGGGAAATTACACTGGGCTTGGCGGTGGTAAGTATCAGTTCCTGCTTACCTATCCCGGCAATGGCATTTCACCCTTACAGACGGTGGCCTCTCCGATCGGCAGCGACACCATATTCTTTAACTTGTCGGCCGGGAGTCTGACGTTCAGCATCACGCCCAACAGCGGCGGCACCTTCTCCTTCGACCCTTTCATCTTCAATCTGTTCTTTGACCAGACTGCCACATGCACCGGAACGAATGTTTGTGGCGTGGGCAGCGTCGGTGTTACTCCCAACTCCACAATTTCGGGCAAGGTTAACGGCCAATTCGATCCCACTCCCATGATCAAGGGTGTCGTTACTGCCACCGGATACGGCGGTGCCCCGGCCATCGCGCCCGCCTCATGGGTCGAAATCTACGGGACCAACCTGAGCACCACCAAGTTGCTGCAATGGGGTGGGGCCGACTTCAACGGGCCCCAGGCACCGATCGCGCTCGGTGGCACCACCGTCAAGATCGGCGGTCAATCCGCTTTTGTTCAATTCGTCAACCCCGACCAGGTAAACGTTCAAGTGCCCTCCACCGTAGCCACCGGACGGCAGCCCGTCGTGGTGACCACTGCCGGCGGTGCGAGCGCCGCCACCATGATCACCGTGAACTCCGTTCAACCCGGCCTGCTGGCTCCGGCCGTCTTGAACATAAACGGAGTGGCTTATGCCGAAGCTCTGTTTCCAGACGGTGGCACTTACGTTCTGCCCCCGGTGCCAGGTATTCTGACGCGCCGCGCCAAGCCTGGCGACACCATCATGCTCTATGGAGTCGGCTTCGGCCCCGTCAGCCCCAACATCAACGCGGGCGTGATCGTCGGGCAGGCGAACAATCTTTCCGGCCTGCAATTTTCCATTGGCGGCAAGCCCGCCACTCTTGCCTTCGCGGGCCTGGTTTCGGGCTTTGTAGGCCTCTATCAATTCAACGTGGTCATCCCGCAGATTCCTGCCAGCGATAGCGCGTCCGTCACGTTTTCTCTGAACGGAAACACCGGCACCCAAACGCTCAACCTGCCGATCTCGAACTAGTCACGCTAGCTGCGTTTCCACATCCCGGGCGCCCGCGTGATCCAGATCCACGCCTTCCCATCGCGCCACCACCGCACTCGCCAGACAGTTCCCCAATACGTTGACCGAGGTCCGCGCCATATCCATCAGCGCATCCACGCCCAGGATAATCGCGATTCCCTCAAGCGGCAGATTGAAACTCGCCAGCGTCCCGGCCAGAATCACCAGGCTGGCCCGCGGTACCGCTGCCACACCCTTGCTGCTCAACATCAGAGTCAGCATCATCAGGATCTGCTGGCTCAGCGGCATGTCGATCCCCGCGGCCTGCGCCACAAACACGCTCGCCAGCGCCAGGTACAGCGTTGACCCGTCCAGATTGAAGCTATACCCGGTCGGCAATACGAATGCCACGATATGCTTCGGCACCCCGAACTTCTCCATGTTTTCCAGCGCCAGCGGAAGCGCGGCCTCGCTCGACGCCGTTGAAAACGCGATCAGCCAAGGCTGCCGCACGGCTTGAAAGAAGCGCCTGAGCGGAATGCGCGCCAGCAGAATGACGCCGCCCATGGCAAAGACCACGAACACAATCAGCGCCGCATAGAGCGTCCCGACCAACTTGCTCAAGCTGAACAAGACGCCGACGCCGTTCTTCCCGATCGTCACAGCCATCGCCGCTCCCACGCCGATTGGCGCGAGATACATCACGTAGCCCGTGTACTTGAACATGATCTCGGCCAGCGATTCGCAGAACGCCGTCACCGGCTTCGCCCGCGCTCCCAGCGCCGCGCATCCAATGCCAAACAGAATGCTGAACACCACAATCTGCAGGACGTCTCCGCGCGCCATGGAATCGATAATGCTGGTCGGGAACGTGTGCTCCAGAATTTCCGCCATGGTCAGCTTCGCCGACGGTAGATTCGCCGATGCCGCTTTGTTGATGGTTAAGCCCACCCCTGGTTTGGTCAGATTTACGGCAGTCAGCCCGACAAACAACGCAAGGGTTGTAAGCACTTCGAAGTAGATGATCGCCTTCAGCCCAATGCGCCCCATCTGCTTGATATCCCCGGCACCCGCGATCCCGTACACGAGCGCGCCGAAAATGAGAGGCGCAATGATCGACTTGATCAGCCGTAGAAAGATATTGCTGAGCGGAGCCAGTTGCACCGCTACCTGTGGCAGAAAGATGCCAAGTGCCAGCCCCACGGCCATCCCGATAAAGATCCAGGCAGTCAAACCAAGAGCTGGCTTCCGTTGCGCTTCGGACATTCCGGGTATTATCGCGCAAACCTGAAATGCAGTACTGTTATTTCACGGTCAGCGTCACGGGCGGGCTCTCGACGCCGCCCACCGCCACCACCACAGGATAAACTCCCGGCGTTAAAACGGGGGGCACAGTGAAATTGATCTGCGTCGCTCCCGCCAAGCCAGACGGAATACCCGCAAAAGCTATCGCGGCCGGGATTCCGCCCACGGTAAGAGAAATCGCCTGCCTTGCGCGGGGGAGCCGGTCCAGTGCGGTCGTCGAAGGAGAGGTCGCGCCGGTTGCGATGGACGGTGACACATCTCCCTCCCCGGTTATGTACGCCAGGAGAACCTGTCCCGCTGTTCCGCTGTTGAATGGCACGAGTGACTTATCCTGTGCGGAAAAGATGCCCGGAGCCGCAGGCGCCACCGTGAAGGGAAACGCGGCGACCTGCCCGTTGTAATTCACCCCGAGCACAGCCGGACCCGCGCCGGTTTCGTACGGTACCTGGATATTCAACTGTCCTGGCGACACAAAATAGAGCGGCGCGGTAATGCCGTTTACTGTAACCGACGCGCCCGCCAGGTTCAAGGGCAGGGGAAGCCTGGGAGCCGATTGTAGCGCCCCTGCCAGTCCTGTGCCGAACACGCTCAATATCGCGCCGGGCGCGAGCGTGGTCCCGAACGAGGCGGCATTCGCAACTCCCGCAACCGAGATCGCTGACGAACCGCCCACCGTGAAAGTCACCGGCACCTCTATCACCTGGGGCAAAGCATCCTGGGCTTGTATCCGGACGATTGCCTGATACACTCCTTTCGACAAACCGTTTTCCGATTCCTGCAGAACAATCTCGCCGCAACCGGTTCCCGACGGCTGCGACAGCGTAAGCCACGCGGTTGCCGCTTTCGATCCCACGATTTCCGCCGTCCATGACGGCGCGCAATTATCGAACCGCAGATCGATTGCGGGCGCCAGATTCGAGTTCGTTTGGACTGCGGAAAAGCGGGTGGCCTTGGTCGATGCAACGACGAAAGAGACGTTTACGGAAGCGGAAACTGTTGTTCCCAATTCGCTAGTGCCACTAATCTGATAGGCCCTGGTAGAAGGCGCGAGGGCGCCACTCTGGCAGACTGTCGCCAATAGCTTGCCATACGGGTGCCAGCCGTGTGGTGCCGAACAACTGCGGGATTTGGGCGCTGAAATCGGTCCCACCTACTGTGAGGCGCGTCAACTGCACCAAAAAGCCGCTTTCTTCGGTTACGGCAATCCGGTTTGGCCACTGGCAGGAAGCGGGCGCTTGGGAATCCTGCTGCACGGGTGCCGGAGCAGACGTCAAGCGAATCGTGGGAATCAGGTTAGCGCCCTGTGGAGCCACAAAGGCAACTGTGAGGTCTTGCGTCCAAGTTGCCCCAACTGCGTCAGTGCCGGCAAAGTGGAACCTTCGATTCACCGGCACTGTCAGCCCGGAACTCGCGATGGAGGACGTAATGGTCCCATTTGCGGGAATCAGAGTATTGGAAAATAGCTGCAGGTCCTGCGCACCGTCGACCGTGAACTCCGTCAGCGTTGCCGGAACACTACCCTTATTGGCAAGCGTAACGGTGTAAGGCCAAGTGGTCCCAAATTGAGTCACCGGATTTGGATTGACGGACGCGACGACAGCGGAGCGTCCAGCCGGAAAATCGAGCGTCACCGGCGTGACAGTTGCCGACCCTAGAAAGACTCCATCGCCGCTATAGAGTGCCGAGACTGTTCCATTCCCGGCGGCGATTGAGATCGCCGGTACCGTCACGGAGGCTGAGCCATCAGCACCTACCGGTGCCGAACCAATCTCAAGGTTGTTCGCCAGAAAACTAACGCTGCCAGTCGGACGCAAATCGATTCCGGACGATTTCACCAGCGCTGTAAGTTGAATGTTGCCGGTCAGAGTCACCACGTTCGGATTCAGGGTCAAGGTAACGTTACTGAGCGCGCCCCTGTCCCAACTCGTCACCAGTTTGTAGATGTCAACGGAGCCCAAGCCTGTAGCGAGGTCGTAGCCGGGTCCGGCCGAATACCCTGTCAAGCCGTCCACGCAATTCGGGCTGCTTTGTTCGCAGGGAACTTTGTTATCGCCTTCGACAATGTCGTGGAACGCGTCGGGGGCAGCTTGGGCCATCCGGTAGAGCGTGGGATTGATATTGCCCAAGCCGCCGGACGCGCCCCGCTGCGCCAGGTATTGATTGAGCAGCGCCGTCATTCCCGCGAAAACCGGTGTTCCCACCGAGGTGCCACCCACCACCGCCAGGTTGCCATTCGTGATGATGAGGTATCCGTCATGATCCGCCGAAGCAGCAAGAGCAATATCGGGTACGTCGCGCGCGTTGTCATTCGGCACGCCGGGACCGGTCTGCCAGAGGGGTTTCCGATACAAAGTGCTTGCTCCGCCTCCTGCTGAAATCAATTCGTTGCGCGTTGCCGAATTATTCCACGCGCGCTCCGGAATGTAGGACAACGCTGACCCGCCGTTTGGTCCGTTCACCGACGCCCAGTACTGCCCGCCGTTCTCATCGAACTGCGTACCTCCCACGGCCGTTACTTCCGGGATGCTCGCGGGGAAACTTACTGTGGTGCCCTTCGAGGCTTCCGGTGTCGGAGCGCTCCGGTCGCAAGTAGCCGCGCCGCTATCCCCGGACGACACCATCCATGTAATGCCTTGCGCGTTGGCCTGTTGCGCGACTCCTCTGATCGCGCTGCTCGTCTCCGGTTCGCAACTGCCATAGCTGTATGACATCACCGGCGCAATGTTATTGTCGACCGCGTACTGAGCGGAATTGCGGATGTTGTTTGAGTACACATAAACGATCTTTGCGTTTTTTGCCACGGCCCCGGACCACTCCAGATCCAGATTGGCCTCGGGAAGATCGCTTGCGGAGATTCCCGGATCGGGGCCAAAGAGCATCACTTGCGGATCGTTGGGCGGCAAATTGAAACGTTTTCGAAACGCGCGGATATCGTCCAGGTTGATGGCAGTACGTCCCAGAATCGCGATCTTCTGCCCTGTTCCGTCAAAGCCGGCGTTGTACAAAGCCGAAGTATTGTAGATCGTCGCGATATCGTCAGGCGCCAGGTAGTGGTTCGATCCGGAATTGTAATTCGGAGCGTCCGCTATTCTCATCGAAATGGACCGGTAGGCCGGTTCATCGCCAAAATCATCCAGCCCCTGGAATCCCGCCACAAGCGGGCCGAGTGCTTCCGGGATCGATGGTTCGTTGGTGGCTGCATAGTGCAGTTTGCTCTGAAACTGATAGTGGTGAAAGCCGGTATGCAGCGCGCGCCCGACTTCCCGGGCGGACCCGCTGAAGGTGACCCACAAACCGCCACGAGCGACATCGTGAACTTGTAAATTCTGACCGCGAAGCCAGGTAGTTACCGCACCTAGATCGTTCGCGCTCGCTCCGAAGCGGCTTCCAAACTCGGCTGGCGAGAGCCACCGGTGATATTGCGGCGATGAGGGCGTCTGCTGTTCAGCCAGAAATCCCTCGATGCCAGCGCCCGGTTTGAGCAGCACGGTCAGATAGGAGAGCTTCCTCTCAGGCGGCACCGGCCCGCGATCGTCTTGGGTGCGAATTGCTGCAGGGACATGCCCCCGCAACAAAGTAGTTCGATTGAGATCGACTGGTCCGCGCACGCGGTCCGGCGCGGCAATAGCTGTAACGCTGGACAAGATAAAGAAAATAAAGAAAGGGGCGCACCATTTTGCCCCTCGATTTTATCGTGTGCTTCTGGGCCACGAACTAAGCCAGCCACTTATAAAAGTAAAACGTCATAGGCCCCGCGCCTGTGTTCTCAATCCCGTGCAATACGTTGCCCGCGCAATACATCATGGCCCCGGCGCTCACCTGGGTTACTTTGTCCCCCACTTGAATTTCGCCCGAGCCCTCCGTCACGAGCATAAATTCCTCCTCCGGATGCCGATGCGGCGGATGCGGCATCGCCCCCGGGTTCAACACAAGGCTTCCGGCTGTCATTGCCTTCAGCAGGTCCGTACGGCCCTCGAAATAGAAACGCGCATCTCCGAATTCTTCGCGCACCAACTTCGCGTCAGCACTCCCCATAACTACGTCCGTGAGTTTTTCCATAACAGATATCCTACCCACCTCCGGCGCTGGCTCCACATGCACCAGCACATCGGCCACCCACTCCAACTCCTCGCGAATCCTGTCCCGCGCGCGGCTCGCGATATCGTGCCCCACGCGAACGCTCACCTCCGGATCCACCTCCAGATGCAGATCCACGTGATACTGCAATCCCGTCTTGCGCGCATAACACTTCTCCACGCCCGCAACGCCCGCGACACGCAGTGCCACCGCCCGAATCGCCTCCAACTCTTCCTCATCGGGCATGGTGTCCATCAGTTGCATACTCGTCTCGCGAGTAACCCGCGCCGCCGTGAACATCATGATGAGCCCGATCGCGAAAGCCCCATAATGATCGGCCAGCAGAAATCTTTGCGGGTTGTAGAGTGTCAGCCCCAGCGCCGCCAGCGCGACCAGACCCGCCAGCATGTCGATCGCATCGTTGTAAGCGTTCGCCTTCAAACTCGCGCTGTTCAGCCGCCGGCCCTCCACCAGCTTCACGCGCATGAGCCACAGTTTCACCCCGATCGAGACCACGATAGGCCAAATCGCATAGGTCTTCGGAGGCTCTGTCACGTCCCCCACACCCATCACGGCGTGCACGGAAATCGCGACGCCCCCCACCAGCAGCAGCATCCCCAACAGCAGTCCGCTCAGAATTTCGGCGCGCCCGTGCCCGTATGGATGATTGGAGTCGGGCGGCCGCGCCGCCAGCGACAGGCCCAGGAACACCATCCCGCTCGAGACCACGTCGCCCGCCGATTCAAACCCGTCCGCCAGCAGGCTGGTCGAGTGCGCCGCCATCCCCACCGCGATCTTGACCAGCGCCAGCACGGCGCTTATGGCCATCCCCATCGCCGCGATCCATTGGCCCCTGCGCACCAGATCAGTGTAACGGTTGCCTTGGCGATGATATTCTGGTGGATTATGTCAGGCCATTCCAAATGGGCGACCATTAAGCATAAGAAAGCCGCCACGGACGCAAAACGCGGCAAGATGTTCACCCGCATCATCAAAGAAATTATGATCGCGGCGCGCAACGGCGGGGACCCCGATATGAACCCGCGCCTCCGCACCGCTGTCCTCGCGGGAAAGAGCGTGTCCATGCCCGCGGACAACATCAAGAAGGCGATTCTGCGCGGCACCGGCGAACTGGAAGGCGGCCAGATCGACGAAGTCACCTATGAAGGCTACGGACCCGGCGGCACCGCTGTGATTGTGAATGTCGCCACCGATAACAAGAACCGTACGGTCAGCGATATTCGCCACGCTTTCGGCAAGAATGGCGGCAACATGGGCGCGCTCGGCAGTGTCGCCTGGATGTTCGACCGCAAAAGCCAGATCATCATCATGAAAGAGGAAGCGCCGGACGAAGACACGCTCATGGGCATCGTGCTCGACGCCGGAGCAGACGACCTTCGTGACGGCGGCGATAACTGGGAAGTTCTCTCCCCTCCCGAGAATCACGACGCCGTAGTCGCAGCGCTGGAAAAAGCAAAAGTCAAAACAGAAGAAGCCGCGGTAGCGATGGTTCCCAAGAACCTGATTAAGTTGACGGGTAAAGATGCGGCAGCCATGCTCCGCCTCAACGAAGCGCTCGAAGACAACGACGACGTTCAAAACGTCTACTCCAACTTCGACATCGACGAAGAAGAGCTCGCCAAGATCGCCTAAAGAATGCGCATCCTCGGAATCGATTGCGGCTCAGAACGTACCGGTTTCGGAATCGTGGATAGCAACGGCAGAAGTCATACGCTCGTCGATCATGGTGTGATCCGTACCTCGCCGCGCGCGCCTTTCGAACAGCGTTTGCAGGAAATCGCGAACGGTCTGCGCCAAAGCATCGAAGCGCACTCGCCGGATATGGCCGCGGTGGAAGAAGTTTTTTATGCCGTGAACGTGAAAACGGCCATCAAGCTTTCGCACGTCCGCGGCGTCGCGCTCCTGGTCATCGCGGAAGCAAAAGTCGCTTTTTCGGAATATAGCCCGCTTGAGGTCAAGATGAGTGTCGTCGGTTATGGGCGCGCGGAAAAGCAGCAGGTGCAGAAAATGATTACCGCGCTGCTTCGGCTCCCCGAACCCATCTCCTCCGAAGATGCGTGCGATGCTCTCGCCATCGCGATCTGCCATGCAAATCGCATGTCCACCGCCCAAAGGATGGTGGCGGTCTAATGCTGGCGCTTATGCTGCTGCTCACCCAAACCATCACGTACCAAAAATCGTTCCCGGGCAGCTCTCCCGCGTTCGTGAAGATCGATATTCAAGATTCTGGCGAAGCTGAATATAACGACGATCCCAAATTCGAAAACCCCATAAAATTTCAAGTCACCGTTCCCGATCATGCAATGCTCAAGGACCTTACCCAAAAACTGAGCAACTTCAGCCGCCCCTTGGAGTCCCCCGCGAAAGTCGCCTTCATGGGCATGAAGACCTTCCACTATGCGAATGGCCAGGAGCAGCACGAAACAAAATTCAACTACTCCGAAGATCCCGATGCGCGGGCCCTTGCCGATTGGTTTGAGCGCGTCATCGAAACCGAACAGGAGCGTCTGGAACTCGAAACCGCCGCACGTTTCGAAAAGCTGGGGGTCGAAAAGGCCCTTCTCCGAATTGAAATCTCCTGGGAAAACAAACGCCTGGTCGCCCCCGAACAGTTTCTTCCCGTTCTAGACAAGATCCAGCGCAACGAAAGCTATATGCATATAGCGCGCGCCCATGCGGCAGGGCTCTCCGAACACATCAGAGCCACAGTAAAATGAGAATCCTCGCGCTCGCCCTGATCGCCACGTCCCTGTTCGCTACATCCCTGCTGGCACAACGCAAGCTCGACCCTGCCACCGAACAGCAGGAATTGAACACCGCGCTTGCTGAAGCGGGCAATAGCCCCATCGATTACATCCGCGCCCTGGAAAAACACCTCGCGAAGTATCCCGATACCGCCCAACGGACGACCATAGAAGCCGCGCTCGCCAAAGCCGCCATTGAAGCCAAGGACGATCGACGCATTCTTCTGTATGGTGAAAAAGTCCTCGCCACGAACCCCGATGATCTTCAAGTGCTGGATCGCGTGATCCGGACTCTGCTTCTTACCGAAGACCGCGCCGCCGCCGAAAAAGCGCTCGGTCTCGCACTTCGGGACGAACACGATATCGAGAAGCTGGGCAAACAAACTCCCCCCAGCCGCTACAGCGCCGCCCAGTGGAATGAAGAAGTGATGAAGGGAACCAGCCGCGCGCTTGTCTATCAGGCCCGGGCAACCGGAAATATGGGCAAGCTCAGCGAAGCCGTCGAACTCGCTCAACAGGCGTGGGAGCGCTATCCCTCAGCCGCCGCGGCGCGCGAATGGGGCCGCTGGCTGAGCCGGTCCGGCAAGAATCTGGAGGCCGTCCAGCACATTGCGGACGCTTTCACCATTGAAGACGCCAACAGTACCGAAATTGACCGTGGCAAGGACCGGGTAAGAATGGGCGAACTCTACAGCAAAGCGAACGGCTCCGAAAAAGGGTTGGGGGACATCATTCTCCAAGCATATGACCGAACGCAAGCTGTGATGAGCGAACGCATCGCCAGGCTGAAAGCCTCAGACCCGAATGCCGGCGCCGCCAAAGTGATGGAGTTTACGCTTCCCTCCGTTGCAGATAACAATACGCTCTCGCTCGCCTCGTTGCGCGGCAAAGTCGTTGTGATGGATTTCTGGGCTACGTGGTGCGGCCCCTGCCGTGTTCAGCATCCGCTCTACGAAAAAGTTCAGCAAAAGTTCAAGAACGATCCCAACGTAGTCTTCCTTGCCATAGCTACGGACGAAGACCGCACGCTGGTCGCGCCGATTCTTAAAGAACGCAAATGGACCGGCCAAAATTACTTCGACGCGGGCCTCGCCACCAAGCTCGAAGTTTCCTCTATCCCGACCACGATCATCGTCGATAAAAGCGGCAACATTGCCAGCCGCATGAACGGATTCGTTCCGGAGCGCTTCGTCGACCTCCTGACCGAACGTATCGATCAGGCTAAATGAATGTCGTTCCGAATCCGCAAATAAGCGGCATAGCGTTCGGGCGAAATTTCGCCCGCCGCCAAACCCTCGCGGACACCGCAAACCGGCTCATGCGTATGCGAACAGTCTCCGAACTGGCACCGTACGCGATAAGCATCGAAGTCATGAAAAGTACGCTCCACCTCCGCGGCGGTAATGTCCCACAACCCAAACTCCCGCACGCCTGGCGTATCAATCACGCGAATCCCGCGCGCCAGCCGGTACATGGTCGAGGAGGTCGTGGTGTGCCGTCCCTTCTGATAGATGCGGCTGATCTCGCCAGTCACGGCGTTGCTCTCCGGAGCCATGGCGTTCATCAGCGAAGACTTCCCCACGCCGCTGTGCCCGACCAGCACCGCAAGCTTGCCTGCCAACGCGTCGATCAAGTCCGTCACACCAGCCCCCGTCTTGTTCGACACGCGAACAATGCGCAACCCGAGCCGGTAATAGGGGTCCAAAACAGCGAACTCTCGTTCGTCTTCCACCTGGTCAATTTTCGTCAAGCAGATCATCACCTGGGCGCCGCCCTTTTCGACCGCAATCAAGTACCGGTCGATCAACCCAGGCCGGAGCACAGGAGCACGCATCGCCGCCACTACAACCACCACATCCACATTGGCCGCAATCACGCGCTCATTCCGCGCGTTCAAAGGATCGGGCCGCGACAGAATCGTCCTTCGAGGCAGCGTCCGCTGAATTGCTCCAGCCGCATCGATCTCCACAAAATCCCCGATTGCGACGCCGGTCTGAGGCTTTACGTAAACTGCATCCTGAAGAAGAAAACCCTGACACCCCCGCGGGCCGATAAACGAAATCTGCACCGTCCGCGTCTCTACAACGTCGCGAGTGACGGACGCCCGCTTTTTCCGGGGCGATCGAACGCTCTCCTCCTCCTCGTAATCTTCCGCCGCCACACAAGCCAGTGTAGCGCCGGCCGAATCGCCCGTGAACTGAATCCATGCAAAAGCTTCTAGCCCTGAACCGTGGCGAAATCGCCATCCGCATCATGCGCGCCGCCACAGAACTGGGCCTGCGTACAGTAGCCATTTACTCCAAAGAAGACCGGCTCAGCTTACACCGCTTCAAAGCCGACGAAGCCTACCAAACAGGCGAGCATCTAGGCCCAGTCCAGGCGTACTTAGACATCGAAGGCATTGTCGCGCTCGCTCAAGAAAAAGAGATCACCTATATCCACCCTGGCTACGGTTTCCTCTCAGAAAACCCAGACCTGGCCAAAGCTTGCCTGGCTGCGAATATCACCTTCGTCGGCCCAACGCCAGAACTTCTCACGCTTCTCGGCGACAAAACCGAAGCCAGAAAACTCGCGCAACGCGCGGGAGTTCCCGTCGTCCCGGGGACAGAAGAACCCGTAACCGATCCTCAGGAAGCGGTAGATCAAGCGAATCGCATCGGCTTCCCGCTCATCGTCAAGGCAGCTTTCGGAGGGGGCGGCCGAGGCATGCGCGTCGTCAACTCCGCGGAAGAATTTCCCCAGCGGCTGGAAGAAGCCCGGAAGGAAGCGGCAGCCGCTTTTGGCAATGACGCGGTTTTCCTGGAACGGTACGTTCGCCGAGCGCGCCACGTAGAGGTCCAGATCCTCGGCGACGAACACGGCAACCTGATTCACCTTCACGAACGCGACTGCTCCGTCCAACGCCGCCACCAAAAAGTGGTTGAAGTCGCTCCCGCCGTGGGCCTTCCTAACCACGTTCGCGAAGGGCTGGCCGAAGCGGCTCTGAAACTAGCCAGGACCGCCAACTACCGAAATGCCGGCACCGTGGAGTTCCTTGTCGACATCGACACCAACGAATTCTTCTTCATCGAAGTCAATCCGCGCATTCAAGTCGAACACACGGTAACGGAAATGGTCACCGGCATAGACCTGGTCCGCGCACAAATCCTGATCGCGCAAGGCCACCGCCTGGACGAAGCACCGCTCTCACTCCCCGCGCAAGTCCCGCTCAACGGCTACGCGCTCCAGTGCCGCATCACCACCGAAGACCCGACCCAAAACTTCACGCCCGACTACGGCCGCATTCACACCTACCGCTCCCCTGGAGGCTTTGGCGTGCGGCTCGATGGCGGCTCCGCGTACGGCGGCGCAACCATCACTCCGTTTTACGATTCGCTCCTGGTCAAAGTCACCGCCACTGGCACCGACTTCCCCCAGGCTTGCCACCGTATGGAGCGGGCCCTTCGCGAGTTCCGCATTCGCGGGGTCAAGACGAACATTCCGTTCCTGGAAAACGTCGTCAATCACCAGGCCTTCCAGACCGGGGAGATTACGACAAGCTTTCTCGACACCAATCCGAACC
The DNA here is from genome assembly GCA_963795835.1 of Bryobacterales bacterium. Lineage (GTDB taxonomy): Bacteria > Acidobacteriota > Terriglobia > Bryobacterales > Bryobacteraceae > JALYXI01. Next base: position 104,869 of record CAWCJC010000001.1, on the reverse strand, counting down.
TCTTCAACTACGCTCCACGCCGGGACCGCGCGACCAAACTCCTCAGCTACCTGGGTGAAGTGATTATTAACGGCAATCCCGAAGTGGCAGGAAAGCCTAAGCCACAGCGCTTTGCCGAAGCCCCAGTTCCCCAATGGATTCCCGGCGATCCTCCACCCAGGCACACGCCACATACTCCAGCAACAAGGCCCGGAAGGCTTCGCCCGCTGGACCGCGTCGCAACAACGCCTTCTATTCACAGACACCACCTTCCGCGACGCGCATCAATCTCTCCTCGCCACGCGCATGCGTACTTTTGACATGCTGCGCATTGCGAACTTTGTCTCGCACAAGCTTTCCGGCCTGTACAGCCTGGAGATGTGGGGCGGAGCGACGTTCGATGTCGCTATGCGCTTTCTTCTTGAGGACCCGTGGCAGCGCCTCACCAAGCTCCGCGAAGCCATCCCGAACATCTGCTTTCAGATGCTTTTCCGCGCCTCGAACGCCGTCGGCTACACGGCTTATCCAGACAACGTGATCCGCGCCTTTGCCGTGCAGGCTTACGAGCAGGGCATGGATATTTTCCGCATCTTCGATTCGCTGAATTATCTTCCGAACATGACGGTCGCGATGGACGCCGTACGCCAAGCGGGTGGCGTTTGTGAAGCCGCCATTTGCTACACAGGCGATATTCTCGATCCCGCGCGCGAAAAGTACAGCCTCAACTATTACATCCGCATGGCGAAGGAGCTTGAACGCATGGGTGCTCACGTTCTCGCTATCAAGGATATGGCTGGATTGCTGCGCCCGTATGCGGCCGAGCGCCTCGTCAAAGCGCTACGGGAATCCATTGGCCTGCCCATTCACTTTCATACGCACGATACCAGCGGCCTAAACGCCGCCTCCATCCTCAAAGCTTCCGATGCCGGCGTCCACGCCTGCGATGCCGCCCTTGCCTCCATGAGCGGCACCACCAGCCAGCCCAATCTCAATTCGCTGGTCGCCGCCCTAGACCATACCGATCGGGCAACCGGCCTCGATCTCGAAGCCTTGAATCGCTGCTCCGATTATTGGGAGACCGTCCGCACTTACTATCTACCGTTCGATTCCGGCCCCAGAACCGGCAGCGCTGAAGTCTACCTGCACGAAATGCCTGGCGGCCAGATCACGAATCTTAAGGAACAGGCCGAAGCCATGGGCCTGGGCCAACGCTGGCCGGAAATCGCGCAAACCTATGCGGACGTCAACCGCGCGTTTGGAGACATCGTCAAGGTCACCCCGTCCAGCAAGGTCGTGGGCGACCTCGCTATCTTTCTTATCACCCACAATATGACGGTTGCGGAGTTCGAACAACTCGGCCCGGATCACCAAGTCCCGATCCCCAGCTCGGTGATCGACATGTTCGAAGGCTCGCTCGGGATTCCTGAGGGCGGCTGGCCCGAACACATCCGCGGGATCGTCCTGCAGGGCAGGGAACCGAAGCGTCCCCAACTTCCGGACGCCGATCTCTCGCAACCAGTCAGCGCGCTTCTTTACCCGGATGTCTACAAAAAGTTTCTTCAAGCCCGTGAAATGTACGGCGATGTCGAGGTGCTCCCCACCCCTCAGTTCTTCTTTGGGCTCGAGCCGGGCGAAGAAGTCACCATCACCATTGAAGAAGGCAAGACACTTGTCGTGAAATTCCTGACGCTCGGCGAAGCCGGAGATGACGGGTTTCGCACCGTCTTTTACGAGCTCAACGGCCAACCTAGAGAAGTGGAGGTTCGCGACAAGAGCCTGGAAGTGAAAGGTGAGCAGCGCCCCAAAGCCGACGCCGCAAATCCAAACCACATCGGAGCGCCTTTACCGGGCCTGGTCACCACAGTAGCCGTGAGCGAAGGGGCTCAAGTCAAAAAAGGCGATCGCCTGCTGGTTATCGAAGCCATGAAAATGCAGAGCACGGTCTACTCACCACTGACCGGCAAGGTTCAACAACTGCTCACCAAATCCGGCCAACAGGTAGACGCCAAAGACCTGCTCATTGTCATGGCGTAGCGCCAACCTCTGGCCGGCGAGTTACAGCTTCACAATGTTGATACTGCTGTTCGAAGTAGATAGGTCAATCATCGGGCTACTTCCACTCCCGCCGTTGATCACGCCTTCCAGATTATGCTTTTCCTCCGTTCCCCCGCTCCCGAGCGCAAAATCGGAATGGATACCGCTGTTACTTGTCGAAGCACGAATCCGGGCTGCCGCGTTGGCGGGCAGTTTCACCGTAATGGAAGAATTGCTCGTCGATGCCCGAACTTCATAAAGACCTTCGTTCATCGCCACGTTGATCGAGCTGTTCGAAGTCACCGCATCCACCGCGCCCTTCACGCTGTCTGCCTCGATATGGCTGTTGCTGGTGTGAAGCTTCGCGGCTCCTCCAATTTTGTTGGCCTCAATCGAACTGTTCGAAGTTTTTACGTTTACCGGTCCATCGATATCGCTCACATGGACCTTGCCGTTTGAGCTGATTACACGATCAAGCGTAACCCGCCGAGGCAAACGCACGACATACCGCGCTCCGCCGCCGCCGTGACTGTCGTAGGGCGCGACAGTCCGGACGGAAGCGGCGCTATCCGAATGGGAAACATCGATCTTGATTGCATCCCGAATCGCCTCTGTACGGCCGTACTTCACACCGGTGATCTCTACTTCCTCGCGGTCCCATCCGGCCACGTCGACACTCCCATTCATGGTCTCTAGAGAGAACGTCCCTCCCGCTTTCAGCGGATAGCTGAACCGAAAATCCTTCTGGAACCGATCGCTGTTCCCGAAGTCGCCAATCTCAAAATCGCAGCCAGCCAGTAGCAGCGAACCTGCAAGCAGGGTTAAAGCAGAAAGTGTCCGCATATGTCGAGACTTACGATATCCCGCTTCGTCCTGTTCCCAGAATTATCTACTTCACCCAGCTTCCGTCCAGCATCACCCGATCGACCTTCCGCAAATTGCGAATATCGGCTACGGGGTCCGCGTCCAACACCAGCAGATCTGCCTTATGTCCAGGCGCCAAAACCCCCAGCCGCTCCTGCTTCAACCACTGCGCCCCATTCTTCGTCGCGGCTACAAGAATTTGGGAACCCGCTACTTCTGCCTTCGCCATCCGGTCCACCTTTAGAAAGAAACTATCGGGATTCGATCCACCGGATGCAATTACCAGGTCCGCAAATCCCGCCGTCTGCTCTCCAGAAGGAAGAGTTCGCGGGCTGTCGTCACGCAACGCGGGGCCGCCATCCGAAACCCCAATCGACGTGATCCCTGACTTCAGCAGCGTGCGCAGCAAGGGAGCCGCAGTGGCCGCATCACCCGGCAGGGACACCCTCACGTCTATCAATCCGGGCACAATGAATTTGCCTTTCAGGTCTACTGTTTTCGCCTCCGCGGGAACGGTTACGCTTCCGCGCGCTCCCGCTGCCTGAATATCGTTGCCGTTCACCACCACTACCGCATCCCTCAGCGCAGCCGACCCGGTGCCATCGATCAGTGCGGCTCCGGTCAATGCCTTCACGGTAGGGTTCGAAGGGCCGCAGCAGGTCAAAGCGAGAGTTGCCCCGCATACAACGAAACGCGACAGGTACATGCTCTCCATTGTGATCCGGCCGCGTGCGACAATGAGACTTCATCGCGGCAAAAATTGAGAATTTTGTTGTTCGCGCCCATCCTGCTGCTTGCGGGCTGCGCAACTCCTAACCAGAAAGCGGCCGATACCTCGCTACGCGAAGCGCACATCGATCCTTCCACGGCGGCCTCGGTCACGGGAAAAGTTCTTTTTTCCGGAACTGCCCCGAAGCCAGTGAAATTGGACCTTTCCGCGAATCCCACCTGCCAGCGACAGCACTCGAAACCGGTTTATTCCGAATCGGTGGTGTTGAATAAGAACGGCACACTGCGGAACACGCTGGTGTGGGTAAAAAGCGGCTTGCCTCAAGTGCATTGGACCGCTCCCGCCATTCCCGTCGCGCTCGATCAGGTTGGCTGTGTATATCAGCCCCATGTTGTTGCGCTGATGGTGGGCCAGACGCTTGAAGTGGCGAATTCCGATCCGCTGAATCATAACGTTCATGCGGAATCTTCCGCGAATGAGCCCTTCAACGTCCTGGAACCCCCGCGTGCGGAAAAGATTAATCGCACCTTCGCCCGCCCGGAGCAGATGATTCCAATTACGTGCGGCGTGCATCAATGGATGCGTGCGTATGTTTCCGTGGTCGAACATCCGTTCTTTGCCGTGACCGGTGAAAACGGAACCTTCGAGTTGAAAGGCCTGCCGCCGGGTAAGTATGTAATCGAGGCAGTTCATGAGCGCTTTGGCCGCACTGAAAAATTGCTGTCGCTGACGGCCCATGAATCGGCGGCCGTGGACTTTACGTACCGATGAAAGACTACATCGCTCTCACGAAACCGCGCATCACCTGGTTCATCCTGATGAGCGCGGCCATCGGGTACTGCTTCGGCCTGGAGCGCGACTCCTTCGAATGGCTGAAGTGGAGCAGTTGGCAGCCGTTCCTCTTGACTATTCTGGGGACAGGGTTGCTTGGCGCGGGAACCGCCGCCCTGAACCAGTGGTATGAACGGGAGAGCGATCTCAAGATGCGTCGCACCGCAGGCCGCCCGCTCCCCGGGGGCAGGCTAACCGCCAACTCCGCTCTTATCTTCGGCACCAGTCTCGCAGTCATCGGCTTCGCCTTGCTTACTCTGACCGTAAATCTGCTTACGGGTTTGCTTGGCCTCTTCACGCTGGTAAGTTACCTGTTCATCTATACGCCGCTGAAGCAGCGTTCTTCGCTCGCTACCGTGATTGGCGCGCTCCCCGGCGCCATGCCGCCCATGATCGGTTATGCCGCTGCCAGCGGAAAACTCACGCCGGAAGCCTGGGCGCTCTTCGCCATCCTGTTCATCTGGCAATTTCCCCACTTCCTCGCGATTGCCTGGATGTATCGGGAAGACTACACGCGCGCTGGAATTCTGATGCTTCCCGTCGTGGACCCCGATGGCCGTTCCACCTCACGCCAGATTGTTATCTATGCTTCCACCCTCATCCCGGTGAGTCTCTTCCCCACGCTTCTCGGGATGACCGGCAAAATTTACCTGGTCGGGGCTCTGCTGCTCGGCGGCTGGTTTCTGTATTCCGGCGTTCGCGTCGCTTTTGACCGCACCACGCTGCGAGCCCGCCGCGTCCTTCTCGTCTCTGTGATCTACCTGCCGCTGATCTACGGACTGATGCTGTTCGACCGTCCGCTCTGATGTGGCGGCTTCTTCTTTTCGCTCTGCTCCTCTGCGGATGTGAAACTCGCCCGCCTCTACCCGTCTTTGGCCAAGTTCCGCACTTCGAACTGACCGCGCAGGACGGCCGAGCGTTCGACAGCACCACTCTCAAAGGTCATGTCTGGGTGGCCGACTTCATCTTCACTCACTGCCCGGGCCCGTGTCTGCGTATGAGCACGTTTCTGGGCCGCGTCCAGCGCGCCACGGAGAAATTCCCGGACATACGCATGGTTTCTTTCACCATCGATCCCGCCCGCGATACGCCATCTGCTCTCACCGCTTTTGCATCCAAGTATCAGGCAGACCCGACCCGATGGACCTTCCTCACCGGCCCCCAGTCCACATTGCAAACGTTGAGCCGCGATGCCTTCAAGTTCGGCGATGTCGATGGAACCATGAATCACAACACGCGCTTCGCCCTGGTGGACCGGAAAGGCCAGATCCGGGGCTATTACGGCACTACGAACGACGATCCCGTCTCGAAAGTCGCCGCTGACGCGCGCCGCCTCAGAAAGGAACCCGATTGATCACCCTCCACGACCTTCCTACTGTCAACGCAATTCTTAATGGCACCGCTGCCATTCTTTTGGTCTGGGGCTATACGCTGATTCGGCGCAAAAAAATCCCGCAGCATCGGCGCGTGATGCTCTCGGCATTCGCCGTTTCCTGCATCTTTCTGGTCTGTTATCTGATCTACCACTACAATGTCGGCAGCGTGCGATTTCCGCGCCCGGGCTGGGTGCGCAATGTGTACTGGACCATTCTTTTCACTCACACGGTGCTCGCGGTCACCGTTCCGGTCCTTGCTATCATCACTTTAAATCGCGCGCTCCGTGGCCGCTTTGATAAGCACCGAAAGATTGCCCGATGGACTTTCCCCATTTGGCTTTATGTAAGCGTGACCGGAGTGATCGTGTATCTGATGCTGTACCATATCTACCCGTTGACCTGACATGAGATTCCAACCCGAGCTGAACTTTACCGTCCGGATTGGTTGCGAGATCGTCTATGAGACGAACTCTTACGTTCCCGCGTTCATGGTGCTCCGGCCCCGCCGCTCCCCAACTCAGCGTATCGATCAGGAGACTCTCACGCTTGGTCCCAATCTTCCCTCCACGGAAGAAATGGATTCGCATGGCAATATCGTGGACCGTGTCGTCCTGCGGCCCGGCGTGAATACGATCCGGCACGATGCTCTGATCTCCGTCAGCTCACTGCCAGAAGTTCTGCCCGATTTCGAGGTTGCGGAATCGATTGATCGCGTTCCGGGGGAGCTTTTGCGTTACACGCTTCCTTCGCGTTATTGCGATTCCGACAAGCTGATGAATTTTGCCGCGGAACGGTTCGGCTCGCTCCCGCCCGGTGGACCCACAATTCGCGGAATCCTCGATTGGCTGCACAACAACATCGAATACCGCTACGGTTCCGGGTGTCCTGATATCTCAGCGTCGGAGATACTGGCCCGCGGCTATGGCGTTTGCCGTGACTTTGCCCATACCGCCGTCGCGTTATGCCGCACGTTCAACCTCCCTTGCCGTTACGTAACGGGACACCTGCCGGATATCGGTTTCCAGGACCCTGGCACGGCAATGGATTTCCATGCCTACTTCGAGGTTTATTTGAGCGGTGGCTGGGTGACGGTCGACGCCCGCTTCAACACGCCCCGTATTGGGCGCATCAAGATCGCCAGCGGAATGGACGCCGTCGATGGCGCCTTCTCCACTCTTTACGGAAGCACCTACCTTGCAGCCTTCAACGTTTGGGCCTACCAGGTGGATCCCGCCGAGGTGAAAGTCGATTCTCCGATCGATCTCTCGAAGCGTCTTGACGGAACGCCTGAGCTTCGTTGGCCGAAGTCTTACTCTGGAATGGTGAACAAATAACCGAGCATGTTCTTCATCTCGGTCTCGCTAAATGGATAGGCAGGCATAATGGTGCCGGGCGCAATCTTTTGCGGGTGAAGGAAGTTTTCCCGAACCCACTCTTCACTGCGGCGGCTGCTGAGTCCATTTAGAGCAGGGCCGAGCTTGCCGCCAACTCCGTTCACCATGTGGCAAGCGGCGCAGCCCTTTCTTCTGAAAGAGCTTCGCTCCGGCTACGACAAAATCCGGAGCAGTCTTGTCCGTTCCGCGGGCCAGCATCACGGGCGTCAATTGCATCCAGTCTACCGGGCCGGCGTAGTCGATCTTCGATGCCAGCCCTGAAGCCGGTGTGCTCTTCATGGCGGCAAGGGTCAAACTCCCCCACGCGGCTCCGGCGAGCACAATGCATGCCATGGCAATCACCCGCTTCGAAACGCGCACCAAGGGCGAGCGGTCGATAAAGGGGATGAGCATCAGCACCAACACCGCGAGTCCGGGAAGAATCACAGTACCGAAGACTTCCATGGGACCGTTGAAAAATTTGAGCAGTTGAAACAAGAACAGGTAGTACCACTCGGGGCGCGGGATGTAGACTGCATCGCTCGGGTCCGCCAGACGTTCCAATGGAAGTCGGGCGAAAATAGCGAGCAAAAACAAGATGACAAACGCCCCAAATACCGCCAGCGTATCGATGAACGCCTGCCGGGGATAAAACTTCTTGGCGGGCAGCTCATGATCTCCCGGAACGGGCGCCACGCCATGCTTCCGCACCAGGTAAATGTGAGCCAGGATCAACAACCCCGTCGCCGGGGGAAGCAGCAGCACATGCACCGCATAAAAGCGCGCGAAAGTCACTACGCCTACATCACCCGTGCTCCCCAACAAACGGCTTAGATACGGCCCAACCAGCGGCACGCCCGCCGCAATCTGCGTCACAACTACGGTGCCCCAGTAGGCACGATTGTCCCAAGGCAGCAGATAACCGGTAAGACCATAGGAAAGCGTCAGCAACAGCAACACGACGCCCACAATCCAGGTAGCCTCCCGCGGCTTCTTGTAGCTACCGAACAGGAACACCTGCAGCATATGAAGCACCACGATCACGATCATCATGCTCGCGCCCCAGTGATGCAGACCATGCATGAGCCGCCCCGCCGTGACCTCGGTCAGGATATAGCGCATGCTGTTATAAGCTTCGCCTGGCGTCGGTGCGTAATTGAACGCCAGCAGAATACCTGTAAAGGCCTGCACCAGAAACAGGAACACCGCTACGCTTCCAAAGACCTGGTGCCAGCCGCTCGAAGCTGGAATGTCCTCGTAGAGGAACTTGCGAATTGAGGTCTCGACACCCGTCCGGTGATCGAGCCACGCGATCGCCCGGTCTTTGAGCGCCCTCATGCCGATTCCCGAAGCGCTCCCAACAAGAGCTTGCCTTTTTCCACCCTCGTATCGAATTGATCCAGTGGCCGCGGCGCGGGACCGGTAATTACTTTGCCCTCAATCGAGAAAATCGAGGTGTGACAGGGGCATAGAAATTGCCTGGCCTCCTGTTCCCAATGGTAGGCGCAGCCCAAATGTGTGCATTGCGGCCCGAACGCCGTGATCTTGCTGCTCTGGTCTTTTACGATCCAGGCAGTGCGCTTTTCATCCAGAGTTTTCCAGCCGTCGGTGCGTTTCTGGTGATAGAACACTTCGTGCGGAGTATTGAGCGGCAGCGAATCTACAGCGGCCACATCGACCCAATCGTCATTGCGTCTCAGCTTTGGCGGTAGAAATAGATACAGCGCGGCGGGAACGGCCAATCCCACCCCAATCAGGCCGCCCAGCCCGTAAATGAAACTCAGATAGAATCGCCTGCGAGTGAGGTCTGACATTAATATTTGCGGAAAGCCAGCACCGCGTTCAACCCGCCGAACGCGAAAGAGTTCGAGAGGGCGTATTCCGCATCCGCCTTGCGGGCCACATTGGCGATTATATCGAGATCGCACTCCGGATCCCGTTCGCGGAAATTGGCAGTAGGAGGCATAACGCCCTCCTGAAGTGCCATCACGGTAGCGGCCGCTTCCAGAGCGCCGGCCGCGCCCAAAGCATGTCCGTGCATCGACTTGGTGGAACTTACCGGAACGCGATCACCCAAAACGGAGCGGATCGCAAATGTTTCGGCGATGTCGTTCGCCTGCGTCCCTGTTCCGTGCGCGTTGACATAACCAATCTGTTCCGGACGCAGCCCTCCATCGCGTAGCGCCATTCGCATGGCCCGTGCGGCTCCATCGGCAGAAGGTTGTGTAATGTGGTTCGCGTCGCTCGACATCCCAAAGCCGCAAATCTCGCCGAGTACTTTCGCCCCCCGGGCCAGCGCCACATCCAACGGTTCCAATACCATCATCGCAGCGCCTTCGCCCAGGATCATGCCACTGCGGTCGCGGGAGAAGGGCCGGCAAGTATCTTGCGAGACCACCCGCATCGCCTCCCAACCCTTGAGTATTCCGTAGCTGAACGGTGCCTCGCTCCCGCCGGAGATCGCCATTTCCACCGCACCCGAGCGAACCATCTGAAACGCCTGGCCAAGCGCATGCGACGAGGAGGAACAGGCTGTCGCGACCGTGTAGGCGGGACCCGTCACGCCGAAGGCCATCGAGATTTGGCTTGCGCCTGCATTCGCCATAATGCGCGGGATGGTTAATGGATGTACCCGGGTGCGGTTCAGATGGTAAACGTCCCAAAAGCTGGCGTCCTCGCTCGATTGGCCGCCCACACAGGAGCCGGTCACGATTGCGGTGTTCTCTCTTAGTTCCGGATTCCACTCAATCCCCGCCTGCTGCACCGCCTCACGCGCCGCGATGACCGCAAATTGCGCGAAACGATCCAGAAAGTCCGCCTCGCGCGCCTGGAAGAAATCCGAAGACGTATAATCGGCAACTTCCGCCCCGTTGCGGAAGCGGATTTCACGCAAGTCCATTGATCGGATTGGCCCGATCCCGGATCTCCCCTCTATCAAGCTTTGGCGAAAACCCGCCCAGTCCCGCCCGATGCCGCAGATAGTTCCGACCCCGGTGATCGCAACGCGCCGGTTCAAGCCGGCTGTTCCCCTTCCTTCTCGGCAACCAACTTACGGACGCCCTCCACCATCTCTCGAATGGAACGAATCTGCTTGGCGGCCTCGTCGGGAATCGTGATGTCAAACTCGTTTTCGAGAGCAAACAGAATGTTGACGCCGTCCATGGAATCGATTCCAAGCTCTTCAAAAGAGCTATCCAGAGTGACCTTTTCTTTTGGGATGCGCTGGGCTTGCGCGATAGTCGCGATGATGCGGCCGGTTAGTTCTTCGGGCATAGGAGGTTGGATACAGTGTGAAACCGGTATCCTCGTTTGAGCAAAATCGGAATAGCAATGCGCAGGGCTTCAGCAGTGGCGGACGCCGGCTTGCACGGTTCCAGTTCGCGACCGTCATGCAGGCAAAAAATGGCTCCGTTGCAGGCCCCCCGCAGCAACCGGTTCGAAATTGCCGGAGCATTCAGCTTCCAGTCATTGCCCATCACCGTCCACATCACTCCCAGAAGATTCAGCTCCCGCTGCGCTTCTCGAAATCCGAACCAGCGAACGCCGAACGGCGCTCTCATCAACGAAGGAGACACACCCACCTGATCTTCGATGGTAAGCTGCGCGAGCTTGAAATCCGCAACGATGCCGCTGCGCGAGTGGAAGCAGAAATTGGGATGAAGATCGGAATGATTCCCGATCTCATGGCCTTCCCGGGCAACGTGGCGCGCGATCTCAGGAAGGCGCCGGATGTTGGCACCGCACTGAAAGAAGGTGGCGGGAATGCCATAGAGCTGAAGAAGAGACACAATTTCCGGTGTTCGCTCGCTCGGCCCGTCGTCAAAGGTAAGCGCGATCGAAGGACGATCGAGTGGTCCACGATAGACCGACGGTCCGAACAAGGAGGAGGACGGAGCGCGAACTGCGTAAGTCATGAACGCGGCGGCGCCGCTAAGAACTCCTGCAACCGCCTGCCCCAGCACACGGTGGATTTTAGCATGTGCACTAATGCCTAGTAGCGATCGTGATAATGGCCGCCATTACGATCGTGCCCGGCGTCGCGTTCGGACACCACCAACTCGCGATCCAAACGGAACGACAGCACGGATTCAGCCGGGATATCGATCCTGCGCCCGCGCGTTAGTGTCTGCGTTCCCGCACCTACCGCTGCACCCGAAGCCGCTCCAATTGCCGCGCCCCGTCCGCCGCCAGCAATTGCGCCCAATAAAGTTCCTAATACTGCACCGCCTCCGACATATTTGCCCGTCCGCCTATTTGCGCCAACCCCTTCCTTGTTGTTGCCATCGACAGTCGTGCTGGCATTTACGCTATAACGGCGGCCCCCGACAGTGATGGAATCGAGATCGATCGACATATCGTTACTGCCGATCCGGCGCGCGAGCAGCTCGGCATTCGAGCCGCGGCTGATCACCAGGTTCCCATTGTTATCGTTCACATCATTTTGGACCACGCCCGTGTAGACACGGCCATCGGCATTGTTGACTCGAATGCGATCGTTTACACGAATTTCGACGCGCGTGCCGGCCGGAATCACCTCAGCGGCGGAACTTACAAACGATAAGCCGCAAATCAAGTGCGGGCAGAAGAAATGTGGTGTATCTCATTCCTTAATTGTCGCCGAAAATTGCCCGGGCCAAACGAAAAGTGCTGGCGTGAGCTTCCACGGTTCGCTCGATAGGATCCGAGTAGCCGCCGCCGAGAACGAGAACAGCGGGTATGGATCGTCCATGGATGCCTTCGAACACCAGCCTGTCTCGTTCTGACATACCCATGGGAGTGAGTGCCAGACGGCCCAGTTTGTCGGTCGCCAACGCATCAACTCCAGCCTGAAAGAAGATGATCTCCGGCGCGAAGTTCCAGACACGGGGTAGCGCCTCCTCCAGGGCCGCCATGTAGCCGCTATCACCAGTTCCATCCGGCAGTGGAATATCGAGCGAACTCTGCTGCTTGCGAAAGGGGAAGTTCGCCGCGCCATGCAGGGAGAGGGTGAAGACGGAGGGGTCACCGGAGAAGATGGCGGCAGTTCCATCGCCTTGATGAACATCTAGGTCGATTACGGCCGCCCGGCGGAACCGGTGCTTTCGAATCGCGATCGCAATATCGTTGAACACGCAGAAGCCGGAACCCTCGGCGTAAGCGGCATGGTGGGTTCCGCCCGCCAGCGTTCCCCCAAATCCGCTCCCCAGAGCCTGTTCGGTGGCGGCGAGCGTCCCACCGGCAGAACACAGAGTTCGCCGCACCATTTCGGGCGACCACGGAAAACCGATTCGGCGAAATACCGCCAGGGGAAGTGACCCATCGATCACACCGCGAACATAGGCGGGATCATGGGCGAGCTCGATCTCTTCAGAACAGGCCAGCGGGGCAGGTGCGAATTCAAAGACAGAATCTTGCGCCAGCAAATCCCGCAGCATCCGGTACTTCTCAATCGGGAACTTGTGCCCGGTAGGTAGCGGGAGAGGCTGATGATCGCAATAGTAAAGCAGCACTAGCGGCGCGAGAGGTCGCGCAGATAAATCTCCTTGAACAACATGTCGCCTTTTCCGCCGGCATGAAGCTGCAGAGCGATGGTTCCGTCTTTCGAGCGCGGCGCGGGATCGGTGAAATCGACTACAACCACGCCGTTGAGTCTGGCGATGTAGTGGTTGCCTTCTACTTTCAGTAGATAATCGTTCCAGTCGTCGACATGGATCACGTATTCGAACTCCGGCGAAGGCCAAACGATCCATTGCCGCCCATCGCCATAAATACCGCCTGTGTGGTGCGCGAGCGTGGGGTCAATTTCAAATTGCAGGCCTTGGGACACGTCGGCGGTTCCGGCCTTGAAGGCAGTATGGAAGAACACCCCGCTGTTCCCGTCGCCGACGCACTTGAATCGGAGGGATAGGTGGAAGTCTTTGTACGGCTTCTCTGTTTGCAGATAGCCGTACTCTTTGGTGATCGCTTGGCCGTGAATCACACCGTTGTCCACGGTCCATTTTTCCTGGCCCACAGCGTTCCATCCAGTGAGATCGCGGCCGTTAAACAGGTTCACCCATTCTTCATTGGGCAGCTTGGGGCGATTGGTGGGAACCTGCGCAAGAAAGAGAAACAGCAGGAGAAAGGCAGGCATCAGGCAAGCTCCTCACGGATCGCGTCCGCTATCCGGTTTGCGTGTAGTTCGACTGTGGCCTGATCCGGGCCTTCTACCATGACGCGCGCGAGCGGCTCCGTCCCCGAGAAGCGGACCAGGACGCGGCCGGACCCATCGAGAGCATGTTCGGATTCGGCAATCACCTTTTGCACGGCAGGAAGTTGCTCCAGAGGCTTGCGCTGCTTCACGCGAATATTCGTCAGAATCTGCGGATAGATGGTCAGGTCGGCACTCAGTTGATCGAGCGAACTGCCCGCTGATTGCGCGATTTCGAGAACGCGCAAGGCAGTGAGCATGCCGTCGCCTGTAGTCGAAAACTCGCGAAAGATCACATGTCCGGATTGCTCGCCTCCAAGCGAGGCATCGCGCCGGATCATCTCTTCGAGCACGTACTTGTCTCCCACCGGCGTCCGGAGCATGCGAATCTTCAGAGCGTCCAGCGCGCGTTCGAGCCCCAGGTTGGACATCACGGTGGACACAACCGTATCACCGCGCAGAGTGCCCTGCTGTTGCAGAGCGCGGGCGGCGATCAGGAGGACATGATCGCCATCGATAATCCTGCCCTGAACCGGAAATCAGGATCGCGCGGTCCGCATCGCCATCGAACGCAACACCGGCAGCGAAGCCACCCGCCATTACCGTTTCGCGAAGCTTCGAGACGTGCAGCGCGCCACAGTCTTTGTTGATGTTCCGTCCGTCGGGCGAGCAGTTTATGGAGGTCACGGCTGCCCCGGCGCGCTCAAACAACTCAGGCGCCAGCGCGGAAGCCGCGCCGTTCCCACAGTCGAGCACAAGCCGCATTCCGCCGAGTGGCGCGCTGACCGTGGAAAGCAGGTACTCCAGATAGAGCTGCCGCAGGGAGGCGTCTTCGGTCAAGGCGAGGCTTTTTGGCGCGAACTTCGTTTCCAGAAGCCGGAAGATCTCCTCCTCCACCAGATGTTCTTCGTCGTCGGGCAGCTTATAGCCCGTTGTGCCGAAGATTTTGATTCCGTTGTCCTCGAACGGGTTGTGGGATGCGGAGATCATCACGCCCGCCGCAAAGGGAGTCGTCTTGGTGAGGTACGCCACCCCCGGTGTAGTAATCACCCCGGCAAAACGGCACCGGATTCCCTCTGACGCCAATCCCCCTGCTAGCCAGCCCGCAATACGAGGGCCGGATTCACGCGTATCCATGCCGATTACCACTTCAGGCTCGGCGCCGTGCAGATTTAGATCCGCGGCCAAGTGCCAAGCCGCAGGCGTAGACCGTGTTTTCGTCAAGCGGAGCTTGGCCGGCAACGCCCCGGATGCCGTCCGTTCCAAATAGCTGTTTTCCCATTGTTCAGACCTATTGTGGCAGCTAGCGCGGTGCCGCGTGTTGGACAAAACGGAAGTGGACTTTCGGAGGAATCGCCCGAATCAACTCCACGCCACGAGGGAGCTTTACTTCGTTTCGGGTGATCATAAAGCTTCGTTCCCCCGGCTGGCGGACTTCACTGAAATCCAGCGTGATGACGGGGCGCGTATTCGCCAGATCATGTAAGTCACCCGAAGATCCGCGTGTTTCGAGTTGCACCGTTTCCCCCAGCGTGACCACGTCCAGGCTATCGGGCGGATCTTTGAACTGTATGGGTGCGCTGACGAAAGTCGACATCTCGGGTTCCGTCGCGACATTCATCCAAATTAAGACTGCCAATAGGAGGGAGAGCAGCCGCCACCCGGGGTTCTTGATGAGCCAACGCCCAACAGATTGGGCCGTCATTCGTGGAACACCTCCCTATCAGCTTCGGCGGGCCGCGAGACCGGGCCCTGGGAACGCTCCGACTTGTACCGTCCGACGCCGAAATGTTGGCTAATCCTGTCGTCCAACTGTTCCGCGGTGAGATTCCGCTCAATCTCGCCAAACCGCGCGATGGACATCCAACCGGTCTCCTCGCTCACGATCAGCGAAAGGCAATCCGTCTCTTCCGTGATCCCGAGCGATGCCCGATGGCGCGTGCCGAGTTTGCCCGAGCTGGAAGGATTCGTACTAAGGGGCAAAAAGCACGCGGCGGCGCTGATGCGGTCCTTCCGAATGATGACGGCGCCATCGTGAAGCGCGGTTCCGGGCATGAAAATCGAGAGGAGCAAATCGCGCGAAATTTCAGCGTCAAGACGCACTCCGCTTTCGATGAAAGTGCGAAGGCCGATATCGCGTTCCAGGATGATGAGGGCTCCACAACGTTCCTGAGACATGATCTTCATCGCGAGAATGATCTCGTCAGTGGATTCAGGACGCCGGAAGCCGCCACCAAATAGGTTCCGTCGGCCAAGGCGCGCGAGCGTGCGGCGAATTTCGGATTGAAAAAGAATGATGGCCGCGATGGGAAAGTAGGGAACCAGAAACGCAAGCAGCGACCGCAACGCCTCCAGCCGCGCAAAAAGGGCAACGGCGTAGATAAGAGCAAGGGTTCCGATGCCGGCAAGAATGTGCGCAGCTCGCGTACCCCGCACAATCAGGAGCAGTTCGTAGATCAGGAACGCCACGGCGAGAATATCCACAATCCCCGTAAAGGTGAGGCGGGGCATCGTCATCTCGGCCGAAATTGGGATCAGTCGCGTAAGGTCTCTAGCTTATCGCGATCCAGGTTTGTCCTCGCAGGGCAGGAGGGGGTAGATTGGCTCAGCTTATTGCTCTTGGCGGTCAGGCGGAAACGCATCGAAATCCGTGGGTCCATGCGCACACTGGAAATCCTTCTCAATCAAAATCTCGAGCCCGTTTACTTGCCCGGCCATCCCGACCTGCGCTGATTCCGTCCACTCGTGAGAAGCGTCAGGCGGCACCGACACGGTTAGAGTTCCCTGAGCAAAATCGGCGGCCATTGCAGAGGAACGCAGAAGCCGGTAACGCAAAGTTCCGGAGGGGAAGGGAACTGCTTCCTCCACCAGACCCGTGCGGGCGAACTGGGCGACCTCACTCTGCGTCAGCCTCAGCCGAACGGTCGCTCCACGCATTCTGAGTTTCATGAAGGATTCGCCACTCTCCTGAATATATGTTGAATCGCGAGTTCCGGACGAACCCGAGGAGTGTGAGATCGAACTCCCGGGCGAGTTCGACGGCCAGACTGGAAGGCGCGCCTACGGCCGCAAGAACGGCGGCTCCGGCGGCAACGCACTTCTGTACCAGTTCGAAACTGGTTCTGCCGCTGACCAGAACCAAGCGATCGTGCAGGGGAAGGCGTCCGGCCAGGAGTTCTGCGCCAATTAGCTTGTCCACGGCATTGTGGCGGCCTACATCCTCGCGAAGGGACAGCAGCTTGCCCTGCCTGTCGAACAACGCCGCTGCGTGAAGGCCGCCGGTAACCGTAAACGCCTCCTGCGCTTGGCGCAGCTGTGTGGGAAGCACATGAACCAGAGAAGCGGAAAACGCGAAACTATCGCGGGGCACTGGTACCAAACCGCGGCTCAGGAGAGCTTGGAGAGAAGCTTTTCCACAAACTCCGCAACTGGAAGTTGCGTAAAAGCTGCGTGCCTGGTTTGCGGGCTCGAAGACAACTTCAGGCGCAAGATCGACCCGCACAATGTTCGCGCCCGGCTTCGGTGCTTCGGCGATCCCCGTGATCTCCCCTGCGCCGTTTACGATACCTTCGCCGTAAAGAAAGCCGGCGGCGAGTTCGCCATCGTGCCCTGGCGTACGCATCGTAATGGAAACGCTGCTGGTGACCCTGCCTTCAGCCGAAACGTGGCCGATTCGTATCTCCAGCGGTTCCTCAGCTGCCAGACTGTCTTCACGCTTGCTGACGGCCCCGTTTGCAGTCACTGATTCGACGCGGGCGCTAACATAGGAAAGAGAGCCTATGGCGTTCGAAGCGTTCGTTTCAGTGGAAGAAGCCATTCAGGAGACCCGCGACGGCCACATGCTCGTCGTGGTGGACGACGAAGATCGCGAGAACGAAGGCGATTTGACGCTCGCCGCCGAAAAGATCACACCCGAGATTATCAATTTCATGGCCACGCATGGGCGCGGTCTGATCTGCCTTGCGTTAACGGGCGCCCGCTGTGACTACCTGCGGCTCCCGATGATGAGCACGCACAATACATCGAACTTCGGCACCGCTTTCACTGAATCGATCGACGCCATGGAGGGTGTAACGACGGGCATCTCCGCCGCGGACCGCGCGCTCACCATTCGACTCGCCATGGACCCCGCAACACGTGCCAGCGATCTGGCAAGACCGGGACATGTGTTCCCGCTTCGGGCCCGCGATGGCGGCGTTCTGGTGCGCGCCGGGCAGACGGAAGCGGCGGTAGATCTGGCGCGCCTTGCCGGATTAACTCCTGGAGGCGTGATTTGCGAAATCATGAATGAAGACGGCACCATGGCGCGCGTGCCGCAGTTGTTGGAGTTCTGCGCGAAGCACCGTATAAAGATGGTCTCGGTGGCCGATTTAATCCGCTACCGGTTGCAGCACGAGCGCTACATTCACCGCCGCGGCGAGGGCGTTTTGCGCACCGAATGGGGCGAATTTCGCATGATTACTTATGCGAGCGATATTGATTCGGAGACGCATATCGCGCTGGTGAAGGGTGAGGTCGCCGGGCAGGATGGCGTGTTGGTTAGAATGCATTCGCATTGCGTGTTCGGTGATGTGTTCGGGTCGACACAATGCGATTGCCAGGAGCTGATCCGGGGTTCGTTTCGCAAAATCGCTGAAGAAGGCCGGGGCGTGTTGGTTTATTTGCATCAATCCGGGCCCGGTATGCGAACGCAGAAGATACCGGGAGCGCCCGACCGCTTGGCCTCGCATGACAGGGAACACCCGCAGGTTGCGGGTCCGGTTGCGCAGCGGCAATTGCAGCATGAGGTCGGGATTGGAGCACAAATCCTTTCGGATCTGGGGCTGTGCAACATTCGCCTGCTGACGAATCATCCGCGAAGAGTGGTCGCCCTGGCGGGTTTTGGCATACATATCACCGGACAGGTTCCTGTTTCTCAGTCGACAGTGCTGAAATAAAAGGAACACGCGGCCAGAGCCGTTCGTTCAAAGTAACAGAGGATCCATCATGCGCCATCTTGCTTTCGCGACAGCCCTTTTAGGAGCTTCAACATTACTACCGGCGGCCGACCCGCAACTTCTGAGCTTGGCGATGCCCGATGCCCAGATAGTAGCGGGCGTAAACGTTGCCAAGGCGAAAACCTCGCCCTTCGGGCAATTTATTCTGCGGCAGATGCCCGCCGATGGGGATTTCGCCAAGTTCGTAAACATGAGCGGCTTCGATCCGCGGCGGGATTTGCAGGAGATCCTGATGGCAACGCCGGCCGGGCATGATGCTGGTTTAGTGGCGCTTCGGGGCACCTTTGACGCGGCAAAAATAGCCGCTCTCGCCACATCGGACGGCACCCATTCGGTGACCCGGTACGGCGGAGTGGATTTGATTGTTCCAACCAGTGCGGAAGCGCAGGGTGCAATCGCCATCCTGGATACGAATACCGCAGTGATGGGCAACGTGGCGGTTGTGAAGGCGGCGGTGGATCGCCGGAAAGTATCGGCTCCCATCTCGGCCGAACTCGCCGCAAAGGTAGCTGCCTATAGCGCCGCCGACGCTTGGACTGTGTCCTTGCTTCCGCTGTCGGCGTTGGCAAGTGACACTAAGGCCGCCGGTACTCCGCTTTCGGGAGTGCTGCAAGGCGATTTGCTGAAGAAAGTCACCCAGACCAGCGGCAGCGTGACTTTTGAGTCTCCCGTCCGCGTTACCGGTGAGCTGACCGCCAATACCAATCAGGATGCCCTGGCTCTTGGCGACGTGATCAAGCTTCTCGCTTCCATGATTCAGACCAGTGGTGGAAATGCGGGCACCCCTGTGACGACTCTTGTGCAAAGCCTCACGGTAAATGCAGTAGGCAATGTGCTGAAACTGGGTTTGTCTATCCCTGAAGCTCAACTTGAGTCTCTGATTGAATCAGCTGGAAAAGAAGGTGCTAAACACAAGGGTGCAGTGAAGATATAGGCCCCCGGATTGCTAGTGAGTTGCCGGGTAGACCCAAAGGCGACTCAGTGGACGGGACGGATTTTGAGAACACGAGTTTGGAACAGCAATTTGCGGAGCTGCTCCGGCGTGAGCAGTTAGAACGCGCCCGCGCAGAGCAGGCTCTCTGTGTTCTCCGGCATACCGAACAGCGATTTAGCGCACTGTTTGACTCGAACGTTATCGCGATTATTGAGATCAATCAGGATCGCGTGCTCGATGCTAACGAGTCATTTCTTCGAATGACAGGACAAACCCGAGCCACGGTTCTCGGGGGGGCACTCCTGCTGCGGGATCTTTCGCCTGCCAAGTACCAAAAGATGGATGAAATGGCGTACAACCGCGCGATTCAGGAGGGTTCTTTCCAGCCCTTTGAGAAAGAGTTGTTTCGGCGCGATGGATCATTGGTTCCGGTTTGGGTAGGGCGGCGTCCTGCTTCATCCTCCGCCGGACTGGACTTGCATGGAGTTCGTTCTGGATCTTTCTGAACGAAAAAAACTGGAAGAGCAGTTCCATTCCGCGCAGAAACTAAAATCGCTTGGCTTGCTTTCAAGCGTCATTGCCCACGATTTCAACAATCTTCTGACCGCGATGATTGGCAATTCCAGCCTGGCGCTCGATGCGTTGAGCCCTGATCATCCAGCTTATGGCCCGATCGAAGAAGTGCTGCGCGCCAGCAAACTGGCTTCCGGTTTGACCAGCCAGCTGGTCGGTTTTTCCGCTAAAGCGCGTAATCAACCCAATACGATTGAGCTTTCAAAACTGGTGCAAGAGATTGGGAATCTGATTGAGTTGCCACTGTCCCGCAACGTGCGCCTGGAATGGAGCCTGGCTCCCGGTCTGCCGCATGTTCACGGCGATGCTTACCTGATTCAACAGATCCTGATGAATCTGGTGATCAACGCATCGGACTCGCTCGAAGAGGGCACCGGCGTGATCCGAATCGTGACGCATTGCCGCGATTACCGGCCTGCGGACCTGCAGCGCATGACGATGGGTGCCAATCTTCCGGGAGGCGAATACGTTGCTGTCGAGGTTCACGATAATGGATGCGGCATGACCGAAGAGGTGAAAGCCAGAATCTTCGACGCGATGTTTACGACGAAGGCGAAAGGCCGCGGGTTGGGGTTGGCCGCCACGTTGGGGATCGTACGGAGTCATCGCGGAGCAATTGACGTGAAGAGTAAGCCTGGCGAAGGTACCCGCTTCACGGTGCTGTTTCCGGCAGCGGTGGAAACCGCCCGCCACCATTGATCCCGAAGATAGCGAGCGAAGTCTCTACGGAAAGGGAACGGTGCTGGTGGTAGACGATGAGCCGAGCGTTCGCAAGCTGGCCGAAACGACGCTTACTCGTTATGGATATGACGTGCTCCTGGCATCCGATGGGCGGGAAGGCATTGAAGTGTACAAGCAGAAATCGGATTGCATCACTCTGATTGTGATGGATCTTTCAATGCCTGTTATGACCGGCGAGGAAGCACTGCAAGAGCTGCAGGCAATTGGATCGACGACGCCCCCGGTCCTGTTTTCAAGTGGCTATGACGCCACTCAGTCCATGAAGAACATCGAGCTTTTCCCGTTTCTGCAAAAGCCCTACACTTCGCGTGAGCTGGCACAGCGGGTTAAAGACTTGCATACGTCTGCAAGGTAATCTCGAAGAACAAGCAGTCAGGAATGGGATTGCGGTAGTAGGGGGGAATCTCCCGAAACCCCAGCGTCCGATAAAGGGCGACAGCGGCATGCATGGAGGCGAGCGTATCGAGGCGCATGGCTCGATAGCCGGCTTTGCGCGCGCGTTCGAGCAACGCTTGGGCAATCTCACGGCCCAACGCGCGGCCTCGAAACGCCGGGCGGACGTAAAGCCGCTTCATTTCGCAGACATCGCCGTTGATTGGCCGAAAAGCACCGCAGCCGGCAGGCTGGTCATCGACATGCACCACCAGCAGGCATCCTTTGGGCGGAGCATACAGGCCGGGTAAGCCTGCCAGTTCTTCTTCGAAATTCTGGAAGCACAGGTCGATTCCGAGTTGAGCGGCATATTCACGCATCAGTTCGGTGACCAGCGGTATGGGAGGTTGGAAGTCGAAACGGCTATTTGCCAAACTCTTTCTTCTTCGGCCTGCGGCCATCTGAGACGGCGGGATTCAGCACGATGAAACCGCTGTACACGGGAAAGGGATAGTAAACCTCCAACGTCTCGGGAACTTCGACATAGACCGGGCGATCGATGACCACGGTCCGGGTAGGCGGGGGTGCAACCGTGGCGGGCGGAACCTCCACAAGCCGCGGTTCGAAACTCGCGCCCGACACCTGGACCTCAGGTGCGGATGGGGAACTGGTCAACTGGAAGGGCGCCGAGCGAAGCGGAAGATTCGTTTCGTCCAGGCGCGCCGCGATGAAGGGCGGAGAAGGAAGCGCGACGGTAAACCTGGCAGCGGAGAGAAGGTCCTTCGGTTTCGAAACCTCGGCGGCGGGATCGAGCGTTCTCTGTCCGGGGATAAAAGGCGCAACGGACGTGTTCAAAGCAGCGAATTGTCTCGCGGGTTCCTGGGCGGTCCAAGCTTCGTTGGGTGCAAGCGGTCCCCAGAGCGCCAGCCCGGAGTTCCGCATCCAGTAGACTTCGCCGGGTTTAAAGATCGAGCTGGATCCGGGTACCCACACCCAGCCAAGGGCGTTGTGTTGTAGCCAACGGCCGTAATGATAGGGTGCCCAGCCCCAATCCTCCGCCGCCACCCACGTATACCCAAGCTCGCCGTACCATTGCCAAGTGCCAGACTGGAAAGGTGCCCAGGTCTCGGTCACTTTCGGTTTCCAGACCAGGCCGGCATCGTCTGTCTGGAGCCAGGAGCCGGTCATATCCAGATCCGCGGCTCCGAAGCGAATGCCGGGAAGATGCGTAGCCGAAAGGCTTCCCTCCTGCACCAGATCGCGCTTACGGCTCCAATCATCGGCCTCAAGCTGCGGGATTTCGCGAAAGATCTGGAAGTGCCCGCTCTTGCTCTGGGGGACGCGCGCAAGCTGTCCCTCCCGAAGATCCAACTCCGCGGTGGGCGTCGCGAAACGGACACGGCCTTCGAGCACGGCGATTTCGGTTCCGTTGGAGGAAATTTCGAAGCGAAGCCGCGCCCGGTGACGAAGTGTGACCTGCGCCCCAGGGGCGGCGAGCGAAAGCGTATCGTTTTCGTGCGGACGGCCAGTGAAGTAAAACGTCCCTTCATCCAGCGCAATCGATGTGATGTGCTGGCCTGTCGACAGGGCCGTATAGTCCGACAGTTCGGCCAAAGATGTTCCGGTGAGGCGCAGAACGCTGCCGTCATCGAGTTCCGTTTCCAGGCGAGCGCTTTCCGTGCGAACTCTTGCGCCTTGCGGGATTGGCGTGTTTTGTACAGCGGGGCGGAATGGTTCGCCAGCGCGAAGCTGCATTTCGGCAGTGCCGGAGAACTGACCCAAACGCGCAAACCGCGCGGGCGCGGCGGAGAGCACGGTCGCGGCAAAGATCACCAGCAGTCGCATCATTCTATTGACGTCCGGATTTCCTGGACGTGGACAGGAAAGTTAGTGTTGGCGAAGCGAAGAGGTGGTCGCGCCGGTCTTATGGTGCACGGGCGCTTTGGTGGCAGGCGCGTCTTTCAACAGCTTATCCAGGTTCGCGCGGATCTCCGGTTCGCTGTTGCCTTCCCCAATGTATTGGGAGCGGATCATGCCCTTGCGATCAATGTATACGACGATCGGCACGTAATAGGGCTCCATCGCGGAGTGCTGAAGGAACTCGAGCACAGTCATCTTTTCGTTGTATCCAACGGGAAACCCGCGAACATAGGTCTGCTTAAAGGCAGCGGTCAGATTGTTGGCGCCTTCATTGAAGCAACTCTCCAGCATCTGCACGCCTTTGGGGCCGTATTCGGCCTGTAGGCCGTTTAGGATTCCGGTTAAATTCTGGCAGTGCGGACAGGTGGTAAAGACAAACGCGAGCAGCACCACTTTGCCTTTATAACTGCTGAGCAGCGTCTGAGAGCCATCGGTCATATGGATGGCAAGTTCCGGCGCCTGCCGCGGAAGAGTGGCGCCGAACGCCGATCCTGCGGCCAGGACGAGAGCGAGAAGAGTCTTCATCGTTTTCTTATAATAATCGATACATGAAAGACGCCGTGCTGATGCAGCACATTCTCAAGCTGCCGCACGGGAAAGCGAACTTGAAGCAACTGGTTCGCGAACTTCACACTAAGGGCGACGAGCGCGAGAAACTGGAAGTTTCACTCGAACGCCTGGTGGAGCGCGGCGAGTTGATCGAGTTGCGTCCCGGGCATTACTCGGCAACGGCAAGAGGCCGTGAGTTCGTCGCGGGGCGAATCAGCATGCATCGGGACGGCTTCGGCTTTCTGATTCCCGATCGCAAGATCGAAGGCATCGCCGGCGACATCTTCATTCCGGCCGATGCCACGCGCGCGGCGATGAACGGCGACCGGGCAATTGCGCGAATCAAACGCATCGAGAGCGACGGCAAGGCTGATGGGGAAATTGTCAAGATCCTGAAGCGGGCGCACCCGACAGTGGTGGGCGAGTTCCGGATTGGGCGGCGCGGGTTTTATGTCGTGCCGCAGGACGAGCGGCTCCGCGATTGGATCGAGATCCCGGAAGACATGGCGCTGCCTTCGGAAGCAGACAAGAACCGAATTGGGGCAGCACCGGTGTTGGTGAAGCGCGCTTCCGACCTGGATGGAATGATTGTCAATGTCGAGGTGCTGGAGTTTGCCGGACCGGGCCGGCACGAGGATGCAATTGGCCGGGTCGTAGAGATCTTAGGACACCCGGACGATTTCGGAATTGATGTTGAAATCACGATTCGCAAACATCATTTACCAAACAAGTTTTCTCCGGAGGCGTTGCTGCAGGCACAGAATACTCCGGTGGTGATCACTGCAGAAGAACTGGTGGGACGGCAGGATTTTCGCGGAATGCCCGTGGTGACCATTGACGGAGAGACGGCGCGCGATTTCGACGATGCGGTCTGGGTGGACCGGCTGCCAAACGGGCACTTCGCTTTGCACGTTCATATCGCGGACGTGAGCCATTATGTGCGGCCGGGCTCACCGATCGATGAAGAGGCCCGCGAGCGCGGCACCAGCGTGTATTTTCCCGATCGCGCGGTACCGATGCTGCCCTTCGAACTTTCCACGGATATCTGTTCGCTGCGTCCGGATTGCGACCGGTTGGTAATGTCCGCTTTGCTCGAGATCGACAGGCAAGGAAGCGTTGTGGCTCAGCAGTTCTGCCGCGGCGTGATCCGCAGCGTGGAGCGGATGACGTACACGAATGTTCATCTGGTGCTCGAAGGAGACAAAGCCCAGCGGGAGCGGTACGCAACTCTGGTGGATCGGTTCGAGATGATGGCCGAGCTGGCGCTTATCCTGAAGGGCAAACGCGAACGGCGCGGCTCGATCGATTTCGATATGCCGGAAGCGAAGATCGAATTCGATGAATCTGGCGTGATGACGGGTGTCCAGAAAGCGGAACGAACGGAGGCGAACCGGCTCATCGAAGAATTTATGCTGGCGGCGAATGAAGCGGTGGCGGCGCACCTGGAGCAGCAGATCCCGGCGTCGATTTATCGAATTCACGAGATTCCGGATGCCAAGCGCGTAATGGATTTCGAAGAGGTAGCGCGGCACTTCAAGGTGTCGCTAGGTGTGTCGACGCCGATCAAGCAGTTTAGCGCCACCACAAGGAATCGTGACGGCTCCAAGGCGCGCAGGACCATCGCGGAATTAAACCAGCCGATTAAGATCTCGTCCCGGAACTATCAAAAGCTGATTGCGAAGATTCAGGGCAAGCCGGAGGAGCGGGTACTCAGTTATCTGATGCTGCGTTCGCTCAAGCAGGCGCGGTATAGCCCGACGAACGTCGGGCACTTTGCCTTGGCGGCGGATTTTTACACGCATTTCACTTCACCCATCCGAAGGTATCCGGATCTCGTGATTCACCGGCTTCTCGGGGGCGTGTTCGATAAGACCACACCGCCGGCAGAGGAGGAGTTGCAAAGCATCGCCGACGCATGTTCGCTCACGGAGCGCCGCGCCGCGGAGGCGGAACGGGAGCTGGTGGAGTGGAAGAAGGTGAAGTTCATGGAGAACCGTGTCGGAGATGAATTCAAGGCGTTGATCATCAGCACGGCGAAATACGGTCTGTTTGTCGAGTTGGAAGATTTGTTCATCGAAGGGCTGGTGCCCATTGAATCTCTTCCTGGCGAGCGGTTCCAGTATCACGAGAATGTAAGGAAGATCATCGGACAACACACACGCCGGCAGTTCTCGATTGGGGACGAAGTGAGGGTAGTTCTCGAACGAGTCGAGCCTACCGAACGCAGACTGCAATTCTCACTGGTGGAACCAGAGCCGCAGCGGAGACGAAAGAAGCGTTAGCGGTTTCGTTACCCGGTCAATCTTTGCGCAATTCCTTATCGAGGTCGAGCACGGCCTCCGGGCGCCGGTCGGTCTCGAGATCGCGTTCCAAACGTCTGAGAGCGACGCCGACAACGTCGCGGTGATGCAGCCTGGAATCGAAGTCGGTAGAGGTAAGACCAAGCCAGAGGCTATGCAAACGTTCCACATCCTCGGGCCAGAGACGCGGCGGATGGGGACCGAGATTGACATAGTAGGAGGCTCGGCCGGGACTGATCACTTCGAGCGAAAAGGGATGCCGCGGTTCAGGAAGCTGCTCCCAGGCAAGGCCGATGCGGCTTGCCAACTCCGCGGAATCCATGCGTAAGGAAACGCCGGTTACCAGGCGCGAGACTTTCAGCTTCGACGCGGTTTGCACCATGGCATCGAAGGGATCGGTGCCAGGAACTACCACGAGATCGACCGTCTTGCCTTCCTTTTCCGCACGCGTGACTACTTTCGAGAAAAGAGCTTGTTCGTAGTCTGTGAAAAGCTGGTTGTCGCCGAGCTTATACTCACCCGCGCCGGCGGAAACAGGACGAACAGTCATCACGACGATGTCGTGACGGCGCATGTTGGTCTTCCCGAGCACACTATCCAGATGCGCCATATTGGAGTTATCGCGTACGGCAACCAATATGCAACCGGGGCGGGCGTGAATGGCTTCCGATTCAATCTCGGGACGCATGTCGAGATTGAACTTCTCCATGTCCGAATTGGTTTCGGCGCGCTTGCGATGATTCACACGTTCAGAGATCGTGAAAACGAGGAACAGAACGATCGTGAACACCACGCCATAGATGGTTGCGATCTTCTTTGAAAACAGGATGGTCACGGCAAGGGTGAAGAGGGTAGCCGTTATCAGAATGAGGCCGATTGGCCACTCCCGTTTGCCGATGTGAAAGTTGATCGGCGTCTTGTATTCCTGGTCGTGGCGCGTGAACCTGAGAACCAGAACTCCGAGCGCCTTCAGCGCGAAACTCCAGACGACACCGAAAGCGTAGGCCTCGCCTAAGATGAACATGTCGCCGCGGCTGAGAACAATCGCTAGGATCTGCAGAATCGCGATGATGCTGACAATGCGGTAGGTGGTCCCGAAGCGAGGATGCGGTTTGCGGAACCAATCGAGCAGGACGCCATCTTCGGCTACGCGGTTCATCACGCCGTTGCCGCCGATCATGGCGGTATTGACGGCGCCGGAGAGAATCAACACACCGACAAAAACGACGAACACATGGAAGGAGAGGCGCAACAGGGGAGGACCGGCCAGCCAGGTCGCAAGGCCTCCCAGCAGATCTTCCTGAAAAGTGGCGCGTACATTGTCCGGGATGATCATTCCCGCGAAAAACGTAATTACTCCCGTGCAGACCACTGCATAAACGCAGACCAGGTTGGCGGTAATCTTTAGGTTCTTCAGTTTCGGGTACGCAACTTCCCGGTACACCTGGGCCAGGGTTTCAAAGCCGCTCATCGAGAGCAGCGAATGGCCGAGCGCGATAGCGATCGCGATGGCGGGGATGGAGGGGAAAATTGTTCCCTTAAACCAACCGATGGCATCTTCACTGAAGCGTATGTTGCTGGGGAGCGGCAGTGCGGGCATCTGGGCCGGTCCCCCGCGCACAATCAGCGTAAGGGGGCACCAGATCAGAAAAGCCACCACCATTACCGTGGTGATCTGCATGATGCGAAGCGCTTTGCCACTCGATTCGTGAATGCCTTTCATGTTCAGCACCCAGAAATAAACCGTGACTATGATCGCGAATCCGGCGGAGAACGAATCAGCCGGGACGCGCAAGGAAGAATGCATCAGCTGACTAATTTCATTGATTAAGCCGACCAGGTATTGCCCCGCCACCACAACACTGATCGGGCCTGTAAGAATGTAATCGAACAGCAAGGCGGAGACAGACAAACGCGCCATAAAGGGACCCATGGCATCCCGAACAACGATGTACACGCCGCCACGCACGTACATGCTGCTGCTCTCCATGTAAACGGAGCGCACGGCAAAACTGAATAACATGATCGCCAGGATGAACCAAGGCGCACTCTTTCCAATGGCGTGTTCCGCGATGCCGCCCGCATAAAAAGCCGAAGAAGCCAAATCGCTAAGAACAATGGATGCGGCTCGCCAGAAGGAGATGAATGAAAGCGCTACTGTAGTCGCTACGACGATTTTTGCGGATCCCAGGCTTTTCGTGAGATCCGGGGCGGGTGTCTTTGTAGACATCAGTGAGGTTTGTAAGCTTCAGTGTAGAAGGTTTGATGGAAAAAGTGTTCGACAGTCCCGGGCAGTTGGCGCGATTCGTGGTGGTGAAGCTTCGGGAGGCCGGTTTTGCGACGTTTCTCGTCGGTGGGTGCGTACGCGACCTTCTGCTGAACCTGGAACCTAAGGATTATGACGTAGCGACAGCGGCTACTCCGGAGCAGTCTTCTTCAGCTGTTCCCCGGAGCCCACCTGGTGGGAGCACAGTTCGGCGTTTTGTTGGTTCGCCAGGGGCCGGTGCAGGTGGAAGTTGCAACGTTTCGCAGCGATCATCAGTATCGTGACGGCCGCCGGCCAACAGCCGTCACCTTTGAGCGGGACCCCAAGCAGGATGCGCTGCGGCGTGACTTTACAATCAACGCGCTGATGATGGACCCAGACAGCGGAGCCGTTCTGGATTTTGTGCGCGGTACCGAAGATTTGAAAGCGCGCATGATTCGGGCGGTGGGTGACCCAGCTGTGCGATTCAGAGAGGACTACTTGCGCATGCTGCGGGCAGTCCGCTTCGCGGCCCGGCTCGGCTTCACCATAGAACCGGAGACATTCGGCGCCATTCGAGAACTGCGGGGATCTGTGCAGGCCTTGGCAGCGGAACGGGTCCGCGACGAGCTTACGAAGATGATTACCGGGCCACATCCACGGCGAGCTTTCGAACTTCTGAGCACGTCCGGTTTGCTCGACGAAGTGCTGCCGGAGGTGGCCCGGATGAAAGGCGTGGAACAACCCCCGGAGTTTCATCCCGAAGGTGACGTCTGGACGCATACGATGATCATGCTCGAGGGATTGAAGCATCCTTCAGCGGCGCTCGCGTTTGGCGTGCTTTTACACGATGTGGGTAAGCCTGCAACGTTTGAACGCGCTCCGGACAGAATCCGATTCAACGGGCATGTAGAAGCCGGCGTAAAGATTGCGGGCAGTATTCTGGACCGGCTTCGTTTCCCCAATGAGGACAGGGAACAGGTCCTGGCGCTGATCGCAAACCATATGAAGTTCAAGGATGTGCCGCAAATGAAGGAAAGCCGGCTCAAACGGTTTATGCGCCAGCCCAGATTTGAGGAGCATCTGGCGTTGCACCGTCTGGACTGTCTGGCGAGCCATGGGAATTTGGGGAACTATGAGTATCTGACCAAGAAGTTCGTAGAGTTACCCCCAGAATCGCTGCGGCCTGCGCCGTTGATGGATGGCAACCGTTTAATCGCTGCTGGATACCTGCCTGGGCCGTCTTTCAAAGCTGCCTTACATGCGGTTGAGGAGGCTCAGTTGAACGGGGAAATCCAGACTGAGGCCCAGGCTTTCGAAATTGCTCAGAGCGTGTTGGGACCATCGCCGGGGGAATAGAGCAGCCGAACGCGATCGCGGATATGAACAGGTACCAGATGTTCCCAATCCATTCCCTTTAAAATGCGGTCGCGAACCGCGGTTGCGGACATGATTTGGAATTGGGGCTCGAGATCCAAAGAGCTTATCCGGTGCCGGTGATGGGCAGCGATTTCATAGTGACCTTCCCGAGGCGCTACCAAGAGGCTGAACTCTTCCAGCATGCGGTCGAAAGCATGTGGTGATCCATAGTCCCAGTTCGCGATACGTTCGGCCGCATCGCGTCCGCAGAGGAAGTGCAACTCGGCCCCGGCGGGAAGGTTCGCCTTGAGTTCCCGGGCAATGTCAATAAACAATCCATGCTGCGTTTGAACGGCGCTGAACCGCGATTCCACCGCAATGGCGTCTTTGAGTAATTCGAACCGCTCCGCAAAAGGGACACCGGAGTATTCCTTGTGCGGAAGCGTGCGAGGGAGAACGAACAGAACCTTTTCCACGACCGTCAAAGCCGCGCGCGCGAGAGCCAGGTGAGCTTCGGTGGGCGGGTTGAATGCGCCCGGAAGAATGCCGATGCGTCGGGAAGGGAGGCCCACCAGACCGTTGTAATACAGTTCCGCGCTAAATTGAAGAAACATGTTCTCGTGGATTTGCCCGCGATGCGGGCGTGAGAATCGGGCCTCCGATAATGAATGCGCGTATTGCCAAGCGCCTGAACCTGCTGTAGTGGCAGCGCGAGAAGAACCAGCAGCGAAGCCGGACGCGGAGCCGTATGTGCCGCCCCCTCCCGTTCGTAGGGCGGTGAATCCCACTCCTCCACCCCCCGCGGCCTCTGCTCCGCCCAGAGGCGCTTATCCTCCGCCCTCCAAGCCAGGGATGCCGGTGTGGCTTCTTCTACCTCTTTTCGCGTTCGCGTTCATTGGGTTAGGAGCAGCCTTGTACTTTGGCTATCAGCGGTTTAACGGTACCGGAAAAGCAGGTTTTACGGGCGGAGAGGTTCCTGCTTCCACTGCTAAGGGGAAGGGGACAGCCAACCCGTTGCAGAAGTTTTTGGAGGTGGTGGGCATTCGTCTGACCCAGGATTCAAAAAGGAAGCCGCAAGCGAAATTCATTGTGGTGAACCATAGCACTGCAGAGCTGGACGATGTAACCGCGAACGTTACTCTATGGGCAAGCACGTCGCGATCGGAGGAAGATTCAGTCGGCACGTTTACCTTTCAAATTAATGGACTGGGTCCCAATGAAGCCAAAGAAATTACCGTTCCTTTGAAGACCAAGCTGAGGATATACGAGCTTCCGGATTGGCAGAATCTGACAGCGGACGTTCAGGTCATTTCGCAGTAGCAGGACACGGCGGGAGGTTCGTGGCTCCGAGATCTGTCAGGTTGCGCCGAGCAGCTTCGACACAAGGATCTAGGCGCAGAGCCCGTTCGAAATCGAGCTTAGCGGCCCCCGGCTGCTTGAGGGCTAGCAGTGCGGCGCCCCGATTGTTGAATGCATTCGCGTTAGTTGGGTCTAATGCGAGTGCGCGTCCGAACTCCTGCAGGGCGAAGGCGTAACTGCCGCTCAGCAACCAGGCCCGCCCAAGTTCCGCGGCAATGGCGGCGTTCTTCGGTTCCATGGTTTTCGCCATCACCAGAAAATCGAGCGCTTCTTGTTGAGGGACCACGTGCGCGAGCTGCAAGAGCGGCCGAACGTGTTCGGGGGAGCGTTGCAGGGCTTCGCGCCATAGTCCCTGCTCTGTGCGCCACACTTCGGTTCTGCCGATACTTAGGACCAGGAAAACGGCCAGGAGTGCAGCCGGTACGAAAGACCAGAGCAACGGCGCTATTGTCCCGAATGCCGCCGCGAAACCAATCATTGGCAGGTACATGCGGCGATCTGCGGCAAGATCTGCGGCGGGGAAAACGGTAGAGCTTGGAATCAGAAGGAGAAAGCCGGCAAGGAGCCAGACGGCCCAGGCGTAGTGCTTGCGAAAGGCCCAAATGGCTGACGCGACGAGTGCCAGCACTATAGCCCAGGCAGCCGCGTACAGCCAAGGAGGAGACAAAGTTACCGTTGGATCAATGGTGAAGCCCCATGGAATGACGAGCAGGCGCAAATAGCGGAGGATGGCTGAACCCTGGGTAGAGAGGTACGCGAACGGTCCGACGCCCGCGGAAAAGCCAGCACCGGATCCGGCGATGTGCGCGGTTGCCCAAGCTGCGCGGACTCCGGCCAGGAAGGAGAGGCCGATCATGATTGCGATCGCCTTCAGCCGCGGTTTTGTACGGGAGGTGAAGAGCAAGAGGACAAGCGGAAACGTGACGGCTTCTTCTTTAGCGAGAAGCGCGAGCGCGAAGAAGGCGATGCTCCAGCTCCAACGGTTGCGAATCCAAAACCACAGGCTGAGTAAACAAAAAACCGTACTGAGCAGAGTGGAGCGAGCGAAGACGTAACATACGGCTTCGGACTGAATCGGGTGGATTGCAAAGAGGGCGGCTGACCAAAATGCGCATGTTTCCGGCATCATGATTCGAAGAACCATATAGAGCAGCAACACGGCGGATAGATGGAGTAGCAGATTGACAAGGTGATAACCGATCGGGTTAGCGCCCCCGAGATGATAGTTGATCCAGAACGTAAGGTTGGTAATCGGCCTGGTTTGAAACGGGCCCCACATGCGCCACAGGCCACTGGCGCCAGTAATGATAGGGTTCTGACTGAGCGAGTAATCGTCGAAATGGAAGGAGCCGCTCAAGCTCCATCCGTAAGCGAGCAGCGCGGCCGCTGCCAGAACAATTTGCTTCCGCAACGCCCATGTTAGTATGCCGGGCGTGATGGGAAAACAGAAAGTGTTACGCCCGAAGAATGCGGGCGAGCGGCGGGCGCGGTTGGATAGGATCTTGAAGTGGCTGGACCATGCTTACCCGGAGGCGGTTTGCGCGCTTGGATCACTCCTCGCCCTGGGAGCTGTTGGTCGCTACGATTCTGTCTGCGCAATGCACCGATAAGCGAGTGAATCTGGTGACCCCCGAACTGTTCCGGAAGTATCCGACGCCCACGGACTTTGCCGCGGTAAAGCCTGAGGTACTGGCGGAGGACATTCGTTCGACAGGATTCTTTAATAACAAGGCGAAGAGCATTGTGGGGGCGGCGAAAGCAGTTTTAGGGGAGTTTCAAGGAGAAGTGCCGCGTACGATGGAGGAGATGCTCCGCATCCCCGGGGCCGCAAGAAAGACCGCGAATGTGGTGCTTGGCTCCGGATATGGGATTGCTTCGGGCATTGTTGTGGATACGCATGTGCAGCGGCTTGCGAATCGGCTGGATCTGACGAAGCAGGCGGACCCGGTGAAGATTGAAGCCGACCTGGCGAAGCAGATTCCGCAGGAACGATGGATTCTTTTCTCGCACCAGTTGATCCATCATGGCCGGGCGCTGTGCATCGCCAGGAACCCGAGATGTGCGGAATGCGGGATCGCGCACGAATGCTATGCAAAGGATAAGACGATTTGATGCGCTTGTTCCTGGGCGTGGATGGCGGGCAATCCGGGACGACGGCGCTGATCGGCAATGAGCACGGAGACGTCTTGGGGCGGGGCAACGCAGGACCTTGTAACCACGTGAGCGGAGCGGAAGCGAAGGGGAAGTTTACGCGCGCGATGGAGAAGTGCGTTGGTGAAGCGGCAGCGGCGGCAGGACTGAATTTGCCACTGAAATTCGAAGCAGCATGTGTCGGTATGAGCGGAGGCGCAGAGGACAAAGAAGCTCTGCTGCGAGAGACGATTCAATCCGACCGGTGGGTTGTGACCAACGATGCAGCTATCGCGCTGGCGGGGGCATTTGCGGGCGCTCCAGGGGTGATCGTCATTGCGGGCACAGGGTCCATGGCGCTGGGCAGGGGGCGGGATGGAGAGGTACGCAGGGCCGGGGGATGGGGCTACGTGTTCGGAGATGAAGGAGGGGCGTTCGACATCGTGAGACAGGGGCTGCGTGCCTGTCTTCGCGCGGAAGAGGGCTGGGGGCAGGGAACGCGGCTTACAGAGATGTTGCTTCAGGAAACCGGATGTGCCGATGTAAACGCTGTATTGCATCTGTTCTATACGGCGGAGTGGCCGCGGTCCCGCGTTGCCGCTTTGGCTCCAAGCGTGGACAGGCTCGCATCCGAAGGAGATCCTGTTGCAGTGCAGATTCTCTCTGGCGCCGCACAGGGTCTGGCTCTGTTCGCGCAATCGGTTCGCCGGCAGTTGTGGGATAACGATGAAGTGGTGGATTGTTCTTATGTGGGAGGAGTGTTTCGAAGTGGATCGGTCCTGGAACGGTATCGGTCATTGATGGAACTGAGCGGGTGCCGAGTGATTGCTCCTTTGCTCGGCCCGGCGGAGGGCGCGTTGGTGGAAGCGTATCGATTGGCTGGATTGGAGCACTCTGTCCACAAGCTGCTAAGCTCAGAAATTCCGAAATGAGTAAATTGTCTATTCGTGATTTGGCCTTGCGGGGCAAGCGAGTTTTTGTACGCGTGGATTTCAATGTTCCTCTCGCTTCTGGCGGCAAGGAGATTACCAGCGACAAACGCATTCAGGCCGCTGTTCCAACCTTGAAATATGCGCTGGACCAAGGTGCCGGGCTGGTGGTTGCTTCGCACCTGGGCCGTCCTGGTGGAAAGCCCAACTCGCAGATGAGCCTGAAGCCAATCGGCGTACGATTGTCACAGCTTCTAGGACAGGAAGTGCAGATGGCGCCCGATTGCGTCGGGCCTGAGGTGGCCGCCATGAAACCTGCGCCTGGCCAAGTGCTCTTGCTTGAGAACCTTCGGTTTCATGCCGAGGAAGAAGCCAACGATCCGGAGTTCTCAAGGCAGTTGGCGGAACTTTGTGATTTGTATGTGAATGACGCGTTCGGCGCGGCGCATCGCGCACATGCTTCCACGGTTGGGATGGTGCGGTTTGTTCCTCAAGCCGCCGCTGGACTACTGATGGAGCAGGAACTGAAGTACTTGACGATGGTGACGCGGAATCCGGAGCGCCCCTGTATTGCGATTCTAGGCGGCGCTAAAGTTTCAGACAAGATTGAGGTTATTTCCAACTTGATTGAGATTGTCGACTCACTTCTGATCGGCGGTGCGATGGCTTATACGTTCCTGAAATCGCAAGGGAAACCGGTGGGGAAAAGCCTTGTGGAAGACGACAAGCTGGAATTAGCCGCGGACTTGTTAAAGCGGTTCGGCGCGAAGATCAGCCTGCCGGTAGATCACGTTGTCGCAAGTGAATTTCGGGCGGGTGCGGAGAGCCGCGTGGAGGCCAATGTGCCCGATGGGATGATGGGGCTCGATATTGGACCGGAGACGGTGCGGCTCTACGAAGAAGCTGTTCGCCGGGCAAAGACGGTGATTTGGAATGGGCCGATGGGCGTGTTTGAGATGCCTCCCTTCGACAAAGGGACGATGGCTTTGGCGCATGCCGTGGCCGAAACCGACGCAATCACCGTTGTGGGCGGTGGCGATTCGGAGAAAGCGG
The DNA here is from genome assembly GCA_963795835.1 of Bryobacterales bacterium. Classification (GTDB taxonomy): domain Bacteria; phylum Acidobacteriota; class Terriglobia; order Bryobacterales; family Bryobacteraceae; genus JALYXI01. The sequence continues at coordinate 70,052 of CAWCJC010000001.1, read as the reverse complement.
TGAAGACGGCAGGCGTGGGCAGCCGGATTTCGCACATTTCGACAGGCGGGGGCGCGTCTCTTGAGTTTTTGTCAGGGATCGAACTGCCTGGAGTGGCCGCGCTCACCGATGCGCCGGCTTAGACCAAAGTCAATAGGCTATTCTGCTGTTCGCCGGTTACCGAAACGTCAGAGTCCGTGATGAACAAATTGATCTCGGAACGGATACCGAAATCTTCCAAGTAGACGCCAGGTTCGATAGAGAAGCACGTCCAGGGAATGAGCCTTCGTTCGTCGTGGACTTCGAAGTTGTCCATGTTGGCGCCATTGCCATGAACTTCCTGGGCAATGGAATGGCCGGTCCGATGGATAAACTTTTCGCCGAAGCCGCGGTCCCGGATAAAGTGACGGGCGGCATCGTCGACTTCGAACCCATGGAGAACGGTTCCGGACGCGAGCGAGGCAAAGACCAACGCGACTGCGGCGTCACGGCCCCCGCGGACCACATCGAAGACTTGACGGTAGCGCTCTGGAATGTCCGATCCGCAGTAGCCGGTCCAGGTGATGTCGTAAAAAACGGAATCCGGCTGATCGAGCCGAGCCCACATGTCTAGCAGGACGAAATCGCCGGAGCGGATGGGTGCACTTGCCCCGGCAAGTGGTTCGTAGTGCGGATTGCCTGAATTGGCGTTCACGGCCACGGTGGGCCCGTTGTCTGCAACGAGCTGAGCGGCTGCGAAATGCGACCGGATGAAGTCCGCCACTTCGAATTCGTTTAAAGGCGCGCCCGCAGAAGTTCGCTCGGCAATCAGACGAAAGGCTTCGGCACGCACTTTATCCACGCGCTTTCCTGCTTCCAGATGCGAGGTTAACCCCTCTTGATTGAGCGTGGCCTCAAAATATTGAACCAACTCTGCTGACGTGACCACTTCGCAACCGGTCGTGCGAATTAATTCCACCGTGCCCGCATCTACCATTGCGACATAAGGGATCTGGCAGAGGGGCGAGTATTGCATCGCCACGCGCCTTTTGCCTGCAAGGAGTTTTTCGAGAGTGGCTCGATGTTCCTGCCATCCGGCATACTGCAGTTTATCCCCGGGCAATTTGTCCAGCTTTTTCGATTCGATTCGATGTACCAACCCTGTTGGTTCTCCCTGCGCGGGGATCATGTAATACCAGCGGCGAGTGACGTGATTCGCGGGGCCAAGGCCCAGGATGCGGTAGGCCAGGGGGTCGCGCCCGTGATGATCGAAGAACAGCCATCCATCAAGCTTCTGTTTTTGCAGTTCCTCTTGAATTCGGGCCAGATTCATATCTGCATTGTATTCATGGTCCAGGTGATGTCCGTCGGCAGATTCGCCACGCCGGCGCGAGATTTCGCGTCTAACACTTCGAAAGCGACAACATCGTCGAGCCAATCGTGACTGGTGCCATCGTCATTTTGCGTCGCAACTGTGACTGTATATTGCTGGGGAGTCAAGTTGGCATTGAAGCAGAAGTCAATCGCGAGTTGCGTGCTGGCCCTAAAGGTACCGAGTTGCAGGCCTTCGATCTTCGTATTCGTGCCGAAGACATCCATGCCGATTCTTGTGCGAAGGAGAATTCCAACCATCGGCTCGACGCAATCATGGTGAAAAAGAACGTTGACGCGGATGACGACGCGCTCTCCAGAGATGACTGCCGAGCGCTGTTCGCCAGACGAGTTTTGAAGTTGTACGTGGATTACCTCACTGGTGCGGTCACCGTGGCGGGAGCGAATAGCGGAATCACTCTGTCGGATTTCTTCGTTTTCAAAGTTGTTTTGCCGCTCCAGAACAACGCCGACATACCGGTTGATTACAAAGTTCGGCTCACCCGCAGCCGCTATTTTCCCGTTCAACAAGAGCAAAGCGCGATGGGATAGTTGCTTTACTAATCCGAGATCGTGAGATACGAAGAGAATGGTCGTTTTCCTCTCTCTAAGTTCCTCGAATTTACGGATACAGCGGTTCGCGAATACGGCGTCGCCCACCGCTAGCGCTTCATCTACGATAAGAATTTCCGGGTCCACATGGATCGCCGTGGCGAAAGCGAGCCGGACATACATTCCGGTGGAGTACTCTTTCACGGGGCGCCGAAAAAAAGCGCCGATTTCGGCAAACTTTTCAATGGAGGGCAACGCGTCGATCATGTACTCGCGAGTGAGACCAAGAATTTCACCATTCAAAAGAACATTCTCGCGACCGGAAAATTCGGGGTTAAATCCGGCGCCTAACTCGAGTAGCGCCGCGATCCTACCCTGGGTCACAACACGGCCCGTGGTCGGCTGAAGAATTCCACTCACGATTTGGAGGAGCGTACTTTTTCCGCAGCCATTTGGGCCGACCAAGCTCAGGATCTCGCCACGTTCAACGGAAAAGGTGATGTCGCGAAGTGCCCAGAAATCTTTTGGCACGGAAGAACCGCGCCATCCGGCGAACTCTTTGAGGCGATCTGCCGGTCTAGCGTAAAGTTTGTACAGTTTGGAAACGTTCTGCGCAAGGAGCACTGATTCGGTTATACCGCTTAGATGCGAACGACTACCGTTAAATCGCTTCCAGGCAAGACGGAGCCTATAGATTGGACGGAAACACTGAGCCGGTCACCGCGCCGGAGGGCGGGAAAGTCCGCGCCGCGAACGCCGTTCGACACTTCAGTTCCAGAGGGGATTATGAGAGCGCACAGGAGGGAGCCGTTGACATTCAGTTCAAGTTGTAAGTCGCTTCCCGTCGCGGCTTCGCCTAGGTAAGCAAACACGTCACCGATTACATGATCAGTTTCGAGAACTACTTCGGGTGCGGGCGAGTTATCGACCGCGAGCACGCCCGACACCTGGAACGAATACTGCCCGCCCGAGAGCGTGCGAAGACCTCTATCAAGGGTGTCCGTGTAAGCTTGACTTGTTATGGGACTGTTGCCCTGAGAGTTTGTTACATAGAACTCAGCGGCAGCGATTCTCGCGTTTTCCAGGTTTACTGTATAGGTCCAGTTTCCACTTGCCGGCGTGCCGAAGAAGTTCCTGATGAACGGTACAGTTGTGAGGCTCCTTCGGAGAACGATGATCGGCTGGCCGGCACTGTAATTTGCGGGAGGCGTGCCAAAGATCCCGCGGGCGATCGTCAATGTGCCGTCAGGTGCGATGTCGTCCACGCGTATGATTTCTTGATCGATGCGCAGAAGAGTGCCCTTGGCTGCCGCAATCCGAAGTGACGTTTCACCGGCGTCAAGAGCGGACTCCAGAGAGAGAGGCGCAGCCGTGGAAAGTTCATCCTGCCAGTACAGGGTAAGTGTTCCTGCTGCGACCGAAGCGGTATTCGAGAGGGATACAAATCCAACTTGACCCAACTCCAGAGTTCCGTTAAGGCTGGAAGACAGGCTCAGTCCAAATGCAGGTGCGCCGGGAATATCGGTATCTACGGTCCGAATGCCGGCTCCACCAATTTTCCATCGAGTTAGCGGGGAGAGTTCCGCCGGGCATTCCGCGCCCGCAGCGTTGGCGGATCTGCCGAGAATTTGGACCACGGTTCCCTCCCGGTTAGGAACCTCAAACTGAAACCGGTTGCCCTGGCCTGTCGCCCCGAGTTGATAAGCAGCCTGAGAAATCACGAATGTACTGCTGGCGTCCGGTTGAATGTCCCAAGCGGCTGATGTACTTAAAACTGTTTGAGTATTTCCGGTGATCAGTCTTTCCTGACCCGTTCCGAGGCCCTGCGTGATTCGTACCGCGAAACCTTTATAGACATTCGGAATCATCCGCAGCGATGCATTACCGACCGTTGATGCGGAACTTATCAGTGCGTTGGTCGTTAACAAGTCAAGTTGTCCGGTTTTATTAACACGTCAGTTGTCCGGTTTTGGTTTAGGCGGCGTGAGCCGCCGTGGTTTCAGTTTTGGAGGCGGAGGTCGTCGCCGCCGTCGCGGTGGGAAAGTGGGAAGGCCGCGGTTTTGGCGGGCTTCCCACTTTTCCACGGCGTTCCCCGTTATTGTCGAACTGCCCGACTACGTGCGGTCCATAGCGGATCGAGATGTTGCCATCCAAGTGTTCGTGGATTGTTACCGTGCATCCGGCCAGCGTATTCCGAAACCTGGTTTTATCGATCTGCCAAGACCGCGCCGCAATCGCGACCGTGTTGTCCTTTGCCACTACCCGCTCGGTTTGCACGGTGAAAACCCAGTCCAGATCCCTGCGCCCGCAGCGCCGGAACGCCGTTCCCCGCTGAGCCGCAGGCACCGTAAACTTCGCGTTGAACTGCTTGATGTAGCTGTCGCGCAGAAAACAATTCGCCTGTTCCCGATCCGTGATGCCAGCTAAACGCAGTTCCTGCGGCAGCCGCCCTTGCCAGGTTCCGAAGCTGCGTTCCGAACGCCCCCGCGCCTGCGGCGAGTATGCTGCAATCATCTGCACACCCAGTTCTTTCATCGCCCGCCCCACCTGTGTCGGACGTTGTTTGTCCACCCCTTCTCCCGCCTTCGGCGTCACGAAAAAGTGACTGCCCCGGTCGCTGTAGAGCGCGCAGAATAAGCCTTTGGACTCGATTACCGTCTGCAGTCCCTTCATTACCGTTCGCGTCGATTCCTCCTCCACCAGTTGGGCGTAGTAGATCTCACTGGTGGCATCGTCCAGAATTACCAGCAGGTCGTACCAGCGGTCATCCTGAAACCACCGGTGCTTGCTGCCGTCAATATGCAGCAGCATCCCCGGCAAAGGCCGCCGTTCCCGCCTGCGCCGATGCGGACCCCGGCGGCGTCTCTTCGCCACCAGCCCGGCGCCCTGCAATGCCTGCCGCACCCAGCTATAACTGATCGGGATCTGCTCCACCTCGCCCAGCTTTTCGTGAAAGTGCCGCACGTTCAGGTCGCTGTACTTTTCCTGATACAGCGCCAGCACCCGCTCCGCCGTCTCCATTGCAATCCGATGTACGCTGCGCTTGCCCCGTCGCTGGTCGAACAGCCCGTCATAGCCGTGGTCGATATAGGCCTGCCGCTTGCGCTGCATGTTGCGCACACTCATCCCGGCGATTTCCGCCGCTGCGATCCAACTCAGCTTCTTGGCTATCGCCTTCAGAATTACGTCCTGTAGCTTCATCATCCGCTCCGCTTCCCGGACGGGTATCAACTGGCTCGGTTCCACCTCGCCAGAATCCCCTTCCGCAGGGACCGGACAACTAACTAATTAATTCCACCGGACAACAAGCATGCTAACGACATTACGTAAACAAGTTGTTGGAAAGGACGATAATCACAGTATGGCGAGCACACCAGCAAATTTAGATCCCCGGATTGGCCAACCTCCATTCCGTTGGATTTCCATTTCAGCGCGTGCTGGCGAGGTGTTTGCCAACCAGGAAAAAGCACTTCATTGGCTGCAAGCACCGAATCCATCCTTGTCTGGCCGAGCGCCATTAGAAGTTGTCGTTTCCGAGAACGGTTACCAGGAAGTCGACGACATACTAACGCGAATTGAACACGGCGTGCTTGGTTAATGAAAGGGTACCGGCTGAGCCGATCCCAGTACGCAAGCTATGACGGAGAAGGTGCGAAGCGCGCGGGTGGCCGTTGGAACTCGAAAGGAACCAGAGTTTTGTACATGAGCGAGACGCGGGCACTTTGCGTTTTAGAAGTGCTCGTTCATTTAACCGATACGTTGCCGGACAAATATGTACTGGGTGAGGGTGTGATACCCGAAGATCTTGCTTACGAAGAAGTTCGTGAATCTACGCTGCCATCCGAATGGAAGACTCTCCTGATTAGCGAACAAAGCCAAACTCGCCAAATTGGGGATGAGTGGGTTGCCCGCGGGACCTCAGCCGTTCTGCTTGTTCCATCGGTGGTCGTGGGAGAAAACAACATTCTTTGTAACCCGGATCACCCGGACTTTCCACAGATCCAGTTCTCTTCCCCAATTCCGTTTACGTTTGATTCACGATTCTTTCGACGAAACATGTCTGCAAGATTGCTCAGCTGATGTTGATTTTTGAACCCTTGCGCGTTTCACAGGACTAATAAGTCGAGAAACGATCTAGGCTTTACTTACGCGCGTGATGGCGGCCCTTGTGAATTTCCTGGCTTTGCCTACGGACGTGGGTGGCGGGCTAAGTTTGGCGAGCGGAGCTATTGGGTGTCGTTTATTAAGCGATGCGGCGTTTCTGGGATCGACGCGAACACTGGTATGTGGATTTTAGATGGAATCAACGACGCGGGCTTTTCTGGAGGTCCGGTCATTTCAGGCACAGGAAACGACCTTAAGATCGTGGCCGTAATCTCGGGATATGTGCCTGAGTCAACCGAGATAAGTCGAGGTGACTCAAAGACGAAATCGGACGTCCCTAAAGAATCTGTAAAGTTAACTCCGGCTTCATACTGGCTTAAGATATCAACCAAACTGTGGAGTTAATCAAGAAAACTCCTACAGGGCCTGCCAGGACGACAAAGTAGGATAGCGCTTGTTCTTGTAATAGCTGTTGGCAGGTAGGCTCTTGCAACTGCGGGGCAGGGTACAAAAGATCAAAGGCTGGTTAGATTTGTTACAAGCCTCTACAGACCGCTCTGTGCATACTGGCCCGTTATCGGAAGTACTATTCGGTAGTACTTGTGTGAAAACTTCCTTCAGTAGTGGCAGGAAGACGAACTGTTTTAACCCTTACACTAAAAACGGTATGTGGCTAGTTTACATTGTTGCTGCCGTGATAACGGTTGTTCTGGTTACTCGCTCAACAACACGGCGCCAAAGAAGGCGGCAAAACGAATCGATGCGCGATCATCTGCGCCGGATTGTGTAGTGAGAACAAAGGAATAGGAATACAACGAAAACGCGGCCGCTGCAGATACCTCCTTCCCACTCAAACCTATACTCTGAATACGGATTACGCTTACAACGATAGTGCTGCGAACGATGGAAAGTGGATAAAGGTATAATCCTTAGGGATAAGCCTAGCAAGAAGGTGTATAATGAGTAGTGTCGCAAACGGGTGAGAGTCGGCTTTGGTAGGGTGAAGCGGATGCGAAAGAGCCGCCCGGCGTTGTTCCATGGCCGTCATTTTCAAGAGAACATCATCGTGCTGTGCGTGCGCTGGTACCTGCGATATCCGCTGAGCTATCGTGATCTCGAAGAGATGATGGCGGAACGTGGGCTCACGGTTGATCATTCGACCATCGCCCGCTGGGTTTTGCACTACGCGCCCATTTTGGAAGAGCGGATCCGGCGCGAGATACGTCAGCCGAATCGGTCCTGGCGCGTCGACGAAACGTATATTCGAGTGGCAGGCCGCTGGACCTATCTATATCGAGCCGTGGATTCCGCCGGTGACACGATTGACTTCCTGCTGTCTCCCTACCGGGATCGCATCGCGGCCAAAGGTTTCCTTCAACTTGCCCTGGCGGGTCGGCATCGACCTCGCGTTATCAATGTAGATGGCCATCCCGCTTATCCATCCGTTATCAAAGAGCTCAGAGTGGCAGGACAACTGGGACGGCGGTGCCGGTGTCGGCCCTCTCCTTATTTGAATAACAGAATCGAGCAGGACCATCGTTTCGTAAAGAAGCGAGTGGTCGCCAGTCAATGGTTCCGATCCGTAGATGGAGCACTGAGAACGATCACGGGGTACGAGGCAATGAACATGATTCGAAAAGGGCAGATCCGCTGGCTTCCCAAGGACGACACCGTTGGGCAGGTGCGTTTCATCGAGCAAACGTTCGGTCTCGCTGCTTAATCGTCACGTGGTTCCCGTCCGCTGTGCGCTCACACATTCCTGTTTGCGACACTGCCGCTCATCGCACTAACCGGCGCCAGGAACTTAGCTTTTCAGCAGCCTGCGAGATCCCGTTTTAACAAGGGGAGATCGCGATACCGTGGCTCACCACCAGCGAATTGCCATCTGAATGGATCCGGGCGGGACACTCTGGCCACATAACCCTGATGACAGCAAGCCATCCGTCAAGGCGTTCTCTGAACTTCCTTGGCCGGGCATACTCGACGCAACCTAACTGATTGGCCAGACCGAATTGACCAAAGAGAGGAACTCGTTCCTCCTTACCTGCCATGAAACACCGATATGAGATCCACATAAAAAGGTCAAGAGCTGCAGGCGAAGAAGAAAGGGCTTTCGCCGCAGTGAGATCAGCCGGAATCGGATGTGCGGTTATTTCGTTGTAGAACTCGGTGCTAAGGACAATTTCATTCTCGCAACCTTGAAGAGAGGTTTGCCTGTCAGCATCTCGTGAATACCAGATTCGTGCTTTGTCCATGAAATTGAATCTTGTCTGATGGAAGATCGCAGCCTTGTCACGTTGGCTCTCAGTACCAAAAAAGATTGTCGCTCCAAAGATGCGCTGGAATGCTGAAACAAGGCGGCGGTACTGCGTACCGCCTTGCTGCATCCCGAAAGTGTCGAGCAGTTCGGCCGCGCTGTCGAATCGGATGGTTTGGCTCTTCTGTTTAACTGCAAGAGTTGCAAGGAAAATCGGGACAAGCCGGTCCTGCCCCCAGGGCAACCCGAAACTGGGATGCCCGGTTACCTGGAGCAGAAAGTGTCCATTTCGGCGTTCATGCAGTAATTCGCCAGGAAACGGCCTCTTCATAGGGAGGCCGCAGAGCACGAAGGGTCGCGATGCGAATCCCAGATTTGTCTGACCCCCAGCACGGCGGTCGCGAACACATTCGATGCTTTCAACTTTGCGAAGTCGGCGTTTCGAAATGAACAATTCTGGGTGAGTGCGGGTTAGTACTTGCCCGGGTGTCCGGAAATGGCTCGGCCGAGAACCTTCAGCGCCTGGCAATGCGATTCTCCATGCCAAAAGCGCTGTGGCCAGACCAGCGGTTTAGCCCAGCAAAGGCTGACGAGCATATTCCATTTACATTCCAATAAGACCAAAACCCGTCAATCTGCTGGCTTTTGCAGCGGTTTTGTAGGGCTCCTGATATCGCTAAGTAGCTGTGGATGCAACAGAGTCCCAGCCTTCCAAGCTGTTGGTTGCGAGTTCGATTCTCGTCTCCCGCTCCATGTTTTCAATAGCTTACGAACTCCCAAGTTCGTCTCTGTGGCGCAAAAACGGAGTAATCGGAGTAACGAGCTTTGCCAAACTAAAGAAAACAAGGTTTTAATCACAACGAGTCCCACACGGTTGCGCTGTTTATCAATCGAACACTGCGGCAACAAATAAGCATAGAGAGCTCTGCAGGTTATGAAACGACGTGGTTCTGAATTCACGCATTGACTAAAGCTGACGTCACGCTAAAACGGTAAGCGCTGCCGGACAAAGCAGGATTTGCCGCCCGCGAAGCAGGCGATCTGACCGTTTCGGCTCCGTGACAAAGGTCGCGGCGCGCAGGACTGTCCGAACGATCTAGACTGGACTCAGTGAAGGTTAGGGATGTGTTGCGGCTGGTGGAGGCAGACGGTTGGAAGCATGTGCGGACGACCGGCAGCCACAGGCACTATAAACATCCATCGAAACCCAGTGTGGTCACGATCCCGGGACATCCAGGAGACGATCTTCCGACAGGAACTTTGCGGAGCATACTGAAGGCTGCCGGACTGGAGAATAAGCAATGAGCCTCAAATACGCCGTAGTGTTCGAGAAAGCGAGAGACAATTGGGCGGCCTACGTCCCAGATCTTCCGGGCTGCGTTACGACAGCCGGCACTCTCTCTCAAGCGAAGATAAATATACGTGAAGCTATCGGGGGGCATTTGCGTACTCTTCGCGACTTCGGCGATCCAGTCCCCGCACCCTCGACGGTTGCAATGGAAATCGAAGTAATCTCAGTCGCATGATTGTCTATCAGTTCGAGCGCTGCTTGTAAGTCAGTTTTCGAAAACCGGACTCTCCGGACTTGACGGTAAACGCTCCGCCGATGAACTGGATTACTGAGCGGCGGTGCCCGCAAATCGACGGGCTCCCTCGCAGTTCAAGAGCCCTCGGGTTTCGGGCGGCCAGGGTACGCGTGATTGGGGTCGAGGGAAATTGGCCGTCCTGTACGACACTATTAACCATCATTCGAGACGGTTGTTGCGGTTCGGCATGCGGCAGATGTGTTGCGACGACCTGAATTTCTACGGAGAAAAGTATGTAGCCGACTCGACCGCATACGGTGACCTCCTATCAAATCCCGGCAGAGGGGTGAACGTCAGCCAAGCAGCAACTCGATCGCGTCACTCTTGGGAGCATGCCCGGACCGGTAGCTAAAGAGTTGGCGCCGAACCCGGTTGAAGGGATAGACCAGCTGGACGAGCAGTCCGTGCTGGTCCCACAGGCGCATGCCACCGATAACAAATCCGGCTTTCAGCTTAGGAATGAGCACGGCAGCGCTATCGGGGTAGTGCCAACTATAGACGGACTGGAACCCTTCCGTCTCCGTTCTGGCGAGGACATGGGGCAGGAGCGCGGAATAGATGCCGCGCCGCCGCCACTCCGGCAAGAGGGCGGTTATGATCATGTGGAATTCCTCAGCACTCTCCTGGCGGCCCCAACTCCAACCAATCAGCCTGTCGTGAGCAAAGATGCCAAGGTAAAGATGAAAGGCAGATTCGAGACGCGCCGCTAATTTTGAAGATGCGGCCGATTCGGCAGCGGTTAATGCGAGATCGATATTGCACTCCTGATAGCCGCTCCACATTCGTTGCTGGAAATTGGTGAAGGCGGGCTGCAAATCCTCGGCACTGAGCACTACATAGGAGAATTCGTCAAAAAGCGGTACGGACTCATGGCCGTTCCATAGAGAGCTGAATGAATCGGAAGTGTTCACCATCGCTTATTGATCCTTGCGGCGGACCGAAAGCGCTATGAGGGCTTCGCCAGCGCTCCAGAGGGCGGCACCCAAAAGAAAGATGTCTTTTATTAAGAAGCCCTGCGCATCAGGACCCTGGTTTGGCGTGGTGAATAGAAAGCTGAGGGTGGTAAGGAACATGAGAACGGAAGCCAGGCTGCCTACCAGGGTGAGGCGCGGGAACCAGTGCCGTACGGCGATCAAGAGAGCGATAGAGATTTCGATAACGCCGATCGCGATAGACGCGCCCCGCACCGAGGTGACTCGGTACAACCAAGAGAGCAGCGGGCTGTGCGCCATCCAGGGCTGGATGCCGTCCGCCTCGGCCTTTGTCCACTTCTGCGCTCCGCCCATGAGGAGCATTAGAACCAAGCCGTAGCGCAGAATGACCGTACCGATCCGCTGGAGTTGAAGACCTCTTACGGCTTCATCGGAGCGGGCTGCACCTTCTTGAGCAACGGCGTGAGAGGAAGCATTCATATCCCGAGTGTAGGCGGGCAGAGTTGACCTGGAATGTTAGCCGGTGAACGTCATTTCGGGGGTGTGGGCGCATAGGATGGAGGAATGGATCGCGAAGGAAGATTGCCAGCGTTTCAGGACCATGAACAATGTTCTATCCTGAGCGCCGCGCTAAATGCGCAACTGGTGGATCGGCCGGAGTGGGGCAGGAGGCGCTCCTACCCGGCGCGGTCGGTTCTATGGAATGCGGAAGAGGTGCGGCATCGCGTATATCTGCTGGAAGCGGGGCGTGTGCAGATCTGTGAGCGTGCTCCCGACGGAAGCGAGCCTGTGATAGAGACTGTCCAGGCGGGGCAACTGTTTGGGGAACTCTGTTTTTGCCAGTATCGGGATTTCCCTTTGGGCACCAGCGCGCGTGCAGTGACAGCGTCCCGCGTGATAGAAGCCGCGGCGATGGATTTCGACGACTTGCTTCAGAAAAAGCCGGCCTTTACCGCCAAGTTGATCGCGACGTTTTGCGAGAAGCTGGAACGGGCAGAAACCCGGGCGCGGATTCTGGCGATTCGGGATGGGCGGCGACGCATGGAGGAAACTCTTTTGCACTTGTGGGAGATACGCGGGCGCTGCGCTGAGCCCGACAGCGGGAAAGTAACGCTGACGGTCAGCCATGCCGAATTGGCGAATCTGACTGCAATGACTCGCCCGCATACCACGGTGATCATGACGCAACTGCGTTCAGACGGGATCGTCGCGTACAGTCGAGGAAGCGTCCTAACGATAAATGTGGGCCTGCTGACCGTCAAGCGTGGACTGTTGGCGTGAAGATGCCGGGTCAGTGTTTGCTACTTTGGGCGAACGTCGCAAGATAATAGTTGCGCACCATTCCGAGCATCTGCTCCTGAGCCGCTGGATCGGGAAGAACGCGCAACATCATGATTGCCCCGGCCATTGCGGAAAACAATATCAGGAAATTGCGCCCTTGTTCATCCCTGTTTGCACCGGGCATGAACGGAGACAGCCGTTCCGAGTAATATTGCATTGCTTCACCTAATCGCTGTCTGATGGCGGCCGGGAGCCGCGAAATATCCGGACCCAGAGCGGCCATTGCGCACCATGACTCCGGGTGCCAAAGATGTTCAGAACTGAGGTATGCCGTGACGATTGCCTCCAACTCTTTTCCTTTTTCGGCGCGCCTCGCCACCTCGTCCAAACGATCCGCGATTTCCCGCAGAGCCAGCGCGATGGCGTCTACAAGCAGGTCCTCCTTGCTATCGAAATGACGATAGAAGCCCCCGGGGGTCATTCCAATTTGCTTCATCACGTCGTTGATCGCAACGCCTGATCCCTCTTTCCGGAAAGCTTTCGACGCCTGTTGAAGAACCTTCAGGTGTGTGTCGGTTCTTTCGGCAGCACTTTTTTTTGCCAACCCGCCCCCTTTGCACTTTTTGTCTAATTTTTAGATGATTTTATGAATCGTTTAGATTCTTATCGTAATCTTGTCTCGTGAGGGTAAATGACAACGGACAGTAAAGAACTTAGCAACCTTTTGCTCCCTGAACTCGAAGCCGAACTGAAGAAGACTCGCCGTTTTCTGCAATCGGTTCCCGAAAGGCAAGACAATTTCAAGCCGCATGAGCGCTCCACCTCTCTGATCGATTTGGCAAATCACCTCGCCACGGTATCCGGACTTGCGGGATCGATTCTCGTGGTTCCTGGCGTGGAACTCGGGGGGCCAAACGATCCAAGAAGAATTGTTAAGGAGCAAAACACCGCGGCCATCTTAAAAGTCTTCGACGAACTCGCCGCCGCAAGTCTTGACCAATTGAAAGAGACTTCCGATACCGCATTTCGCGAGCCGTGGCAGGCTACCCGGCAGGGCAAAACTCTCTTTTCCGGAACGCGATACCTCGCCTACCGGAATGTTGCGATGAACCATATGATCCATCATCGCGCTCAACTTGGCGTCTACCTGCGCTTACTCAACATTCCGGTGCCGAGCGCCTTTGGTCCGTCAGCGGACGAAGCGTAACACAACGGAGAATCTATGGCGAGCACCGACATCCTTATAACGGGCGCAACCGGACTGACCGGCCGCGCGGCCGTCACGTACTTGAGAGAGAAGGGGCTTCAGGTACGAGCCTTCGCACATCGCAAAGACCAGCGTTCCGACGCTTTGACCCAAATGGGTGCCGAGGTGGTTTTCGGCGCTTTCGACGATTTTGCCTCGGTCAAAGCCGCCCTTAAAGGCATCAAGCGAGCCTACTTCTGCTACCCGATCAGCAAAGGACTGGTGCAGGCAACTGCCCAGTTTGGTCAGGCGGCGAAGCAAAACGGCTTGGAAGTCATTGTGAATATGTCGCAGAAGATCGCACGCGAAGATGCCGCCAGCCATGCTTCCTTCGAGCACTGGCTCTCAGAAAGGATTCTAGACTGGACGGGGCTCGACATCACTCATCTGCGGCCACCTTTCTTCAGCGAATGGATGCTTTACATGGCACCGATGATCAAGCAGGGTGAGGTATATTTCCCGTTCGAAGCGGGCCGAACAGCATTCATCACAGCCGAAGACCAGGGCCGAGTGATTGCGGCGATCCTGGAAAACCCCGCGCCTCACAAAGGGAAGACGTACGCGATCTGCGGGCCTGAAGAGCTGAGTTTTCAGGAAGCAACCGCGGCAGCGGGCCGTGCCCTCGGAAAGCCGATCGCCTATCATGTCGTACCGTTTCAAGTGATGCGTGACAATATCGCATCGGGCGGTGTCCAATCCGGCCAGAACAACTCGATGAGCGGCTACGCCGAGTCGAACCAGCCGGACGGATCTGGAGAGCCGCACATCTTCCAACATCTACAGGCCGCGCATCAGGATTTCGAAAAGGGACTGTTCCGCGGCATGAATGACGATGTCGAGAGGATCACTGGAATGCGACCAATGGGTGTTGAGCAGTTTATAGCGGCGAACCGGGCGATCTTCTCGTGATTCGAATCGACCCTGTGGAACAAAAGCTAAAGAGGAGACTTCACATGAGCGGGCCGAAGATATTGGTGACTGGCGCAACGGGAAAGACGGGAATTCCTACCGTTCAGGAGCTGGCAAGTAAAGGATACCCAGTGAGGGCCGTTGTCCATCGCGAAGATGCTCGAAGCGAAAAGCTAAAGAAATGTGGCGCGGAAGTTGTCGTTGCCGACATGTATGACTACGAGCAGATGTTCAAGGCCATGCAGGGCATCGAGCGCGCGTCGTTTCTTCCTCCCGTGCAACCGTTCATGATACAGGCAGCGAATGTGTTTGCGGTCGCGGCCCAAGACTCAGGCGTTGAGCATGTAGTCCAACTTAGCCAATGGCTGCCTCATCCCTCGCATCCGTCCTTGCACACTCGGCAATTGTGGCTCACGGAGCAACTGCTTTCAACCATCCCAGGAGTTACCTTCACCCTGATCAATCCCGGCATCTTTGCCGACCCGATTTTGCAGATGCTTCCCTCGGCGGTGAACATGGGCGTGATTCCCAATCTGTTCAGCGGCCTTCGTACACCCTCTCCGTCCAATGAGGATATGGGATGCTGTGTGGCCGCCGCGCTGATGTATCCGGAGAAGTTCGCGGGCAAGCGTTACCGGCCAACCTCGCCTCAGGCTCTCGATATGACCGAGATGGCCGAGATCATCGGCAAAGTGCTCGGGCGCACGGTGAAGTTGCAAACTCTGCCGGCCAAAATGTTTCTCAAGGCGGCTCGCGTCGCTGGTGCCGGAGATTTCGAAATCACAAACGTGCAGCACTACATCCAGGAATCCGATTTGCATGTGTTTGACACGCACGGCCCAACAACTGACGTTTTGGAACTCACGGGACGGGAGCCGGAAAGTTTCGAGACCATAGTTCGCCGTTATGCCGCGATGCCTTTTGCGCAACCATCTCTGGCAAACAAACTGAAAGCAATTACGGAATTCGCCAGAATTCTGATTACACCTCCACTGAATACCAAGCGGCACGATGCGGCGATGGAATATCCGATGCCGCCCAACCCCACCCTCGCAGGGCATTCCGAGATCTGGCGCCAGCAACATGAAACCAACGGCGGCAGATTCACATTTATGTCAGACGCGAATAGCCTTGAGCAACCGGCGAACTTCTTGACAGGAGCACGATAATGACGAAGCCCAAAATTTTGGTAACAGGAGCAACCGGCAAGACTGGCGCAGCCTTGGTTGCCGAGTTGTGTCAGCGGGAATGGCCGGTGCGCGCGATGGTCAGCCGGGAAGACAATCGGAGCGCCGCCTTGAGAAAACTCGGAGCGGAAACGGTGGTCGCTGACATGTACGACCCGGAACAACTTTACGTCGCCGCGAAAGGTACGCAGCGCGCTTACTATCTGCCGCTGATGCGACCTTACATGATTCAGGCAGCCAATGCTTTCATGGTTGCCGCGCGCGAGGCAAAGATCGAGTCAATCGTGCAGATGAGCCAGTGGACTTCGAGTGCGTCCCACCCGACCGCCATGACGCGACAGACTTGGCTGATCGACCGCACATTCTCGATGATTCCCGGTGTAGCCCACACTATCTTCAATCCCGGCATGTTCGCGGATAACTTTCTTCGCACCATCGATTTTGCCGCTTTATTGGGGATCTACCCCGTTCTGATGGGCGACAGCAAGTCCGCGCCTATCTCCAATGAGGACATGGCGAAATCCGCGGCCGCACTTCTTACCGATGATCCGGTGAAACATGCAGGGAAGAGCTATCACCCCACTGGAACGAAACTTCTCTCCGGCAAAGACATGGCAAAGATCATCGCGAGAGTGGTCGGGCACGCGGTTTTTCCGGTCAACCTGCCGATCTGGATGTTTCTCAAGGTCGCTCGCATGCAGAAGATCGATCCTTATCAGATAGCACTTCTGGTCCGATACGCGGAAGACAACAAACAGGGCACCTTTTCGTATGAGGGCGGGATTACGGAGGTCATGCAGGAACTGACCGGGAAGGCGGCCGAAGGTTTTGAGACGACAGCGCGACGCTATTCCGGAATGCCATTCGCCCGCCAAACATTCTTGAACCGGCTCAAAGCTTTCATAAACTTCAATATCACTCCGCTCTACCCCGGCTACAACATCAAGGCGTACGAGCGCAAGCTTCAGTTACCCGTGCCGTCGAAAGCGCTCCACTGCATGGAGGATAAGCACTGGAGAAGCTCTCACGCGATCCAGATGGCAGCTCAGCAAACCAACCCTGAGTCAGCTTCGCCCGCCAAAGTGGGACGGCTAATAACTGCGTGACGAACATCCAGACTCTACACACTTGCCAATCAGGAAGAGCTATTCAACCAGAGGACAAAATAGACAGTGAAGCTACTTGCCCTCCAAATCTTAGTATCACCTAGTGGCAAGATTGCGGGCTCTTTTTTCGCAATCTTACTGATCGCAACAGTCTTGCGAGACCTGGCTCGAGTAAGTTTGACGTTGGCGGCTCTTACTTTGGCTTATGTCGTGAGTATGGGTTGGTTCTCATTTCGTGGTTATTTTCTAGCCTCGGCAGAGACTCTTCCTCCAATTGCTTTGATAGCAGGGCAGTTGTTCTTGGCTCTACTTGTTGCATCGATTTTCATCATCGGCGCGAAAGCATGGCGTGCGATTCCCATACGACGATTCCTCCTGTGGCACTCTTTTCGGCTGCCCATGGGGATCATCATGGTTCTGCTGAGCTATTCCGGTGAGCTCGCTCGCGAATTTGGCTGGGGCGCAGGCCTAGGAGAAATCGTCGTCGGCTGTTGGGCTTTGGTTTACGTTCTACTTCCGTCCTCCCCCACTCCTCAATCCATCATCGTTTGGTGTGGAATCGGGTTATTGGATGTTTTCGTAGGCATGGTCACTGCCGTTCTAACATTCCGATCGCCTGCTCAGTATTTCCCACACGCATCGCAAATGAGAATCATGAGTACAATCCCGATGATTCTTATCCCGAGTTTTTCAATGGCGGTACTAACGCTTTCTACGGTTTTGGTATTTTTTCGACGCACCGAGGTCCGGGAAGCCCGGCTCCGCGCAGGAGAGTTCACCCCAGGCACGACCGTTTGAGCCGGATTCAACGAACATTTTCAGGAGAATATAATGTCTCATTTCAGAACCCAAGATGTGCAACAGAACTATACCGTCGCCGGACTTACGGAACGCATCAAAGCCGCTCTACAAGCATCCGGTCGCGGCGATGGCTCCCTACAGTGGAGCGATCTTGTATCGTTTGACCAATTCCATGTCCGCGGGCTGGAGGCAAGCAAAGAGCTTGCGAGCGCCCTGCAGTTGGTACCTGGCGAGACTCTTCTGGACTTAGGCTGCGGATTGGGGGGACCGGCGAGGTACCTGGCCGCGATGCACGGAGTTCACGTTACGGGGATCGATTTGACTCCCGAGTTCATCGAGGTGTCTGAGTATCTGTCAGGCCGTTGCGGACTTGCCGATAAGCTCAGTTTCGTGAATGGCGACGCGACGGAACTGCAGTTCCCGCTGGAGCATTTCGATAAAGCCTGGACACAGCATGTCGCGATGAACATCCCTGACAAGCAGGCTCTATATAAAGGCGTCTTTCGTGTCTTGAAGCCCGGTAGCACCTTCGCCATTTACGATCCAGTGCTAGGAGGCGGCCAGCCGGTACTCTACCCGACACCCTGGGCCCGCGAAGCCGGTATCAGCTTCTTGGCCACGGCGCACGAAGTACAAGAGGCGCTGCGCAGTGCTGGTTTCAGCATCGTCTCCTCTGTCGACCAGTCCGAGATTGCAGCACGATGGTTCCGCGATTTGCAGGTCCAACAAGCGGAAGCCAAGACTTCTGGACAACCGGCGAATCCACTCAGTGCTCCAGCGATTCTTGGGCCGGAACTCGGGCCGGCCGTCGCCAACTTTGCCAAAAATGTTCTCGAAGATCGCGTCAGAATTCTTCAGGTGATTGCTAAGAAGCAGTAATTCGGCTCTTCAGGCCGCGGTGCGGCAAGCGGAAAGAACGGCCCGCTTCGTTTCTGGTTCGCAAGCGCGCGCGATTACTACGGCCCCAACTAACGAAGCAAATTCCCGCATGGCGCGTTTGCGCCTTTCTGCGGAAGAGCCAGGCAGAACTTTGGCCAGCTCACCGACCATTGCGTTCACGCCGGCGCTGAAAGAAGCTTTCACATCGTTAGTTGCCCGAGCCACATCACCGCTCAGAGCGGCAACAGGGCATCCGCATCCGGCATGTTCGACGTGGGCCGGAGATAAGTAGTAAGAGCGGTATCCAGCCAGGGCCTGAGTGGGTTCCACCGCTTCGAACTGGCTTTGGACAAACGCGAAAAGCTCCTGAAACGCGCTTTCGAGCGCTTCGTTTACCAGTGCTTCCTTGCTGTCGAAATGCCGGTAGAAACCGCCATTTTTCATCCCGGCTTCGGCCATCACGTCATTTACACTGGTGCTCTCAATGCCGCGCTCGCGAAGCAGACGGGAGGCACCATTCAGAATATTTTTGTGGCTCTTCGCCATCTCTTTTTTGGAAACACGCATAAAACGTCTACCTGAAGTTTTCCCTTGACAATTAGAGTATATGCGTACTCTAATTAGATGTCAATGATCCTCTATAGGACGGAGAGCAAGACAATGACGACCTCGCCTATTGTGCTTGAGCCGCGCCGTGGCGCGGTAGCCGAAGACTAACTATGAATCCGAAAAAGTTCTTGGTGGTGGGGGCGACAGGACACGTCGGGTCAAAGGTCGCAATCCTTCTCGCGGAAAAAGGTCATGACGTGACCGCAGTTGTCCGGCATCAGGGGTCTTTGATCAAGGACCCGAGAGCCGCAAGCATCAAGTACGTCACCGCGGATCTGTTCGATGAGCAATCCATGCGCAAGGCCGTCGCGGGAATGGATGTTGTTATTTCCACTGCGAACGGAATCGTTCCCCAAAGGAATAAAGCGAATGCGGCACGGTGAACGAACAAGCACTTCGTCTCATTGAATGGTGTGAGCAGGCCGGTGTGGGGCGCTTTGTGCAGTCATCGGTACCTTCGTATCCGGGCGAAGGCTCGGTGCCGGAACTCCATGGCAAGCGCTTGATTGAGAAGCGCCTCTTTGCGTCGCCGATGCAAACGATCGTGATTCGAAATGCCGCCTTCATGGATGTCTTTCTCGTCATGGGCGGCTTCAAACAAGCTCGTGACAGGTCGGAACACGCGACGACACACCGCGCTTACGGCTTCATTCGCATATGGATGGCAGTGGTGGGAGACTTCGTCCAGAAGAGAGGTTGGATGATCGTACCCGGTGGCGCTAGCCACGGGACTCCGATTATTGCAACCGACGACGTAGCGCAAATGATCGTCGGCGGCGCGCTCTACGCCGGGAACGACAACCTGCTTGTGGAAGCGGGCGGGCCGGAGTGGATCACCTGGCGGGAGATTGCCGAAACCATCGCACGAAAAGTAGGGAAAAAGCGAATCAGGATTATTCCTATCCCTGGATGGCTGGCACGTATCAATCAGGCGCTCGCGCGTCCTTTTTCAGCCTCGGCGGCGAATATCTTCGCGCTGATCGCGTTCGTAGCGGAGTACCAGCCTCGTTGGGATTCTAAGGCGGTGGTCGAAAAGTTCGGATTACCGAAGCAGTTAACCGTATCGGATTACCTCGACCTGAACTACAGACAAATATGACGGCCACTACAACCATGCCCGGCGCCGAGGTGGAAGAGAGGACCTCCACCTCGGAGCGGCTTTCGTCGATCGACATACTCAGGGGGTTGGTGATGGTCATCATGGCTCTCGATCATACGCGCGATTTCTTCTCTTCGGCGTTGTTCGACCCCACTGACCTTACGCGCACCAATCCTATGCTTTTCTTCACGCGCTGGATCTCGCATTTTTGCGCGCCGGTCTTTGTGCTCCTTGCGGGGACGGGAGCCTACCTCTCCCTGGCGAGCGGAAAGACAGACCACTGTGAACTTCCGGGGTTCCTGCTGAAGCGCGGGCTCTGGCTGATCTTTCTGGAAATCGCGGTAATCTCTCCCTTCGGCTGGTCGTTCAGCCTCGGATTCGGCTTCACCAGGCTGCAGGTGATCTGGGTGATCGGCGCCTCTATGATTGTGCTGGCGGGGCTGGTCTTTTCTTATCCACCTCGAATCATCGCGGGTATCGGGCTGGTTCTTATCGCGGGACACAACCTGTTCGACGGCGCGCACGGCGCGTGGCTGGGTGAGGGCACAGACTTGTGGAAAGTGCTGCATAGCATCAGCATCTTTCAACCTTTCCCACACAAGATCGTCGGCTCTCTTTATCCTCTGATTCCGTGGGTGGGAGTGATGGCGCTCGGTTACGGAGCCGGCGGTTTGGCGCGGATTGAACCACGACGCCGCATGCGATTGTTTCTGGGTATCGGGATTTCGATGCTCGCCCTGTTTGTCGCTTTGCGGGCAAGCAACTGGTATGGAGATCCGAAACCGTGGGCCAGCCAGACGGATTGGCCGCGCACCCTGATGTCGTTCGTGAATTTGACGAAGTATCCGCCATCGCTTCTGTATCTACTCATGACATTGGGAGCCGCACTTTGCTTTCTGGCGGTTGCGGACCGCCTGCCCAAGACCATCGCCGGACCGCTCACTACTTTTGGTCGCGTTCCCCTGTTCTACTACTTACTGCATCTGCCTCTGCTGCATGGGTTGGCGGTCGTCTTCTCCCTCGTGCGTTATGGGCGGGCTGACTGGCTTTACCAGGATTCGTTCGCGCTTCGCGGCTCCGCACATCCTTTCCCCGCTGGTTACGGCTATGACCTATGGGTGGTCTATTTAGTCTGGATCGCTGCAGTCCTTATGCTGTACCCGCTGTGCCGGTGGTTCGCGCAAGTGAAGCGGCGCAACCGTCATCCAGCACTGAGTTATCTCTGATGAACTTCGTCGCGTTGCGCATGTTGATGGGAGATCGTGCGAAATACATCGGGCTAATTTTTGCCGTCGCGTTTTCCACGTTTCTGCTGGAAAATCAAAGCTCCATTTTCGCTTCCATCATGAAGCGCACGACCAGCCAGATTCTCGATGTCACGGACGCCGATATCTGGGTGATGGACAAGAAGACCCAGTACATCGATGAAGTGAAATCGCTCACGGAAAACGATCTCTACAGGGTACGGGGAGTGGAAGGCGTCGACTGGGCGGTTCGCCTTTTCAAAGGCCAGCCACGCGCGAAGGCCCCTGACGGCACCTTCCGCGTCGTGATTATGATGGGCCTCGATGACGCATCTCTTGTCGGCGCGCCCCACAAGATTCTGATGGGTTCTCTTCAGGATCTGCGCGAGCCGGATTCAGTGATGATCGATCGCGCCGGATATGTGTTTCTTTTTCCTGGCAAGCCTTTGCGCTTGGGCCGAACGCTCGAACTAAATGACCGAAAAGCGCAGATTGTGGGCATCGTAGAGGCTTCTCCGCCTTTCGCGACTTTCCCGATCATGTACGCCCGGTACTCACAAGCCATTCAGTATGTCGGGCAGGAACGCAATCTGCTCTCGTTTGTCCTGGTCAAGCCGCGGTCCGGTATTTCAATTGGTGAGTTATGCCGCAGGATCGAAAAGCAGACGGGTCTAAGAGCCGCATCCGGAACGGAATTTGCTTGGCAAACCGTCTGGTATTACGTCGCGAATACCGGCATTCCCGTGAATTTCGGCATCACCATCATGATTGCGCTCATCGTGGGCGCGGTTGTAGCGGGGCAAACGTTTTATATCTTCACCCTCGAAAACCTGAAGCAGTTTGGCGCGTTGAAAGCCATCGGCGTAACGAATGGCCGGATCGTTGGAATGATCTTACTTCAGGCCCTGACTGTGGGACTGATCGGCTATTCACTGGGCTCCGGATTGTGCACCGTCTTCTTTCAGGTGACTCTCAGGAACATGCCAACCAGAGGAATAGTGCTGCTCTGGCAAAACATGGTGGGCGTGGGCATCACGATGTTCTTCGTCGTGATCCTGGCGAGTTTGCTCAGCATTCGGCGCGTGCTGGTGCTGGAGCCCGCGGTGGTTTTTCGTGGATAAGCTGGCGGTGAAGTGCCTCGGCGTTGAGAAGGCCTTCGGCTCGAGCGAAGCCGCAGTCAAAGTTTTGCGCGGCGTCGACTTTGAGGCCAGCTTGGGGGAGTTGACGATGCTTGTCGGCCCGAGCGGCTGCGGCAAAACGACGCTGCTATCGGTGATTGCCGGTCTCCTGACGACAACAGCGGGAGAAGTACGTGTCCTGGGAGAGCAGTTAGAAAAGCTCACGGACGCGGAGCAAGTCAAATTTCGGCGCAGGAATTTAGGATTTGTCTTCCAGCAGTTCAATCTCCTTCCCGCCCTTACCGCCGCCGAGAATGCGGCAGTTCCTCTGCTTGCCGCTGGCATCGAACGAAAACAGGCTGTGGAGAGAGGCGCGGCGATCCTGGATCGGCTCCACATGGGGGATCGCATTCATGCGTTTCCCAATACGCTTTCGGGCGGACAACAACAACGCGTGGCTTTTGCGCGCGCTCTGGTTCACGAACCCCGCTTGATTGTTTGTGATGAGCCCACATCCGCCCTGGATGCCGAAACGGGCCAACAGGTGATGGAGCTTCTTTCGAAAGAAGCCGTGCGGCCGGACCGGGCGGTGATCGTGGTCACTCACGACAGCCGGGTGTTTAGCTTTGCCGACACCATCGCGCGAATGGACGACGGAAGAATTTCCACCGTCGAAAGGAAATATCAATGAAGCGATTATGGATTCCGCTCCTCGCGGTCGTAGCGATGGGTTATGCGTCAGTGAGAACCTACGAGTGGCGCTGGCGCAAGGAATCGAACCTGCCCCCCGCCGCCCCGCCCGTCGCCCAGTATCGAAACACCATCGCGGCAGTGGGACTGGTTGAGCCGAGTTCGGAGAACATTGCGATTAGCACGCCCGTTGCGGGGCTGGTCACTCAGGTCTTCGTGAAGGCGGGAGACCGCGTACCAAAGGGCGCTCGCCTGTTCACTCTTGACAATCGGGATCTGCAGGCTGAATTGCTGCTGCGCAAGACGTCGGTCGAGTTATCGCGCAAAAAGCTAATAAGGCTGGACCAGTCGCCTCGCCCCGAAGAAGTGCCGCTGCTGGAGGCGCGTGTCCGGGAAGCGGAGGCGGCGCGGACGGACGTTCAGAATCAGCTTCGCTTAATAGAGAGCGTTTCAGATAAAAGAGCGATTCGCGAAGAGGATGTTCTGAAACGGCGCGAGGCCGTCAATGTCGCCGAAGCCAAACTAGACGAAGCGAAAGCATCTCTGGCCCTGTTACGCGCGGGCACGTGGAGCCCCGACCGGGAAATTACGAATGCCGAATTCGACAATGCGAAGGCGCAAGTGCGGCGCGTGGAAGCGGATCTCGAACGGTTAACGATGCGGGCACCTATTACGGGCACGGTTCTGCAACTCAATGTGCGCGCCGGAGAATTCGCGGCAGTCGGCCAATTGCAAAAACCTCTTCTCATCATGGGCGACGTAAATCACCTCAATATTCGGACCGATGTGGATGAGAACGAAGCATGGCGTGTGAAGCCTGGCTCCCCGGCCGAGGCCGCCGAAAGGGGGAATAGCTCCCGAAAAGCCAAGGTGGAATTCGTCCGCTTCGAGCCTTACGTAGTGCCCAAGAAGTCGCTGACGGGGGATTCCACAGAACGCGTGGATACCCGGGTGCTGCAGGCGATTTATCGATTCAAGGATACGAATGTTGATTTTTACGTCGGCCAGCAGATGGACGTGTTCATCCAAGGCACTTCCAAGTGAGACACGCCGCCTTTCCCGCTGTCGCATTGCTCCTGCTGAGTGGATGTGCAACGGTAGGTCCGCACTTTCAGCCGTTGACGCCCAAGACTCCAGCCGCCTGGACGAACCCAGTGCCTCCCGCGGCGGATGGCTCGGGTGACGATTCAAACGCCGCGCGTGAGTGGTGGAAGACCTTCCAGGATCCTGAGCTAAACTCATTGATCGAGCGTGCTGTTAAAGCGAACCTTGACGTGCGCATCGCGGCATCGCGCATCGTTGAGGCGCGTGCGTCGCAGAGGATAGCCGAATCCGGATTGAAGCCTTCGGTCAATACCTCGGATGGCGCGACCAGAGTCCGCGGTGGCATCGCTCAGGGCCTGACGCGGGGTGGCATCCTCTCCGGCTCACCACAATCGCGAAGCAACATTTTGGCGCCCTATGAAACCAGTGTCTATCAGTTAGGTTTCGATGCTTCCTGGGAATTAGACTTTGTCGGGGGAGTTCGCCGCGCCGTCGAGGCGGCAAGATTTAATGTGCGGTCCGCTGGGGAAGCTCGCAACGATACGCTGGTAACCGTGCTGGGGGATGTGGGCCGCACGTACATGGAGTTGCGAGGTGCCCAAAAGAGACTCGCTGTCGTTGATTCCAACGTTCAAATTCAAGAGCAGCTTGTGGCACTGACCATGGCTCAGGCGAAGGCGGGTCTCGCGCCGGAACTCGATGCGATTCGAGCATCCGCGCAACTTCGCGACACCGAGGCCGCGCGATTCCCATTACAAGACGCAGTGTCCCAGAGCATTCGGCGGCTGAACCTCTTGATCGGTGAGACGCCGGACGCGCTTGAAGCGGAACTGGTGCCACCGGCTGCCTTGCCCCCGGTTCCCGCTTCCATTCCCATCGGGTTGCCGTCTGAACTCCTGACGAGAAGAAGCGATATACGACGGGCAGAGGCGGAGGTTGCGGCTCAGACCGCTCGAGTAGGCGTTGCCCGCTCGGACCTCTTTCCAAAGATTACGCTGACTGGTCTGGCAGGGCGTCAGGCAAGTGAAATTCCTGGTTTCACTCTTGGCGCCGGTAATTATTTCTCGGTCGGGCCCGGTGTGCGTCTGCCAATCTTCACCGCAGGCCGGGTGCGATCCAATATCCGGGTACAGGATTCACGCCTGGAGCAGTCCAAGTTGCAGTACGAGAATATCGTGCTGAAGGCTTTTCAGGAAGTGGAAGACGCACTCTCCTGTTTCGGGCGGACCAACGAGCGGCGAATCAAGCTGTCGGAGGCGTTGAAGGAAAATGACGCGGCGGTCGCGCTCACAACGGAGCTCTATGCCAAAGGTCTGGGCGACTTTCTCTCGGTTCTGGACGCGCGGCGCGCCAAACTCGCCACCGAGGATGATTTAGCACAGGCCAATACGAACATTTCCATTCAGGCGGTAGCGCTCTACAAGGCACTGGGTGGGGGATGGTGAAAGGTGAGTCATGAATAAGCCGAGCGAAGCGCCCACGCCTGACGAGATGGAAAGTCTGCGTCGAGAGACAGCCGCATCATTTCAGAGCTTTGAACAACAGATTAGCTCAATCGACGTGAGCCGTTAGACGGTCAGAGCTACGGCAACGGCGTGGAACCCGTCTGAAATTACAGAACACGTTCTTCTGACCAACGATCGGTTGCTGTCTGCTGTAGCTTCGCGGCTTCACCAAGCCACCTCCGAGGGATGGCGCGAAGACACTGCAGGTAAGGAGAACTGGATCCGTACGATGCTCGCTTCGGCGGGAAAAGCGAAAGCCAGTGCCGGGCTTAGTACTTTCTCTGGACTTGAACAACGCGCCGCGGGTACTCATCTAAGAGGCTTTATCCGTCGATTGGATGAGTTCCTGAAAGGGGCTCGCGATGCACCATTGCACGCGATTACCTGGCCAAACGCATTCGCCGGGGAGCTTTCCGCGTATCAGTGGCTGCTCTATATTCCCTTTCACACTCGCCGGCATGAATTGCAGCTACAAAGAACAGAAGCTTGACTGAATAAAACAAAAATGGAATCTAAATGAAACGTATAGTCAGCTCACTTGCCCTCTGCACAACCGCACTCACGGCTATTATGCATGCCCAAACCCCTTCTCAACCAAGCCCATTCCCTGCCGTACCGACGACCAAGATCCTTGCAGTTGGGCGGATCACGGGCGCTATGACTCCCGACCTACGAAAAACTGTCATGCCGAATGAGGTAAGCGACACCGTTCGCCTCTATCTGAGCGGGAAAATCGATTAATGGTATTTACGCAAAGATCGAAACGGGGTGGTGTTCCTGTTGAATGTAGGCACTATCGAAGAAGCGCACTCGCTCTTGGAAGCGTTGCCTTTAGGGAAAGCCAAGCTTATGGAGTTCGACTTGATTCCGCTTGGTCCGCTCAGTCCTTTGAATTTTCTGTTAGGGCAGAATCGCTCAGGAAATACAGCTCAGTCGAAGAGCAGCGAGAAGTGAAGCGGGACACAAGAGTTCCGATTCGGGGTGAGCAGCACGTTGCAAGGCACCGAATGTCTAGGCGGGCTGGGTTGCGAAAAGCCTTTCAAGATAATCGTGCAAAAGATTCTTGAGTTCCCGAACCGCGCGTTCCTGGCAGTTCAAATCCTTTGCTGTGGCGAGTCGCAGCATTCCTTGAAAGATGCAAGAACAGACCTGCGCTGCCCAGAACGCAGCTTCACGGTTCATCCCGGGTTGCCTGGCCTGAAACAGGTCCGCGAGCCGGGACCGGAATGCCAAGTCCAATTCGTTCTTCCGGTCAACCGTTCCCGTGGATAATGCCGACTCTCCAAAAATCACCTTCAGCGCAGGATGCTTCCAATGAAACTCCAGGAATGTATCCACGATATTTTCGATCATCTCTCGAACGCTGCAGTGGACGAGCGCCGAGACATGGATCTGCTGGTGGGTGGAAATCAGGTCCTTTGCGTAGCGCAAGGCCAGCTGTTCTGCCACCGCCTCCCTGTTTTCAAAAAAATGGTACAGAGTGGCGGGAGAAGCCTTTGCCTCTGATGCGATGTGATTTGTCGTGGTCCGCCCATAGCCCATGCGAACGAAGACCCTCTCCGCAGCATCTAGAATCTCTTCGACGCGTCTTTCCCCACGGGCCTGCCGACGTTTGGTCGTAGTCGCAACTGACGTGTTCGAATCCATGCTGGATAGATCTATAATCAACGACTGCTTGTGTTTCTCTGGAAATCCAAGTAATTACTTGGTATTATTCCTTGGAGGAGTTCCCATGTCAATCCTAAGCAAGCGACTCGCAACAGTTTATATTGTACTTTTAGGCTGTTCTTTCATCGTGCTCGGATTTACACTCGCAATGGGAAACCGGTCCAACGTTCTCGCAAGTCCTTACATTCGCCTGTTCGGCATTCGTGACGCCTTTCTTGGCGCATACACTCTCCTGCTGCTGATTCGTAACGAAACACGAGCTCTTTTCCTGTTCATGGCAGCCGCAACGTTGCTCCCCATTTTGGATACAATCGCGCTCGCGGATTCGATCGGGTGGGCACGGTCAGCACAATCGAATCTGCCTTTCGAGTTGCCGTTGATACTAGCTGTAGGTTTAATCGCGCGCCTGAATGGCGCTAAGGCACCTTGGGGGACACCCGAAACCGGCCATAGGTGGACACCGAAAACCGGCCAACGCGATAGCTGAATCGGGACATTGAGCTGGCGGGGAGACTACTCTCCGTCACGTGAGTAATGTCTCAAGTGAAGAAAAGAAACAGCAAGTCATCGCGCTGGGACAGCTGGGGTGGTCGTTGCGACGCATTGAGATAGTGGCGCATCTTCGCCGCGAAACCGCCGGGGCATATCTCCGGGCCGCGGGAATCGCGGTGCGTCCGCCAGGTGAGTGGGGACGGCATGCGGCAAAACCGGCCGTATCTGAGCGGGAAGATCGACCAATGGAATGTACGCAAAGATCGAAACGGGGTGGTGTTCCTGTTGAATGTAGGCACTATCAAAGAAGCGCACGCGCTTTTGGAAGCACTGCCTTTAGGTAAAGCCAAGCTTATGGAGTTCGACTTGATTCCGCTTGGTCCGCTCAGTCCTTTAAATGTTTTGTTAAAGCAGAATCGCTCAGGAGATACAGCTCAGTCGAAGAGCAGCGAGAAGTGAGTGGGCTGTCAAAGCTTCCTTCGGCGGGCGCTTCGACCGCAGTTTTTCTAAGCGATGTCGTTCATACTACGAGAGGATCGGGAAGCGGGTCAAGTTCAACTTCATTAACACGCAGCGCTTACATTTTTACCGCGTATCTTTTTTGGGGTAAACGCACCTTACCAAGCTCCGGTCCGATGCTGATTGCGGGGATAGCTTCCGCAGGTGCTCCAATCCACCATACGGCGCTAGCTCAAATTGATGGCATCGAGGGTCGAATCGCAAACGCCCGCTCAATCACAAGATACAATCCATCGCTGCTGGTCTTAGCTGGGCATCCTGGCCAGAGTACCCGTACGAGATCGAGCCATCCTTGGATGCATTGCTCCAGCCGACCCTAAACACCGCGGGCGGCGAAAGTATCGGAATCTCCGTGACCGTGAACCAGGTGCATCCCGCGATCCTTGCTCCCCCAGTTTTTAAGTTCGCGGCCGGCCAATATGCTGTCGCTCTTTTCCCAGACGGCAACACCTTTGTTCTGCCGCCGGGCGTCACCAACGCGGTGAAAACGGCCCGAGCCAAGCCCGGCGACACCATCACGCTCTATGGAGTCGGGTTCGGACCCGTGACTCCGAATATCGACGCTGGAAACATTGTGAGCCAGCCGAATAACCTCGCCAACTTTCAAGCGGCGTTTGCGAGTGTGCCCGCAACCATCCAATTTGCCGGATTAGTGGCGGGCAACGTGGGCCTTTACCAGTTCAACGTAGCGGTTCCGAAGGTTCCGGCGAATGATTCGACGCTCTTCACGTTCAATCTGGGCAGCAACACCGGAACGCAGACGTTGCTGACTCCGATAGGCAACTGACCACCGCTACCAGCGAACCTGAGCAGACTTACCGATTGGCGGGGGCGTGTAAATTTCAACTCCACAACTCCGCCTATTGCAGCGCTGCCGCGCTCGCCGGACAGCTTCTGCGGCCTCCGGAACAATATGGCTAACTCGTAACCGGCTAGCACAAGACTTCTTCCGATATGGAACCTTAACGCCGATGATAGTTGATTCAGCTACGCTGAGCCAAGAGCGACATTGAGCAGTAAGAGACTATAAGAATTCTGACGATCATAGCTTTCAGATGAAGATGTCCGTGAGGTAAATTTCCCTAAGCCAATCCGCAAGAAACGTCCGACGGCGTCTTTACCTGGGAGACTTTCGAGCAACCAGCTGCACGACATCGCCAACCCCTCGATGCAGCGCTCCTTCATTGATATCTCGCGAAAAGGCCCTAAGCGAGACAATTGTCAGACCGTGCAGCTCTTGCTCCAGTAACTCCGGTGTAGGCAAGAGATCCGGATTGGACGGCCCGCCCGTGCCGCGGGAAACCTGATCGGGAGTGTAGGCTTCCAACAGAAACGTTCCGTTCGGACGTAAGCCTTCCACCACTCCGCGATGAACAACCCGACGCAAGGGAGAAGGAAGATGACACCAGACGGAGACAATCAGGTCCCAGCTAGCCGCTGCAATCGGCCATTGCGATAAATCGGCCTGAACCGCGGTTACAGGCAAGCCCGCCGAAGCCGCCTGTTCCGCCAGTCTGTTCATAGCCACGCTAGACAGATCGACAGCCGTGACCTTCAGGCCTTGAGAAGCCAGCCACAAAGCATTTCGCCCTTCGCCTTCGCCAAGCGAAAGAGCATCCTGGCCGGGGCGTAACCACATGCCTGACTTTGCAAGAAATCGTTTGGCTGATCGCCAAACGCAAACCCCGCCTGGGAATAACGCTGGTCCCAAATTTTACCGTCTGAATGATCCACCATAGATTTATTCTGCTCCACCATGTTGATCTTCCGCCGGGACACCTGAAATCGGGTCAGGATCGAGGTAAAGAGGAAGTTGCATACGGCCGGGCACCTCGGCCATCACTTCCAGGACGATTCCGTTCGGGTCCGAGAAAAAGAATGCCGTTACGATTCCGAGGTCCTTAATCTCCGTCAAATTTTCCACCTTCCCGATCAGACGATTGCGCAGATCGATTTGCTTGGCGGCGGAATCGACGTAGAACGCGATATGGGCCGGAACCTGTCTGGGCGGGTTTGAGATCGACATCGCTATCGCTGGTCCAGGCGCTGCCATAGTGTAAGATTCAACCCTTGCCCATCGGGGCGTTCGACGGAAAGGGCTGATGCCGAAGCCAAGTTTAAATACCGGTCGAAATTAGATCGCCAGTATCTTCCAAGAGTGGTTGCTAGCGTCTGCCCTGTAACCAGGCTGTTATAAAAGCGGGTAAAACCCAATTTGTTGGATCCGGCCGTCTCATACCGTGAGCTGCTCGAACTTGTTGCCCGAACCAATGTCGATTGGGTTTGCGCAATGGACGCGGCCCGGCTGACCGCAGAGTCCCCCCAGATTCTTATTTATCGAAGAAGAAGTTGTAGAGCATCCCACCGTCATACCGCATACGATATTCAGCGTGAACGTTTTCGTGATGTATTTGAGGCAGAGCGCGGCACTGGAAAACAACCAGGTTCGGAAGATTGAACCGCCCAGCAGCCAGGCCGTTACGGATGCCTAACGCGCAGAATCGGAAGCAAGTTCTTTGAGCATCGCATCATAGTTCATTGCAATTAGTCCTTCTAGCGGCCACTCCGGGTATTTGTTTTTGATTGCTGTAATTACGCGGTCTTTCGCGGCCGCCGATCCATCTTTGTCGGTCTGGTCTGTCCGGTTAAGCACATCGCTTACGAGAGAAAAGAAAAAGTTCATGTACTCGATCTGACCGCGCACACCCGCCCCGTCACTCGGGTTTCCATGCCCAACATAGATACGGTCAAAGGCGCTCAGGTGCTGTTCCATCGCAGTCAGCGTTTCCTTCCAATGAATAGAACGGCCCTCTACTAGCCAGGGATGGACCGCGTTGTAGAAAAGGTCGCCAGCAAACAGCAGATTATGGTCGGGGAGCGCGATAATGCTTTCGTTGACCGACTCAAGAGCGCCTACATCCGTAAACTGAAACCGCAGGTCTCCTATTTCCACAATGTCGCCGTTGTTTAACACCTGATCGGGAAGGACGACATCATCTGGGTAAGCATCGCCTAAAAGCGGTTTCCACTGCTTCCGCTTAGGTTCAGAAGTTTCCGCAATCGCTTTTGCGGTAGCGTCGGTTGCGTAGACCGGAACCGTAGGCCAATCACGGCGGAGCACAATAGTCCCGTTAACGTGGTCGGGGTGTGGATGGGTCAGCAAAACACCAAGCAAAGGTTTGCCTACCTGCTTGATCGCTTGAGCAAGTTTCTCGGCCTCCGGCAAAATGAATTGTGTGTCAATCACCACGATGCCTGCATCGAGCGTGATGATGAAACTGTTGACATAGAAAGCATCCGGCGACGAGCGATGAAACGTAATATTAACGTTAGATTGAGTGTTCATGAGGGATTCTTTCTCTTCGAGGGAATGCTTACGCTCCTGTATATCAGGAGCTGATATCTTGAATATCAAGAGCCTATTGTGCTGTCAACTTCTCGGTGAACTTTTGACACTAGTTTGAGTCAAAGGATGGGCATATCCCCGATGATGATCTTTTCAGGCCACTTTGCATCGTTATAGTCAAAGCATGCGTCCGCGCCCAAAGAAGTAGCAAGGCCAGCTTTGTCCAGTGTGCTGGCAAGGGCAAAGACACGCGACACTCCCCACGCCGGCGCGAGTTGGATCGCAAAGGTGCCGACCCCGCTCGACGCGGATTGAATCAGAAGGCTCTGCCCCGCACCGGCCCGGCCTGTGTGCCACAGGGCAATCCAGGCAGTCAACCCTTGAACGAGCAGTGCAGTTGCTTCCGCCGTTCCGATGCCGGCGGGCAAGGAAAAAACGTGCTGGGCAGGCGCGGTAACGAATTCAGCGTATCCGCCCCAAGGTGTCAGTGCGCAAACGCGCGCGCCTATTTCAAACTCCGTGATCCCTTCTCCAACGGTTTCAACAATGCCTGCGACACCGCTGCCGGGTGTGAACGGTAACAGTGTCGCTCCGGGATAGGCATTCCGGCGGCGCATGATTTCGCCATGGTTGACTCCAGCTGCTCCAACCTTGATCAGCACATCCCCAACCGGGACATCTGGAATTGGAACGTCCTCCAGTTTTAGAACTTCGGGATCGCCGTATTCGTGAAATCGGATCGCTTTCATGCGGGTCCTTGCCGAAGCTAGGCGGATTAGCGAATCGGTGCCAAATCTGATTTCAGGCTGCTGAGAAACTGATCCACTGTCAGGGCCGCATGACCAAACTTCGGGTAAGAGATTTCGACTGCCGCACGATGGTCTGGCATGGCGAAATCTGCAACGGCATCAGTCAGAAACGTCAGATGATAACCGGCTTCGATGGCGTGTCTCCCGGTGCCTTCGATGCAAGTTGACGAGGTTAGCCCCGCAAGGATAACCCGTTCTATTCCGCGCTTCTTTAGCTGCTCATCCATGTCAGTTCCGATGAACGAATTGAATGCCCGGTGCTGGGTGGTGACGATATCGCCTGAACGCGGGCGCAGCGAGGGATAAAAGTCGGCACCGTAAGTGCCCTTCCAGAACACCTGATTGTCCAACGCCATCTGCATCCGTGGATGAAGATGCTTGAAGTCGTCGAAACTGTGCTCATCGAGGCCATGCGGGGCATAGACGATCGTCAGTCCGGCCTCTCTCGAGCCCTCTAATAGCCGCTCCAGCGAGGGGATCAAAGCAAGTTGATCCCGCATAGGGCCGATCATGGCGTTCATCTTGCCGTCCGCAGCGAGAAAGTCGTTGAGGACATCGATCAGAATCAAGGCCGAAGATTCGGCGGGGTAGTTGTTGTTACTCACTCTGAGTATCTCCTTTAAAGAAATGGCTTGCCAGTTAGGGGGCGAGAACAATTTTTCCGGTCGTCTTGCGTCCCTGTAATTGCCGGTGCGCTTCTGCCGCCTGTTCCAAGGGGAAAACGGTCGGTTCGGGAATCTTGAGCTGCCCCTGCATCACGTAGGTCATCAGGGCCGTCAACGCTTCGGGAATTGCCGCCCCTCGGGTGAAATAGCCGCCGAGATAGAAGCCGGAAACGGTATGGTTGGGACCAAGCAGCCGGAGGCCGTTCAACGTAGGAAGCTGGCCGCTTGAGGCCCCAAACGCGACCAGGTTGCCGAAGGGAGCAAGCGCCTCGAAACTCCGCTCAAACACGTCGCCGCCGACCGATTCCAAGATGAGGTTCACGCCTTGCCCGCCGTTGGCGGCGATCACCTGCTGAATCCAGTCATTCTGCGAATAGTTGACCGCAACATCTGCTCCGAGCGAACGGGCCTTGGCCAATTTTTCCTCCGTGCCTGCCGTCGCGATCACTCGTCCCGCTCCGAGCAATTTCGCGAGCTGCACCGCAAGCGTTCCCACACCGCCAGCGGCGGAATGAACGAGAACGCTCTGTCCCGCTTGAAGAGCAGCGGTGTGTTTGAGGATCAGGTAAGCGGTTAATCCTTGCACAATCAACGCAGTGGACTGTGCCGGTTCCAGACCCGTTGGAAGCGGGATAACCTGATCGCTTGCGGCAACGGCGTACTCCGCGTAGCCGCCACCGTTAGCCACAATGGCAATGGCCCGCGCGCCGACCGCGACAGAAGTCACGCCCTTGCCCACGGCTTCCACAGGGCCAGCGGCTTCCATGCCGGGGATGTAAGGAAAGGGCGACGGCTCAAGGTATGCCCCTTGCCGGCGCATGGCGTCGGCGTAATTCACGCCTGCCGCCTGGACTTTGATAAGTACCTCTCCGGGTCCTGGCTTAGGCGTTGGAACGTCTTCGTAGAGCAGCTTTTCAGGGCCGCCGTATTCATGGAATCGTATAGATTTCATTTTTTTCTCCTGTTTCTAAGGTTAGGTTCGACGTCCGAGAATTGTTGCTAGTCGGGTTTAATATTGGGCTTCTTTTTCGGAAGTAATGCGAGCTGGCCGAGGTGAAACCACATGTGGCCAATCCGGTTGTTGAGAACACTAAGGCGGTTTCGCAGAGGGTTGGCCGCAAAATCTTGAGGAGAAACTGTGGCATGGGCCGCGAGCCAACCCTCCCTTGGCAGCTCAACAAGTTTCCTGCGAACTGAATCGTTTAACCTCAGCCCATTGCCGACGTAGCGCAGTGGGCTCTGGCAAATTCTCGCTAGAGCGGTCCGGCTTGGAAAGAAATAATTCCTCCAGTTCGGGATAAAGCCTTTCGCCGAACCCGAGCGTCGGTAGCATCCAATCGTTTACTGCCGTCAGGTGACCGAGAATGTAAATCACTCGATTCCGGCCTGGAGCGATCTCCCCATACATCTCCTCCTTCGAAAAGGCCGAGAAGGTCTCGTTCAGCGGGCCGACAACGCCATCCCAGGATTTAACAGCCGTATCAACAATAATTTGTTCCAATGCGTGCTCCTATTTGTTTGTGGGCCAACCCACGCGTCATCAGATTCCCGGCTTCTTCCGTCACGAAAGATCGAGCTGGAATTGTTTGCGGAGACTCTTATCGAATACCCCCGCAGGCATCCAGCGCCGAAGCCGGCTGAGCAGGCGGTCTTGAGAGGCTACCGGGTAACGCAACTTGGGCTTCGGGTTTTCAATCGCAGCCACCGTGACTTGAGCGACAGCGCTTGCGGGCATGCCCTTCTCAATCGAATCGCCGATCAGACGATATCCGGCGGCGGAGGCCTGACTGTACTGATCGATTAGGGAATCGGCGCGCTCCGATGCGTTACCGATCTCGGTGCGGGTGAACCCAGGCTCGATGACGATTGCCCGAACGCCGAAATTCCGGATCTCGTGATCGAGAGATTCGGTGTAGCCCTCGATTGCGTGCTTTGTCGCCGAATAAATACCCATGAACGGTGCCGGGAGAAAGCCCACCACCGAGCCAATGTTGATTACGCGTCCCGATCTGGCCGCCCTCATTGCTGGCAAAACCGCCCGCGTAACGCGGATCGTGCCAAAGACATTTGTATTAAAAAGGGCCTGCGTTTGAGCGGAACTGCTCTCTTCCACCGCGCCAACGATGGAATAGCCAGCAGCGTTTACCAAAGCGTCGATACGCCCCGCCCTCGACAGCACTTGTTCGACACCTTGCCTAACGGAATCGTCATCGCGAACATCCACCTGAATAGAGGTGAACCCGGCACTAACAGAGCGACGAGAGAAGCCGAATACTTGATAGCCTCTGGTTGCAAGCAATTCTGCGATCGCGCGTCCGATTCCGGATGATGATCCAGTAACAATGGCGACTTTCTTTTCAGTGGTCTTGGGCATTAAAAGTTCCTCGTCAACTGACAACCAAATTTAAGTATGACGATCATCATATTTGTAAGTATGACGATCATCATGCATACTGTCAAGAAGGGGAGGAACTTTTTATGAGATACCCGCCAGAGCTCACCGCAGAGCGCCATGATCGTATCCTTGATGAAGCGGGTCGGCTTTTTCGTGAGCGTGGACTGGACAAAACCGGTGTAGCCGAGATTATGAAGGCCGCCAATCTCACGCACGGGGGATTTTACGCGCATTTCGATTCAAAAGACGCGCTTGCCGTCGAGGCGACCGTTCGTTGCGTTCGACAAATCGCACCTCTAATTGGGAAAGCCTCTGAGAGTGACGAAGGTGTCGTTCAGGCAATGGCGAAGATGTATTTGACGCCCTTGCATCGGGACAACCCCGGCGCCGGTTGCGGGATCGCTGCCTTGGCACCTGACATGCCGAGGCAATCCGAGCAGGTGCGGTCGGCTTTCACATCGGAACTTGACAAAATCTTCGGCCTGCTCAGCGGCACAATCAATGCCGAGGATAAAGACTCGTCTCGCGCTGAAGCGATTCGGACGTTTGCAAGTTTTGTTGGAGCGATTCTATTGGCGCGCGCGGTTACCGATTCCAAGCTTTCTGACGAAATACTGGACGCCGCGCGTGAAAAACTGACTTCTCACATGTAGACCGCCGCTCCGGAGAACAACAACGCTCAATCCTCACGGTAGGGCGGCGGCGCGGCCGGCGCGCCTATCTCCAGGCGCGGCAACGGTTCGCCTTCTCATTCCACAGCGCCATCGGCTGTGCCTTGGTTGATCGCGGTCTCACTCCAAATTGATGTCGGTCTCTGGATTACGCGTGATCCAAACAGGATCTGCGGACTGTCGGGACTCGCAAAGACAGTCGTCGGAATGTCGGTCAATACTAAGATTTGGATCGAATCAGATGGCCAGTGGGGGCCCGACCCTCTCCAACCCGTATGTTCCGACGACACTGGCATCGGTAGGTAGCTTGCCGGTTTTCCCGAAATCGCGGAAAAACTCTTCCATTTTTCCGGCAGGCGTAAACGCAATCAGGAGTTTGCCTGGATGTTCGTCAATCTGCGCCCAGACATGAGGAATCTCCCTGGGCATCAGAACCGAATCCCCGGGCTTAAGCGTCAACTTTTGATCTCCAATCTCCACGCGAAACTCTCCAGCCATCGCGTATAACCACTCGTCCTGTGCGGGATGGAGATGCCGGTACGGTCCTCCTCTTCCCAGGTTGTCATGTTCCATGGCAAACAGACCTCCTCCTGTATCTGCGGAAGAGACCTCGAAGAAAAGTTTGCTGTAGCCCAAAGTGTGTGTTTCGTGAAGATTATCCTTACCGGCTGGCACTAGCTGGCCTTTTTTTTGCCGGTGCTGCGCTACCAGGAGAGCGGGCATAGAAAGTAGGCTAGCTCTTACGAATGCCCACCTGGAAAGAATTTGCTCACGCATGATGAACTATGTTAATGCAAACCGGCCGCGACCAAGACATCTTCAAGATCCTTGATCGGAGACACAGAAGTAGACCACCTACAGCGCAAGCTGCAGAAATCTGCATAATCCCTGAAAGAATGCGGTTGCGTCCGATCGCTCCTAGAACGTCGGCTACACGGAGGTTGGCGAGTAAGTAACGCCCTCACCCCTGCCTTGTCGTTAGCCTTTACCGTGCGGCCCAAAACACGGCGTTATCGGAAAGTGGCAAGTTCAACTTCAGTAACACGCACGCACTTACCTTTTTACCGCGTACTTGTTTTGGGTAAGCGCACTTTACCAAGCTCCGGTCCGATGCTGATTGCGGGATGGCTTTCGCAAATGCTCCAATCCACTATACGGCGCTAGCTCAAATTGATGGCATCGAGGGTCGAATCGCAAACGCCCGCTCAATCACAAGATACAATCCATCGCTGCTGGTCTTAGCTGGGCATTCTGGCCAGAGTACCCGTACGAGATCGAGCCATCGTTCGAGCTTTTCGCGAAACTTTCTCGGTCTCGAGTATTCGGCGTTTCCGAGCTGATGAATCAGTCCTAATTCGCCGAACAAAGGGATACGCTGTGGCCCGTCTGCCGTGTAACAACGGTAGGTGAGCCAGGTGAACAGATCCAGCGCAGCGGGAGCGCAAGAAAGCGCTTTTGCCGCTTCCAGGTCGGTTGGTATTGGATGGCTTGTGATCTCCTCATAGAACTCGTCACTCAGAACAATTGTGTTCTGGCAGTCACCGGGGAGTGTCTGCTGATCCAGGTCGCGGTTGTACCAGATGCGTGCTTCGCTCATAAAGCTGAAACGAGTCTGGTGGAACACCGACGCCTTCCGTTGTGTTTCCGTACCAAAAAATATAGTCGCGCCGAACACACGTTGAAAAGCGGCAATAAGCCGGCGGTACTGCGACCCGCCTTGCTGCATCCCAAAAGTGTCCAGCATTTCGGCGGCGCTTTTGAACGTGATGGTTTGCGTTTTCTGTCGAATAGCCAATGTCGCAAGAAACAGAGGCACCAGACGATCCTGGCCCCAGGGCAATCCGAAGCTGGGGTGGCCGGTGATCTGCAAATGAAAGCGTCCGTTCCGACGTTCGTGGAGCAGCACGCCTGCCTTCGGCTGTCGTATCGGCAAACCGCATAGAACAAATGGCCGGGACGCGAAACCCAGGCTTTGGGTGCACGACTCCCTTTTAAGCCGAATAGCCGCGACGACATCCGCTTTCTTGAGACTTTGCTTAGAAACGAACAGTTCCGGATGGCTGCTCCAAGCGAGAACGCCAACGTGCAGAAAACCATCGCCGGGGGATCGTGAACTTGGGACACAACTCGCCATGTTAGACTCCTGACAGCGCTCTTCCTGAGCGGGGTAAGGCAGTCGAAAATAGGAAGGTAGAGGAGGACGAAGTTGGCTAATTCAGCGTTACTCCGTTTACTCCAAAAACGCGCAAATGAGAAGGACGGCGTGAAACTCAGTGATTCTAAAGGTCAGGATAAAACGCCCAAGAACGCACTTGTTCTTTATTTTCAATTGAGCGACAATCTTCCAAGCTGTTGGTTGCGAGTTCGATTCTCGTCTCCCGCTCCATGTTTTCAATGAGTTACGGATTTACCGGCTGTGCGCAATTTGCGCGTTATCAGCGTGAGGAGTTTGAAAAGCTTCCCAGGGACGGCACGGATGGGCACGGCCACGATCTTTACGGAAGTGCCAAGCAGAATCCGTGTAGTTGGTTTCGCCGTTACTTCATTCTGGATTGCGCTAACGAATGAAACGGATGGCGCCTAGTCAGATTCGCCTTCCTTGATTGTTCCGAACCATGCTCTCTCAAATACCAGTTCGGATCGGGCTCCACCGAGTACTTGAGCAAAATCAGCAGAATAGACCTTCAACAAAGACCCAGTCGGGTTGAGGGGATCAGATAATATATCTGCACTCATTCCCAACTCGGATCGGAAGGCGGACCGGCCAAGAGAGAAGCGCTGCCGAGTCCGCTAGACTGCGAGTGGATGCAAGACGCCACTCCGCAGCTTGACCAGGAACAGGAACACGAAGCCGAGGAACGGACCACCGTCAGTGCGGTGGTTGTCCACGGAGCCATTCGCAAGGACGGCGATGAGGAACTGGAGCGGCCAGCCGCGGCACTGGCTTGGTCAGGGCTGGCGGCAGGCATGTGCATGGGATTTTCTTTCCTGGCGGAAGGGCTTCTTCGAGCTCACCTGCCAGACACGCCCTGGCGGCCCCTGGTCGTATCTCTGGGCTACCCGTTCGGATTCCTCCTCGTAATCATTGGCCGGCAACAACTGTTTACAGAAAACACGCTGACCGTGATCATTCCCCTGCTTTCCAGGCGCGACAGGAAGACCCTGTTCGCGGTGATGCGTCTTTGGGCTATCGTGTTGTCAGCAAATTTGGTGGGTGCGCACCTGTTTGCCTGGGTTCTGGGCAACACGCCCGTGATGAAACCAGCCGTGCAGGATGCTTTGGCGCAACTGGCCAGAGACGCCGCTGATGTAGGTTTCGGGGCCGCGATCCTAAGAGGCGTGTTCGCCGGATGGCTTATCGCCATGGTGGTGTGGATGAACGCGGCGATCGAAACAGGCCGCTTCGCAATCATTGTCACGCTCACCTATGTCGTGGGGCTTGCGGGGCTGACCCACATCGTTGCCGGTTCGGTGGAGGTGCTCTTCCTGGTGCTGACCGGAGTAAAGACGTGGATTTCGTTTATGGGGGGCTACTTCGTTCCGACGCTCATCGGCAACATCATCGGCGGCGTGACTCTGGTTTCCGCTCTGAATCACGGGCAGGTGGTTGCCGGCAAGGACCAGCAAGAATTGCCGGAAGGAACAACCAGATGAGCAAGCCCCAAGCGCCAACTGACTCGACCAAAGACAAAGATGCCCCGCCAGAGTGGCCCTCCGGTTCCATCGCGAGCGACCTGCGAAGGCAACGCCTCGCTGCGCAATGAGTTCGTTAGGCTCACGGCTCTGGCGGCCGGATTCGTAGCGGATGAAACACGGTTTGAGGGCCCGCTCAGACAGACGGCGACGCCGGCGCAAAGCTGGATCACAAGCGGATCGGCAGTCGCGCGTCAGGCGGCGACGCAGCAATGGGAGGCAGCGCGGGCTAGCCTCGCGGTGGGGGGTGCCATTCCTGCCAGAGGTCTCGAAGCCGCGCTTTGCCGGTTGCTCGATTGTTCTCGCGATGCCGGCACCGAAGACCGCCACGGCGGGATGTTCGCGTATGCTCCCACGGGGGCTCTCCCTGCGAGCGCACTGGCGGCGTTTGTGTGTACGTCGATCAATCCGGGTCTGACGTGGATGCCCACCTCTCCCCAATTTGCGGCTCTTGAGCGTAGCGTCCTCGATTGGGTTGCCGGCAGCGTATTAGGTTGGCCGGACGGGAGTGGCGGAGTGTTCACCAGCGGAGGAAGCGTTGCCAATACGCTAGCGCTGCATGTTGCTAGGCAGACATCCGCGAAGCGCGCCAGAGTTGCGCCGGACGAGGTTTTCTTCTTTATCCCCGGCCACGTGCACTACTGTATCCACAAAGCCCTGTCGTTGTTGGGCATCAGACGGGAGAAGATCATCAGGATTGGGTGCGATGAAGCCGGCACACTTAACCTGAAGGCTCTCGGCAATGAACTGACAAGCAGGATGGGCGATGGCCGGGGCGCTGGAGTTATCGTGGCAGTGGGCGGGGAAACCAACACCGGTTCCACTGACGATCTGCTGGCCCTGGCTGACCTGGCTCGATCCGTAGGCGGGTTATGGGTGCACGTGGATGCATGTTTCGGTGGGTTCTTCGGTCTGACACAGCGTGGCCGTCACGTTCTGCGTGGAATCGAACAGGCCGACTCGGTGGCGCTTGACCCGCATAAGGCGCTGCAGGTGCCGTACGGCGTAGGGATGCTGATGGTGCGGGACGAAACCAATCTGCACCAGGCTTTTCGCATGGGCGGGGCTTACCTGCCCCCGGCGGGAGCAGGCGCATACGAGGTGGCCAACATCTCCGATCTGGGAATTGAACTGACGCGCGAGGCCCGCGGCGCTCAGGTGTGGCTGCCACTGGCTGCCTACGGCCCGGATGCTTTCGCAAAGCACCTGGACTGGTGCCTGGACGCAGTTGGCTGGCTCGCGAATGCGATCCGCGAAGCCGGTGATTTCGAACTGGTTTCCGGCCCGAAGCTCTCGACCTTAAATTTCCGTCTCAAGAGAATATTCGCGGGCCTTTCACGGACCGAAGTGGTGCACTGGCTGGTGGACGACATCAACTCCCGGGGACGCGTGCTGCTTGCGCCCACAGAAATTGCCGGAGAAGCCTGCGTGC
The DNA here is from genome assembly GCA_963795835.1 of Bryobacterales bacterium. GTDB lineage: Bacteria > Acidobacteriota > Terriglobia > Bryobacterales > Bryobacteraceae > JALYXI01. The sequence goes on along the minus strand of CAWCJC010000001.1, from coordinate 28,884 downwards.
GCGTTTGCGTTCTCTCCGCGCGCTCTTCTCCACGGAATCTTCGCGAACTCCTTTCCGATGTGATCCAGTCGGGCGCGGACCTGGTAGCCAACCTTGCGAGGCTGGAAAGCTGCCTGCGAAACCCAAACAGATCGCTCGGCTTCCGTGTTCCTTACCGGGTGAGACCGATTCCGTCTAAAGGACTCGGGGTGACTGCTTTCGAAGATATTGAGAAGGGTCGCCTGGTTTGGGAATTCGAGGAAGGCGCGTGCGTGCCCGCATCGGCGGACATGGTGCATACTCTCGCCCGGGAATCCGGAACGCAGGCGGCAGCCGACTTCCTGAATCATTGCTTCTGCTGGGAGGGAAGAATTCTCTATCCACAGGGAGACACTCAGTTCTTCAATCATTCTTCACGGCCCAATATCGCTTCTCCGGATGGGTTCCATTGGTTCGCAACGCGCGAGATTCTGAACGGCGAGGAACTGTTAGACGATTACGACACTTACGAAAAGAATGCCGAGTACGAACGGCTGTGTCGAGAATACAAAGCGGAAAGTTCCGCCGCGGTGGCAGAAACCTATCAGAGTTGACGCGTGGGCAACGTAAAGCGTTTTCTTAGGTGGGGAAGGATGTGGGGCTCGAGGCTGCTCTGATCCGCGGGCGACAGATACTTGAATCCGCTGATGAGGCGATGGCACGATTCTGAGCCGCATCTGCATTCGAATGGCACCGCCATGATCCACTCTGTGCACAGATAGTTGAACGCGAGCTCCTCTCCTTTCCGGATCGGTTTGATTGCGAAGATGGCGAGTTGATCGGAGCAAAAGCGGACGTTGGGTGAGCAGCTGTGACTCAGCAGCAGGCCGATGTGACTCTCCGTTTTGAGGTGTCTCCCTTCATCCACCTGAATGGTGAATCTGTCCGGTGAACTCACGAAAACGGGGTTGAAAACGAAGATCTTTTCACCGGGCCTAAACGCTCTGTCTGCGAAGACGCCGAGCCCGTGTCCGTTTTCGCCTATGACAGCCTCGCGGAACTCACCCTGGAACGCGATTGGGAGGGTAGAAGATTCTGTCAAAAGTATGTTCAGGATAGCAATACCCGCCGGTCACCCTTGACCAGACTTCCTTGTCCGGCTAGTGCAAAGGGTTTTCGGGGCGGCATGTCTGACCAAGATTCCCGACGTTTGTATGATGGGTGAACGCCTCCGCCATGAACCATCGAGACTCTGAATTGCTCATTGTGCATCCTCGCTCCGGGCGCGCCAATTGCCGTGTTCACTTGCTTGACAACATAAATGGCCGAAGGTGAACGGATCACATCGGATTCCGGAGCGGCACAAGTTGCTTCGTCGACCACTGACTTCTGGCGGACACTGGCGCGGCATTTCGCGCCGCACAAGACTCAGCTTCTCCTTATTGTGGCGGCGTGCGCGCTAGAGACCGGGTTTTACTGGATCGTCCCGCTCGCCTTCCGCCACCTGATCGACAATACGTTGCGCGCTGCCAACCGTGCCAGTCTGCTCACGACACTCGTTGTCCTCGGTGCGGGCGGTTGCATCGCTTCGCTGGCCTCGCTTTGGCGGGGGCGCCAGTGGGCGCGTGTCGAAAGTCAAGTGGTGAGCGACATTCGTTTCCGATTATTTGTAAAGCTCCAGGAGCTCTCTTCCGCTGCTTATGCGGAGACAAGCACCAGCGATTTGCTATCCCGGTTTTCGAACGATCTGTCGGCTTTGGCCAATGCGTTTACGGCCGCGATCGTCTGGGGTGCGCTGCCCGGCATCGATTCTATTCTCGGAACCTTCCTCCTGGTGTTTCTCGATTGGCGTTTAGGATTGCTGGCATCGCTGATGTGGCCCTGGTGTCTCCTGGTCCCCCCGCGCATCGCCCGGCGCGCAGGACCTGCCGCTTACCTGCGCAGACAGCGTGAGTCGGAAATGCTTGACGGGGTACAGGAAGAGATCGCCACCCAAGCGGTGGTTCGGGGCTATGGACTTCAGCGCGTCTCCATCGCTCGTTTCTTCCAGCTTGACTCGCGGCTTTTTGAATCGAGTGTGGAATCCGCCTTTCTGACCGCTTTCATGGATCAATCCGCGCTTTCCGGTCTGCTGGTGCTTCAGGTGCTCACGCTAGGCACGGGTGCCTGGCTGGCCTTCGAAGGTTACGTGACTGTCGGTACTCTAGCTGCGTTCCAGTCGCTTTTTCTGAGCGTAGGCACTTCGCTCATCTATTTCACTCAGTACACGCGGGGTCTTTCGCCAGCTCGCGCCGGGATGGACCGCATTGAAAAGTTTCTCGCACAGCCTGCCGGCATCGAAGATGCGCCGGGTGCTGCCGCTTTGGATCCATTTGCGTCGGAGATCGTGTTTGAGAACGTAAGTTTCAGCTATGGCGATAAACTCGCCCTGGATCAAGTGTCCCTGCAAATTCGGCGGGGAGAAAGAGTCGCGATCGTGGGCCCTAGCGGATGCGGAAAGAGCACGATCGTCTCGCTCCTGCTCCGGTTCCACGATCCGTCCTGCGGCAGCGTCAGGGTTGACGGCGTCGATCTCCGTTCGGTTACTCAGGCTTCCTGGCGCGCGCAACTGGGAATCATGTTTCAGGAGAACCTGTTGTTCCGTACCTCGTTGCTCCAGAATATTCGGATGGGCCGTCCTAACGCGCCCATCGCGGATGTAGAGGAATCGGCCCGGGCGGCGGGAATTCACGATACTCTGCAGCGCTTACCGGAGGGCTACGAAACGCAGGCGGGCGAACGTGGAAGCCGGCTTTCGGGCGGCGAGCGCCAGCGTATTGCACTTGCGCGGGCGCTGGTGCGAAAGCCTCAGGTTCTTGTGCTGGACGAGGCTACTTCCGCGCTTGATCCGCCGACGGAAGCAGCCGTGATAGCCACGCTGCTTGAAGCAGCCGCGGAACGAACCGTGGTCATGGTTACGCACCGCCTCTCCTGTGCTCCGTCCTGCGATCGAATCATTGTGATGGATCGTGGCCGCGTGGTGGAACAGGGCCGTCATGAAGAACTGCTAAAGGCGGGCGGCGTGTACTTCGGCCTCTGGCAAGCTGGCGCTCAGCAAGATCCGACATAGGGGCGACCTCGGAGCAGCCCAGCCCACCGGCAATTCACTTATTGTAAGTGCGCGTTTCCGGGAATGCAGGATCAATGTAGGCATCCGGATCTACGCAGCCTTTTGCCCATCATACGCCCTGCTCAGCCAACGATAGAAAGGCTGCAACGCGGGCGGGACCCGGAGCAATCCTGGCCGTTTTGGGATAGGATGTTCCGATAGTGATTCCGACTATCACGGAGCAGACTTGCGGATTGCGGAAGTATATGGCTCATCCAGTACCGCAATTCTCGCGTAGAAATACATCGAGCAATCATACGTTCCGCCCAATTACCCAAGGAGAACGAAATTGAAATCACACAACACTTCTGGCCCGCAGGGCGTAAGGAGATCGGCGCGCCTGGCTATAGCAGTGGCATCCCTCGTTTTGGCGGGTGCCACAATTGAGCGGCCGACCAGGGCGCTGGCCGCCGACCATCGTGATTCGCCCACGGCAGACTCCAACCCTGAAGGAGACATTACCGATCTGTTCGCATTTCTGGATCCGAATGATCCCACGCAGTTGGTGCTGATCATGAATGTGAGTCCGTTCTCGGTTCCAGATGAGCCCAATTACGCGTTCTCGACGAATACGCTGTATCAAATTCAAGATTGCCCTGACCCAAAACACGGTCGAGGATCTCGTTATTCAGGCAACATTTACAGACGTTCCGTCGAGCACGTGCGCTTCCGGGCAGATGGTGAATATCTACGGGCCCTCTGCGCCGAATATGACAGGAGTACAAAATACTGTTCTGAACCAGAGTCCGACCGTCAGCGGTTGCACGGGGACAACGGTTCAGCAGAACAGCATGCAGGTGTTCGCCGGCTTGCGTGATGACCCTTTTGTTACAGATGTTGGGCAGCTCATGCGCATTCTGCAAAACAAGCAGGACCTTTTCCGCAATTTTCCTGGTTTCGCTCTGGGAGCGCTTCGGGGAAGGCCAGTGCGCGCCGACAATACCAGCGGCGTCGACGGCTTTGGCGGATTCAATGTGGAATCAATCGCGGTCAGACTTCCCAAGAGCGCGTTCTCGGGTTTCCTGGGCTCGGTGGGGTTGATTGGCGTATGGGGTACCACGAGCATGCCTGTCGGCAACCCGACCACATTGACCCCCGGTGCGGGTCATCGACACCCGGCACCGGCTATTGGGTCGACATACCTGCAATTTCAGCGCGTCGGTCAGCAGTTGTTCAAGACGGTCTTTGTACCCGCCGCCTTGCGCGAGGCATTTAATGCCTCGAGCCCCACGGATGACGTGCAGAAATGGTCGTCGCTAGTGCCCGGCACATTGACTACGAAGGACAACGACGGTACCGGAAATACGATCTCAGGTCGTGCGGCTCTCTTGACCTCGCTGGGATTCACAGACGCGGGTTCTGCCGCCCCTGGCACAGGACACGGGGCGCCCTTGCTGCTGCCTGCCAGCTTTGCCAATTCGAACGCAAATCTGCTGCAGGAGGCGTTGCTGCCAGATGTCCTGCGAGTGAACCTCAATCTGCTTCCCTCAGGGATTCTTCCCGGAGCCGCCGCAGCGGGCGGAAATTCGGATCCTCAGCTGGCCCTGGGGGCTTTCGGGCTTCAAAATGGACGACGTCCCGCCGATACAGTCACGGATATTCTCCTGCAGCTTGCGCGGCAGCTTGCGGATGTCAATTTTCCGACGAGCCTTGGTGTGCCGGGCAGTGGTCCGTCGCGCGCGAATGCCTTGAGCTTCGCAGCGGACCGCCGCGTTCTTGCTGTCCTGCAGGGAACTGACTGGATCAAACCGGATTCGCAGGTGGGAAATGTCTCTGGTAACGTCGCTCCTTACGGTGGGAGCGACCAGCCCTTCTTAACGACTTTCCCGTTCCTCGCACCGCCTGCGCCTCTCCCCGGGGAACCTGGTACGGTCGGCTTCCCGGCACAGCAGTAACCAGCAAGCGTTTCCGTGCGGCACATGGTGGGGCATCAAACCTCCAGCCATGGCCTCACGGAGCTTAAACCCCTCAGAGGCGTTATGCATTCACGGCAAATCACATCCATCTTCACAGCGGGAGCCCGGCGCTGCACCGCGATCAGCGCGGCCTTTTAGTGACGGGCTCTCAACAATAGCAGTATGTCCAAGCTTCCCAAAACTGCGGCGGCGTTCGCTGTATTACTTTTCTCGCTGGCTTCACCAGCAGCGCAAACCCGGAAGAGTGCGACTGATAGCGAGATCCGTTTTTTCCAGTGGAAGATCTCGCAAGATCCGGATGACTACTTGTATTACGATCGGCTCGGTGTTGCCTATATACACAAAGCACGCGAGACGGGCGATGCTACCTATTACAACCTCGCGACGGCAGCCCTGAAAAAGTCGATTGATCTGGAATCTGATTACCCCGAAGCAGCAGCGGCAACGAAACACTTGGCTACCGTCTATTATGCCTACCATCGCTTCGGCGAAGCTTTGACGCTAGCGGAGAAAGCACTGACCCTGAACCCTCGTGATATTACGCCGTATGGGCTCATCGGCGATGCGCGGTGTGAATCAGGAGATTACACGGAAGCGTGGGCTGCCTACCGGCACTTGGAGGGTCCCCAGGTCGAGTATTTGAAACAGAGCCGTCTATCCGCAGAGAGTTTTTTAAAGGGCGATACCCAGGCTGCTATCGCTCATATGCGGCTCGCGGTGGCTAATTCAGTTGAAACACATATGGCCCGGGAGTCAGTCGCTTGGAGTTACTTCACCCTTGGGGACGATTACTTCCTCGCCGGAGATATTAGCGGAGCGAAAGCTGCTTACGAAGATGCTCTGAAAATCTATCCCGATTACTATCGCGCGCTGGCCGGCATGGCCAAAGCCGCTGCAGCGGAGGGCCACTTTGATGAAGCTGCCAGCTTTTACCGGAAAGCCATTGCGGTTATTCCGCTGCCCTCCTATGCCGCTGCCCTAGGGGACGTTTACGCAAAGATCGGAAATACCGCTCAGGCGCGAAAACAGTATGACCTTGTCGAGTATATTGGGCGACTCAGCAGCTTCAACCGCATTGTATATAACCGTGAGTTGTCGGTGTTCTATGCGGACCACAAGATCCATTTGGCAGAGGCTTTAGAACTAGCGCGCAAAGAGTTTGAGAGCCGGCATGATATCTACACCTCAGATGCGCTCGCCTGGGCCCTTTATGCAAACAATCGTCACGAGGAAGCGGCTTCCGCAATCTCAGAAGCGCTCCGTCTCGGTACCCAGGATGCACTTCTCTTTTTTCACGCCGGCATGATATACGAGCGAATCGACAAAGGGAAAGCGCGGGACTATCTAGAGAAGGCAATTGCCCTGAATCCCCAATTCCAGTTGCTATTAGCGGATACGGCGAGAGCCGCCCTGCTGAGACTGGGCGCAAATCAGACGGAAACCGCTGTCCCCCCGAAATAGAATGCCCGCCCTTAGAAGCTTGTGCGCGATCCTGAGAACGATCAGGCACGCCGGCCTCTTGTCGGTGTCTCTGCTATTGGGCTTGGCGCTTCTCCCCACGGCCGATGCGCATCCCATGGGTAATTTCAGCATTAGCCACTACACAGGAATCCGGGTTGCGGCAGATGCAATCGAGGTGCACTACATCATCGATATGGCGGAAATTCCCGCATATCAAGAGATTCAGGACAGCGGGATTCTGCCTACTGAAGGCGATCCTGGCCTGACCGCATATCTCAAGAAGAAAGCAGCCTTGCTGGCCGGAGGGCTCACGCTCCAGGCAAACGGGCACAGGCTGCGGCTTTATCCGATTTCGAAAAGCGTCATCTTTCCAGCCGGTGCTGGTGGGTTGCCGACCATGAAACTCGGCTTCGTTTATCGCGCTGTGACTGCTAACGCGGGTCAATACTCGGTCCGTTACAAAGACGACAATTTTCCAGATCGAGCCGGGTGGAAAGAGATCGTTGTAACACCAGACCGCGCAATCTCGCTCACTGCAAGCTCGGCTCCGGCGAGGGACCGCAGCGGACAACTGTCCAACTATCCCACCGATCTGTTGAACAGCCCGCCGCAGGACGTAGAGGCTAGCTTCAGTTTTGTGCTGCCGGTGGTGAGCCAAAAACAGGTGACACAGAAACACCCGCAAGCTGGCACAAAGGCCCCGCAAATCATTCAACCGGAGCGTAGTGAAGCATCGCGTCCCTCCAACTTGCCGCGCTCCCATATTGAATTGCGCGCGAATCGGCAGACGCCGCCTCACAACCGATTCACCGAACTGATCACAACGCCGAATCTCAGCTTCTGGTTCTTGTTTACCGCGGCACTGATCGCCGCGGGGCTAGGCGCACTGCACGCACTTGAACCGGGTCACGGCAAGACTATCGTTGCAGCCTATCTGGTGGGGTCCAGGGGAACTGCCCGGCACGCGGTGATTCTTGGTTTGATTGTGACCGCTGCACATACCGCCGGCGTGTACCTTCTCGGAACCGTCACTCTCGGCGCCTCACAATACATTGTTCCTGACCGGCTGTATCCCTGGCTTGAGATGATATCCGGAATTGTGATCGCGGTACTGGCCGTCTTTCTTCTTTTGCGCGCCTGGACCGGTCAGGCCGGCAGTCACGATCACGCGGCGGAAAGCTCCCACGGCCATTGGTGGAACTCACTCAGCCGAACACAAATTGGCCATTTACCAAGCAAGACGAATGGGAAACAAGTTCCATTGCCCCGGCTTCTCGCGCTGGGAATTACCGGCGGCATAGTACCCTGTCCGGCAGCCCTGGTCGTTCTACTCGGCGCTTTCTCCCTGCATCGTGCCGGACTTGGCCTGTTTCTTATCGTCGCGTTCAGCATCGGTTTGGCTGCGGTTCTCGTGAGCATCGGATTGCTGATGGTCTACGCGCGGCGATTCGTTTCCCGGTGGATGAGCGATGGACCTTTGACCACGCGCTGGATTCCGGCAGCTTCAGCGGCATTCATGCTTGCACTGGGGCTCGGGATTGCAACTCGCGCGTTCATAAATACCGGTGCTGCGTCGGCCTTTCTTCCACAGCCGAAGCTTTCGTCATTCGTAGGGATTCTGCTGCTCGGATTGTTCCTTGGCGTGCGCCACTCAACCGATCCTGATCACGTGGTCGCGGTGTCAACGATCGTCAGCCGGGAACGCTCTGTCGGACAGGGAGCAATGATTGGCGTTTTGTGGGGTATTGGCCATACGCTAACAATATTCATAGTCGGATCCGTGATCATCCTGTTTGGCCTGACGGTTCCGCCGAGGGTTGGCCTTTCAATGGAGTTCTGTGTAGCCCTGATGTTGATTCTTCTGGGCATACTTAACCTGACTGGGAGCTTACGCTGGCTGGCTGGTCGATTCGGTCCGGCCGATCGAGCACGTCAGTCTGACGGTTTTCCGCAAGGATTCGTAATCCGAAACGGCAGTTTTCAATTATTCCGACCTCTTTTGATTGGTCTGGTTCATGGACTGGCTGGCTCGGCGGCGGTAGCTCTGCTGGTGCTCTCAACGATTCGAAGTCCGCTGTGGGCGACGGCGTATCTGCTAGTATTCGGCCTCGGAACAGTGGCCGGAATGATGCTGATGACAACTGCGATGGCTGTTCCCATCGCGTGGACAGGCAAGAACTTCGAATCAGCCGGCAGGTTCCTCTCGCCTCTTTCCGGCGCCGTCAGCTGCGCCTTCGGACTCTTTCTCGTCTATCAGATCTGCTACGTAGACGGACTCTTCAGCGCAACCGTACATTGGACCCCGCAATAGTCAAAGCAAAGGCAGCGGGACCTTCTTCATCTACTATGAGAGGTTTCGGCTTCGGTCTGGCGTGAGATAGCTATCCCACGTGGGTGGCAGAGCATTGATCTCCGCAGCTTTGTACGCCGAATCTACGCGAAAATTCATGAAAGCTCCAAGTGAGCGTCGAAAAGCAAAGGGCTCATAATCGGAATGTTGCCTGATCATACGATGAGTGAAATCCGACTAGCTGGGCGCTTGCTAATCGCCGGCGCCCTTGTTGTTTGTCTTTACGGGCAGCCGTCTGCAGCCCCGAGCCCTTACGATCTTGTGATTCAAGGCGGAACTTTGGTGGATGGATCCGGCACCAGATCCTGGGTGGCTGACGTCGCGATTCGGGGAGATCGGATCGCCGCTATTGGCGATCTGAAATCATTCCCCAGAGCTCGCACGGTGGATGCCACTGGGCTGATCGTCGCGCCCGGGTTCATCGACATGCACAATCATTCCGACGATTCGCTCCTTGATGAACCAAAATGCGAAAGCATGATCCGTCAAGGCGTCACGACCATGGTCCTCGGAGAAGGTGGCTCACAGGGCCCCATTCCCTCCGACGCCAAGCGGCCCTGGACCACGCTCGGCGGGTATTTCGATTACGTCGAGAAGCATCCGGCCGCGGCAAATATCGCGTCCTATGTCGGAGAGACGCAAGTCTGGACCTATGTCAAAGGCGAGGAGCTTAGCGCCGCAACCCCGAAGCAGATTGATGAGATGAAAGAGCAGGTGGCGCTCGCCATGCGCGAAGGGGCAATGGGCCTGGCCACTTCGTTGTTGATGCCCCCTTCTAATCTCATCACTACAGAGCAATTGGTTGAGTTAGCGAAGGTCGCACGCAGGTACGGTGGCATTTACTCCACGCATATGCGCGACGAGGGTGCGGGCGTTTTTCGTTCCGTAGAGGAATCCATCAACGTTGCGAAAGGGGCCAACATCCGGGTCGACATCATTCACCTGAAGATTGCCGATAAGAAGTTCTGGGGACAAATGAATGAGATCATCTCGATGATTAACAAGGCCCGCGGCCAGGGATACGATGTGCGGGCAAACGTATATCCCTACACCGCCGGCCAGAACAACTTGCGTGCGATCGTTCCGCCCTGGGCACACGATGGCGGAAACGCGAAAATGCTCGAACGCATCAAGGACCCCGCTCTTCGCCCTCGATTGCGCAAGGATATAGAAAACGGCCTTCCTGACTGGTACAACCACTATCTCGCGGTTGGCCGAGATTGGAGCGCGATGCTGCTGGCCGATCTCTCCAATCCAAAAAACAAACAGTTTATCGGCAAGCGAATGAGTGATGTCATCGCGGCGCGCGGCGGAGATCCGATCGACGTTTTGCTCGACCTGCTTGGAGAAGAGAATGGTAGCGTTCCTACCGTTTATTTCCACCATTCCGAGGCAGACATGCAGCTTGCTCTGAAACAACCTTTCGTTTCGATCGGATCGGACGGGCTCGCCATGAGTCCAGATGGGCCGCGCGGCAAGACAATTCCGCACCCGCGGTCATACGGAACGTTTCCCCGCGTGCTCGGGCGTTATGTGCGCGAACTTCATACGTTGACACTGGAAGACGCGATTCGTAAGATGACAAGCGCTAACGCGGAAAAGATCAGCATCCGGGATCGCGGGCTGCTGGCGGTAGGCTTGGCCGCGGACATTACGGTGTTCAATGCCAACGACATCGCCGATCGGGCGACGTTCGTGCAACCTCACCAGTACGCTACGGGTGTATCGTATGTGCTGGTTAATGGCCGAATCGTGCTCGATGCCGGCGTGCATACTGGCGCGTTGCCCGGGCGGGTGCTTCGTGGGCCCGGATATGCGGTTCGTGAGCCTGCGTCCTTGCAACGCTAGACCTAGCTGACGGTAGGCCTGGCTGTTATTAGTTATTCCGGTAGTTGGCTGCGGTGCCCGCCCATGGGCCAATTGCGACCTTGAGCAGCGGCTTGGCTGCCCGAAGTTTAGCCTTACCTGTTTCGGTAACACCCGTGCCACGCAGGTCGGCGTCCTTCAACTTCGGCATCGCGGCTAAAGTTGCAACCGATTGATCGTTGATTTTCCCACAACCCTGAAGCCGGAGCGCTTCCAGCTTCGGCAACTGCGCGCGGGTTCGTTCCAGCCACTCCGGCAAGAAGGTGATGGAAGTGACTTGGCCAAGTTTGGAGCCTTCAATCCCCACATTCATTGAGTAACAACCGATGCGAAGTTCCCGCAAATTGTGAAGGGACAAGACCGCGTCGAAACCCGCGCTGGACATCATGATGGTCCACACATTCTTGTCCGTTCCCTGCCTTCCGCTAAGGTCCAGGTAGGTCAGCATCGGGAATTGGCGCAAGGCCTGAAGACCGGCATCGCCTAATTCGTTGCCGCCCATCGTAAGCTCTTTCAAGTTGCTAAGAGTGGTCAAACGTTCCAGACCCACGTCCGTCATCAACGTGGAGCCTACGTCTAACGATTCCAGCGAGGCAATCCCCGCGATGTGCTCGAGCGCGGTATCGGTCGACTTGGTGCCATGTAGATTCAGCCGCTTCAACTTCGTCCAGTCTTTGATGGCCGCAATCCCCTGGTCTGTCACGTACTCCGAGTAGTAAAGGTTCAGATCCGTGACGTTGTGTAGCTTCTTGAGTTCGGCCATCCCCTCGTCCGTTATATGCGTTAAAGACAAATCGAGATTGGTGAGTTCGGGATATCGATCAAGCGCCCGGAGGTCGATGTCGGTGACCCAGCTTCCGCGCAGACTTACGCTTACTACGGCACCCTTCGGGTTCGTCACAACCGAACCGCCCAGAGATTCCACCCATCCTGTGGCTGCGCCGAGGCAGTTGGCGAAGCAAAGAAAAAGGAAAGAGACGCGCATATTAGTTTTCGCTGGAAGTTCTTCGGTTCGGCAACGCCGAATTTGCATCGAAGACAACTTTGCATTGGGGGAGCGCCGCCATAAGACCGCGAGCCCCATTCTCCGTAATCAGCGTGTGATACAAATTCAAAGACTTAAGTCCTGCCATCGATTTTAGAACGTCCAGGCTCTTGTCACTTACGTTCGTCGCATCCAGGCTGAGATCTTTCAACTGCGCCAACTGCTTCAACGCTGGAATTCCAGCATCACCAATCGCCGTATAGTCCAGCCCAATCCTCTGAAGGTTTTTCAAAGAAGCGATCACCTCCAAAGCGGCGTTGTTGGTCCGCGTCCTGATCAATTCAACCCGCTCCAACTTCTCCAACGGTTTGATCGCAGTGAGCCCCTCCGGTGTGAAACGCGTATTGTTCAGCAAAAGCGCTTTCAGGTTACCTAAGTTAGCGATTGCGGTTAGCCCTCCATTGCCGAGATCTGTGCTGGTGACGTCCAATGATTCGAGGTTTGTCAGCGGGGCTAGACTCGCCATGCCCCCATCCGTAATATCGGTGTAGCCGATTCGTAGCGCTATCAATCCTGTAAGCCGCCCGATCTCAGGCAGGTATTTGTCCGTTAATCGTGTGTTGGAGAGATCCAACTCGCGAAGTTGGCGCAACCCGGATAAATACTGCAGTCCCGGACCTTCCACTAATGTTCCCGAAAGGCGCAAACTTCGAAGTTGGGCAAGCCCAGGCAATTGTTCCAGCCCAGTATCCGACACCGTCGTGTTGCTTAGGTTGAGTTCTTGCAGCGAATGAACGGAGGCGAGGTTTGCAAGGCCCAGGTCGCCGATTTGAGTTACCTGCAATTCCAGCTTTTCCAGGTGGCTCAGACCCGCCAGGCTACCAAGCTGCGCGTCGCTAACGGAAGTGCCTGCAAGACTAATGGCAGTCAGATGACCATTAGTTGTAGTGGCTTTGCCGCCAAGCGACTCAATCCACGTGCCAATCGCTCCTTCAGCACTGGATGCGGGACGGGCAGCGGCATTTCTCTTAACCGAAGGTCCAGCGCCACCGGCAAAATCCACCTTCGCGCCAGGAAGCGCGGCACGTACCGTTTCGACCCCGTTCGGAGTGACGCGGGTATAACGAAGGTCGATAGCAATAAGGGATTTGAGCGGTTGCAGCTTGGATAACCCGGCGTTGGTGACCCTGGTCCGGTAAAGGTTCAGCACTTCCATTCTTATTCATCCCGCCGATGACATCCATGGATGCGTCGGTTACTTGCGCGCCCAGGAGGTTAAGCCGCCGCATCGATTTCAGGTTGCGCAGATACTCGATTCCCGTATCGGTGATTCTCGCTCCCGAAAGGTCTAGCTCCTCCAGGTTCGTCAGACCGGCGATGGGCTTCAACCCCTCATCCGTAATCAGCGCGTCGCGCAGCAGGAGCCGCCGCAAGTTTTTCAACTTCGAAAGTCCTTCCATTCCTTTGTTGGTGAACGGATTTTCGCTCAAATCGAGATTTTCGAGTTGGGAGAACTTCGAAAGATCCACGTTTGCCAGTGAGCACTGCGAACACCGCAAATCTTTCAGACGGGTCCAGCCAGTAAGCTTCTCAATTTCAGCGTCGCGAATCTCAATCCGCGCGTTGTAATGCCATCCGAAGGCTAGCCGTTCCACATTCGTGAGCGTGGCCAGAGCTTTGAAAGCTTCGGTGGAATTTTCATTACCCCCGCCGGGATTCCAGATGGGACCGGGAAGGTACAACTCGCGAAGATCCTTAAGGCCTTCCAATTTGACCAACTCTCGCGGGGGCAACACTGCAGGGGTAAGGTCCACACCGGTGATGTGGACGACGTCGGGAAGATCGGCTAAACTGGTGACTGGTTGGGTGCGCCCCGCAATTGTAACGTGACCTTCCCAACGCAAGACCCACTCTGCGACATCACGATCCGGCGCGGCAGCCGCAAGCTGGATAGAGAAACAAAAGACAATAGCTTTGCCGAGCACTGGTGGTATTATACAAAGCGAGGTTTGGTTGCGTAAGGCGTCCGTCTCCCTTCTTTTCTTCACCGGCTTTTGCGCAGGCCAAACAGGGCCGTTTGCATCAGGATTGTACCCGGTTTTAGAACAGGCAACTTGTCGCAATTGCCACAACCGCGACGGTGTAGCTTCCGCTACGCGGTTACGTTTCCCAGAGGAAGGCGCATCAGCGGCGAGCATTGAGGCATTTGGCAAGTCTCTGGGAATTTTGGTAGATTCCGTCCATCCGGAGCAGTCGCTTCTCTTTCGCAAGCCCACCAATCGGCTGCCACACGCGGGCGGAGAGCGGATCAAGCAAGGCAGCGCGAATGAGGCGAAGCTGCTTGAGTGGATTCAGTTCCTGGCCAAGCTGCCCCCCAGCGAAATTTCATCCGCCGCACGATTTCAGGACGCAGCGCCTGACTCAGCCGACTCCGTCACAGAGCCTGATCTTCACCGGCTGACGCACAGCCAGTACAATCACACAGTTCGCGATCTTCTGGGCGACCAGACGAACCCGGCGAATCAGTTCCCCCCGGAAGATTACGTCAACGGCTTCAAAAATCAGACGCAAGCTCAAGGCCTATCGCCGATACTAATCGACGCTTATAGCGCGGCGGCCGAGCGCTTGGCCCGCTCCGCTTTTCGCGGCGGCGACACACATAACCTCATCCCGTGCAAACCATCCGTGCCGTGCCGTGCTCAATTCGTCCGCGAGTTCGGGAAAAAGGCGTTTCGGCGTCCGCTCACCAAGCCGGAGCAGGAGCGTTATCAGGGTTTGATGGAAACCGAAGTGAATTTCCTGAAGGGAGCTCAGTTGGTAATTGAGGCGATGCTGCAATCGCCCAACTTCCTGTTCTGGATGTATTCGACACCGGATCGTGCACTAAAACCCTACGCGACGGCGAGCCGCTTGGCGTACACCATCTGGGACACCACGCCGGACGCTGCATTGATTTCGGCCGCGGAAAAAGGAGAACTTGCGACCAAGGACGGAATCAGCCGAACTGCCCGTCGCATGCTGGACAATCCGCGTGCCCACGAGGCACTAGACGAATTCACCAGTCAGTGGCTTCGTTTTGACCGTTTATTGACGGCGAGCAAGGACCGCCGGAAGTTTCCGCTTTTCACGCGTGAGACTGCCCTTGCTATGACGAAGGAAGCCACCGCTTTTGTTTCGGATCTGGTCTGGAGCGGCGGCAACTTTATGACGGCGTTTACTGCCGATTACGGATATGTGGGCCCGGAGTTGGCGAGCATCTACGGAGTGCCTGCTCCCGCGAAAGAATTGGAGAAAGTTTCTTTCCCGAAAGGTTCGGAGCGCGCCGGATTACTCGGGCAGGGTTTGTTTCTTGCGCTCACCGCAAAACCGGACGAGACATCGCCCACGGCACGGGGATTATTCGTGCGAGAGCAGTTCCTTTGTCAGCACGTGCCGGATCCGCCCCCTGGCGTGAACACCAATTTGCCTCCGGTTTCCCTCGATCATCCACAAACCAACCGCGAACGGATCAGCGCGCACGCGACCAACCCGACCTGCGCCGCCTGCCATCACCTGGTCGACCCCATCGGATTCGGCTTTGAGAAATTCGACCCTGTGGGCGCGCGGCGTGAAAACCTTCTTCTCGAATTCCGCATTCCCGGCCCGGAGCGTAAGAAGTTCACGACCAAAGCGGTGAACTTGAGCCTCGATACCAACGGCACTGTGGCCGGTTTGCCGAACGCGCAATTCTCTTCACCCGCTGAAATTGGCGCAATTTTGGCGAAGAGTTCTCAATGCCAGGAATGTGTCGTCAGGCAGTATTTCCGCTATTCGGCAGGCCGCATGGAGAAGAAACCGGACTACCCCCTCATTCAACAGGCGCTTGAACGTTTTCGGGCCTCGCAGTTTCAGTTCAGAGAGATCATACTGGCATTAGCCGCATCGGAAGGAACCTAAAATGTCGCAAGTCATCACAAACCGCGTCAGAACTTCACGTCGAAGTTTACTTAAAGGTATGACTATGGCCGGTGCGCGGATCGCAATTGGTCTGCCGCCACTAGCCTCGATGTTCAACTCGATCGGCACTTCGTATGCCGCGGAAACCGCACCGAAACCGATCGAATCCCGCTTTGTGTTGTGGTTCAACGGAAACGGAATCCCGGAGCGGTACTGGATTCCCGCCTCAGAGGGCACGGACTACGAAATTACTCCCTGCCTGGCACCGCTTGCGCCCTGGCGAAAAGACGTTCACGTTCTGAGCGGGCTTGATAATGCCGCCGCGAATGGAAAAGGCAACGGCCATACGAACTCGATGAGCAGCCTGATGACCGGGACGTACTTCACCGGCCGGGGACCTAGCGGAGCTTCGATAGACCAGGTAATCGCCAACAAGATTGGCGGGGATTCGCGCTTTCGGTCCCTGCAGATTGGCGTGGCACAAGAATCGTTCGGCGAGAGCATGCAGCGCAACATGAGCTGGTCCGGCTATGAGCGGGCGCTGCCGCCGGAGATGATTCCGCACCGGCTCTTTGACCGGCTTTTCGGGAAGCAGGAAGAAGGATGGCTGAACCGGAAGCGCAGTATCCTTGACACCGTTCGGCAGGATGCGGCCGAACTGAAGAAGCGGCTCCCGACGGACGATCAGACCCGGCTGGATGAGCATCTGACGGGCATTCGTGATTTGGAGCGCGCCATCACTGCGCTGCCGCCTCATTATCAAAACGTGGATCCGCCCGAGTTTGATGGCGACATGAAAGACTGGCCGCGCGTTGCAAAGCTGCAGAGCGATCTATTGGTGCAGGCGCTGGCGACACGGCAGACACGTGTCGCGTCATACATGCTTACCAAGTGCCAGAGTATTTCCAGGTTTCCGTGGCTGGGATATACGGCAGCTCGGCACCATGACTACACACATGCCGAAGGCAAGACTTCAGGCGCGGATGGCGTTGAAGGGCAGCGGGTGTTGCGCGACATCTGCCGCTGGCACGTTGAGGAGTTCGCTTACCTGATCTCAAGGCTGGAAGCTATTCCCGAAGGCGACGGCACGTTGTTCGACAACACCGCTTTGATCTTTGTTCACGAACACGCCGAAGCCAATCCACACAAGAACAACGGCTTGGCGATGATCATTGCGGGTGGCAGCCCCAAGCTCGCGCGGGGCTCTTATACGAAAGTGCAGGGAACAATCGGAGATGCCTACGTCACGGTCGCCGACGAGGTTGTGGGTGCTGGGATTGGCAAGTTTCCGACCTCTTCGAAGAAGCTGGGCGCCATCCTCGCGTAGTCGGCTCGCTGAAACTGGAAGCGCCGAAAACGGCCGGCTGCGCGACCAATGTCCCAATACCAGCTGGTTCCGGAATCTTTGGGATGCGAGGCGCCGCATCGCTGCTTGCCGGACCGAATATAGCGAATCAGGGACGGGCGCTGCTGCTTCCTTCTAAGCCACCGCACCAAGTCCAGGTCCGGTAAGTTCACTAGTATCCATGGTGCCGTCCGTCACATGGAAAATGCCGGGAAATTTCTTTTCCCATGCTTTATTAGCTGCAGGCATGAACTGACGGGCGTTAGCCTCGATAGCAGCGACTCCTGGCACGCGCGCCGAGATGGAAGCCGACTGTATCAGTGAAGCTCCGGGACAGGTAAGATCCTGGACGCAAAGAAACATTTTATGCTTCTGCCCCACCGCTGCCATCAGCATAGCCTGGCTCTGCTGTTTACAGGCCTTCAATGCAACACCTGTGTATCCCATCTCTCGAGACAGAAGTTCGGCTTCTATATCGGTAAGTGCTTCATCGATTACCACCGGCTTCAGCTTCGAGGCCCGGTGCATGTCTTGATCCCTGTGGGCCTTCAAATCTCTCGAGGTCGGTTGCTCAACATATTGAATACGGCGGTACCCCGACGGGGATTTCTCTTTTAGTTGACGCAAGAAATCGATCAGATATTCAACATTCGGACATTTCTCATTGAAATCGAGAGAATACACGAAATCGTTCACCTTCCGTTCAGCCTGCGTTTGACTAGTCACCCGATCAACTGTAAGAACGCGGTTGATGTCCCAATCGAGCTGGTCACCATTCAATTTGATCTTGAAGTGGGTCAGCCCGTTGTATCGAATCCACTCAGGCAGCGTCTCGGGAAGTCCGTCATTCACACGTTTCTTAATGTCTGCATCAGTGATGGGGTCAACAGCGCTCACCAAATGGTACATGGGCATGCGCGGCTTGGGTTCCCGGCTCACGTACCGGCTGAGGTACTCCCCTTTATACCCGGCTCCCAAATAGTGTGAGAGGTCGTAGCTCATGAACTCCGGCCCGTAGGTGTTGTAGCAATTCACGCCGTGAGCTTTGCCGAAGGCATCGTGGATAGAGGCATCAAAGGCACTCGCGGTTACAACCGCGCAGAGTTTCGGAATAGGCTCCCCAAGCTTCATCTCTTTTTCGACCTCAACAGCCGCTTTCAGGTATTCCGGTTCCAGAGCTACGTTGATGTCTATGGGATGACCACGGTCCTTATAGCCCGAGGTGATTTTCGAGATCTTTACGGCGAGCCGCTTCATTGCGGCCAGCGTTGTGTTGTAGTCGATCGTGTGAGACGGAAAGGACCATACGTTGCCCATGGGCATGGATCCAAACCCATTCACCAACTTTCCGTCCGCAGTACGTACAGTGGTGTTTACATTGATGATGGTGGCCCGGTCAAGTACAGTCCCACCGAATTTGATTGGCACGCGATAAACGTAATCGTCGTAGCCGTATTTCACAGAGTCTATAGAGATGTCTGTACCTTTAGAAGCACGCCCAATCTGAAAAGCGAAGGGTATTGCCAAGGAGGCGCGCAAAACACTGCGGCGGGTGGTGTGGGGCTGAGTCAGTTCCATTTCGGTAAGCATTCCTTTAATCTCTTTGCCGCATTGACAAAGTCTCGTCTCTTCATTGGGACTACCCTAATTTGTACGGAGCTCGATATTTGTATTGCAGCATCTTGTTACCAGCTTCACTATTGGTGAAACGTTCGCTTTTTCCATCCCATTCAAGCAGGGATTTGGTTCTGTGGGCGATATTACCAAGCAAAGTTGTCGCGGTTGAAATGTGCCCAATCAACACATCCGCATTGCATTTTTCGCGGCTCTTGACGCAATCCAAGAAGTTTCGGGCGTGAGCGGGCGTGCTTTCCGCTCCCTGGCCAACCGACTTCGCCGTGATCTGGGCTTTTCTGGCGGTCTTATAAGCCTTTTCGCTCTCTCGATCAAGCGGCGTGCGCGCAAAGAACGCTAACTCTGGAACCTGCTCCGGGATTACCTCCCAGTGTCCACCTCTCAGGTACATCGTTCCCTTGGTACCTCTAAGTTCTATCTCGGCACGCAAGGGATTAGTCGGGGCCGCATTCGCGTTATATTGTGCGAAACTCACCAGTGTCCCGTCGTACTCCCACATTACCCGCATGGTGTCCGGGATCTCGCGATTGTCGTTAACGGCATACTTGCCGCCCAACGCTGTCACACGATTCGGGTATTCCTGGCCCAGGCACCACCGGATCATGTCCATGTTGTGGACGCCGTAGTTCGTCAACTGCCCACCGGAGTAGTTGTAGAACCACCGAAACTTGTAGAAAGCACGATTCTTGTTGTAAGGAACTTTGGGGGCCGGTCCAAGCCACTGGTCCCATTCCTCAGGTGTCGGCGGATCCTGATCTGGTGGGTTGCCGATACCGAGTGGCCACTCATTGTCGATGCTCCAGGAGTTCGCGGCTGTGACATGGCCGATGCCGCCCGAACGCACGAACTCGGCCGCTTCTTTCAAAGAGGCCGTGGAACGCCGCTGTGTTCCCACCTGAGAGACTCGCCGAAATCGCTCAGCGGCTTCCACCATCTTGCGCCCCTCCACCACGGTAAGCGAAAGTGGCTTTTCTACATACACGTCTTTGCCTGCCTTACAAGCATCAATAAACATCAAAGCGTGCCAGTGATCAGGCGAGGCGATTACGACGGCATCAACATTCTTGTCTTCAAGAAGCGCCACATAGCTCTTGTACTTCACCGGATGTGCCCGCGATTTTTTCACCGCGAAATCCATGTAATCTTCTCTCAAGTCGCAAACTGCTACGGTCTCATTGTTCGCGTGCTCGAGAAACGCATCATGCACCTGGTCACCACGATTCCCGACGCCAATGTAGCCCATCCGGACCTTATCGTTGGCGCCCAGTATTTTTGAGTAACTGGCTGCTGTTAGGACAGCCGCGGTCTTGGTGAAGCTTCGACGAGTTTGTTCGGTCATTTGAAATCTCCCTGGATTCCTGTGGTCCCGTTAAAAATGATCTTCAACTCTAATGCGGATCAGAGGTATTCAATTCTGTTTGACCGTGTGCCCGGATGCCAGTAAATCCACATTCCATCGCTTTAACGGCCCCACTCGCGGCAGCGCAGCCCTTTTTCTACGTCACGGTTTGTGTCGCGGCGTTCCACCTCAGACGCCGTCCTTGCTTCAGCGACATGTTTGCCATCTGAACAACCAGTGCTGCCTGAAACGCAACTCGCATAGGGGCGGTGGGGGTCTTCCGGGTCCGAACACAGTCCAAGAAATTTTGGACGTGCAGATCGGTGGCATACCCAAACCCCTTCTCCGACCTTTTCATGATGGCTGGCTCGTCTTCGGCACCTTTGAGAAAAACCTTAAGATCTTCCCGGCCAATGTCCATCCGCGCTTGGTCTCCATCAAGTTGGTTCAGCTGATCGTTGCGTGACTTATATTGCATCGCAGCATAGTTGATGGAAAAGACCGCTATGAAATCCTCCGGGTACTCTGCAACTGCCACTACGGACTCTGGGGTATCTACGCCAGACTTGTGAGGCCTGCCCGACGAGGCGTTTACTGCCGAAGGATACCCGGCGCTCATCAATAGATGGATTCCATCAAAGACATGCGCACCCTGATCGGCCACAATGCCGCCGGCATAATCGGAGTAAAGCCGCCAGTTCCGGAATCGATCAGCGTCGAAAGGGCGGTGTGCGGCTGGCCCTTGCCACTGCTCCCAATCCAGTTTGCCGTCCAGCTTGGTGGCTGGCGCGCTCCCCAGATAGTTGTTCAACCACCAGGAGCGTACCATTCGAACGTTCCCCAGCTTTCCGGACTTTACAATATCCCGCCCCTGCAAGTACAGATCATAGCTGCGGCGTTGCATACCGACTTGAATGATGTTCTTTGACCGCTTCTCCGCTTCGACTAGGCGTGATCCTTCTTCCGGGGTTCGGCAAAGCGGCTTTTCAACATAGACATCCTTCCCGGCGGCAAGCGCATCCAGCACCATAGTCGCGTGCCAATGTTCGGGTGTGGCGATCAGAACTGCTTGAATGTCCTTATCATCAAGCAGCTGTTTGTAATTGCGGTAAAGCTTCGGATGAGTGCCTGGAACTTGCGCGGCCACGGAGGCGCCACGCTCCAGATTAGGCTCATAAACGTCACAGAGGGCGCCCACGCGCAAGGCCGGATCTTTCTGAAATACGCCCATAACAAACGTACCGCGGCTTCCAGGTCCGATGACACCCAGGGTTACTTGGTTTGAAGGTGATGTTTGTGCGGCCAGCATGCCACTTCCGGCCATGATGAACACGCGCCGATTCACAAAGATGCCTCCTTGAGATAGGCGCGCAGTTGCCGGACGTCACTCTTCATTGCTGTGAAGACTTCCTCTTGCGGCAAGTTTAGTTTTGTTTTGCCCGTCTCTGCGCCGCCCAGCGGGTACTCAAAATGTACCTGGAGCGGTCCGTGGAAGCCGCTTTGCTTCACCATGGTGAAGAACTTCGGAAAATCGACCATGCCAGCCCCAAGTGGTACAAACCCGGATTTCCACTTGCCATCCGCGTTCTTCCTCCATATGCAATCTTTTACCGCGATTCCGCGCAAGTGCGGCTCGCTGATATGAAAGCTATCGATCCAGCCTCCATAGCCCCCTTCTATGGTCGCGTGCCCGATGTCGTAATTGATCGCCACAGCATCGGGATCAAAATCTTTCAGGATGATGTGCAAGTCCCAGATCGGGGCGCCAACAACACCCACACCTGAATGCGTATGGTACACCGCTGTTGCGCCATATTTCTTGTTCAACGCCGCGAGCTGCGCAACCCGCGGTTTGAAGGCATCCAGCTGCGGTGCCATTGGCTTGGTGTAGTCATACTTGAAGCCGCCCCAGCGATAGTAGCGGATGCCAAGCTCACTCATGGTGCGCAAGATTTGCTCCGCATAGGGAGAGCTCACGTCGACGATGTCTGTGGTGATCATCGGCAGTTCCAGATTATGAGCACGGCAAATAGCCGCGACCTTCGGTAGCTCCTCGGCCGCTCGATTGGGCTCGATATGGCCGCCTTTGCGCACAGCAAGATCTAAACCGTCGCAGCCAATTTCCACAGCACCCAGGGCAAGCGCATCGCCTTGCAAAAACTGCAAGTGCTTTGAAAAGATGGAAATCTTGAGTGTGGGAGCGGCCACGGCAGATAGTTGTTGCGCTGCCAGTCCAGCCGCTGCGGTGAGTAAAGTTCGCCGTGACATGTGTTTGCTCATGTGGATACCGTCAATTTTAGAACCTGAGCTTCGCAGAGAGTTGTACGATTCGTGCCGCGTTTAGGGTGGAGGTAATCTGCGCCCCCGACGAACTGTTGATGGAGGTGGAGGGAATCGAGAACGTCGGGTGGTTCAAAAGGTTGAACATCTCGGCCCGAATCTGAAAGTTTTTCGATTCGGTAATGACGAAATTCTTCGTTACCGTGAAGTCGACCTGCTTCAAGCCAACCGTTCGGAGCACATTCCGACCCTCGTTTCCATAGCGCGATTGCGCCGGGGGCACCAGGAATGTGTCCGGTGTACCCGGCAGTAGCGCAGCACATCCCGGATTGATAGAGATATAGAAGTAGCAGGTTGGCTTTCCGACGATAATCGGCTTGCCGACCACATCCGGGCGCTGACCACCAAGGCCAGTATTCGCGGTATCGCCTGAGAGAGTCGGGGTGAAGACCTGGCCGGAACGGAGAGTGACGATGCCCGCCACTTCCCATCCGCCGTAAAGTCGGCCGTGGCCGAACGGAAGCTCGTAATCGAAACTGCCGGCAAAGGCGTGGGGTAAATCGTAATCGCAAACGCCGCGATTGAAACGCTGACGGGTGATGGTGGTGCCACCCTGCGAACTCCCGGAATCGAGACACTTCGAATATGCGTAGGAGAGCAGCGTGGTTAGTCCATGCGTGTATCGCTGTTCAAACTTCGTTTGAAAGGCGTTGTAGTTGGCGTTCTCATCGAAGGTGGTGTATGTGATGTTCCCCCACTGTTGATAGGGCCGCCGCGTTTGAATGGCACCAGGGCCAGGCAGTGGATCGTTGATTGTCAGATTCTGATTCAGGTGTGAGGTCTTCGTGCCTACGTATGCGACATCGAGTGAGCTCGATGAAGTCAGCTGCCTTTGTATGGCGAAGTTCCACTCTTGCACACTGGTGGACCGGAACCTGCGGGAGGCTCCTTGAATGTCGGGCGTCGCGCAGGAGGTAAGGGTCAGGCCGAATGAACAGGGTTGCCCGGGATTCGGATTGGCGGATACGGGGGGCTGGCCCAGAAAGAAGTCACCCCAGGTCCGCGATGGGGCTGCGGGTGGCCTGTCGTTGAAAACCGTTTGAGCCGCAACGAACGGCACTGTCGCAACAGTATTGTTAATCGTGTTGCTGTCGGGGAAATTGTAAAAGATCCCATAGCTGCTTCGAATCACTAAGCGTTGGCTGCCGCCCGGTTGCCAGGCGAAACCGACACGCGGGGCCCAGTTGTACGCCATAGGATGAATGGAGTCAGGCAGCTTCAAATCATTGGTGTAAAGCAGCCGGTCACCAAAGAGTGAAAGAAGAGTCGGCGTGAGCGGCTGCACGTTTGGATCGATACTGCTCGGGATAATCACTTTTCCCGTTTGAGTGTCGAAGGCGCTTTTCTGGCCGCGTATGCCGTTGTAAAAAGAGTTGAGCTCCAGACGCACACCGAGGTTCAACGTCAGGTTTGGCGTCATTCGGTAGCTGTCCTGTGCATAGAAGCTTCCGAAGTTTGCCCAATCACCATTCAGCTGCTTGAAATAGTCACGCGTTACGGAATCGGGGTAACCAAGAAGAAAGTCTCCGAACGAATTGCCGGTGTACGTTCCTAGAAAGTTAAAGATGCCAACCGATCGTGAACCATTAAAGAATCCGGCAGTCTGATGCAACAGCTCGCCACCAAACTTCAGGCTGTGTTTGCCGCTGGAATAGCTTGTATCGCCTGCATATTGCCAGTTCCGGATTCGGTTTGATTTCGGGCGCTGGTCAGAAGGGGAACCTGTGAAGGTTGCAAAATTCGACACTGTAATCTGGGGAAAGCTATAGATTGACGTTGTATCGTCAAAGCCTTTCACTCCTGCTTGCTGATTGAAGTTGGTTCCTTCCAGTGTCGCGCCGAACACAAAGATGTCGCGGTAATACGAAACGCGTGCTTGCGAAAGCCAGTGCGCGTTATAGATATGCGTTAGCGACAAAGTAGCATTTTGGGCGCGGCTTCCCAGAGGAAAAGCACCAAGGCTAGGGAAAGGATTCGGATCCGTTTCCTGGTTGTCGTTGATGGAATACCGGCCCATCAGCTGTGTCGAGGCGTTGATCTGATGATCGATGCGGATATCCCCGCGGTTTTGGTGCAGCAGCAGATTATTACTAAGCGCGGCGTAGCTGGTTGACCCGAGAACTGTATTCGCTGCGGGAAGATACTTCAAGAAAAATTGCCCCTGGGGTGAAAGGCGGCTTTGCGGAATGATGTTCCCGAGAAAGGGCTGACGCGTAAGCGGATCGATCAGGGTTACGGGTTTGCTCGCCCGGAGCAATTCACTGAAGTCCCCAGAACGCATGGCGCTGCTGGGTACCGCGTTGTTGAAATCAACGCCTTGCAGCAAACCGGTGCGCTCGAAATCGACAAAGAAGAAGGTCTTATCGTGACGGATTGGGGCACCTAAGGTACCGCCGTACTGGTTGCGGCGTAAGGGTGCTAGCCGGGAATTACTTCCAGTTGGCGGCACGTAGAAAAAGTTTCGCGCGTCCAATGCGGAGTTGCGCAGGAACTCGAAGGCGGAGCCATGCCAATTGTTCGTTCCACTCTTAAGCGTGGCGTTCACCATGTTTGGCGTGTGGCCGTATTCCGCCATCATGTTTGCCCCTTCAACGCGAAACTCCTGAAGTGCATCAACGTTCGGCTGGATCTGGGTACCCCCCGTTTGCATCTCGGTAATAAACGCGCCGTCAAGGGACCAGCCCGTTTGGTTGGGAGCCTGACCATTGATGGTTACGTTGACCGCCGAGGACCGAATGGACGCGCCGTTTGTGCGCGTACCTTGCCCACCGGGAGTATAGGTCGCGCCGGGGGTTAGACTTGTCAACTGCCAGAAACTGCGGCCGTTGAGCGGCATGCGTTCCACCGCTGTCGTATCAACCACCTGCCCGATGGACGAGGTACTTGCTTCCAGGATTGGCGCGGTTGCGGCAACCGTTACTTCCTGGCCCATAGTGCCGACTTCGAGCGCGGCATTGATCAACGCGCGCTGGGCCACCTGCAATTCCAGATCTCGAACGACATAAGCTTTGAAACCCGGGGCTGTGATCGTAAGGGAATAATGGGCAACAGGTAAGTCCTGAATCACGTAGCCGCCGTTGGAGTCCGTCGCGACGGTGCGACTTTGATCCGTACCGAGGTTCTTTGCTTCTACCTTGGCCGAGGGAATAGCGGACCCGGTGGCATCAGTGACGTTGCCCAGGAGCGTAGCTGAAGAGATCTGGCCCTGGATCGTGCTGGCGCAGAAAAGGCACGCGAAAGAGAGAATGGCAAGGTTTTTGGTCATGGTTCTTTGAAGTCAACTCCAAAGCGAATGTGCAGATGTTATCACGATCGCGTGTCTGTTTCGGGCCAGTCACAAGGGCTAAGAACAGGAATGACATCGGTAATGTCGAAGTTGCCATCGAGCTCGCAATTCAGCTACATCTAGATTGGTCGAAGGAGAACCGAGCGGCATGGCCTCGGAAATTTTATTTGAACCCCCGAGGGAAGAATTGAGCAAGACACTCGCGATTATCGTTGTCCTATTTAGCTGGACTTGGGCGCTGAGTGCGCAAGAAGTTTCGGTCCGCCCCGAGACCCAGCAGAATTACCTGAAGCTCTGCAGCGGGTGCCATGGAGAGGATGCACGGGGGACCCAGCAGGGGCCGGGTCTCGCCGGGAGTGCCTCTATGCGCAAGCGCACCCTCCAGAGCGTGCGCAATATCATCCGTAACGGGATTCCTTCAGCGGGGATGCCGGGTTTTGATTTGGGGTCCGGTGCCCTTGATGAGCTGGCGAACTTTGCGGTCTCGCTAAACGCCCTTGCTAGCGCGAGCGTAATACCTGGCGATGTAGCCGCTGGTAAGCAGTTCTTTTTCGGTAAAGGAAAGTGCGCATCGTGTCATATGGTCTATGGCGAGGGTGCGCCCTTAGGTCCCGATCTCTCAAGTATTGCTGCCGAGATGACCGTACAAGAACTTCGGGAATCGGTGATCCACCCGGATTCGCGGATCGCGCCGGGCTATGAAACGGTCAGAGTTCTCTTAACCAATGGCCAAACCCTCGAGGGATTTGCACGAAGCCGTAGCGCCTTTGAACTTGTTCTGCAGGACTCGAAAGGCGCGTTTCATCCGGTGCTGATGGACCGCGTTTCCAGCATCACTGAGGAAAAGAAGTCCGTGATGCCGGCTATTGAAACCAAGCCGGATGATTTGCAGAATCTGATGGCTTTCCTGGGGCGGTTAACAGGCGTAAAGCTCGGAGCCACAATCTCTCCTGACAGGCCTTTGACGGGCGGAGTTGATTTTTCCAGGATTCAAAATCCAAAGCAGGGCGATTGGGTGACCTACAACGGCGAACTAAGCGGCAATCGATATAGCCAGGTGAAACAAATCAACACTGCCACGGTCAACAAGCTCAGCTTGAAATGGAGCTTTTCCGTTCCATTGTGGGCGCAGTCTTTTCCGGACACTCCGTATTTTCGCGAGAACATGCGCTATTTCGGATTGGAAACTGTGCCCATTGTTGCCGATGGCATAATGTACGCGACCGGGCCGAATCAGGTCTTTGCGCTCGACGCGCGCACTGGACATGAGATCTGGCACTACTCGCGCCCGCGAACGCCCGGTCTTGTTTCGGATGCCTCTCTAGGGACAAATCGCGGCGTGGCGATCCTGGAAGATAACCTCTTCCTGGTGACGGACAATGCCCATCTCATCGCGATAAACCGTATTACCGGAAAGCCTGTGTGGGAAGCAGTGATGCCTGAGGAACTGCAGAAGTACGGGGGAACCATGGCGCCGCTGGTCGTCAAGGATTTGGTGGTCGCCGGAGTCTCCGGGGGCGATTGGGGAATTCGTGGATTCATCGCCGCTTACGAAGCTGCCACCGGCAAACTGGTGTGGCGTCATTGGACGGTTCCGACCGTGGGCGAAGCCGGTTACGAGACATGGAAGGGGAGTTCAGTCAAGTATGGTGGTGGAGCCACCTGGCTGACCGGTTCTTATGACCAGGAGACCGACACTCTTTATTGGGCGACTGGTAACCCCTGGCCAAATTCGGATGACCGAGAGCGCGGTGGCGATAACCTGTTTACTGACTGCGTCCTGGCTCTTGATCCGGCCACAGGCAAGGTGAAGTGGTTCTACCAATTCACTCCTCACGACGTACATGACTGGGATTCGAATGAGCCCAACGTAGTGGTAGACGCTTCATTCCACGGGCAACCGCGGAAGCTTTTGCTTCATGCTGACCGCAATGGTTTCTTCTATGTGTTTGACCGGACAGACGGCAAATTGCTGCTTGCTCAGCCGTTCACGCGCAAGATGACGTGGGCCAAAGGAATCGGGTCGGACGGTCGCCCCGAAATGGCTACCGAAAAGGATGTAAGCTGCCCAGACCACGCAACGAATTGGAACGGAACGGTGTACAGCCCAACTACCCACTTGTATTACGTGATGGTTCTTGAAAAGTGCTCAGCGAAACTATCACCCGGGAGTTGGAAAAAGAACCCGGCTCGCGCTGAGTCGGGAACGAAGTATCTTCGAGCTCTGGACATCGAAACCGGGAAAATCGCCTGGGAGGTGCCACAATCTGGACCCGTGGATGGTAAGAGGTATGCCGGGATATTAGGGACCGCAGGAGGCGTCCTCTTTTATGGTGATCCAACTGGCGATTTTATTGCCGCAGATGAGCGGAACGGTAAGACCTTGTGGCGGATACCGTAGGGGCAACCATCAACGTCCCCGATGGCCTATACGGTGGAGGGCGACAGTTTGTAACGATTGCAATTGGCTCAAACATCATGAGCTTCGGGTTAGCCCGCTGAAAGGTCCACGGGTTCTCAGTTGCTCCTAAGAGAATTAGGAGCATTCAGGTTGGCATTATCGTCCACACCCACGCCCAAACGATCCACTAGTTCACCACCCAGCCATCCAGTACAAAGAGTGAGTAATCCGCCCGCGACGGAGAGCGCCTTTGACCCGCTTGACGGCGCATGAGATTTCCGTGTCCGAAGGGCTAAGCTTCCCACGAACAAACCAAGCACGACAGCGTTCCCGACACCATGAATCAACCCTATTTTCTTAGCCCGACTTCCTTCTGGAATCGCTAAGTAGTCTATGATTCCAGGGACCGCCGCAACCACCCCTGTAGCTGAACCGGCCGCAGCCATCCAGAATCCGGATGAGACAAGCTCTTTTTTCTTAAGAACCTCTCCCAATGCGTCAAAAGCCACGGAGGTTACCAGTAGACCTACCGGAAATGCAACCAGAATAGGATGGGCTGGGTGACCAAGCAACTTCGCCTTACTTTCCATATAGCGCCATGTCTGCACGTATTAGCCCATAATTATTCACCGAGGGACCGTCAGACAAGGCGTTCCCCCATTCGAATTACGTTGGCCGAATCTTAAGGCACGCTCTTCCACTGGCCATCGTTTTCACGTTCTTCATCGGTTACGTCGTGTCTATGCTGGCCGGAGGGAGTGGCCGTTTTGTATGCGGCGCACTCCGGCACGTGCATGCTTAGCTCTTCTTCTGAACCAAAGCTGCGCCCGCAACTCGGGCACTGGTGGTGAGGTCCTACAATACATGTCCAGGCATACACTGGCATTAGCAAAACCGAGACCAGTGGTGTTAATTTAA